>NZ_JBIAVA010000012.1:0-233071 GCF_042893535.1 Streptomyces sp. NPDC001599
CGCTTCCCTTCGGTCTTGCGTTTCCGACTCTATCAGATCTTTCCGATCCGATTTCCTCGGTGCTTTCCAGGTTCCCGCTTTCGCGTTTCCCTTTCCGGCGGTTCCGACTTTATCAGAACTTTCAGGCCGGTCTTACCGGCCTTCGTTTCCGATTCATCGGGAGAGTGCTTCGTCGAATTCGTTGATTCGGAGAAGCTCGTAGATGTTCACTGTTGCCCTCTGGGGTGAACCCGTCTCCAGGCAACTGTTCGAATCTACCTCCCCGCTCGCTCCGTGTCAACGGCTCTTGCGGGAACGAAGAGGACAGTAGCAGCTCGTCAGGGGTGGATGCACATCAGGCGGCCGTGGGCACCGTGGCGCTGCGTTCAGCGGGTTCGACGTCACCCGTGTCGCCGGCGCGTACGGCACGGCCGCCCAGAACGTAGACGTAGGACAGGAAGGCCAGCTCGGCGACGACGCCGATGGCGATGCGGGCCCAGGTGGGCAGGCCGGACGGGGTGACGAAACCTTCGATGGCGCCGGACACGAAGAGGACGAGGGCGAGGCCGACCGCCATGCCGATGGCGGCCCGGCCCTCCTCGGCGAGGGCGATGCGCCGGGTACGTGGGCCCGGGTCGATCAGGGTCCAGCCCAGGCGCAGACCGGTGCCCGCGGCGACGAACACCGCTGTCAGTTCGAGCAGACCGTGCGGGAGGACCAGGCCGAGGAAGGTGTCGAGGCGGCCGGCCGACGACATCAGACCGAAGCCGACACCGAGGTTGAGCATGTTCTGGAAGAGGATCCAGAGGACGGGCAGTCCCAGGAAGACGCCCAGGATGAGGCAGAGCGCGGCGGCCCAGGCGTTGTTCGTCCACACCTGTGCCGCGAACGAGGCCGCCGGGTTGCTCGAGTAGTACGTCTCGTACTGACCGCCCGGGCGGGTGAGCTCGCGCAGTTCGCTCGGGGCGGCGATGGTGGACTGCACCTCCGGGTGGGTGCCGATCCACCAGCCCAGGAGGGCCGCGACGGCGGTCGACAGGAGGGCGGTGGGGACCCACCAGTGGCGGGCGCGGTAGACGGCCGCCGGGAACTGCTGGGTCAGGAACCGCGTGACGTCGCGCCAGGAGGCGCGTCGGGTGCCTGTCACGACACTGCGCGCGCGGGCCACCAGTTGGCTGAGACGTCCGGTCAGCTGGGGATCGGGCGCGCTGGACTGGATCAGGGACAGGTGGGTGGCCGTGCGCTGGTAGAGGGCGACGAGTTCGTCCGTCTCCGGACCGGTCAGACGGCGCCGGCGCCGGAGGAGGGCGTCGAGGCGGTCCCACTCCGCGCGGTGGGCGGAGACGAAGACGTCGAGGTCCATCGGTGTGCCTGCTCCTCGGCTATCGTCGGCGGCTCGTCGTGGATCAGCTTGTCGTACTGCGGCGCGGTGCGTCCTCAGCTTGGCAGACTGGCGGGGACGGGGGCAGTCAGGGGAAGGACGGCGGGCGTGAGCGAGCTGGTGACGGGCGAGGCCGTGGCGCTGGAGCTGCGCCCCGCGAGGCTGCCCAGCAGGGCACTGGCCGTCCTGCTCGATCTGGCGGTGGCCGTGGCCGTCTACGTGGCGGTGACCGTCGCGCTGATGGCGGCCACCGCGTCCTTGGATGTGGCGGCGCAGACCGCGCTGTCGATCGCGACCTTCGTCCTCGTGCTGGTGGGCGGGCCGATCGCCGTCGAGACGCTGAGCCACGGGCGGTCGCTCGGGAAGATGGCGTGCGGGCTGCGGGTGGTGCGGGACGACGGCGGGCCGATCCGGTTCCGGCACTCGTTGGTGCGGGGCTTGATCGGGGTGATCGAGATCCTCATGACGCTCGGCGTCATCGCTTGCGTCGCCTCGCTGGTGTCGGCGCGGGGACGGCGGCTCGGCGACGTGTTCGCCGGCACCCTCGTCGTGCGGGAGCGGGTGCCGTTCTCGTCGGCGGGCTTCATGCCGCCGCCTCCACCCTGGCTGGCGGGGCGGTTCTCGGGGCTCGACCTGTCCGCGGTGCCCGATGATCTGTGGCTTGCCGTCCGTCAGTACCTGGCGCGGATGGGTCAGCTGGATCCGCGGGTCGGCTGGGCCATGGCCGAGCGGCTCGCCGCCGACGTGGCGGCGCGTACGGGGGCTCCGGTGCCGCCGGAGGTGCCGCCGCCCGCGTATCTGGCGGCGGTGCTGCAGGAACGGCAGGCTCGGGAGGCCCGGCGGGCGTTCGGCGGCGCTCAGGCGGCTGACGGGGCTGCCGCGTCGGTGCCGGTGGCACCGACCGCTCCTGCTCCCGCTGCCCCGCCTCCCCCGCCGCTTGCTCCGCCGACCGCACAGCCTCCCGCTACGTCACCGGGGGGCCGCCCTGAGGTGCCGCGGGACGTACCGCCCGACCGCCGCTCGGGAACCGGGTTCGTACCGCCGGCGTAGGCAGGGCCGGACGGGGCCGCTCACGGGAACACGGACGGTGGTGTCTCCAGGTCCTCCAGCTCGATCCCGGGGGCCGCGAGCACGACGTCGCCGGCGATGTGCACGGCGTGCTGCTCGCCCGTGTCCAGGGCTGTGACCTGGTATTCGTCCACGGTGAGGGGGCCGTTGTCAGTGGCGTGTGCTTCTCTGTTCAGCAAGGCCCAGGACTGGTCCAGGGTGCGGGGGGCGAGGACCGGGTCGGTGAGGGCGACGAGGCGTACGCGGGTGGCTGATTCCGAGGGGGTGAGGCGCAGAAGACGGGTGACGGCGACGAGGAAGGCCGGAGAGGTGCCGGTGAAGGCGTGGGCGCGCGCATTGCCTTCGGTGGCGTGGATTCCGGTGGGGTCGGTCCGGACCCAGGTGACGCCGTCGATGGCGGCTCCGCGGACCTGCCAGTCGGCGGCGTGCAGTTCGAGGCGGATGGGGCGGCCGAGTTCGTCGAGGGCGAGGTCGACAGAGCCGTAGTGGTCCCCGGTGGGGGTGGTCAGCCGGGAGACGTAGCGCCAGCCGGAGGGGCCGGGTGCGCATTGGAAGTGTTCTTCTGCGAGGGGGGTGTGGTCGTGCGGATCGTGGAGCGAATAACGGCCGCGGGGCATGGGTGTCCTGGGTGGTGACGGGCTGGTCCGGCCGCTGACGCGGCCGCGGCGCCAATGGGGCAGGCCCCCGGCACGGGGGTGCGGGGGCCTGCCTCGGAGGAACCGGTGACTCAGTAGCGGTAGTGGTCCGCCTTGTAGGGGCCCTCGACCTTGACGCCGATGTAGTCGGCCTGCTCCGGGCGGAGCGTGGTCAGCTTGACGCCGAGGGAGTCGAGGTGGAGCCGGGCGACCTTCTCGTCCAGGTGCTTGGGCAGCACGTAGACGTCGGTCGGGTACTCGTCGGGCTTGGTGAACAGCTCGATCTGGGCCAGGGTCTGGTCCGCGAAGGAGTTGGACATCACGAACGACGGGTGACCGGTGGCGTTGCCCAGGTTCAGCAGGCGGCCCTCGGAGAGGACGATGAGTACCTTGCCGTCGGGGTAGGTCCAGGTGTGGACCTGCGGCTTGACCTCGTCCTTGACGATGCCGGGGGTCTGGGCGAGGCCGGCCATGTCGATCTCGTTGTCGAAGTGGCCGATGTTGCCGACGATGGCCTGGTGCTTCATCTTGGCCATGTCCGAGGCCATGATGATGTCCTTGTTGCCGGTCGTGGTGACGAAGATGTCGGCCTTGTCGACGACCTCGTCCAGCGTGGTGACCTGGAAGCCGTCCATCGCCGCCTGCAGGGCGCAGATCGGGTCGATCTCGGTGATGATCACGCGGGCGCCCTGGCCGCGCAGGGACTCCGCGCAGCCCTTGCCGACGTCGCCGTAGCCGCAGACGACGGCGGTCTTGCCGCCGATCAGGACGTCGGTGGCGCGGTTGATGCCGTCGATCAGGGAGTGGCGGCAGCCGTACTTGTTGTCGAACTTCGACTTGGTGACCGCGTCGTTGACGTTGATCGCCGGGAACAGCAGGGTGCCGTCGCGGTGCATCTCGTACAGGCGGTGGACGCCGGTCGTGGTCTCCTCGGTGACGCCGCGGATCTCGGACGCCAGCTGGGTCCACTTCTGCGGGCTCTCGCCGACCGTGCGGGTGAGGAGTTCGAGGATGACGCGGTGCTCGTCGGACTCGGCGGTGTCGACCGAGGGGACCTTGCCGTCCTTCTCATACTCGACGCCCTTGTGGACGAGGAGGGTGGCGTCACCGCCGTCGTCCAGGATCATGTTCGGGCCGCCGGTGGGGGTGTTCGGCCAGGTCAGCGCCTGCTCCGTGCACCACCAGTACTCCTCCAGGCTCTCGCCCTTCCAGGCGAAGACCGGGACGCCCTGCGGGTTGTCGGGCGTGCCGTTCGGGCCGACGGCGATGGCGGCGGCCGCGTGGTCCTGGGTGGAGAAGATGTTGCAGGAGGCCCAGCGGACCTCGGCGCCGAGGGCGACCAGGGTCTCGATGAGCACGGCGGTCTGCACGGTCATGTGCAGAGAGCCGGTGACGCGGGCGCCGGCGAGCGGCTGGGCCTCGGCGTACTCCTTGCGGATCGCCATGAGGCCCGGCATCTCGTGCTCGGCGAGGGTGATCTCCTTGCGGCCGAACGCGGCCAGGGAGAGGTCGGCGACCTTGAAGTCCTGTCGGTTGTCGACAGTCGTCATTACGGGCTGCTCCTCGGGTTGGGTCGAGGTGGGTACGGCTGACCTGCGCGGCGGCGGACACAGGGGTGCCCAGAAGAGGACACAGGCATGCCCGCGTACGCGCAGCGCAGTCCGTCGGAGGCCCTCTCTCCCTCGGCCGGTCCGTCCTGGACCGCCCGACCGCCATCAGCAGCGACGTCTGGCTCCGTCCCAAGCTACACCGCGGGCGCCCGCCGTCCCCAGTCCGCCTCCGAACACTTCCGGACGTTCACGCGGGGTGATGGCGGTCGCGGGCGGGCGGTCAGTGGGTGGCGGGCGACGTGGTCGGGCCGCCGGGGGTCGCCTCGGGGTCGGGGCCCTTGGCGGCCTCGGACTCGCTGTAGATGTCCGGTTCCAGGTAGATGACGCGGGCGATCGGAACGGCCTCGCGGATACGGGACTCGGCGGCGTCGATCGCGGAGGCGATCTCGGTGGCCGTGCCGTCGTGCCGGACGGCGATCTTGGCGGCGACGAGCAGTTCCTCGGGGCCGAGGTGGAGGGTGCGCATGTGGATGATGCCGGTGACGGTGTCGCCGGCCACGACCGCTGCCTCGATCTGCTGGACCACTTCGACGCCGGCGGCCTCGCCGAGCAGCAGGGACTTGGTCTCGGCGGCGAGGACCAGCGCGATCAGGATGAGCAGGATGCCGATGCACAGGGTGCCGATGCCGTCCCAGACGCCGTCGCCGGTGAGCAGGGCGAGGCCGACGCCGCCGAGGGCGAGGATCAGGCCGACGAGGGCGCCGAGGTCCTCCAGCAGGACGACCGGCAGCTCCGGTGCCTTGGCGTGGCGGACGAATTCCTTCCAGGACTTCTTGCCGCGCAGGGGGTTGGACTCCTTGATGGCGGTCCGGAAGGAGAAGCCCTCGGCGATGATCGCGAAGACCAGGACGCCCACCGGCCAGTACCAGTGCTCCAGTTCGTGCGGGTGCTTGATCTTCTCGTAGCCCTCGTAGAGGGCGAACATGCCGCCGACCGAGAAGAGCACGATGGAGACGAGGAAGGCGTAGATGTAGCGCTCGCGGCCGAAGCCGAAGGGGTGTTGCGGGGTGGCCTCGCGCTGGGCGCGCTTGCCGCCCAGGAGCAGCAGGCCCTGGTTGCCGGAGTCGGCGAGGGAGTGCACGGACTCGGCGAGCATCGACGACGATCCGCTGAAGAGGAACGCCACGAATTTCGCTACCGCGATCGAGAGGTTGGCGAGCAGTGCCGCCACGATCGCCCTGGTTCCGCCTGACGCGCTCATGTGTCGCGTTGTCCCTTCGCCTGCGTCTGCTTCGACTGCGTCTGATTCGGCTGCGGCCGTGCGCCGGTGGGGCGCGGCCGGTGAGTACCGGCTTTGCCCCTCCTTTGCGGTGCGCCATTGTTGCAGCCCGTGCGGGCCCCGACGTGCCGGATGCCCCGTCGGGCGCGGGTCAGACGCGCACGGTGGCCCGGAAGAGCGTGCCGGTTCCGGACACTTCGGCCTTTTCGTACGCCGGGACGAAGACGGAGCGGCCGGGGGTCAGTTCGTGTTCGCCCGCTCCTACGGTGCCCGCCGTGCAGAGCAGGATCTGCGGCGTGGGCAGGGTGAGGTCGTGGGCGCCGGAGCCTTCGGGCAGGACGTAGCGGGACAGGCGGAACTCGTCGATCGGGGTGTCGTAGACCTCTTCGCCGTCGGGGGAGGCCTCCGGGCGCAGGATGCCGGGGTCGCCCGCCTCGAAGCGGACGATGCGCAGGAGTTCGGGGACGTCGACGTGCTTGGGGGTGAGGCCGCAGCGCAGGACGTTGTCGGAGTTGGCCATGATCTCGACGCCCAGGCCGTTCAGGTAGGCGTGCGGGATGCCGGCGCCGAGGTACAGGGCCTCGCCGGGCTGGAGCCGGACGTGGTTGAGGAGCATCGCGGCGAGGACGCCGGGGTCGCCGGGGTAGTGGTGGGCGATGTCGGCGTAGGGCCGGTAGGCGCCGCCGAGGCGGTCGCAGGCGGCCGCGGTCTCGGTGACGGTGTGGGACATGTCCTCGGGGTCGGCGGTGAGGATCGCGGTGAGTACCTCGCGCAGGGCGGCGTCCTCGGGCTGGGCGCGCAGCAGGTCGACGTACGGCTTGAGGGAGGCGACGCCGAGGCCGTCGAGCAGGTCGGCCGTCTCGGCCGGGGCGCGGAAGCCGCACAGGCCGTCGAAGTCGGTGAGGGCGCAGACCAGTTCGGGCTTGTGGTTGGCGTCCTTGTAGTTGCGGTGCGGGGCGTCCAGGGGGACGCCACGGCGCTCCTCGTCCTCGTAACCGGCCCTGGCCTGGGCGAGGTCGGGGTGGACCTGGAGGGAGAGCGGGGCACCGGCGGCGAGGAGCTTGAGGAGGAAGGGCAGCCGGGGGCCGAACCTGGCCACGGAGGCGGCGCCCAGTTCCTTCTCGGGGTCGGCGTCGACGACCTCGGCGAGGGTGCCCCGGCCGGTGCGGGAGGGGGCGCCGGGGTGGGCGCCCATCCACATCTCCGCCTGCGGTTCGCCGGTCGGCTCGGTCCCGAGCAGGGTCGGGATCGCGGTGGTGGAACCCCAGGCGTAGGGGCGGACGGTGTTGTCGAGGCGGTCCATGGGCTCTCTCTGCCGGTGCGTGCGGGTGCGTGGGCGATGGTGCGCCGGGGTCAGGCTCCCGAGGCGAGCGCCAGGTAAACGGCGGCGAAATCCGTGATGGCGATCAGTTCGGCGAGGGTCTCGAGTTCGCCGCCCTCTTCCGGTTCCAGCTCGCTGATCGGCGTGTCGTGGCCGAGGGCCAGGTCACGTGCGTTGGGGGCGGCGGTGAGGCCGCCGGTGGGGCGGTCGCGCAGCAGCACCACGCGCGCGTGCAGGGCGGCCGGTTCCTCGACACGGTCGCGGAAGAAGTCGTCGGGGTCGGCGCCCGCGGCGAGTCGGCCGGCGAGCAGGGCGCTGTGCGCCGCGAGCGCCTCGGGCAGGTCGGCGACGACCGCGGGGGTGCCGGACAGTTCGGCGAGGGCGGCCGCGAAGCGGCGGCCCGCGGGTCCGGCGGAGGTGCCCTCGGTCCAGACGACGGGGAGGGACTCGGCCAGCTCGGACGCCAGGGTCTTGGCGGGGTTGCTGTAGGTCACGATGGCGGGCCCGCAGCGTTCGGCGACCCGGTCGAGGCGGTCGGCGACCTTGTCGATGGCCTCGGGCGGCGCCTCGAGCAGGCCGGTGCGGTCCAGCAGGGCCAGGAGCGGCGTGAGCAGTGCCCACAGGACGCCCGGGGCGGAACCGGCGAGCGGCTCGTCGTGGTCGTAGGGGGCGGTCGCCATCGGGATGAACAGGCCGCGCGAGGCGCTCACCGCATCGTTGAGCGGGGAGCGGGCGGGGGCGACGGCGACGACCGTGCAACCCCGGCGGTAGGCCTGCTCGGCGAGGAGGGACAGGCCCGGCTCGGCGCCGTCGGGGGTGGCGATCAGCAGGAGGTCCACGGAACCGGCCCAGCCGGGCAGTTCCCAGCGCAGGGCGCCCGCGGCCGGGGCCACGCCGGTGGGGGCGAGGCGGGTGACGGGGCTGCCCGCCCCTGCGAGGGTGCCGAGGAGGTCGGCGGCGTGGGTGGCGGCGGCGCCGGGCCCCGCGATCAGTACGGCGCGGGGGCGGCCGTCCGGCTTGAGGTTGCCGACGCCGGCTTCGGCGGCGTGCCGGGCGGCGGTGCGGACGCGGGCGCCTGCCTCGGCGGCGCCGCGGAGCAGGCCGCGACGGTCGGCCTCGGTGAGGCGCTCCGGGGCGTCGAGGAGCGATTCGTCGAGCATGGCGGCAGGTCTCCGATCGCCGGGGCGTTCGTTCGAGTGCGCGGGGTGTGCGGGTGTGCGGGGTCGTCGCCGGGTTGCCGGTCGCCGGCCGGCGGTCACTCGGGGCGGCGGGCCTCGTCGACGAGGAGGACGGGGATGCCGTCGCGCACCGGGTATGCCAGGCCGCAGTCCTGGCCGGTGCAGATCAGCTCCGCGTCCTGCTCCTTGAGGGGGGCGTGGCAGGCGGGGCAGGCGAGGATCTCCAGGAGGCCGGCTTCGAGCGGCATGGGGGTTCCCTTCGGGGGCGATGGGGCGTGTGTGGATGTGCTGGTCAGGGTACCGCCGGTCCCGGGACCCCGGGGTGGGTCTCGCGGACCGGCGCCTGCCGGGTGCCGCTGCGCCCACCCGTGCCGCCTGGGGGTACCTCCCAGGCCGTTCAGGCACTGGGGGAGGCACGACTGCCCGCAGCGGCGGCGGGGTGGGGCGGCGCGACTGCCCGTCGCGGCGGCTAGGCCCGGATGATCGCCAGTGCCTCGTCCCGGACCTTCGTCATCGTTGCCTCGTCGCGGGCCTCCGCGTTGAGGCGGAGCAGTGGCTCGGTGTTGGACGGGCGGACGTTGAACCACCAGTCGGCCGACGTGACGGTGAGGCCGTCGAGGTCGTCCACGGTGACGTCGTCGCGGCCCTCGTAGGCGGCCCGGATCGCGGTGAGGCGGGCCTGCTGGTCGTCGACGGTGGAGTTGATCTCACCGGAGCCGGTGTAGCGGTCGTAGGCGGCGACCAGGGCGGACAGCGGGCGGTCCTGCTCGCCGAGGGCGGCGAGGACGTGGAGGGCGGCCAGCATGCCGGTGTCGGCGTTCCAGAAGTCCCGGAAGTAGTAGTGCGCGGAGTGCTCGCCGCCGAAGATGGCGCCGGTCCTGGCCATCTCGGCCTTGATGAAGGAGTGGCCCACGCGCGTGCGTTCCGGTGTGCCGCCGTTCTCCCGTACGACCTCCGGGACGGACCAGGAGGTGATCAGGTTGTGGATGACCGTGCCCTTGCCGCCGTTGCGGGCCAGTTCGCGGGCGGCCACGAGGGCGGTGACGGCGGACGGGGAGACGGGGGCGCCGTCCTGGTCGACGACGAAGCAGCGGTCGGCGTCGCCGTCGAAGGCGAGGCCGAGGTCGGCGCCCTCCTCGCGGACGCGCTGCTGGAGGTCGACGAGGTTGGCCGGGTCGAGGGGGTTGGCCTCGTGGTTGGGGAAGGTGCCGTCCAGTTCGAAGTACATCGGCACCAGGTCGAGGGGCAGGCCGGCGAAGACCGTGGGGACGGTGTGGCCGCCCATGCCGTTGCCCGCGTCGACGACGACCTTGAGGGGGCGGATGGTGGTGAGGTCGACGAGCGAGCGCAGGTGGGCGGCGTAGTCGGCCAGGGTGTCGCGCCGGGTGACCGTGCCGGGGCGGGCGGACGGTTCCGGGGCGCCCACCTCGCTCCAGCGTTCCACCAGGGCGCGGATCTCGGCGAGGCCGGTGTCCTGGCCGACCGGGGCGGCGCCCGCTCGGCACAGCTTGATGCCGTTGTAGCGCGCGGGGTTGTGCGAGGCCGTGAACATGGCGCCCGGCAGGCCGAGGGCGCCGGAGGCGTAGTACAGCTGGTCGGTGGAGCACAGGCCGATCCCGGTCACGTCGGCGCCGCGGGCCGCCGCTCCGCGCGCGAAGGCGTCGGACAGGCCCGGGGACGAGGGCCGCATGTCGTGGCCGACCACGATGGCGCCCGCGCCGGTCAGCTCGACGAAGGCCGCGCCGAACAGCTCGGCCAGCGACTCGTCCCACTGGTCCGGGACGACACCGCGCACGTCGTACGCCTTCACGATCTGCGACAGATCAGCAGCCACGGCCAACCTTCCTGAAAGTCCTGTCGGAGCCCACAAACTACCCGTAGGGACCGGCGGGCCGCCCGGAAGGTTCCCTCAGGTCAGGGCAGCATCCAGCCCAGGGCCGCCGTGGACTGCCCGACCACGATCAGGCACATGACCAGCAGGAGGCCGAGGCTCCAGGGCAGCACCTTGCGCAGCAGGTCGCCCTCGCGGCCCGCGAGCCCGACGGCGGCACAGGCGATGGTGAGGTTCTGCGGGGAGATCATCTTGCCGAGGACGCCGCCGGAGCTGTTGGCGGCGGCCAGCAGCTCGGGCGAGAGGCCGGACTCCCGCGCGGCGGTCACCTGGAGGGCGCCGAAGAGCGCGTTGGCGGAGGTGTCGGAGCCGGAGACGGCGACGCCGAACCAGCCGAGGACCGGGGAGAGGAAGGCGAGTCCGGCACCGGCCGCGGCGACGAAGTGGCCGATGGTGGCGGCCTGCCCGGAGAGGTTCATGACGTAGGCGAGGGCGAGGACCGAGGTGACGGTGAGGATCGCGAACCGCAGTTCGTGCACGGTCGCGAGCCACTCCTTGACCGCCACGCGCGCGTGCACGCCGAGGACGACGGCCGTGGCCAGTCCGGCGAAGAGCACGAGCGTGCCGCCGGTGGAGACGATCGGCCAGGAGAACACGTTGCCGCCGACCGGCTTGCCCTCGGGGTCGAGCACGTCCAGGAACGGCCAGTCGTAGGACTGCGTGGCCTTGGCCAGCCAGTCCTTGACCGCCGGGATCTGCGCCACCGAGAACACGGCGACGATCAGCGCGTACGGCGCGTACGCCCGCACGACCTCACGGGCGGAGTCCCGCTCGTCCAGTTCCTCGCTGCGCTCGCCGGTCAGTACGGACGCCCGTACGGGCTCGGCGGCGGGCCGGCGGGAGTGCGGTACGGCCACCAGCGCACCGGCGCCGATCAGGGCGGCGGCGATGTCGGCGAGTTGGGCGGAGACGTAGTTGGAGGCGACGAACTGGGCGACGGCGAAGGCGACCCCGCAGGCCAGCGCGGGGATCCAGGTCTCGCGCAGTCCGCGCCGCCCGTCCACCAGGGCGACCAGGAGCAGCGGCACGACGAGGGCCAGCAGGGGCGTCTGGCGGCCCACCACGGAGGCGACGTCGTCCAGCGGCAGCCCGGTGACCTGGGCCAGCGTCACCACCGGGGTGCCCATCGCCCCGAAGGCGACCGGCGCGGTGTTGGCGACCAGCGAGACCACGGCGGCGCGTACGGGGTCGAAGCCGAGGGCGACGAGCATGACCGAGCAGATCGCGACGGGCGCCCCGAACCCGGCGAGGGCCTCCAGGAGGGCGCCGAAGCAGAAGGCGACGACGAGGGCCTGGATGCGGGGGTCGTCGGAGAGGCGGCCGAAGGAGCGGCGCAGGATGTCGAAGTGCCGGGTGCGGACGGTCATCCGGTAGACCCACAGGGCGTTCACGACGATCCACAGGATGGGGAAGAGGCCGAAAACCGCCCCCTGGACGGCGCTGGAGGCCGTCTGGTCGAGCGGCATGCCGTAGGCGAGCCAGGCGACCAGTACGGCGGCCAGGAGGCCGATGAGGCCCGCCAGGTGCGCCTTCATGCGGACGCCGCCCAGCAGCACGAGGACGATCACCAGTGGCAGGGCCGCCACCAGGGCGGACAGGCCGAGCGAACCGGCGACGGGTTCCAGTTCCTGCACGTACACGGACGCCTCCCCGGATTCCGCCATGCGAAAGCGATTTCTCGCGGCTTCCGGAATGGTCGTGTCCGCGACAACGGGGCGTCAATGGGTGTGCAGCAACGGATGTGACCGAGGCCACTACGAGTGAAAGGTGCGGGTCCCCTGAACGGGGTGAACGGGGCTCAGTTGTCCGGCGAACGCAGCACGCGCAGGTGGCCGCGGCGCGCGACCTCCATCGGGTCGGCCGTCCGGGCGCTGCCGCCCGCCTCGGCCGCCCGTTCCTGGGGCCGGGCCGCCTCGCGCACCGCGTTGGCAAGCGCTTCCAGGTCGTCGCCGCTGGGGCGGGCCGGGGCGGATCCGTCGAGCAGGCGGACGACCTCCCAGCCGCGCGGGGCGGTGAGGCGCTCGGAGTGCTCGGCGCACAGGTCGTAGCAGTGGGGTTCGGCGTAGGTGGCGAGCGGGCCGAGGACCGCGGTCGAGTCGGCGTAGACGTACGTCAGCGTCGCGACGGCGGGACGGCCGCAGGCGGTGCGCGAACAGCGACGTACAGGGCTCACGATGTTGGACGGTACCGCACTCTTGAGCGGGCCGCGACGACTCTCCACCGGGTCACACCCCCGTGTCGTGGCGTGAAACGTGCTACGGGCCCTTCCGAACAGTCCCCTTTGACCTGGGCGGACCCCGGCCCCCGGGATCCTGCGCAGCCCGGGAAGCGGTCACGACCCGATACAAACAACGACATTTGCCTTGAGTTCCGCGGTCGCGGAGAGATACGGAATTGAGCCCAACCTTGGCTGGAATGGTCATCCGGCGACAAGCGGAGCGGGTCGCCGCCACGCCGCCCGCGGTGCGCGTGCGGTCGGGCACGCGGCCTCGGCGGGGACTACCCTTCACCAGTGATGGACAACCCCGTGACGCCCCGTGATGCCGGCCGCCCAGGACCCCGCCGTCGTGATCGCCACGGTCGGGGCATGCGCGGCCCGGTCGCACCCCCGCAGGTGCCGCTCGCGGCGAGCCGCGGCGAGGTGTTCGCGGACCTGGTGCAGGACTCCGTGGAGCGCCTGGAGCGGCGCTGGCCGCAGCTCGCCGACATCGACTTCCTCGTCCTCGACGTGCCGCGCCCGGCCGAGGCCGGGGAGGCGTGGAACGACGAGGCGGTCCCGCTCGGGGGCATGGTGCCCTCGCGGGACGGGCGGCGGGGGCGGGTGGTCGTCTACCGGCGACCGGTGGAGATCCGGACCAAGGGGCGGGACGAGCGGGCGCTGCTGGTGCACGAGGTCGTCGTCGAGCAGGTCGCGGAGCTGCTCGGACTGACGCCGGAGACGGTGGACCCGCGGTACGGGGAGGACTGAGCGGCGGAGGGACCAGACCCCCCGCCGCGGCTACTTCTGCACCACCGACAGGTCCTCGTCCGCGTTCGGCACCGAGACCGTGCCCCGGTCGTCGGAAAGGGTCTGGACGGTGAAGGCCGCCACGTCGTCGTCCGAACCCGTCAGGGTGCGGGACGCGTGGACGGGGCCGCCCGAGACGGTCTCGACGGTCAGCGCGTAGGAGCCCTTGAGCCCGGCGGGAACCGGTGCGTCGACGTTCTGGGTCGTACCCGCCTTCACCGTGTACGTCTTGGTCGCCGTCGTGCCGCCCTCGGTGCCCGCCGACGCCGTGACCTTGACCTTCGCCGCCTGGCCGGGCGCGGACAGGGCCAGCGTGGTGCTCTTGGCACGGTTGTCCGCGACGGTCGCGCGCGCCCCGACCGGGTCGGAGGCCGGGATGAACGCCGACTCCTGCTCGTCGCCCTTGCCCCGCACGACCCGGACCGCGGCCACAACCGGCACGGACCGGTCCGCCGGCGTCAGCACCAGCGAACCCGCCTCGCCGCGGGTGATCTCGCCGAGGTCGACGCCGGTCGTCATACCCGCCTTGACGTGCACCGTCTCATGCCCGGCGGGCGTGATCAGCCCGGACGGCGAGGCGAGCCGCACCTTCAGGTCGGCGTCCGTGCCGCCGGGCGTGAACAGCACCAGGCGTACGGCGGTGGCGTCCTCGGGGATGCCCGGCAGTACGAGGTCGCCCGCCGGGTCCGCGGCCGCGGTCAGCCAGTCGCCGCCGGTCTTGTCGTCCAGGGCCTGGACCGCGGCGCCGAGCCGCCCGCTGCGCACGCCGACGTGCACGGTCAGGTCGGTCTGCTTCACGTCGCTGAGCGTGGACAGCAGGAGGGACTCACTGCCGTGCGGCGGCACCGTGACGCCCTCCCCCACCGTGGACTTGAGGGCTCCGTCCTTGCCGTACAGCTCGATGTCGACGACGGCCGCCGAGTCGTCGGGGTTCGTCAGGTGCACGTAGTCGGTGCGGCCGGTCGCCGTGCTGGCGCCCGGGAACCAGAACTCCGTGTCCGGGGCGGTGCAGTTGACGCCCTGCAGGCCCCGGCCCGTCCCTGCGGCGACCTCCGTGGTCTGCTGGACCGTCCAGCCGGGCGCGCTGCTTCCCTCGGCGGTGCCGATGAGCGCGGGCGTGTCGGCGCCGGTGGCCTTCCCGGCGACGGGGGTGCCGGGCGCCTTGGGCTGGACGACCGGCTTCTCGTTCTTCTGGTCCTTCTGGTCCTTCCCGGCGTCTTCGGCCGGCTCCGCCGTCGCGAGTTCCGCGCTGCCCTTCTCGTCCGCGCCCTTCGTGACGGGAGTGAAGGACGTGTACGCGGTCTCGGCCAGGTCGGAGGTGCTGGGCGCCGGGCACAGCAGGCTGGTGCGCTCCACGGGCAGCCGGGCGGCCGGTACGGCCGTGTCCGTGCCGGAGCCGTCCGGGGCGGACACCGCCGCGAACCCGGTGACGGCGGCGAGCGCCGTCGCACAGGCGATCAGGGACAGGGTCGTGCGCTTCACTGCTGGCTCCCGTCGGGACGCTCACTGCCCGTGCCGTGGGGCTGCTGGGGCTGCTGGGGCTGGGAAGGGTCGTACGGCGTGTCGTATCCGCCCTGCCCGTACGCCTGGTCGTAGGCGGGGTCGTACCCGCCCTCCTGCGCCTGCGCCGGGTCGCCGTAGGCGTAGGGGTCGTACTGGCCTGCCCCGTACTGCGCGCCCTGACCGCCCTCGCCGCCGTGACCGCCCTGGTAGGCGTCCGCCTGGTACGGGTCCGCCGCCTGGTACGGCTGCTGTCCGTACGCGCCCGGGTCGTACTGCTGGGCGCCCTGGTACTGCTCACCGCCGTAGCCGCCGTCGTAGGAGCCGTAACCGGCGCCGGTGTAGCCCGTCGCGTCCCATTCGCCGTACGCCTGCTGCTGGGGGACCGGCACGGGGGCCTGCACCGGTGGCCCGGGCACCTCGGCGGCGTCGCCCGCCGCCTCGGGGCCCGGCTCCGCCTCCGAGAAGGCCCCGGCCTCCGCTTCGGCCTCGGCCTCGGCCTGGGCCCGCAGTCGGCGGGCCCGGCGGCCTTCGCCCTCGACGGGCTGGGCGGGGACGAGCGGCTCGTCGGGCAGGTCGTCGTCGACGTCGCGGCGCCTGCCGGGCAGGGCGAGGACGACCAGGACGACGGCGAGGAGCCCCTGGGCCCACAGCCAGGCCGTGTGCGTGAACGGGTCGTCGTAGGTGACGTCCAGCCGGCCGCCGGAGGCGGGGAGTTCGAAGCCCTGGGCCCAGCCGTCGACGGTGGTGCGAGCCAGCGGCTTGCCGTCCAGGGTGGCCGTCCAGCCCTCGGCGGCGGTGTCGGCCAGGCGCAGCACCCGGCCCTCGGCGCCCGCCTCGATGTCGGTGTGGATCTCCACGGGTCCGGCGGCCACGGGCTCGGGCTCGCCCCCGGCGGACTTGCCGGCACCTGACTCGGCACCGGACACGATGGTCGCGCGCGCGACCTCCTGGTCCACCCGCCACAGTCCGCTGCCGTCCTGCTGGCTGAGCCTGCTCAGTCCGGGCGTGGCGTCCAGGACGCGGGTGACCTCGCGGGGGGCGCCCTTGTGCACGAGCACGTAGCGCACGGCGAACCCGCCGAGCTGGTCGGCCTGGTCGGCGCCGGAGCCGGCCACGAGGTTGGCGACGACCTTGTCGAGGGTCCTGTTCCCGCCGTCGCCGGAGGCCAGTTCGCCGTCGCCGAGGCGGGCGCCGGAGCCGCGGACCAGCATGTAGCCCACGTGCGCGGCGGAGTCGCTGTCCAGGACGAGGGTGCGGGCCTGGTCGCGGGTGTGGCTCTCCTCGGCGACGAACGCGGGCACCTGCACGGGATCGCGGCGCTCCACGGGGCCGTCGGCGCCGCCGAACACCCAGCCGGCGGCGGCGATCAGCGGGCCGAGGGCCGAGGCGAGGGCGATCAGGGCGGCGACCGGCTGGCGCCAGCCGAAGCTCTGCTCGGCCACGCGGAAGCGCGCCCCGTCGGCGCCGAGGGTCGCGGCGGACAGCAGGGCGATGCCGTAGACGAGGGTGGCGGGACCGGCCCAGGCGGAGCGGTTGGACAGCACCGAGAAGACCAGGGCGACCAGGGCCACGGCCCAGGCGGTGCGGACGCCCAACTGCCGCTCGGAGCGCAGCAGGGCGGCCAGCGCGGCCAGCACGATGCCGAGGAGGAGCAGCCCGCCCACCGTGCCGGGGCCGCCGGGGCTGGCGCCGAGCAGGTCGAGGGCGGAGGCGGCCGAGGAGCCGTACTCGAGCCCGGCCTCGTCGAAGAAGCCGAACGGCAGCAGCGACAACGACCAGGGCGCGAGCAGCAGCAGCGGGGTGCCGAGCTGGGCGAGGAAGCGCGGCCCGTACGCCGTGATCTCGCCGCGGCGCAGGGCGAGGACCCCGATGCCGAGGACCAGCGCGACGGGCCACACGACGGGCGTGAAGGCGGTGGTGACGGTGAGGAGCAGGGCGTACGCCCAGGTGGCGCGCCAGCTGCCGCGGGCGCCGGAGGAGCCCGACAGGCCGGCCGCCGCGACGCCCGCGCGCGCGATGAGCGGGAGCAGCACGGCGAGGACGGCGGTGCCGATGCGGCCGCCGGCGAGTGCGCCGGTGGCGGCGGGCAGGAAGGCGTAGGCGACGGCGGCCCAGGCGCGCAGCAGCCGGGACGGAACCAGCGGGCGGGAGGCGAAGTACGCGGTGGCACCGGCCAGGGGCACCGAGCAGACCATCAGCAGGGTGACGGCGAGCCCCGTGGAGCCGAGCAGCAGGGACGCGACGGTGGCGACGATCGCCAGGTAGGGCGGTGCGGAGGCGGTGCCGCCGGTGCCGACCGTGTGCCAGGCGTCCACGTACCGCGACCACAGCTCACCGGCGCCGGCCGGGGCGGGCAGCAGTGCGCCGCCCGCCAGGGCGCCGCCGCCGAGGAGCGCCCGGCAGGCGGCCAGCGAGACGAGCAGCAGTACCAGGAAGAGCACCGGTCCGGGCTTGCGGGCGATGCGCTTGAGGCGGGCGAACTGCTCGATCTCCAGGAAGTCGGCGTCGTCGCCGCCCGGTCCGGACTCGATGCCCCCGCCGTGCCGTCCGGCGCCCGCGGCTGCCTCGGCGTCCGAGCTGCCGAAGAGGTCGCCCGCGACCTGCTCGACGGTGGCCCGGACGGTCGCGCCCGGGGGTGGGAACAGGGGCCGCAGTTCGTCCTTCTCGACCTGCGGGCGGCCGCGTTCGCGTCGGCCCGCGATGATCCGCTCGGGCCGCAGCAGGACGCCCAGCAGGCCCCGGATCTCGTCGAGGGCCTGACCGGGGACCTTGCCGACGAGGTAGGCGACGGTGCGCAGCAGCGTGCCGAGGACGATGCGCAGCAGCACCCACGGCAGGACGGCGGTGCGGACGTTGACCAGGAGGGTGTGGACGGCACCGGCCTTGTCCACCTTGTGCGGTGAGGCGGTGGTGCGCCCGGCGCAGTCGACGGCGCGGCGTTCGCGCGAGGCCGCCTCGGCGTGGCGGACGACCGCCTCCGGGGCGACGAGGACGCGCAGTCCGGCGGCGTGCGCGCGCCAGCACAGGTCGACGTCGTCGCGCATCAGGGGCAGCCTGCGGTCGAATCCGCCGAGCCGCTCGAAGACGTCGCGCCGGATCAGCATGCCGGCGGTGGACACCGACAGCACGGTCCTGACGTGGTCGTGCTGGCCCTGGTCCTGCTCGCGACGGTCCAGGCCGGTCCAGCGGCGGCCGGAGTTGGCGATGGAGACGCCGACCTCCAGCAACTGCCTGCGGTCGTACCAGCCGCGCAGTTTGGGGCCGACGACGGCGACGTCGTCGCGGCCGAGTTCGTACTCGGTGTCCACGACGCGCAGCAGCTGGGCGAGAGCCTCGGGTTCGGGGGCGCAGTCGTCGTGCAGCAGCCACAGCCACTGGACCGGCTCCCCGTGGGGAAGCTCCGGCATGTCGTAGGCGTCGTCGCGCCAGGAGCGGGTGACGGGGTCCCAGCCGCTGGGCCGCCTCAGGTACGGCAGCTCCTCGGGGGTGAGGACGGGGGCGGTGCGGGCGGCCTCCTCGACGGCCTGGCCGAAGCCGGTGCGCCGGGCGAGGTGGAGCACGCGGTCGTCGCCGAGGGCTTCGGCGACCAGCCGGGAGGAGTCGTCGGCGCTGCCGGTGTCGGCTGCCACGGCGTACTGGACGGGGCGCTCCTGGCCCAGCAGCCCGGCGAGCGCGTCGGGCAGCCAGCGGGCTCCGTCGTGGGCGACGAGGACCGCGGTCACCACGTGACGCGGGAACTCAGGTGTGGCAGCGAGGTCTTGCTGGGCTGCCGAGTGACTCTGCACGGACATCGAGGTACGGGCCCCGGTTCGGTGGACTGCGGTGGACGCCCGTGCCCGTTGAGGGTGGCGGGGCGTCTCGGACGAGCGCCCACACTATCGGCTGGGCAGCAAGAGGGCCCGCCGCCTGTGGACAACCCACCCGCGACGGGCCGTTCTCGCTGTTCGGGCCGTTTCTGCCGCTGCGTCGGGCGGCGCTTTCAGACCGCGGCCTTCTTGAGGCGGCGGCGTTCCCTCTCGGACAGGCCGCCCCAGATGCCGAAGCGCTCGTCGTTGGCAAGGGCGTACTCGAGGCATTCGGAGCGGACCTCACAGGCGAGGCAGACCTTCTTGGCCTCGCGGGTGGAGCCGCCCTTCTCGGGGAAGAAGGACTCGGGGTCGGTCTGGGCGCACAGTGCGCGCTCCTGCCAGCCGAGTTCCTCGTCCGCGTCGTCGACCAGCAGTTGCTGCACCAGCTCGGTCATGTGCGCCCCTCGTCTGTCTTTCGCGTCCCCGTGATCTAGCCGTTACCGATTCCGGCTGAACGACACGAGTGAAATTACAAGTGTGCTGCTCCGGGCGAGTCAAGCCGAGATCTGCTATTGGGCCCCTTATTCACTCTGCGGAACCAAGCCCATGCAGTAAGTGTTCAAATCGCCATAAACCTTGACATACCAATGAGGCCCACCGGGACACCCGTCCCGATTCACACCCGCACCAGGAAGGACGCCCCGGCGTTCGATCCCGTTCCGATACACGCGCCGAAGCGAACCTGATCACATTCGGATCACGGGATCGCAACGGGGGTTGTGCGCCCGGCTTGTGCGCCATGTGTCCCGGTAGCCGCCTGAGCAAACCTTTCCGCAGGACGATCAACCGGATGAGGTGAAACATGTCCCACATAACGGTCATCGAGTTGACAGTGCCTGTGTGAACCGCTGTCCTTGGGGGCATGCTCGCGAACTTGGCGCTCGCCTCGACCCGCATCGCCGGGTCCCACGGTGCTGCCCGCGCTCGCTGTAGCTGTTGCCGCTGTTCCAGCTGTTGAGCCCACCGCGCTCCGGCTGTCCCCGAGTCCCACGCGACTCGACTGCTCCGTTCCCGCCCCACCAGGGCGCGCTTCGTCATTCGCTCCGCTCAGCCGCACTCTTCCGTTGAGGACCACCGCACCCATGAACAGCGACAGCGACCTCCAGATCGCCGGCGACATCCTCGAAGTCCCCCACCTGCTGCAGGCTCCGCGCGAGCACCCGGCCACCGTCGCCGAGTTCGCCGGTCTGCTCCGCTCCGTCGCCGCCGACCGCTCCGCGTGGGGACACCTCGTCCGGTACGACGCGACGACCCGCTGGTACCACCGGCTGCGCACCGGCCCCGGGTACGAGGTCTGGCTGCTGTCCTGGGTGCCGGGACAGGGCAGCGGACGGCACGACCACGGCCCCTCCTCCGGCGTGTGGACGGTCCTTGAAGGCACCCTCACCGAGCACACGGAGCGCGGCACGCGCGCGTTGGGCCCCGGCACGCAGCGCGTGTTCGCACCGGGGTACGTGCACGAGGTGGTCAACGACGCGCTGGCGCCGGCGGTCAGCCTGCACGTCTACCACCCGGGCCTGACCGAGATGCCCATGCACTCCCCGCAGTGCTCGGCCGCCGCGGTGACGACTGGCTGACGCACTGTCGTACCCGCCTGCAAGACTGGGGCCATGCGCATTGTGGTTCTGGCAGGAGGCATCGGTGGTGCCCGGTTCCTGCGTGGTCTCAGGCAGGCCGCGCCGGACGCGGACATCACGGTCATCGGCAACACCGGGGACGACATCCACCTCTTCGGGCTGAAGGTCTGCCCGGACCTCGACACGGTGATGTACACGCTCGGCGGCGGCATCAACGAGGAGCAGGGCTGGGGCCGGGCCGACGAGACCTTCCACCTCAAGGAGGAACTGGCGGCGTACGGCGTCGGCCCCGAGTGGTTCGGCCTCGGCGACCGCGACTTCGCCACGCACATCGTGCGGACGCAGATGATCACCGCGGGCTTTCCGCTGAGCGCGGTGACCGAGGCGCTGTGCGACCGCTGGAAGCCCGGTGTGCGCCTGATCCCGATGACCGACGACCGCGTGGAGACGCATGTCGCGGTCGAGCTGGACGGGGAGCGGAAGGCGGTCCACTTCCAGGAGTACTGGGTGCGCCTGCGCGCCTCCGTCCCCGCCGAGGCGGTCGTGCCGGTCGGCGCCGAGCAGGCCAAGCCGGCCCCCGGCGTCCTGGAGGCCATCGGGGAGGCGGACGTGATCCTCTTCCCGCCCTCCAACCCGGTCGTCTCCATCGGCACGATCCTCGCCGTGCCCGGCATCCGCGAGGCGATCGCCGACGCCGGGGTGCCGGTGGTGGGCCTCTCCCCCATCGTCGGCGACGCGCCCGTGCGCGGGATGGCCGACAAGGTGCTCGCCGCGGTCGGCGTGGAGTCCACGGCCGCCGCGGTCGCCGAGCACTACGGCTCGGGCCTGCTCGACGGCTGGCTGGTCGACACGGTCGACGCGGACGCCGTCACCCGGGTCAGGGCGGCCGGCGTCCTCTGCCGCGCCGTACCGCTGATGATGACCGACCTCGACGCGACGGCGCAGATGGCCCGGGAGGCGCTGACGCTGGCGGAGGAGGTGCGGGAGGCATGAGCGACGAGACGCGCGACGACGCTCCCGGCCGCCGGGACGGCTACCGGGTGTGGGCCCTGCCCGGGCTGCCCGAGGTGCGGCCCGGCGACGACCTCGCCAAGCTGATCGCGGCCGCCGAGCCCGCGCTGGCCGACGGGGACGTGCTGCTCGTCACGTCCAAGATCGTGTCCAAGGCCGAGGGCCGGGTCGTCGAGGCCGCCGACCGGGAGGCCGCGATCGACGCGGAGACCGTACGGGTCGTGGCCCGGCGCGGCCCGCTGCGCATCGTCGAGAACCGCCAGGGCCTGGTCATGGCGGCCGCGGGCGTCGACGCCTCCAACACCCCGGCCGG
Organism: Streptomyces sp. NPDC001599; assembly: GCF_042893535.1. Classification (NCBI taxonomy): domain Bacteria; kingdom Bacillati; phylum Actinomycetota; class Actinomycetes; order Kitasatosporales; family Streptomycetaceae; genus Streptomyces; species Streptomyces sp. NPDC001599. The sequence goes on from NZ_JBIAVA010000012.1 coordinate 21,542, forward strand.
GACCGTACTGCTGCTCCCCGAGGACTCCGACGCCTCCGCGCGCGGCATCCGCGAGGGACTCCGCGACACGCTCGGCGTGGACGTCGGCGTCATCGTCACCGACACCTTCGGGCGCCCCTGGCGGGCCGGGCTCACGGACGTGGCGATCGGTGCCGCGGGCGTCCGCGTCCTCGACGACCTGCGCGGCGGCACGGACGCGCACGGCAATCCGCTCGCCGCCACCGTCGTCGCCACCGCGGACGAGCTGGCCGCCGCGGGCGACCTGGTCAAGGGCAAGGCCGCGGGCCTGCCCGTCGCCGTCCTGCGCGGGCTGCCGCAGGTGGTCGCCGAGGACGACGGCGAGGGCGCGCGGGCGATGGTGCGCGGCGCGCGCGACGACATGTTCCGCCTCGGCACCTCGGAGGCGGTACGCCAGGCGGTCACCCAGCGTCGTACGGTGCGGACCTTCACGGACGAGCCGGTCGATCCCGGTGCCGTACGGCGGGCGGTGGCCGCGGCCGTGACCGCGCCTGCGCCGCACCACACGACGCCGTGGCGGTTCGTGCTCCTGGAGTCCGGGGAGTCCCGCGCCCGGCTTCTCGACGCGATGCGCGACGCCTGGATCGCGGACCTGCGGCGCGACGGCAAGAGCGAGGAGTCCATCGCCAAGCGCGTCCGGCGCGGCGACGTCCTGCGCAACGCGCCCTACCTCGTCGTCCCCTGCCTGGTCATGGACGGCTCGCACACCTACGGGGACGTACGCCGCGACGGGGCCGAGCGGGAGATGTTCGTCGTCGCCACCGGCGCGGGGGTGCAGAACCTGCTCGTCGCGCTCGCCGGGGAGCGGCTGGGCTCCGCGTGGGTCTCCTCGACGATGTTCTGCCGGGACGTCGTGCGGGAGGTGCTGGGGCTGCCGGGCGACTGGGACCCGATGGGAGCGGTGGCGGTCGGCCATCCCGCGGAGGAGCCGAAGGCCCGGCCGGAGCGGGACGCGGAGGCGTTCATCGAGGTGCGGTGAGCCCTCTACTCTCGTAGGGGTTCCCCTGCTCCTTTGCTCCTCTAGCTCCTCTTCTTCCTCTCTTCCCCTTTCGCCCAAGGACCTCACTCGTGGCAGGACGTTTCGCTCCCCGGACCCCGCGCGCCGTCGTGCGCGACGGGATACCCCGGCAGGCGTTCGCGCCGGGCCGGGTACGCGTGTGGGTGCCGGACGGGCCACTGGACCTGGGGCTGGTGCTCGGGCCGCTGCGGCGCGGGCCGGGCGATCCGACGTTCCGGACGATGCCGGACGGGTCGGTGTGGCGGGCCTGCCGGACGCCCGCCGGGCCGGGCACGCTGCGGGTCACCGCGCGCGGCGGCGAGGTACGGGGCGAGGCCTGGGGGCCCGGGGCCGAGTGGCTGCTGGAGCAGCTGCCGCGGATGCTGGGCGCCGAGGACGACCCGTCCGCGTTCGTGCCGCGACACCGGCTGCTGGCGGTCACGGCCCATCGGCGGCCCGGGCTGCGGCTGACGCGGACCGGACTGGTGCTGGAGTCGTTGATCCCGTCGATCCTGGAGCAGAAGGTCACGACGCTGGAGGCGTACCAGGCGTGGCGGCTGCTCGTACGGAGGTTCGGGGAACCGGCGCCGGGGCCCGCGCCCGGGCGGATGTGCGTGATGCCGGCGGCGCGGACGTGGGCGCTGATCCCGTCCTGGGAGTGGCATCTGGCGGGGGTGGACGACAAGCGGGCGTCCACGATCCTGCGGGCCGTGCGGGTCGCCGCGCGCCTGGAGGAGGCGGCGGGGATGGAGCCGGCGACGGCGCGGGAGCGGCTGGAGGTGCTGCCGGGGGTGGGGCCGTGGACGTCGGCGGAGACGGTGCAGCGCAGTCATGGGGCGGCGGACGCGGTGACGGTGGGGGATCTGCATCTGCCGGGGATCGTGGGGTTCGCGCTGGGTGGGGACCGGTATGCGGATGACGCGGAGATGCTGCGGTTGCTCGAGCCGTATGCGGGGCAGCGGCATCGGGCGGCTCGGTTGGTGTTGCTGAGTGGGCGGGTGCCGGGGAGGCGGGCGCCGCGGATGGCTCCGCGGGGGATTGAGCGGTTGTAGGTGGTCCGGCGTTCCCTTGGCGCCCGGGGTGGGTGTGGGCGGCGGGTGGGTGCGCAGCCCGGCGTGGCGGGGTGCCTCCCCCACTCTCGGCTTCGCTCGAGCGGGAGGTACCCCCACCGCCCACCCGTGCCGCCCCAGCGGCACGATTGCCCGCAGTTACGGCGGCACGCGACTGCCCGTGGCTCGGGGGCGGCACGCGACTGCCCGTGGCTCGGGGGCGGCACGCGACTGCCCGTGGCTCGGGGGCGGGAGGCGGCGCGGCTATCTGTTACTACGCGTCCGGGGAGAAGCGTAGGGCTCCCGGCGGGATGTGGGCGTTGCACCAGATTCGGGCGCCGGAGCGGAGTTCGTTGTCGGCGCCGATGACCGCGCCGTCGCCGATGACCGTGTCGGCGAGGACCGAGCGGGTGCCGATGCGGGCGCGGGTGCCGATGAGGGAGTCGGTGATGACGGCCCCCGGCTCGATGACGGCGCCCGGCAGGATCGTGCTGCCGAAGACGCGGGCCCCCTCCGCCACGAAGGCGCCCTCGCCGACCACCGTGCCGCCGGTCAGCTTGGCGTCGGGCGCGACCCGTGCCGTGGGCAGGACGAGGCGGTCGCCGCAGCGGCCCGGTACGGCCGGGGACGGGGCGCGGCCCAGGACCAGGTCGGCCGAGCCGCGGACGAAGGCCGCCGGGGTGCCCAGGTCCAGCCAGTACGTGGAGTCGACCATGCCCTGGAGGTGCGCGCCGGTGGCGAGGAGTTCCGGAAAGGTCTCGCGTTCGACCGAGACCGGGCGTCCCGCCGGGATCGTGTCGATGACGGAGCGGCGGAAGACGTACGCCCCCGCGTTGATCTGGTCGGTGACGATCTCCTCGGGGGTCTGGGGCTTCTCCAGGAAGGCGAGCACCCGGCCCGTGTCGTCCGTGGGGACCAGCCCGTACGCCCTCGGATCGGTCACCTGCGTCAGGTGCAGGGAGACGTCCGCGCCCGTCGTCTCGTGGGTGCGGACCAGCGCGCCGATGTCCAGGCCCGTCAGGATGTCGCCGTTGAAGATCAGCACCGGCTCGTCGGGGCCCGAGTGCAGCCGGGAGGCCACGTTGCGGATCGCGCCGCCGGTGCCGAGCGGCTCCTCCTCCGTGACGTACTCGAGGTGGAGGCCCAGGGACGAGCCGTCACCGAAGTGCGGTTCGAAGACCTCTGCCAGGTAGCTCGTCGCGAGGACGATGTGGTCGACGCCCGCCGCCTTCGCCCGCGCCAGCTGATGCGTGAGGAACGGCACCCCCGCCGCCCTGACCATGGGCTTGGGCGTGTTCACCGTGAGCGGACGCAGTCGCGTGCCCTTGCCGCCGACCAGGAGGATCGCTTCTGTCACCTGTCGTCTCTGCTTCCTGCCGGGACCGGCCGAACTGTCTTTCGGCGGGCCAGTGTATGCAGACCGTTCCACGGTGCCTTCGACGACCGCGCGGTGCCCGGCCTCAGCGGCCCTGGTACTGCGCCGCCTTCGAGCGGGCCGTGCCGAGCCTGGCGTAGAGCTTCGTGCCGGGGCAGTTCGTGGCGAAGCCGTCGCGGTGACCGGAGATGACGTTCAGTCGTACCTTCTTGCCCTTTCGGTAGAGGTTGCCACCCCCGGACTTCAGGTATGTCTTCCCGCGCGGATTCATGCCGTAGAGCCCGACCTTCCACGCGGTGAGCCGGGCGATCGCCTTCAGCGCGGCCGACGACGGCTTCTTCGCGCTGTACGTGCCGAGCACCGCGATTCCCATGCTGTTGGAGTTGAACCCCAGGGTGTGGGCGCCCAGCACCGGCTTGGACACGCCTCCGGCCCGGCCCTCGTAGATGTGTCCGCACTTGTCGACGAGGAAGTTGTAGCCGAGGTCGCGCCAGCCCATGCTGCGGACGTGGTAGCGGTAGATACCGCGGATGACCGACGGCGCCTGCGAGCAGCGGTAGTTGTTGCCGGTGGCCGAGTGGTGCACGAAGGCCGTCTTGACCTTCTTCGTGTACACGAACCCCTTCTCGCGCAGCTTCTCGTCGGCGCCCCAGCCGCGGCGCGTGGTGATGCTCGGGCGGGGGCCGATGTGCGGCCCGGCCTTCTGCCGCGCGGGAAGTGCGAGGGGTGCGGAGAGTGCGAGGGGTGCGGGGAGTACGGACGGTTCCGTCCGGGTCCGCGCGCGGTGCGTCGGCGGCGGGGCGTCCTCGCCGGGGTCGACGAGTTCGAGGCGCAGGCCGGCGGGGAGCGGCGAGGCGGACCGGGCGGTACCGGGCTCGTGCCCGGCCCGTACCCGGACCTCGACGCCGTCGGACTCCCCCACCCACAGCGGTGCGGTGGCGCCGCGGACACGGCCCGAGGTGCTCTCCGGGGTGCCCGGGTCGGCGGCGTGGTCGGCGTTGTGGGTCTCCAGTTCCCGCCAGCCGGACCAGGTGCCGGTGGCAGTGGCGCGGGTACGGACCTCTACGCGGCCGTGGAGTTCGGTGGCGGGGCTGTCCCAGACGACGCCGACGAGCGAGAAGTGCCGTACGTCCGAGCGTCGCAGGCCCTGTTCGGCCGCACCGGGTGTCCCGGGTGCACGGTCGCGGGCGAGGGGGGCGAGGGGCAGGGACTGGGTGCCGCCGGGGGCGTACGCCCCGGGCCGTGCGGTCGAACTCGTCGCGGGCGGAGCCGAGGAGGTGGCGGCTGCCGCGGGCGGGGCGAGCGGGAGGGCCAGGGCCGCCGCGCACGTGACACCGGTCGAGGAAGCTAGGAATCCACGCATGCCCCTGATACTGGACATGGTCTTACAAATATGTCCATTTGGGATCTGACGGGTCGTAGGGTGCCTTGGTCCGATCCGGTGGCGGCGCGGTCCCCCGTGCGCTCGGTGCGCGTTGCCCGTCCCGCGTACGCTTGCGCGGGTGAACGCGACCGACCGCACCCCTGCCGACCTGCTGAGTTCCGCGCTCGCCGCGGACCCGGGACGCCCCCTGGTGACCTTCTACGACGACGCCACGGGCGAACGCGTCGAACTGTCCGTGGCCACCTTCGCCAATTGGGTGGCCAAGACCGCGAATCTGCTCCAGGACGAGCTCTCCGTCGAACCCGGCGACCGGGTGGCGCTGCTGCTGCCCGCGCACTGGCAGACGGCCGTGTGGCTGCTGGCGTGCGCGTCGGTGGGTGTCGTCGCCGACGTGGCGGGTGATCCGGGGGCGGCGGACGTGGTCGTGAGCGGGCCGGAGCCGGAGTCGCTGGAGGCGGCGCGGGCGTGCTCGGGTGCGCGGATCGCGCTGGCGTTGCGGCCGCTGGGGGGTCGGTTCGCGCCGGCGCCGCCGGAGGGCTTCGCCGATTACGCGGTGGAGGTGCCGGGGCAGGGGGACCGGTTCGTGCCGTACGCGCCGGTGGATCCGGAGGCGGCGGCACTGATCGTGGCCGGGCGGGAGTTCAGCGGGGCGGAGGTCGTGGAGCGGGCTCGGGCGGAGGCGTCGGGGCTGGGGCTCACGGGGCCCGGGGTGCGGATTCTGTCGGGGTTGCCGTACGACACGTGGGAGGGGTTGAGCGCGGGGTTGTACGGGCCGCTCGCGAGTGGGGGGTCGGTGGTGCTGTGCCGGAATCTGGAGCTGGCGGGGGCGGGTGTGGTGGATCAGCGGATCGAGGCGGAGCGGGTTTCGGCGACGGCGCGGTGAGGTTTCGCGGGCCCTGTTGGCCGACCGGCGTCGAGGTGGGCGCCGGTGAGTCGGTGAACCGGAGCTGACCCGGGCCCGGCGTCGGTGTCGGCGCGGGGTGGGGTGCGCGGCCCGGCGCTGACGGGGCGCCGCCTGCGCCCACCCGTGCCGCCCCAGCGGCACGACTGCCCGCAGCTTGCGGAGAGGGGGCGGACGCTTCGCGCACCCGCAGCTCGCGGCGGGGGGCCGGGGTGCCGCGCACCCGCAGCTCGCGGCGGAGGACAGGGTGCCGCGCACCCGCAGCTCGCGGCGGAGGACAGGGTGCCGCGCACCCGCGGCCGGCCGCGGGCCGGAGGAACCTCTCGTGCCCGCAGCTTGCGGCGGGGGGGTGTCGTCCGTTCGGCCTACCTGCGTTCTGTCCTTCGGGGCCGCTCGGGGCATGGTCGTACCAGCGTGCGGGTGTGGACGGAGGCAGGTGTGGGCGATGACGCGGGCACGGCGGGCTCCGGCGGAGGCCCCGGGGACGGGGCGTCCGCGAGCGGGGTCGGGCTGAGGCGGCGGCGTCGCAGGCGGCGGCTGGGGATCGCCGGGATCGTGGTCGTCGCGCTGGCCGGGGGCGCGGTGGGCGTCGGATGGGCGGTGTACGCCAAGCTGAGCGGCAACATCACCGCGGACGAGGCGGCCGCGGCCGAACTCGCCCGGTACGAGAAGGAGCGGCCCACCTCGCTGGTGCGCGGCGCGCAGAACGTCCTGCTGATCGGCTCGGACTCGCGGTCCGGGGACGGCAACGCGCGCTACGGGCGGGACTCCGGCACCGAGCGGTCGGACACCACGATCCTGCTGCACCTGGCCGCGGGCCGGGACAGCGTCACCGCCGTCTCCCTCCCCCGCGACCTGATGGTGCACGTCCCCGGCTGCCACCGCCCGGACGGGTCCCTCGCCGAACCCGCGCTCCAGCAGTTCAACTACGCCTTCGCCGCGGGCGGTTCGGCATGCTCGATCCGCACGGTGGAGAAGCTGACCGGCATCCGGATCGACCACCACGTGGTCGTCGACTTCGAGGGTTTCAAGGAGATGGTCGACGCGCTCGACGGCGTCGAGGTGTGCCTGCGAAAGCCGGTCGACGACAAGGACGCCAAGCTGAAACTGCCCGCGGGCCGGGTGACGCTCGACGGGGAGCAGGCGCTCGGGTACGTCCGGGCGCGGAAGTCGCTCGGCGACGGCAGCGACACCGACCGGATGGACCGGCAGCAGCGTTTTCTGGGGGCGCTGGTGAGCAAGGTGCAGAGCAATGACGTGCTGCTGAATCCGGTGAAGCTGTACCCCGTTCTGGACGCCGCCACGTCGTCGCTCACCACGGATCCGGGTCTGGCGAGTCTGCGCGATTTGTACGACCTTGTGCGCGGGCTGCGCGGGATTCCCACCGAGCGCGTGCAATTCCTGACCGTCCCCCGGGAGTCCTACTCGGGCGACGCCAATCGGGACCAGCTCGTGCAGCCCGCCGCGGAGAAGCTGTTCACCCGCCTGCGGACGGACGAGCCCGTGACGGTCACGGCTTCCCGACGGGACGCGACGGACGCGACGGGCGGTACGGCGAATTCCGGCGAACCCGGTGACGCCGATTCCCCGGCGCCCACGTTCAGCGGGAACACCGCCGACGAGGACGTCTGCGAGTAAAGCGCATTCCAAGAAGGAGCCACCCGCACACAAGGCGGGCACGAACGCGCGGACAATTGTCCGAGAAATGCGCCGGATTGCCCAGTTGTAAGGTCCGTGGAATGCGTCACTGCCGTCGCCGTGCGACGAAGAGGGCGGTTAGTGTGAGCGATCCGGTGTGCCCGGCCGCGGACTGCTGTCCCGGCCACGCACTGAACTGACGTGAGCGAGACCGGGCGCCCGGAGGGGAGGGCGCCGCGTGGCCCCGACGGAGGATTCGGACAACCGTGGACGCGCAAGGCCGTGGGCGGGCGGAGGACATCGACCCCGCAGACCAGTGGGTACTCAATCCGGACACCGGTGACTACGAACTGCGACTGCCCCCCTCCGCACCGCAGTCACCCGTCCCGAGGCCCCGACGGGCCACCCCCGCGGCGGCCCCCGAGGTTCCCGCGCCCCGCAGACGCCGCGCGACGCCCGAGGAGCCGCCACCGCCCGGCCGGCGCGGTCGGCGACGGCCGGCGAAGAAGAAGTCGAGGGGCAAGAAGATCCTGCTGTGGACCGGCGGCACGATGGCGTTCGTGGTCCTCGCCGTCGGCGCCGGCGGATACCTCTACCTCCAGCACCTCAACGACAACATCGAGTCCCTCCCCGACGACGGCGCGAGCACCGGCGGGTTCCAGAAGGACCAGGCCATCAACATCCTGCTGATCGGCACCGACAAGCGCACCGGCTCCGGCAACGACGGCTACGGCGACAAGGGCAGCGCCGGGCACGCCGACACCACGATCCTGCTGCACGTCGCCAAGGACCGCTCCAACGCCACCGCCCTCAGCATCCCCCGCGACCTGATCGTCGACGTCCCCGACTGCCCGACCACGCAGGAGGACGGGAGCACGAAGGTCATCCCGGGTTCCTCCGGTGTCCGCTTCAACACCAGCCTCGGCCAGAGCGGCCGCACGCCCAGCTGCACCATGCGGACCGTCACCGAGCTGACCGGCGTCACGCCCGACAACTTCATGGTGGCCGACTTCAACGCGGTCAAGACCCTGACCTCGGCGGTCGGCGGGGTCGAGGTCTGCCTGGCGAAGGACATCGACGACCCCGACTCGCACCTGAACCTGCCGGCGGGCAAGCACACCGTCGAGGGCGAGCAGGCACTCGCCTTCGTCCGCACCCGGCACTCCGTCGGCTTCGGCGGCGACCTGAGCCGCATCGAGATCCAGCAGCAGTTCCTCGGCTCGCTGATGCGCAAGCTGAAGTCCAACGACACGCTCACCAGCCCGACGAAGATGGTGAAGCTGGCCGAGGCGGGCACCGAGGCGCTGACCGTCGACGCCAAGCTGAAGAGCATCGGCAAGCTCAAGGACCTCGGTATGGAGCTGGGCAAGCTCGACACCAAGAACCTCACCTTCGCCACGGTCCCGGTGAAGGACAACCCGGCCGAGAAGACACCGGTGACCGTCGTCCTCAAGGACGGTCCCGCCCAGCAGGTCTTCGACATGGTCAAGAACGACGTCTCCTTCACCGAGGTCAAGAAGAAGGAGAAGGAGAAGAAGGAGAAGGAGGACGCCGCGGTCGCCGCCCGCCTCGAGGGCGAGAAGTCCGAGCCCTCCGAGGTCCGCGTCCGCGTCCTCAACGGCGGCGCCTCGTCCGGCAGCGCGGGGCGGGAGCTGACCTACCTCCAGAACGAGGCGGGCGTCACCAAGTCCGAGAACGCGGGCAACGCCCCCGCCGACATCGCCAAGACCACCCTGGAGTACGCCCCCGACCAGGCCGACCAGGCCCGCGCCCTCGCCGAGATCCTCGGCCTGTCCGGCGCCGCCATGAAGCCCGGCAAGAGCGTCACCAACTCCCAGGGCCTGCCCACCATGACCCTCACCCTCGGCAAGGACTTCAAGGGCGCGGGCGTCAAACTCGACGCCACCTCCGCGAAGGCGCCGGAGGACCTCCAGAAGTCCACGGCGGACAAGGTCGAGTGCGCGAAGTGACCTGAAGGGCCCCACACGCGTCTGACAGTACGACAGTCCATCGGTCGACCGGTCCAACCGCGAACAAACCACCGGGCGTCGTACAGCCAACGCGAGGCTTCGTACGTCCAACTGTGCGAACAGGTCGCGTGCGGGAGCACGTTCGCGGGTCCGAGGGTGGGAGAGGCATGACGCAGAGCAGTGTGCGCGGGGAGGGAACGCGACCCGACACGGTTCGGCACGCCCGCGGCAGGCGAGCCGGACGCAGCGGCCGTGACGAGGGCGGGGCGGGAACGAGCGGACGGGGCGGCTCGGGCGGCCACGGCGGCAAGGGTGGCAACGGCGGACGCTCCGGGCGGCGGCGCGCGGGAGGGCGCCGGCACCGGGCGTTGCGATGGTCCGCGACGACCCTCGCGGTGCTGATACTCGGCACGGCCGGCGCCGGATACCTCTACTACCAGCACCTGAACGGCAACATCGACAAGGGCGAGCGCAGCAGCGGCGACTCCAAGGCGCACAAGGCCGAGCCGAACGCGGCCGGACAGACGCCGATGAACATCCTGCTGCTCGGCTCCGACAGCCGCGCCTCCGCCGCCAACGTGGCACTGGGCGGCGGCAAGAACCACCGCGACAACCCGCCGCTGGCCGACGTGCAGATGCTGATCCACCTGTCCGCCGACCGCAAGAGCGCCTCGGTGGTGAGCATCCCCCGGGACACCCGGGTCGACATCCCGGCCTGTGAGGACCCCGACAGCGGGGAGAAGTTCCCGGCGACCAACGCCATCATCAACACCTCGCTGGCCCGCGGCGGCGCCGGCTGCACCCTGGCCACCTGGGAGAACCTCACCGGGGTCTACATCGACCACTGGATGACGATCGACTTCGCGGGCGTGGTGTCGATGGCGGACGCCATCGGCGGGGTCGAGGTGTGCGTGAACCAGAACGTGTGGGACCGCCCGCTGCCCGGCGTGCCCGGCGGCTCCGGCCTGAAGATGACGGCCGGCCGGAAGAAGGTCGAGGGCGAGCAGGCGCTGCAGTGGCTGCGCACCCGGCACGCCTGGGGCAGCGACCCGCTGCGGGCCCGGGCCCAGCACATGTACATGAACTCGATGATCCGCACGCTGAAGAGCCAGAACGTCTTCACGGACGCGGGCAGGCTGATGGACCTGGCCGAGGCCGCCACGAAGTCGCTGACGGTCTCCGAGGAGATCGGCACCGTGAAGAAGCTGTACGACCTGGGCATGCAGCTCAAGACGGTGCCCACGGACCGCCTCACCATGACGACGATCCCCACCGTCGAGGACCCCGAGGACAAGAACCACCTGCTTCCCGCCCCCGACGCCGACAAGATGTGGGCGATGCTCCGCGACGACGTGTCCTTCGACGACAAGGGCACGAAGGAGAAGAAGGGCGCGGGCACGGGCGAGGGCAAGGACGCCGCCGGAGACGACGCCGGGCAGCCCTCCGACGAGCCCGCCGCCGACTCCGAGATCGGCGTCCTCGTCCAGAACGCCACCCGCTCGGCCACCCTCGGCCCGGTCACCGGCCGCGCCGGTGACATCGCCGGAACGCTGGTGGACAAGGGCTTCGCCAAGGCGGTCAAGGACACCTCGGCGGCGCTCTCCGAGGAGCGGACCGTAGTCCGGTACCCGGGCGACGAGTTGGCGGGCGACGCGCGTCGCGTCGCCGAGGCGCTGGGGATCCCCGCGAACGCGGTGCGCAAGTCCACGGACGTGTCCGGGATCACTCTCGTCGTGGGAGCTGACTGGCGCGAGGGAACGTCCTATCCGAAGCAGAAGACACCCGAGGCAGGCGACCTGCCGGAGACCAGCGACGCCATCAACGGCTCGGACACCAGCAAGTGCATGGACGTCTACAAGCCCTACCGATGGTAGGAGTTCACGAAAATAGGAGGGAATGCCCTGTTGTAGGGGTGACGATCGTGACACCAGAGTCGTTCGACGCCGAACCGGGCGGATAGTGTGAGCGCTCCGGTGCCCCCTGCCGCGAGGTCCGCCCTGGCGTCGTGCACTTGTTGACTCTTTACCGGGCACCTTCAGAGGAAGGTGCCGCGTGGCCCCCGACGGAGGATTGGGAGACCGTGGACGCGCAAGGACGTGGGCGGGCAGACGACGTCGATCCCGCAGACCAGTGGGTACTGAATCCGCGGACCGGTGAATACGAACTGCGACTGTCCCCTTCCGCACCGGAGTCGTCCGTCCCGGGGCCCCGCACCGAAGGACCCCGCACGGCGGGGCGCCGTACGACCGCTCCGGGCCGTGAGGTGCCGCCCCAGCGGCGACGTCCGGAGCCCGAGGCGCCGGTGCCCGGACGGCGCGGACGCCGGCCGGAGAAGAAGAAGTCCAGGGGCAAGAGGGTCCTGCTGTGGACCGGCGGCAGCATGGCCTTCGTCGTCCTCGTGGCCGGGGTGGGCGGCTACGTCTACCTCAAGCACCTCGAGGGGAACGTCTCGACGACGGACGTGGGCACCGCCGGAAGCAGCAGCTTCAAGAAGGACGAGGCCTTCAACATCCTCATCATCGGCACCGACAAGCGCACCGGTGAGGGCAACGAGGGCTACGGCGACAAGGGCAGCGCCGGACACGCCGACACCAACATCCTGCTGCACGTCGCCGAGGACCGCTCCAACGCCACGGCGCTCAGCATCCCCCGCGACCTGATCGTCGACATCCCCGACTGCGAGACGACGCAGAAGGACGGGACGAAGAAGGTCATCCCCGGTACCTCCGGCGTCCGCTTCAACCAGAGCCTCGGGGACTTCGGCCGGGACGCGGGCTGCACGATGCGCACGGTGGCGGAGACAACCGGCATCAAGCCGGACCACTTCATGATGGCCGACTTCAACGCGGTCAAGACGCTGACCACCGCGGTCGACGGGGTCGACGTGTGCGTGGAGCACGCCGTGGACGACCCGAAGTCCCATCTCCAGCTGCCCGCGGGCGAGTCCAAGGTCGAGGGCGAGCAGGCCCTGGCCTTCGTCCGCACCCGGCACGCCTTCGGCAACGAGGGCGACCTGGACCGCATCAAGGTGCAGCAGCAGTTCCTGGGCTCGCTGATGCGCAAGATGGCCTCCGGCGACACCCTCACCAGCCCCACCAAGCTGGTGAAACTCGCCGAGGCCGCGACCAAGGCCCTCACCGTGGACAGCGCCATCGGCAAGGTGGGCACGCTCAAGGACATCGCCCTGGAGCTGAAGAAGGTGCCGACGAAGAACATCACGTTCACCACGGTGCCGGTGATCGACAACCCGGCCGAGAAGGTCAAGGCGACGGTGGTCGTGAACGAGGCTAAGGGCCCCCAGGTCTTCGACATGATCAAGAACGACATCTCCTTCACCGAGGTCGAGCAGAAGGAAAAGAAGGAGAAGGCCGCGGTCGCCGCCCGGCTCAAGGGCGAGAAGTCCGAGCCCGGCGAGGTCCGGGTCCGCGTCATGAACGGCGGCGCCCCCACCGGCAGCGCCCAGCAGGAACTGGCCTACCTGCAGACCCAGGCCGGGGTCTCCAAGTCCGAGAACGCGGGCAACGCCCCCGCCGACATCGCCAAGACCACCCTGGAGTACGCCCCCGACCAGGCCGACCAGGCCCGCGCCCTCGCCGAGATCCTCGGCCTGTCCGGCGCCGCCATGAAGCCCGGCAAGAGCGTCACCAACTCCCAGGGCCTGCCCACCATGACCCTCACCCTCGGCAAGGACTTCAAGGGCGCGGGCGTCAAACTCGACGGCTCCGTCAAGAAGCCGGACCTGGACAACGAGTCCACGGCCGACCAGAAGCTGTGCGCCAGTTGACCTGAGGGGCCTGTCGTACGTCTCACAGGACGGCGACGGGCCCACGCGGTGGCCCGGGGGCGGGGAGGGACGCGGACGTGACGCGAAGCAGTGTGCAGGGGGAGGACACGGACGAGGGCGCGGCAGACGCCCCCGAGCGTGAGGAGACCGTCCGGGGGGACGACGACAACGGTGTCGACGACAACAGGGACGAAGCCGAGGGCGAGCCCGACGCCCCCCGTCCGCGCAGGCGCCGGCGGGTCCTGCGCTGGACCGCGGTGGTGCTCGCCGTGGTGCTGGCCGGCACGGCCGGAGCGGGTTACCTCTACTACGAGCACCTCAACGACAACATCAAGCAGGACGCCCTGAACCTGGGCGACAACAAGGTCGCCGCGCCGACACCGAACGCGGCCGGGCAGACCCCGCTGAACATCCTCGTCATCGGCTCGGACGCCCGGGACAGCGAGGAGAACCAGCAACTCGGTGGCGCCCGCGAGACGTTCGGCTCCACGCCGCTGGCGGACGTGCAGATGCTGGTGCACCTGTCCGCCGACCGCAGCAACATGTCGGTGGTCAGCATGCCGCGCGACACCCTGCTCGAGATACCCAGGTGCACCGACCCGGACGACGGCGAGGTCTACCCGGCGAGCGAGGGCCGGGTGATGACCAACCAGAGCCTCGGCCACGGCGGCCCGGGCTGCACGGTGGCCACCTGGCAGGAGCTGACCGGCATCCACATCGACCACTTCGTGATGGTCGACTTCGCCGGCGTGGTCTCGATGGCCGACGCCGTCGGCGGCGTCCCGGTCTGCGTGGACGCCAACATCCACTCGCGCGACAGCGGGGGCCACGGCTCCGGCCTGAAGCTGGCGAAGGGCACGCACCCGGTCAAGGGCGAGCAGGCGCTGCAGTGGCTGCGCACCCGGTACGGCTTCGAGGACGGCAGCGACCTGGCGCGGGCCAAGGCCCAGCACATGTACCTGAACTCGATGGTCCGGGTGCTGCGCGAGAACGCGACCCTCAGCAGCCCGAACAAGCTGCGCAGGCTCGCCGAGGAGGCCACCGCGGCGCTCACCGTCGACCCGGGCCTGGACTCCGTCAAGAAGCTGTACGACCTCAGCAACGAGCTGCGCCGGGTGAAGCCCGAGCGCATCACCATGACCACGATGCCCAACCGGTACGTCGGCGCCCGCGTCGAGCCGACCGAGGACGCGGAGCAGCTGTTCCGGCTGGTGCGCGAGGACATCGCGCTGGACGGCAAGGACGCGAAGAAGAAGCCCGACGCGGAGCCGGAGCTCCCGGCCGACCCGGCCGCACCCGACGACGAGATCGCGGTGCAGGTCCGCAACGGCACCCGCACCGACGCACTGGGCACGGCCCCCGGACGCGCGAACACGGTCACCGGGCTCCTGGTGGAGCGGGGCTTCACGAAGGCGGTCGCGGACCCGTCGGTGCTGCCGAGCGAGGACCGTACGGTGATCCGCTACCCGAGCGCCGACCTGGAGGGCGACGCCCACCGCGTCGCCAAGTCCCTCGGCATCCCGGCGAGTTCGGTGAAGCGCTCGACGGACGTCTCCGGCGTCACACTCGTCGTGGGCGCCGACTGGCGCGAGGACACGGCGTACCGGGCACCCGAGAGCGACGACCGGACCCCCGAGTCGGCCGAGGCCCTCAACGGCGCGGACGACAGCGCCTGCATGCACGTGAATCCGGCGTTCACCTGGTCCTGACGGCCGGCCGGGCATGATCACGGAAGCGGCGGGCGGCCGCATGCCGACTTGGCGTTCGTCGGCGCTCGCGTTACCGCGAACGGGGGACACGGGTGCGTGCCGCGGGGTCACAGTCCCGGGCAGCAGATCGTATGGGCCTACGGTGCTCACGAATCCCGCGTCACTCCCATGTCCGGCCGCACGGTCCACGCCGAGGGCCCCGTCCCCGCGGAGGTGTCCCCTTGCCCACGCCGCCCCGCTCGTCCCGGGTCCCGGCCTCGACCAACCGGGGCGGATCCCCGCCGCAGCGCGGCGGCCCCAGGCCGTCCGGTCGTCCGCCGAGGCCCCCCGTACGGCGGAAGAAGCCGCGCTGGGCCATGCGGGCGGTGACCGCGTTGTCGGTGGTGGTGCTCGCCTCCGCCGGGATCGGGCACGCGGTGCTCTCGAGTCTGGACTCGGACATCTCGCGGTTCGACGCGTTCAAGGACATGAAGAACCGGCCGCGGGCGGGCGACGGCATGAACGTCCTGATGGTCGGCACCGACGGCCGGGACGAGATCACCGAGGAGGAGCGGCGCAAGTACCGGCTGGGCGGGGCTCCCTGCCACTGCACCGACACGATCATGATCGTGCACATCTCGGAGGACCGGGAGCGCGCGAGCGTGGTCAGCCTGCCGCGCGACTCGTACGCCGAGACGCCCGGCCACACCGACCGCACCACCGGCGAGCACCACGAGGGGCACCCCCTCAAGCTGAACGCGGCCTATGCCGAGGGCGGCCCGCAGCTGACGATCCGCACCGTGGAGAACATGACCCGCGTGAAGATCGACCACTATCTGGAGGTCGACTTCACCAGCTTCATGAAGACCGTGGACGTCCTCGGCGGTGTGAAGATCTGCACGGTCCAGCCGCTCAAGGACAGCTACACGGGACTCGACCTGCCGGCCGGCTCGCACACCCTGATGGGCGGGCAGGCGCTGCAGTACGTGCGCGCCCGCCACCTCGACGGTGCCTCGGACCTGAGCCGGATGAAGCGCCAGCAGCGCTTCCTGGCCGCCCTGATCGACCGGGCGACCTCCTCGGGGATCCTGCTGAACCCGCTGAAGTTCCGCGACGTCACCCGGGCCGTGCTCGGTTCGGTCCGGGCCGACCAGGGCTTCGGCACCGACGAGCTGCTGACGCTCGGGCGGGCGATGCGGAACTTCTCGCCGTCGTCCTCCGAGTTCACCACCGTGCCGATCGGGCAGATGGGCTACGCCGTCAAGGGCGTCGGTTCGACCCTGAAGTGGGACCCGGCGAAGTCGGAACGGCTCTTCGACGCCCTGCGCGAGGACAAGCCGCTGGCCGCGCCGAAACCGAGGCCGAAGGGTCCGGCGCCGGTCCGGGTCCCGGTGGACCCCAAGCAGATCCGCGTCCAGGTGGAGAACGGCACCCGCACCTCAGGGCTCGGCAAGCGGGTGGACGACGCGCTGGCCGCGACCGGGTTCCGCACCACCAAGGCACCGCGGAACGCCAGGGACCGGGCGGTCGAACGGACCGTCGTCGCCTACGACCCCCGCTGGGACCGGTCGGCGAAGTCGCTGGCCGCGGCGCTGCCCGGCAGTGAGCTGAAGCCGGTCAAGGGGCTGGGCGCCACGCTGAAGGTGATCGCGGGCGTCGACTTCGAGAAGGTGGCGAAGGTGCGGCCGGCCGACCCGCCGCAGGAGTCGGGCACGGTGGTGCGGGGCGACGAGGTGGTCTGCGGCAAGGAGTGAGGCGCGCCGGGGCCCGGCCGGGGCTCACCGGCGCGCCCCGGCTCAGTTGCCGGAGACGGTGACCTTCTCGTCGTTCTTCAGCTCCTCGACGAGCTTCTTCACCTTCGCGTCGTCCCACTTGAGGTTGCCGCCGACGCTGCCCGAGATCGGCATGTTCATCGAGGTGCCCTCGCCGCCGCTGACGCTCTTCATCGCCCAGAACATGCTCGCCAGGTCGAACAGGCCCATGTCCTTGTCGACGATGAGGGAGTCCAGGCCGGCGCCCATGGTCGGGTAGAGCTTGAACGGGTTGAGGATGGTCGACGGGGTGGCCACCTGGCTCGCCAGCGCCGACAGGAACTTCTGCTGGTTCTTGGTGCGGTCCAGGTCGGAGCCGGCCAGCGCGTACCGGGTGCGGACGAAGGCGAGGGCCTCCTGGCCGTCCAGGGTCTGCTTGCCCTTCTTGAGGTCGGCGCCGGACTTCTTGTCCTTGATGTCCTGCGGGATGTCGATCTCGACGCCGCCGACCGCGTCCACGATGTTCGCGAAGCCGCCGAAGCCGATCTCCACATAGTGGTCCAGGCGCAGCCCGGTGTTGTGCTCGACGGTGCGCACCAGCAGCTCGGGGCCGTCCTCGGCGTAGGCGGCGTTCAGCTTGGTGTGCCGGCCCGTGCCCGGGTACTTCTTGCCGGACTCGGAGCCGACGAAGCTCGGGATCTCCACGTCCGAGTCGCGGGGCAGGGAGATCAGCGTCGACCCGTTGTCCCCGGTGTGCAGGATCATCATCGAGTCGGTGCGCTTGCCCTCGGCGTAGCCGGTGTGCAGGTCCTTCATCTCGTCCTTGGACATGCCCTCGCGGCTGTCGGACCCGACGATCAGGTAGTTCGTGCCCTCGCCCGCCTCGGGCCGCTCGATGACCTTGGACAGGTCGACGTCGCGGTTGAGCTTGGAGTCGGCCCAGAAGTAGGTGCCGACGGTGGTGACGACCAGCACGGTCACCACCGTGATCGCGGTCCACTTGATCCGGCGGCGCCAGTTCGGCGCGGGCCGGCCCGGTGCCTGGCGGCCGGATCCCTGGCCACCGCCGCCGCCGTAGACCTGACCGGTGTTGTAGCCGCTGTCGTACCCGTCGCCGCCGTGCCCCTGACCGTCGGTGTACGACGGCTGCTGGGGCACCCCGGCGCCGTATGGCGGGGCCGACGGGCCCGGGCCGGGCGGCGGCGTCGCGCCGCGGCGGACCTGACGCATCACACGTGCGCTCTCGGGCCGGGCGCTCGCGCTGCCACGCCCATAGCCGCTGCCGCGGTTGTCACCGGACCATCCCTCGGGCCAATCATTCATGCGCACCAGTGTGCAGGGCCGCCCGGTGGGCGTTACAAGGTATGTCGGAAAATCAGGGCAGTGCTGTTGCGAACCCGACACAAAATCACGCCGGTGTGGCCCCGGCATAAGGTGGAGGCCATGACAGACCAGGCAGAACAGGCCTCGGCCGCGCAGTCGACGGCCCCGGAGATCCCGGGCAAGCCGACCTCGGCGTCCCGCACCACCCTCAGTCACATCATGACGCACAGCGACACCAACCTTCTGGGCACGGTGCACGGCGGTGTGATCATGAAGCTCGTCGACGACGCGGCGGGCGCCGTGGCCGGACGGCACTCCGGCGGGCCCGCCGTCACCGCGTCCATGGACGAGATGGCGTTCCTCGAACCGGTCCGCGTCGGCGACCTCGTCCATGTGAAGGCCCAGGTCAACTGGACCGGCCGCAGTTCCATGGAGGTGGGCGTCCGGGTCCTGGCCGAGCGCTGGAACGAGTCGACCCCGGCCACCCAGGTCGGCTCGGCCTACCTGGTCTTCGCGGCCGTGGACGCCGACGGCAAGCCGCGCACGGTGCCGCCGGTGCTGCCCGAGACCGAGAAGGACAAGCGGCGCTACCAGGAGGCCCAGATCCGCCGCACCCACCGCCTGGCCCGCCGCCGGGCGATCATGGAACTGCGGGAGCGGCGGGTGGCGGAGGGGTACGAGGACTGACCCCCGTCCGGGGCGCCGCCCCGGGCGCCGGCGGCGTCAGAGCATGAGCAGGAGCCGTGTGTTCGCCACGAGCTTCCGGTTCACGCTCGTGCTCTGCACGAAGATCGTGAACTCGTCGTTGTGGTCGGGCTTGATGCGGACTTCCACGTCCGGCAGGCCGAGCAGGGCGCGGGCCTCGGGCCCGGTGTAGACCCGGTCCGTTTTCTTCTCCAGCACCGATATCTGCTTCTTCGGCTGGACCTTCTCCGACTTGCTCAGCTGGTAGAAGGCACCGCCGGTGCGGTAGGTGTGCCCGCGCTCGACGACCCAGTCCCGGATCGCCACGTCGCGGGTGACGTCGATCAGCTGGTACTTCGACGACTCCACCGGGGTCAGGCCGGCCGCCTTGATGGTGTCCTTGTTGACCGCGTCGCCGCCCGTGGAGAACACGGCCCGCGACCCCCGGATGCCCTTGGTGCGCCCCACCATGAACTTCTCGGTGGCCTCCTGGATGACCTGTCCGGCCTCCTCCAGGCCCTGGGTGCTCGTGGCGTCCCAGATGGCGATGTTGTCCTTCGGGAACCCGTACTGCATGGCCTCGCGCTTGCCCATCTGGTCCGGCACGAGGACGGCCAGCGTCCAGTTGTCCGCCTGGGTCTCGATCATCGTGGACACGGCCTCGACCAGGGCGCGCGGGTCCCGGGCGGGGGCGTCCGGGCAGCGGTGGCTGACGTTCTCCTGCCCGTCCGTGAGGACGAAGGTCAGGAAGCTGTGGTCGCCGTACAGCTGGGCCGTCTGCGCCAGCTCCCGCTGCGACTTGAGCGTGGCCGCCAGCAGCGCCGTCATGCCGCCGACCCGGTACATCTGCTTCAGCGACGGCATCCGCAGCACGTCCTTGTCGTAGATGACGCACTCCACCTGGTCGGCGAAGACGTACACCGTGACGCGGGTCTCCTGGTCCAGCTCCTGCGACCGGCGGGCCAGGTAGGCGATCTGCTGGTCGGCGACCTCGACCACCTTGTGGCTCAGGCGCCGCATGGACGAACTGGCGTCCAGCACGAGAGCGACGTGGTTGATGTAGTTCTGGCTCCTGGGCATGGCGGCTCCCCCTCTTACCGATTGCCGCTCGGCGGCTTCCCGACTCGATGGATCCACCGTCTCACCCACCACTGACAATCGGTCACGACGAGCGAGGGGCGCCCGGCCGGCGGACGCCCCTCGCTGACAAGACCCCGGCCGCTACGGCAGGTTGCGCGCCATGACGATGCGCTGGACCTGGTTGGTGCCCTCGTAGATCTGCGTGATCTTGGCGTCGCGCATCATGCGCTCCACCGGGTAGTCCCGGGTGTAGCCGTAGCCGCCGAGCAGCTGGACGGCGTCCGTGGTGACCTCCATGGCCACGTCGGAGGCGAAGCACTTGGCGGCGGCGCCCTGGAAGGTGAGGTCGCTGTCACCGCGCTGGGACTTGGCGGCGGCCGCGTAGGTGAGCTGGCGGGCGGCCTCGATCTTCATGGCCATGTCGGCCAGCATGAACTGGACGCCCTGGAAGTCGGCGATCGGCTTGCCGAACTGCTTGCGCTCCTTGACGTAGCCCTTGGCGTAGTCGAGGGCGCCCTGGGCGATGCCGAGGGCCTGGGCGGCGATGGTGATGCGGGTGTGGTCCAGCGTCTTCATCGCGGTGGCGAAGCCGGTGCCCTCCGCGCCGATCATGCGGTCGGCGGGGATGCGGACGTTGTCGAGGTAGACCTCGCGGGTCGGCGAGCCCTTGATGCCGAGCTTCTTCTCCGGGGCGCCGAAGGAGACGCCCTCGTCGGACTTCTCGACCACGAAGGCGGAGATGCCCTTGGAGCGCTTGCTCGGGTCGGTGACCGCCATGACGGTGTAGTACTCGCTGACGCCGGCGTTGGTGATCCAGCGCTTGACGCCGTTGAGCACCCAGAAGTCGCCGTCGCGGACGGCCTTGGTCTTCATGCCGGCCGCGTCCGAGCCCGCGTCGGGCTCGGAGAGGCAGTAGGAGAACATGCCGTCGCCCTTGGCGAGCGGGGTCATGTACTTCTTCTTCAGCTCCTCGGAGCCGGAGAGGATCACCGGGAGCGAGCCGAGCTTGTTCACGGCCGGGATGAGGGAGGAGGAGGCGCAGGCGCGGGCCACCTCCTCGATCACGATGACCGTGGCGAGCGCGTCGGCGCCCGCGCCGCCGTACTCCTCGGGGACGTGCACCGCGTGCAGGTCGTTCGCGGTGAGCGCGTCCAGCGCCTCCTGCGGGAAGCGCGCCTCCTCGTCCACCGCCGCGGCGTACGGCGCGATCTTCGCCTCGGCCAGCGAGCGGACGGCGTCCCGGAGCATGTCGTGCTCCTCGGACGGGCGGTACAGGTCGAAGTCAGCCGATCCGGCCAAGGTGTCTCACGCTCCAAAACGCTGTGATGCTGGGCACGCTAACTACCGTTAAGTAACCCAAATTTTAGAGCCCCTGCCGGTCCGTGGATAGGTGAGCTTGACGACAGCCGGCCCAAAGGCCTCGAAAGGCTTTTCCCGCGTCCCCGATATGCTCGGGCGCGCAACCGTGCCGTACACCTCTGGAGCGCATCCATGGCCCTGAAGATCACTGTGATCGGTACCGGCTATCTCGGCGCCACCCACGCGGCGGCCATGGCCGAGCTCGGTTTCGAGGTGCTGGGTCTCGACGTGGTGCCCGAGAAGATCGAGATGCTCCAGCGGGGCGAGGTCCCGATGTACGAGCCGGGTCTGCGGGAGCTGCTGGGCAAGCACGTCGCGGGGATCGAGGGCTCCAGCGGGCGGCTGCGCTTCACCACCGACTTCGCCGAGGTCGCGGCCTTCGGCGACGTGCACTTCCTGTGCGTGAACACCCCGCAGAAGCACGGCGAGTACGCCTGCGACATGTCGTACGTCGACTCGGCGCTGGCCTCGCTGGCGCCGCACCTGACCGGCCCCGCGCTGGTCGTCGGCAAGTCGACCGTGCCCGTGGGCTCCGCCGACCGGCTGGCCGCCTACCTGGCCGAGCACGCGCCGGCCGGCGACGGGGCCGAGCTGGCCTGGAACCCGGAGTTCCTGCGCGAGGGCTTCGCCGTCGAGGACACCCTGCACCCCGACCGGCTGGTGGTCGGCGTACGCAGCGAGCGGGCCGAGAAGCTGCTGCGCGAGGTGTACGCGACGCCGATCGCGGAGGGCTCGCCGTTCGTCGTCACGGACTTCCCCACGGCCGAGCTGGTGAAGACCGCCGCGAACTCCTTCCTCGCCACCAAGATCTCTTTCATCAACGCGATGGCGGAGGTCTGCGAGGCGGCCGGCGGCGACGTCGCCAAGCTGGCGGAGGCGATCGGGTACGACGACCGGATCGGCAAGAAGTTCCTGCGGGCCGGGATCGGCTTCGGCGGCGGCTGTCTGCCGAAGGACATCCGGGCGTTCATGGCGCGCGCCGGTGAGCTGGGCGCCGACCAGGCGCTGACCTTCCTGCGCGAGATCGACTCCATCAACATGCGCCAGCGCGGCCAGATGGTGGAGCTGACCCGGCAGGCGCTGGGCGGCGGCCCCTTCCTCGGCAAGCGCGTCGCGGTGCTCGGCGCCACCTTCAAGCCCGACTCGGACGACGTACGGGACTCCCCCGCGCTGAACGTCGCCGGGCAGGTGCACCTCCAGGGCGCCCAGGTGACGGTGTACGACCCCAAGGGCATGGAGAACGCCCGGCGGCTCTTCCCGACCCTCGGCTACGCCGACTCGGCGCTGGAGGCGGTGCGGGGCGCGGACGTGGTCCTGCACCTCACCGAGTGGCGGGAGTTCCGCGAGCTGGACCCCGAGGTGCTCGGCGAGGCGGCGGCGGCCCGGGTGATCCTGGACGGGCGCAACGCCCTGGACCCGGCGCTGTGGCGCAAGGCCGGCTGGAGGTACCGGGCGATGGGCCGCCCGACCGCCTGAGGGCTGCCTGAGGCCTGTCTGAGGGCGGCGGCGGAGGCGACGCCGGTTCGGCCGAGGCTCAGTCGGCCGAACCGGCGTCGATCGCATTGTGCCGCAGTGCGCGGCCGGCCGGCCGGTGAAGCGGGCGGTGTTTACGACTCCTTGGCCCGGTACCGGCGCATCTTGGCGCGGGCCCCGCACACCTGCATGGAGCACCAGCGGCCGCGTCCCGCCGGGCTGCGGTCGTAGTACGCCCAGTGGCAGTCGGCGGCCTCGCACGCCTTGAAGCGGCTCCAGGTGCCGGCCACCAGTGCCTCGGCGACGGCGGCGGCGACGCGGGCGGTCAGGGAACCCTCCCCGGCCGGGGCGAGGGCGGCGGAGCCGTCGGCCGGGTCGACGGCGACGACCAGCGGGGCGGCCGCGAGCAGCTCCCCCAACGGGGTCACCGCGCGGTGCGGCGGGTGGCCGGCGTGGGCGAGCAGGGTGGCGCGCAGTGACTCGCGCAGCTCACGGGCCGCGGGCAGGTCGTCCTGCGTCAGGCCGAACCGCTCCCGGACCTCCGGGGTGTCCAGCGAGTCGGCGCCCGTCTCGATGTCCAGCAGCGTGTTCACCAGGGCCTCGACCAGTTCCAGGCCGCCCGGTGCGGGCGATCTCTCACTCATGCTTGCGACGTTACCTCCAATAGGGCAGCATGCAGTAACCGTTACCGGTTACCCGCACTGTGCCGGTAACCGAAGAACCGAAGACCGCGTGCTTCAAGGAGGAAGTCATGGCTGTCGCCGAACTGGGCCCCGTCGTCCTGGACTGTCCCGAGCCCCGTGCACTGGCCCGCTTCTACGCCGGCGTGCTCGGCGGCACCGTCGAGGGCGAGGGCGACTGGGTCGACCTGAAGCTGCCGGACGGACGGGCGCTGGCCTTCCAGGCGGCCCCCGGGTTCGTGCCGCCGAAGTGGCCCGCTCCCGACGACTCGCAGCAGTTCCACCTCGACCTCACCGTCACGGACCTGGACACGGCCGAGAAGGCGGTACTGGAGCTGGGCGCGCGTCCGCTGGACGCGGAGGACCGCACCCGTACCTTCCGGGTTTACGCCGACCCGGCCGGGCACCCGTTCTGCCTCTGCGCCTGCTGAACGCCGACGATCCGCCGATCCCGGGAGGTACCCCGCATGGCACCCGCGGCACGTTTCCGTTCCGTCGTCGTCGACTGCCCCCAGCCCCGTGATCTCGCCCGCTTCTACGCGGCGGTCGGGGGCGGCACGCCCGACGAGGCGGACCCGGACTGGGTGGTCCTCCACCTGCCCGGCGGACCGCGCGTCTCCTTCCAGCGGGCGCCGGACCTCACCCCGCCCGAGTGGCCGCGCTCCGACCGCAACGCCCAGCAGTTCCACCTCGACTTCGACGGCGGGGCGACCTGGGCGGAGATGGACGCGGCGCACGAGCGGGTGCTCGCGCTGGGCGCCCGGCCGCTGGACCTGGAGGACCGGGAGCGGAAGGGCTTCATGGTGTACGCCGATCCGGCGGGGCATCCGTTCTGCCTCTGCCGGATCGAGCACACCTGACGCTCGCGCCGGCTATCCGTCCAGGTCGGCGATGGTCGCCGTGGACGGCTCGCGGCGCAGCTGGGCCGCCTTCGCGGTGAAGGCCGCGGCGCGCAGGACCCGCTGGACGTTGCCCCAGGTCAGCAGGGCCACGTCCGCCTCGTCCCAGCCGCGCCTGAGCAGTTCGGCGACGAGGCGGGGGTAGCAGGAGGGGTCGCCCAGCTCCAGCGGGTGCGCGGCGCCGCTGTCGTAGGTGCCGGACAGGCCGACGCTCTCCGGTCCGGCCACCGTGCGGACGTGGTCGAGGTGGTCGGCGACGTCCCGGACCGTCGGGCCGGTCTGCTCGGCGGTCAGCGGCACCATGCACAGGCCGCCGGCCGCGCCCAGCTCCACCAGCAGGTCGTCGGGGAGGTTCGCGGGGTGCGGGCGCAGGGCGCGGGCGGCGGAGCGGGTGCACAGCGCCGGGGCCTTGGACACCGCGAAGGTGCGGCGGATGGTCTCGGCACCGGCGCCGGAGAGGTCGGCGACGACACCGAGCCGGTTCATCTCCCGGACGACCTCCTCGCCGAACCGGGTCAGCCCCGCCTCGCTCGCCCAGCTCACCCCGGACAGCGTCAGGACGCGCAGGCCGAGCGCGTGCAGGGAGCGCAGGATGCCGAGGCGGTCGCCGAGGGCGGCGGCGCCCGCGGGACCGGGCAGCACGGCGACCCGGCCGCAGTTGCGGGCGTCGATGGCCTGCCCCGCGTCGTACGCCAGGCGCAGCCCCTCCGGGTGGGCCCGCACGACCGTCTTGACCAGGTCGAGCTGCTCCAGCGTGGCGCCGACCGCACGGTCCCCGTCGAGGGACTCGGGCAGGTGCAGCGACCACAGCAGCGCTCCCACGTGTCCCTCGCGCAGCCGCGGCACGTCGGTGTCGACGGCGCTCTCGCCCAGCTCCAGGTCGTACCAGGGCAGGTGCCTGAGCGCCCAGGGCAGGCCGTTGCAGCCGTCGGCGACGGGGTGGGCGGCCAGCACGGCGTGAGCCCGGGTCAGCGGTTCGTCGTCGGGGTCGGACACGGGAGCGTAGGGCTCCGGCGGAAAGGCCTCCGCGGCGAGCGGCACGGGCAGGTCGTCGAGCCCACCGGCCTCGGTACCGGTGTGCAGGTCGTCCTGGAGGTCTGCCATGACGGGCTCCGTACGGTCGTCGTGAGGTACGGCCACCGTCGCACGGAGCGGAAAGGGCTTCCTGGTGGGTGGGGCGTTCGGGGGTACGCGGCTCAGCCCCTGGCCGCCTCGATCACCTCGTCCAGGGTGTCCCGGGAGCGGAGCAGGTCGGCGATGGTCCGGTCGATGCGGGCGCGCTCGGCGGTGAGGTCGGCGACCAGCTTCGGCGTGGCCACGGCCGAGGGGCCGCCGTCGCCGTCGCGCATGCACGGCAGCAACTGCGCGATCTTGCTGCTGCACAGCCCGGCCGCGTACAGCTCCTGGATCCGGACGACCCGGTCGACGGCCGCCTGGGCGTACTCGCGGTGCCCGCCGGGCGTGCGCTCGGCAGCGAGCAGGCCCTGCGTCTCGTAGTAGCGCAGCGAGCGTTCGCTGACGCCCGTGCGCCGGGCCAGTTCACCGATCCGCATCCGCCCTGCCTCCCGGTCGCGCACTTGATTCTGACATCAGTGTCAAGTTCTAGCGTACGGGCATGACGCACACAACAGACCTCTTCGCACCCGCCCCGCTCGGCTCCCTCACGCTGCCCAACCGGCTCGTGATGGCCCCGCTGACGCGCAACCGCGCCGAGGCCGACGGCACCCCCACCCGGCTCATGGCCACGTACTACGCCCAACGCGCCTCCGCGGGGCTGATCATCGCCGAGGCGGCGACGCCGAACGCGGTCGGGCAGACGTACCCGAACATCACCGCCGTGCACAGCGCCCGGCACGTGGCGGGCTGGCGGCAGGTGACCGACGCCGTGCGGCACGGCGGCGGGCGGATGTTCCTCCAGCTCCAGCACGGCGGCCGGGTCGGGCATCCGGCGACCAGCGGGCTGACGCCCGTCGCGCCCTCGCCCGTGCCGCTGCCCGAGACGATCTTCACGCCGGACGGGCACCGGTCGGCCGTCGTCCCCAGGGAGATGACCACCGAGGACATCCGGACCACCGTCGCCGACTTCGCGCGGGCCGCCCGCAACGCGCTCGACGCCGGGTTCGAAGGAGTGGAGGTGCACTCCGCCAACGGCCACTTGCTGCACCAGTTCCTGGCCGCCAACACCAACCTGCGCACTGACCGCTACGGCGGCTCCGTCGCCGCGCGGATCCGGTTCACGGCCGAGGTGGTGGAGGCCGTGGCCACCGAGGTCGGTCCCGGGCGGGTCGGGCTGCGGATCTCCCCCGGCAGCACCGTCAACGGCATCGCGGAGGGCGAGACCGACGCGCTGTACCCGGCTCTCCTGGAGCGTCTCGGCGGGCTGGGGCTCGCCTACCTGCACCTCGTGCACGCCGACCCGGACGCCCCGCTGTTCGCCAGGCTCCGCGCCGGGTGGTCCGGCGTGCTGATCGCCAACCCGGTCCTCGTCGAGTCCCCCGCCACGGACGCCGTACGGCGTGCCTCCGCACGGCTGCTGGCCGCCGGAGCCGACCTGATCGCGCTCGGCCGGCCGTTCCTCGCCAACCCGGACCTGGTGGCGCGGCTGCGGCTCGGCGCGCCGCTGAACCCGGTGCGGGGCCGGTACCTGATGTACGTGGGCGGGGCGACCGGATACACCGACTACCCCGCCCTCCCAGAGGGGACGGCTCAGCCGTCGAGCTCCTCCAGCGACGCGTTGGACGGCTCCCGCGTGGCCTGAAGTCCCCGGGCCACGTCCTCGGCGGCGTCGAGTACGCGGACCGCGTTCTTCCAGGTCAGCTTGGCCAGGTCGGACTGGGACCAGCCGCGGTCGAGGAGCTCGGCGATCAGGTTCGGGTAGCCGGAGACGTCGCCGAGGCCGTCCGGGGTGAAGGGCGTGCCGTCGTAGTCGCCGCCGATGCCGAGGTGGTCGACGCCGGCGACCTCGCGCATGTGGTCGAGGTGGTCGGCGACCGTGGAGACGGTGGCGACGGGGCGCGGGACGCGCTCCTCGAAGGCCGCGTGGACCTTCATCGCCTCGGGGCTGGAGTCGAGGTGGTGGAAGCCGTGCGCGCGCATGTTCTCGTCGGCCTCGGCGGTCCAGTCGACCGCGGCCTGGAGCACGAACTTCGGCACGAACGTCACCATCGCCATGCCGCCGTTGGCGGGCAGCCGCTCCAGGACGTCGTCCGGGATGTTGCGCGGGTGGTCGCAGACGGCGCGGGAGGAGGAGTGCGAGAAGATCACCGGCGCGGTGGAGGTGTCCAGCGCGTCCCGCATCGTCGTCGCCGCGACGTGGGAGAGGTCGACCAGCATGCCCTCGCGGTTCATCTCCCGCACGACCTCGCGGCCGAAGGCCGACAGGCCGCCGGCGCGGGGCTCGTCGGTCGCCGAGTCCGCCCACGCGACGTTGTCGTTGTGGGTGAGCGTCATGTAGCGCACGCCGAGCGCGTACAGCCCGCGGAGGGTGGCCAGCGAGTTGTCGATGGAGTGGCCGCCCTCGGCACCCATGAGGGACGCGATCCGGCCCTCGGCGCGGGCGGCCTCCATGTCGGCGGCGGTCAGCGCGGCCCGCAGCTCGCCGGGGTGGCGGTCGATCAGCCGCCGTACGCAGTCGATCTGCTCCAGCGTCGCCGTCACCGCGCCGGGCAGGTCGGAGCGGACGTACACCGACCAGTACTGGGCGCCTACGCCTCCGGCCCGCAGCCGGGCCAGGTCGGTGTGCAGGTGGGCCGACTGGTCGGCGGCGATGTCGCGGGCGTCGAGGTCGTAGCGGACCTGTTCGCGCAGCGCCCAGGGCAGGTCGTTGTGCCCGTCGACGACGGGGAACTCGCGCAGCAGTTCCCGGGCCTTGTCCAGCGATGTCATCCGCGTCCCTTCCGTCACTTTCCGAAGCCGAAGCCGGCCGCGGAGCCCTCGACCTTGGTGCGCAGCCGCTTGCCCTTCTCGGTGGCCTGGTCGTTGAGGTCCTGCTGGAACTCGCGCATCCGGCCGAGCAGTTCCTCGTCGTGGGCGGCGAGGATGCGGGCGGCCAGCAGACCGGCGTTGCGGGCGCCGCCGACGGAGACCGTGGCGACGGGGACGCCGGCCGGCATCTGCACGATGGACAGCAGGCTGTCCATGCCGTCCAGGTACTTCAGCGGCACCGGGACGCCGATGACCGGCAGCGGGGTGACGGAGGCGAGCATGCCGGGCAGGTGGGCGGCGCCCCCGGCCCCGGCGATGATCGCCTTGAGGCCGCGTCCGGCGGCCTGCTCGCCGTACGCGATCATCTCGTGCGGCATACGGTGCGCGGAGACGACGTCGACCTCGTAGGGGACCTCGAACTCGTCGAGGGCCTTGGCGGCGGCCTCCATGACGGGCCAGTCGGAGTCCGACCCCATGACGATGCCTACGACCGGGCTCACCGGGCTGGCCTGGCTCATTCGGTGATCGTCCCTCTCAGGTAGCCGGCAGCGTGACTGGCGCGCTCCAGCACGTCGTCCAGGTCGTCGCCGTAGGTGTTGACGTGGCCGACCTTGCGGCCGGGCTTCACGTCCTTGCCGTACATGTGGATC
The DNA here is from genome assembly GCF_042893535.1 of Streptomyces sp. NPDC001599. Classification (NCBI taxonomy): domain Bacteria; kingdom Bacillati; phylum Actinomycetota; class Actinomycetes; order Kitasatosporales; family Streptomycetaceae; genus Streptomyces; species Streptomyces sp. NPDC001599. The sequence continues at coordinate 50,169 of NZ_JBIAVA010000012.1, forward strand.
TTCAGCTGCGGGTCGCGGGCCATGCAGTGCAGGTACGCGGAGTACATGTCCGGGTAGTCGCCGCCGAGGACGTTGACCATGACCGTCCACCTGGCGCGCGGGCGCGGGTCGCCGAGAGGGAGGTCGAGGACGGCGCGGACGTGGTTGGCGAACTGCGAGGTGATCGCGCCGTCCATCGTCCAGTGGCCGGAGTTGTGCGGGCGCATCGCCAGTTCGTTGACGAGGACGCGGCCGTCGCGGGTCTGGAACAGCTCGACGGCGAGGTGGCCGACGACGCCCAGCTCCTTGGCGATGCCGAGCGCCATCTCCTCGGCGCGCAGGGCAAGCGCCTCGTCGAGGCCGGGCGCCGGGGCGATCACCGTGTCGCAGACGCCGTTGACCTGCCGGGACTCGACGACGGGGTAGGCCACCGCCTGGCCGTGCGGGGAGCGGACCACGTTGGCGGCCAGCTCGCGGACGAAGTCGACCTTCTCCTCCGCCAGCACGGGCACACCCGCGCGGAAGGGCTCGGCCGCCTCCTCGACGGAGTTGACGACCCACACGCCCTTGCCGTCGTACCCGCCGCGGACCGTCTTGAGGACGACGGGGAAGCCGTCGCCCCCGGCGGCGCCTCCCGCGACGCCTTCCGCCGCGAAGGCGGCCACGTCGGCCGGATCGCGCACGATCCGGTGCCGCGGGCAGGGCACGCCGATCGCGTCGAGCTTCGCACGCATCACGCCCTTGTCCTGGGCGTGCACGAGCGCCTCGGGACCGGGTCGGACGGGGATGCCGTCCGCCTCCAGGGCCTTGAGGTGCTCGGTCGGCACGTGTTCGTGATCGAAGGTGATCACGTCACAGCCGCGCGCGAACTCGCGCAACGTGTCCAGATCGCGATAGTCGCCGACGACGACTTCGTTCACGACCTGCGCCGCAGAGTCCTGGGGAGTGTCACTGAGAAGCTTGAACCTGATGCCGAGCGGGATGCCCGCCTCGTGTGTCATACGAGCGAGCTGGCCACCGCCGACCATGCCGACTACGGGGAACGTCACACCCCTAGCGTATCGGCCGCGCGGAGCCCACCTGTTTACCGGCCGTTTCCCGCCGCTCCCGGCGCCCGTTCCGGCCCGCGTGGGTCCGTCCGCAGGAAGATCGCGCGTCCGGGTGGTTAGCATGAACGGATTGACGCCAACCCTGGACGGGGGCCTGCACGACCATGGGACATGGTTCCTCGGGTGCTCACCCGGCTCCCTCCGTGCCCGATGCGCCCCGCGCCGGGATGCGGGAGCGGATCGACCGGCTCGTGCGCGAGGTCGTGAAGTTCGGCGCCGTGGGCGGCGCGGGGGTGCTGGTCAACCTCCTCGTCTTCAACTTCGTACGGCACACGACCGACCTCCAGGTGGTGCGGGCCAGCATCATCGCCACGGTCGTCGCGATCGTCTTCAACTACGTGGGCTTCCGGTACTTCACCTACCGCGACCGCGACAAGAGCGGCCAGACCCGCGAGATGTCGCTGTTCCTGCTGTTCAGCGCGGTCGGCCTGATCATCGAGAACGGCGTGCTCTACACCGCGACGTACGGGTTCGGCTGGGACAGCCCGCTGCAGAGCAACATCTTCAAGTTCCTCGGCATCGGGATCGGCACGCTCTTCCGCTTCTGGTCGTACCGCAGCTGGGTCTTCCGCGCGCTGCCCGCCCGTGAGCCGGTGACGCGGGCAGAGACCTTCCTGGAGCACGAGCACCCGACCGCGCTCCCCCGCCCGGACGGCGCCCCCGCCGGCCACCGCTGATCCGCTTCCCCCTCCTCCGGCGCGCTCAGCGCACCGTCCGGTCGCCGTCCCCCGGGGCCTTCTTCGAGGGCGGCGTGCGGGACAGGAACAGCCCGAAGACCGGCGGACGCCCCTGGAGCAGTTCCAGGCGGCCGCCGTCCGCCTCCGCCAGGTCACGGGCGACGGCGAGGCCGATGCCGGTGGAGTTGCGCCCGCTGATCGCGCGCTCGAAGATCCGCGCCCCCAGGTCGGCCGGGACGCCGGGGCCCTCGTCGGTGACCTCGACCACGGCCTGGTTGCCGGTCACCCGGGTCCGCAGGGCCACCGTGCCGTCGCCGTGCATCAGGGAGTTCTCGATCAGCGCGGCCAGCACCTGCGCCACGGCGCCCGGGGTGCCCACGGCCGTCAGATGTCGCTTGCCGGAGCTGACGATGGCCCGTCCCTCGCTGCGGTAGGCGGGGCGCCACTCGGCGATCTGCTGCTGGATGACGTCGTCCAGCTCGAAGGTGACGGCCGAGCCGCTGCGCGGGTCGCGGGAGTTGGTGAGCAGCCGGTCCACGACGTCCGTCAGCCGCTCCACCTGCGACAACGCGATCGTCGCCTCTTCCTTCACCGTCTCCGGCTCGTCGGTCAGGGTGATCTCCTCCAACCGCATCGACAGCGCGGTCAGCGGCGTGCGCAGCTGGTGGGAGGCGTCGGCGGCCAGCCGGCGCTCGGCGGTGAGCATCCGGGCGATGCGCTCGGCGGAGGAGTCCAGGACGTCCGCGACCCGGTCCAGCTCGGGGACGCCGTACCGCTTGTGCCGCGGGCGCGGGTCGCCGGAGCCGAGGCGCTCGGCGGTCTCGGCGAGGTCGGTGAGCGGGGAGGAGAGGCGGTTGGCCTGCCGGATCGCCAGCAGTACGGCGGCGATCACCGCGAGCAGCGCCACCAGGCCGATGATCAGCAGGGTCCGCCCGACCTCCCGGGTCACCGAGGAGCGGGGCTCCTCGACGAGGACCGTCTCGCCCTCCTCGCCGGTGGCCCTGCCCTGGAGGACGTCGCCGGTCGGCTTGCTGCCGACCTCGACGACCGGCTCGCCGGGGATGCGGATCAGGGCGTACCGGGCGTCGCGGATCTGCTCCCGCAGGAAGTCCTCGTCGACGGAACCGGTGCCGATGAGCCGGCTGTCGACGATGCTGGCCAGCCGCACCGCTTCCAGGTCGACCCGTTCCTGGGCCGTGCTGCTGATGGTCCGGGTCTCGACGATGACGAGGGAGACGCCGAAGACGGCGATCACCACGAGCACCACGGCGAGCGTGGACTGGATCAGTCGGCGGCGCATGTCCTCTTACCCGGAAGGCCCTCTCGGGGCCCGCTCAGTTCTTCTCGAAACGGAAGCCCACGCCGCGCACGGTGGCGATGTAGCGGGGGTTGGCCGCGTCGTCGCCCAGCTTCTTGCGCAGCCAGGAGATGTGCATGTCGAGGGTCTTGGTCGACGACCACCAGGTGGTGTCCCAGACCTCGCGCATCAGCTGGTCGCGGGTGACGACCCGGCCGGCGTCGCGCACCAGGACCCGCAGCAGGTCGAACTCCTTCGCGGTGAGCTGGAGCTCCTCCTCGCCCATCCAGGCCCGGTGCGACTCGACGTCGATGCGCACGCCGTGGGTGGCGGGCGGCTGCGGCGGCTCGGCGGCACCGCGCCGCAGCAGGGCCCGGACCCGGGCGAGCAGCTCGGCGAGGCGGAAGGGCTTGGTGACGTAGTCGTCGGCACCCGCGTCCAGGCCGACGACGGTGTCCACCTCGTCGGCGCGCGCGGTCAGGATCAGGATCGGCACGGTGTGGCCCTCGGACCGCAGCCGGCGGGCGACCTCGAGTCCGTCCATGCCCGGCAGGCCCAGGTCGAGCACGACCAGGTCGATGCCGCCCTGCAACCCCGCGTCGACTGCGGTGGGTCCGTCCTCACGCACCTCGACCTCGTACCCTTCCCTGCGCAGTGCGCGGGCCAGCGGCTCCGAGATGGACGCGTCGTCCTCGGCGAGCAGTACACGGGTCATGGGCTGATGGTAGACCGCTCGGAGCAACGCCCGGGGCAAGATCGCCCCGAGGACCGCCCCACCCCGCCACCCCCGCGTCCGGACCTGCGGCTGTGGGGTGCCATCCTGGGGGAAACCTTCGAAAGATCGTTCACGGTTCCACTATTACCTGTGATCCGCGTCTCAAGTCCTTCCATACCGGGCGGTGTCCTGCCGTATGGTGAATCAGCGCCTGTAGCACCCAGCGGACCTTTGGCGACAGTTCGACGCTGAAGGTCTCTTTTGTGTGCGGGCCGACCCCCACGGTCGGCCTTGAAAGGAATGACCTGTGGCCGGGCCTCACCGCGTGCAGTGACGCGCGCAGAGGCGTGGATCCCGGTGGCCGCCGCCCACCGCTTCGCAATCCGGAGCGGATCCCTCAGGCGTGGGACGGGCGGGGAAGGCCGCCGGTGCCGGCCGCCCCCCACCGGGCGCGCATCGCCTCATGAGCGCGTCCCGACCAGCAAGGATCGACCATGGCGTCCAGCCTGACGAAGGACTCGGTCACCCCGGGCACCCCCGGCACCGAGAAGACCTTCTTCGGCCACCCCCGCGGACTGGCCACACTCTTCATGACCGAGATGTGGGAGAGGTTCTCCTACTACGGCATGAGGGCTCTGCTCCCGCTGTACCTCGTCGCCCCGGGTGGTCTCGGCCTCGGCGCCGGCACCGCGACCGCGATCTACTCGGTGTACCTCTCGCTGGTGTACCTGCTCACGATGCCGGGCGGCTGGTTCGGCGACCGCGTCTGGGGCCCCCGCAAGACCGTCGCCATCGCCGGCGGCGTGATCATGCTCGGCCACCTCACGCTGGCGCTGCCGTCCTCCGGCACGTTCTACGCGGGCCTCGGCCTGGTCGCCATCGGCTCGGGTCTGCTGAAGGCCAACATCTCCACGATGGTCGGCCAGCTCTACGACGGCCCCGACGACCCGCGCCGCGACGGTGGCTTCACCGTCTTCTACATGGGCATCAACCTCGGTGCCTTCGCCGCGCCGCTGACCATCGGCACCATCGGCGAGAACGTCAACTGGCACCTGGGCTTCGCGCTCGCCGCGGTCGGCATGGGCCTGGGCGTGCTCCAGTTCCTGATCGGCAGCCGCCACCTGGCCCCGCACTCCAGCGTGGTCCCGAAGCCGCTGTCCGTCGAGGAGAAGACCTCGACGCTGCGCAAGGCCGCCTTCTGGGCCGCGCTGGCCGTCGTCTTCTACGCGATCGTCGGCTTCTCCGGCCACTACACCCTGAACTGGATCCTGGTCCCGCTGACCCTGCTCGGCGTGATCATCCCGGTGCTGGTGCTGACCAACATCAAGCGCGACAAGTCCCTGGACCGCGCCGAGCAGTCCAAGATGTCGGCGTACATCTGGTTCTTCGTCGCCGCCGCCGTGTTCTGGATGATCTACGACCAGGGCGGCTCGACCCTGTCGCTCTTCGCCGACTCCTCAGCGAACAACAGCGTCTTCGGCTGGAGCTTCCCGGTCTCCTGGTACCAGTCGGTCAACCCGGTCATCATCATGGCCCTGGCCCCGGTCTTCGCCACGCTGTGGCTGGCGCTCAACCGCCGGGGCAAGGAGCCCAGCACGGTCGTCAAGTTCTGCGGCGGTCTGGTCCTGGTCGGCGCCTCCTTCTTCCTCTTCCTGGCCCCGCTGGGCATCGCGGAGGGCGGCCACAAGGCGGCGGCCATGTGGCTGGTGGCGATCTACTTCGTCCAGACCTGCGGTGAGCTGATGCTCTCCCCGGTCGGCCTGTCGGTGACGACGAAGATGGCGCCGGTGAAGTACGCCTCGCAGATGATGGGCGTCTGGTTCCTGGCCGTCACCGCCGGTGACGCCACGACCGGCCTGCTCTCCATCGCCGGCGTCGACCTCAACAAGACGGGCATCGTCGCCGCGGAGGCCACCCTCGCGGTGGTCGCGGGCATCGCGATCTGGATGTACCGCAAGCGCGTCAAGGAACTCATGGGCGACGTCCGCTGAGCCCCGCGGGCCCGCCCGCTGCTTCTCGGAGGGTCACCTCATCCGGTGGGTGGGGTGACCCTCCGGGCGTTTGAGCAGGAGGAAGAGCCGCCTGGGCTCAGCCCCGGCCGGGCCCGCGCTCATGGACCTGCCGGCGCGTGGGCGTCCGCCGCGTACGAGGCGAAGTCGGCCCACGTGGCGGGGAGGAGGGCGAGCCGCGGACCGGACGGCTTCTTGGAATCGCGGACCAGGACGGTTGTCGGGGTGGTGGCCATCTCGAGGCAGTTCGAACCATCGGGACCGTGAGTGGACTTGTGCCACATGAGGTGCTGCACGTTGCTCCCCTTCAGAGGCTCTGGGCGAGGTGTGCGATGAATGTGCGGGAGGCGACGACGTCCAGCGCGCAGGCCTCCATGCGCTCCAAGAGGGTCCGGTACTTCGAGAGTTGGGCCTCCGCGTCCAGGAAACGCGGAGGGCGGGCGCGGGCTGCGGCTCGTGCAGGCGTGTGCCGACTCGTGGGGTGGGTGGTCGCTGGGCGACGACGTGCTCCCGCGGGGCGCCGGGAAGCTGCTCCGGTTCGAGGTGCGGGGGTAAGCGCAGAAGCGCTCGGCAGGCCCGGCACACGCGCCGCAGGCCTACGCCGGGGCGCCCAGCTCCGCCCAGACCCGCTTGCCCGCGACCCCCGGGGTGCGTACGACGCCCCAGTCCAGGCACAGGCGCTGCACGATGAACATGCCGTGGCCGCCGGGGCGACCGGCGCGGTGCGGGGTGCGGGGCGCCGGCTGTCCCGTGCCCCGGTCGGAGACCTCCAGGCGGATCACCTTCTTCTCGCAGGTGATCCACAGCTCGTCCGGCCCCTCGGCGTGCAGGCACGCGTTGGTGACCAGCTCGGAGACGACGAGCAGGACGTCCTCCGCGGCCGCACGCTGGTCCGCGGTGGCGGAGGGCAGCCAGCCCCAGGCGTACAGCGCCTCGCGGGTGAAGTCACGGGCCAGCGGGACGACCCCGCTCGCGTCCTCGAAGCTCAGCCTGCGGGCCTGCCGCCCGCCGCCCTCCCCGGACGCGGAGGCGGGCGCGGACGCCGTCCCGGAAGCGCCGCCGGGCTCCGGGCCTCGGTCGCCCGGCGAGTAGGGCCGGGTGGTGCTCATCAGCGCTTCACCTCACCGATTCACCAGTTCATGTTTCAAAGTCGTAGACAGCCATGTCGTACACAGCCGGTTCAGGGTCTCTCCTGCCCGACCGGATCGCACGAACACCCCTGTATTGCGCACGAAACCCGGGGCGGGGTGAAAACACCCGCTCCGGGAAGCACACGCACCCCTCCGTCGGCCGGACAAGGACGGCTCAGTCGGACGCGTCGGCCAGGGCGGCCGCGAGCGTGTCATGAAGGGTGAAGACCGCTTCGGCCCCCGTGATCTCGAACACGCGCGCCACTACCGGCTGCATGGCCACCAAATGCACTCCGCCCCCCGCGGCCTCCGCTTTCAACCGAGCGCCGAGCAGGACGTTGAGCCCCGTGGAGTCGCAGAACTCCAGCCGTGAGCAGTCCACGACGAGCCGGTTGAATCCCTTGTCGAGACAGTCCTCCAGCGGCTCGCGCAACAGATCGGCGGTGTGGTGATCCAGCTCACCCGCCGGGGTCACGACGGCGCTGGGGCCCTCTTCCCGTACCTCGACCAGAAGCCGGCCCGACTGGGCACTGCCGACCGTCCCGCGGTCCATGCCGTTTCTCTCTCCCGGGGTCGTGACTGCTTGCTGACGCACTCGAACACTACGCCTTCCCACCGCACTCCGACACCCGAACAACCGCACACAAACGGACATACCCGCACAGAACACACTTGCGGTCAGCTCGGTAAACCCGGTAGGGCTAGTAGGACACGTAAACCGACACGGCCGGCTTTGGAGGCGCCGCACACCGCAGTGCACGTATCTGGCTTCGGCAGCCGTATGCCGAGAACGATGGAGGACATCATGTCACCCCGGCTCGACGGATCGCGTACCCACGAAGCGACGTCGACACTCCCTCCGGAACATCTGGATCCCATCGCGCACCCTGACGCCGTCGTCGACCACGACGACGCACTCGCCGGGCTTCCGGACATCCCCGCGTACGACGAGGTCGCTCCGGCGGACGCCAGGGCCCTGTCCAAGACCCTCTTCGAGCGACTGGAGTCGCTGGAGGAAGGCACCCACGAGTACGCGTACGTACGCAACACGCTCGTCGAGCTGAACCTCGCGCTGGTCAAGTTCGCCGCCTCCCGCTTCCGCTCGCGCAGCGAGCCGATGGAGGACATCATCCAGGTCGGCACCATCGGCCTGATCAAGGCGATCGACCGTTTCGAGCTGTCGCGTGGTGTGGAGTTCCCCACGTTCGCGATGCCGACCATCATCGGCGAGATCAAGCGCTTCTTCCGCGACACCTCGTGGTCCGTGCGCGTTCCGCGCCGCCTCCAGGAGCTGCGGCTCGACCTGGCGAAGGCCGGTGACGAGCTGGCCCAGCGCCTCGACCGCGCCCCGACGGTGACCGAGCTGGCCGAGCACCTCGGCCTGTCCAAGGACGAGGTCGTCGAGGGCATGGCGGCGTCCAACGCCTACACCGCCTCCTCGCTGGACGCCCAGCCGGAGGAGGACGACGCGGAGGGCGCTCTCGCCGACCGCATCGGCTACGAGGACCACGGGCTCGAAGGCATCGAGTACGTCGAGTCGCTGAAGCCGCTGATCGCCGAGCTGCCTTCCCGGGACCGGAAGATCCTCTCCCTCCGCTTCGTCGCCGGCATGACCCAGTCGGAGATCGGCGAGGAGCTGGGCATCTCCCAGATGCATGTCTCACGTCTGCTGTCGCGGACCCTCGTACGGCTGCGCAAGGGGCTCACGGTCGAGGAGTAGTCCTCAGTCCTGACCGTGTGACGCTTGCCCTCCAGGGGGGTGGTCCGAAATCGGGCCGCCCCCCTTCGGGGTGCCGTCGCCCCTCACGAGGAGTTGGCGATCAGCACGGCCGTCGGCAGGAACGGCACCAGGACGCACAGCAGCCAGAACGAGCGCGGGGCGAGGGCGGTCCTGCGCCGCAGGGGTTCGTTGGCCAGCCACCAGATGAGCCCGAACAGCGCGACGACCGGGACGACGATCACCAGCCAGAGCGCCATGCCGTCGTTCTCCGTCGGTTCGCGCACGGTCCAGCCGAGTTCGGCCAGCGGCCAGTTCACCAGCAGGTACCAGACGAGCCAGATCGGCACCACGGCCGGGACGCCGAGCAGCAGGTTCACCAGGAACGGCGCCCCCCATGCCCGCCAGTGCCTCGCCATCCGCCCCGTCCCCCGCTCCCGCCGACGCTCGTACGCTCACACCTTACGTACGCCCCGCCGCCACACTCCCGCGACCAGCGGCACCCCCGGCCGGTAGGCCAGGTGGACGTGGCTCGGGGCGTCGAGCAGCGTCAGGTCGGCGTACGCGCCCGGGACGAGGCGGCCGACGTCCTCGCGGCGCAGGGCCGCGGCGCCGCCCGCGGTGGCGGACCAGACCGCCTCGTCCGGCGTCATCCCCATGTCCCGCACCGCGAGCGCGATGCAGAAGGGGACGGAGGACGTGAAGGAGGAGCCGGGGTTGCAGTCGGTGGACAGGGCCACCGTGGCGCCCGCGTCGATGAGACGCCGGGCGTCCGGCCACTGGGCACGGGTGGAGAACTCGGCGCCGGGGAGCAGGGTGGCGACCGTACGGCTGTTCGCGAGGGCGTCCACGTCGGCGTCGGTGAGGTGGGTGCAGTGGTCGGCGCTGGCGGCGTCGAGTTCGACGGCGAGCCGGACGCCGGGCCCGTAGGAGAGCTGGTTGGCGTGGATGCGGGGGTGCAGTCCCTTGGCCTTGCCCGCGGTGAGGATCGCGCGGGCCTGGTCGCCGTCGAAGGCGCCCTTCTCGCAGAACACGTCGATCCAGCGGGCGTGCGGGGCGCAGGCGTCGAGCATCTCGCCGGTGACCAGGTCGACGTAGGCGGCGGGGTCGTCGGCGAGTTCGGGGGCGACGATGTGGGCGCCGAGGAAGGTGACCTCGTCGGTGTGGCGGGCGGCGACGCGCAGGGCCCGGGACTCGTCGGCGGTGGTCAGGCCGTAGCCGGACTTCGTCTCGAAGGTGGTGGTGCCCTGGCGCAGGGCCTCGGCGAGGTAGCGGGTGAGCCCGGCCTCCAGTTCCGCGTCGCTCGCGGCGCGGGTGGCGGCGACGGTGGTGCGGATGCCGCCCGCGCTGTAGGGGCGGCCGGACATGCGGGCGTTGAACTCCTCGGTGCGGTCGCCCGCGAAGAGGAGGTGGGAGTGGGAGTCCACGAAGCCGGGGAGGACCGCCCGGCCGGCGGCGTCGACCCGATTGTCAGTGGCGGGTGCTTTGCTTGATTCACCGGTCCACACGACGCGGTCACCCTCGATGACGAGGGCCGCGTCCCGGACCAGACCGAGCGGGGAGTGGTCGCCGAGGGAGGGGTCGTTGGTGACGAGTGCGGCGATGTTGGTGATGACGGTGCTGCTGCTCATGGGGTCCCTGGTGTCCTCGTGGGGGCGGGGGCGGGTGGTCAGGCGCGCAGGGCTTCGACGGCCCGGGCGAGGGCCTGCGGCACATCCGGTACGAGGGCGTGCGCCCCGTCGCGTACGACGTGCCGCCCGCCTACGACCGTGTGCCGTACGTCCGCTGCCGTCGCGGCGAATACGGCCGTCTCGGCGCCGAGCCTGGGCAGCGGCCCCGCTGTCCTGACCGAGTCCAGCGCGACCGTCGCGAGGTCGGCGCGGGCCCCGGCCTCGATGCGGCCGGTGTCGTCCCAGCCGAGGGCGGCGTGCCCGTCGGCGGTGGCGGCCCGCAGCAGGGCGGCGGCGGTCCAGTGGCCGCGGGCGCGGGTGCGCAGGCGCTCGTTCAGCTCCATGGCGCGCGCTTCCTCCAGCAGGTCGATGACGGCGTGGCTGTCGGAGCCGAGGGAGAGCGGCGAGCCCGCCCGCTGGAGCGCGGCCGCGGGTCCGATGCCGTCGGCGAGGTCCCGTTCCGTGGTGGGGCACATGCAGGTGCCGGTGCGGCTGCCGCCGAGCAGGGCGATGTCCTCGTCGGTGAGGTGGGTGTTGTGGACTCCGGTGGTGCGGGCGCCGAGCACACCGTGGTCGGCGAGGAGGCGGGTCGGGGTGCGGCCGTGGGCCTGGCGGCAGGCGTCGTTCTCGGCGGTCTGCTCGGACAGGTGCACATGCAGCGGGGCCCGCCGCGCCTCGGCCCACTGCGCCACGGTCGCCAACTGGTCCGCGGGCACGGCCCGTACGGAGTGGATCGCGGCCCCGATCCGTGCGTGATCCCGTTCCTTGAGAACTGAACAGCGTTCGGCCCAGGCCTGGGCCGTGCCGTCGGAGAAGCGGAGCTGGTGGGTGTTCGGGGGGTCGCCGAAGCCGGAGGACAGGTAGCAGGTGTCGAGGAGGGTGATGCGGACACCGGCTTCGGCGGCGGCCTCGATCAGGGCCTCGCCCATCGCGTTGGGGTCGGCGTAGGGAGTGCCTCCGGGCGCGTGGTGCACGTAGTGGAACTCGCCGACGGCGGTAATCCCGGCCAGCGCCATCTCGGCGTACACGGCGCGGGCGAGGGCGTGGTAGGTGTCCGGGGTCAGCCAGTCGGCGACCGAGTACATCACCTCGCGCCAGGTCCAGAAGGTGCCCGAGCCGACCTGGACGGTGCCGCGCAGGGCGCGGTGGAAGGCGTGGCTGTGCGCGTTGGCGAGGCCGGGCAGGGTCAGTCCGCGCAGGATCTCGGCGCCCGGGGGCGGGGCGGGGACGTCCGTACGGACGGCGGCGATGCGGCCGTCCCTCACGTCCACGGCGACACCCGGCTCGACATGGGTGCCGAGCCAGGCGTGCTCCAGCCAGTACGTGCGGGGCCGCTCGGAGGAGGTCACGTGCAGGCCAGCCCTTCCAGTACGTCGGCGAGTGCGTTCACCCCGGCCACGCAGTCGTCCTCGGCGGCGTACTCGGCCGGGGAGTGCGAGACGCCGGTGGGGTTGCGTACGAACAGCATGGCGGTCGGGACGCGGTCGGAGAGGATTCCGGCGTCGTGTCCGGCGCCGGTGCCGAGGACGGGCACCTTCAGCTCCCTCTCCGTGCCGAGGATGCGGGCGAGTTCGTCGCGCAGGGCGTGGTCGAACTCGACGACGGGCGTGAAGGACTCGCGGACCACGTCTAGGTCCACGCCCTGGGCTGCGGCGTACTCGCGGGCGGCCTTCTCGATGCCGGTGACCACGGTGTCCAGGCTCGCCTGGTCGGCGGCGCGGGAGTCGAGCCAGCCGCGCACCAGGGAGGGGACGGCGTTGACGCCGTTGGGCTCGACGCCGATCTTGCCGAAGGTGGCCACGGCACCGGCGAGTTCGGCCTCGCGGCGGGCGGCGAGGACGGTCTCGGCGTACGGCAGCATCGGGTCGTGCCGGTCGGCGAGGCGGGTGGTGCCTGCGTGGTTGGCCTCGCCCCGGAAGTCGAACCGCCAGCGTCCGTGCGGCCAGATGGCGGACGCGATGCCGATGCGGTCGCCGGACAGGTCGAGGGCGCGGCCCTGCTCGACGTGGAGTTCGACGAAGGCGCCGATGCGGGCGAGCCGTTCGGGGTCGGCGCCCAGGGTGGCCGGGTCGTACCCGGCGGACTCCATGGCCTGCGGGAGGGTGATGCCGTCGCCGTCGGTGAGCCGGTGCGCCTGCTCGACGGTGAGCGCCCCCGCGGTGAGCCGGGAGCCGACGCAGGCGAGACCGAAGCGGGCGCCCTCCTCGTCGCCGAAGTTGACGACGCCCAGCGGCCTGGTGAACCGCGCTCCCCTCCCCCGCAGTTCGTCGAGGGCGGCGAAGGCGGAGACCACGCCGAGGGGGCCGTCGAAGGCGCCGCCGTCGGGCACGGAGTCCAGGTGGGACCCGGTGACGACGGCGTTCCCGGCGGCCGGGTCGCCGAGCCAGGCCCACTGGTTGCCGTTGCGGTCGGTCTCGTAGGTCAGGCCGCGTGCCTCGGCCTGCTCCTGGAACCAGGTCCGGCAGTCGGCGTCGGCGCCGGTCCAGGCGGAGCGGCGGTAGCCGCCGGAGGCAGAGCTGCGGCCGACCGGCAGCAGCTCCGCCCACATGCTGTGGAAGCTCACGCGCCGTCACCCTCGCGCGCCGTCCCGCTCCCGTGCGCCTCGTCGCCCTCGTGCGCCTCGCCGCCCTCGCGCATCGGCACCCGCACGTCGCGCTCGGCCGCCACCGACTCGGCGATGTCGTACCCGGCGTCGACGTGCCGGATGACACCCATGCCGGGGTCGTTGGTAAGCACCCGGCGGATCTTCTCCCCGGCGAGCGGGGTGCCGTCGGCGACGGTGACCTGCCCGGCGTGGATGGAGCGGCCCATGCCGACGCCGCCCCCGTGGTGGAGGGAGACCCAGGAGGCGCCGGAGGCCACGTTGACCATGGCATTGAGCAGCGGCCAGTCGGCGATGGCGTCGGAGCCGTCGAGCATCGCCTCGGTCTCGCGGTACGGGGAGGCGACGGAGCCGCAGTCGAGGTGGTCGCGGCCGATGACGATCGGCGCGGCCAGCTCGCCACTGGCGACCATGTCGTTGAACCGCTCACCGGCCTTGTCGCGCTCGCCGTAGCCGAGCCAGCAGATGCGGGCGGGCAGGCCCTGGAAGTGGACCCGCTCCCCCGCCATCTTGATCCAGCGGGCCAGGGACTCGTTCTCGGGGAAGAGGTCGAGGATGGCCTTGTCGGTCTTGGCGATGTCTGCGGGGTCGCCGGACAGGGCGGCCCAGCGGAAGGGGCCCTTGCCCTCGCAGAACAGAGGGCGGATGTAGGCGGGGACGAAGCCGGGGAAGGCGAAGGCCCGGTCGTACCCGGCGAGCTGGGCCTCGCCGCGGATGGAGTTGCCGTAGTCGAAGACCTCGGCACCGGCGTCCTGGAAGCCGACCATGGCCTCGACGTGCCGGGCCATGGACTCGCGGGCCCGGGTGGTGAAGCCCGCCGGGTCCTTGGCGGCGGCGTCTGCCATGTCCTCGAAGGCGATCCCGGTGGGCAGGTAGGCCAGCGGGTCGTGGGCCGAGGTCTGGTCGGTGACGATGTCGATCGGGGCGCCCACGGCGAGGAGCTGCGGGACCAGCTCGGCGGCGTTGCCGAGGACCCCGATGGACAGCGGCTTGCGGCGGTCCCGTGCCTCGGTGGCCAGCTGGAGGGCGTGGTCGAGGGAGTCGGCCTTCACGTCCAGGTAGCGGTGCTCGATGCGGCGGTCGATCGCGCGCGGGTCGCAGTCGACGCAGATGACGACGCCGTCGTTCATGGTGACCGCGAGCGGCTGGGCGCCGCCCATGCCGCCGAGACCGGCGGTGAGCGTGATGGTCCCGGCCAGCGTGCCGCCGAACTTCTTCGCGGCGACGGCGGCGAAGGTCTCGTAGGTGCCCTGGAGGATGCCCTGGGTGCCGATGTAGATCCAGGAGCCGGCCGTCATCTGCCCGTACATGGTCAGCCCGAGGGCCTCCAGGCGGCGGAACTCCTCCCAGTTCGCCCAGTCGCCGACGAGGTTGGAGTTGGCGATGAGGACCCGCGGGGCCCACTCGTGGGTCTGCATGACGCCGACCGGACGGCCGGACTGGACGAGCATCGTCTCGTCCTGCTTGAGGGTGCGCAGGGTGCGGACCATGGCGTCGAAGGAGCGCCAGTCGCGGGCCGCCTTGCCCGTGCCGCCGTAGACGACGAGCTTGTCGGGGTGCTCGGCGACCTCCGGGTCGAGGTTGTTCTGCAGCATCCGCAGGGCGGCCTCCTGCTGCCAGCCCAGGGCGCTCGGCTCGGTACCGCGTGGCGCTCGGACGGGACGAGGTCCGGACATGGTCTGCCTCCTGGTGGCTGTGCTCCCGGCGGATTGTTGCTACGGATATTCATATCCTCGCCTCCTGAATAGAGCTAGTCAACAGGGTCGTGTTCCGTGCCGCCCACATGCGAGTGCGGGGCCCCCTTGTAGGAGGCCCCGCACTCGGGCTTGCCGGTACGCGCGCTTCGCGGACCGCGCGTTCGTCGTGGTTGCTCGTGGTTGCTCTTGGTTGCTCGTACTCAGACCGTCGCCGGCGTCTTGCGCCTCGCTCCGCCCGGTGCCGCGTCGCCCGCCGCGATGCCTGTGCTGCGGTAGGCCCTGACCGCCTTGCCCGCGGGGCGGCCCGCGTTGCCGGCGAGCCAGTCCACGCGGACCCACAGCAGGGCGTCCCCGGCCTGTTCGCGGCGGCCGATCCAGGCGGACTTGAGCCACAGCCCGGCGCCGCAGCCGGCCAGCAGCAGGCCGCCCGCGGCGGGCAGGGCGAAGGCGCTGCCGAGGGCGGCGAGGAAGGCGAGGAGCAGCCACCAGCGGTGGCCCCGGCGCCAGTTGCGTACGGTGACCCCGCGGTCCTGGAGCACGTCGTGCTTGCCCGCGCGGGCGGCCGAACCGGCCAGGGCCGTGTAGCGACGCCGGCGCACCCACGCCACGACGGCCGTGGCGACGATGAAGAGGGCGGCGCCCGCCAGCACACCGATCCGGCGTCCGGTGAGTCCCGGCACCAGCACACCGATGCCCGCCGCGAAAACGCCCAGCCACCACAGTGGTGCGGCGCCCGCCCGTACCACGACGGCGACCCGAGCCAGCCCCACCTGTCCTCCGCGCGCCACGTCCTGCCTCCTGTCCCGTTCCTGCCTGTGCGATGCGTCTGAAGGGTGTGTCAGGCGCCGCACTGTAACGGGGCAAGCTGAGACGAATCTGAGAACCCGTCCGCCGTCCGGGTCGATCAGCTCCGGGCTGCTCCCGGGTCAGTCCACGAAGAGCCCCCGTGCCGCGGCCCTGGCGTCGAACTCCTCCAGCCGGGCCTGCGCGTCCGGCAGGTCGTCGCACATCGCCTCGAGGAGCACCCGGCCGAGCAGCATCGGCGCGCAGGCGGTGTCGAAGGCGAGGCCGGTGCCGACGGCGGCGGGCAGCAGCAGGTCGGACACCTTGGCGACCGGCGCGAAGGCGGAGTCGGCGACGGTCACCACCGTGAGCCCGGCCTCCTTGGCGTGGGCGAGCGCCTCGACGACCTCGCGCGGGTGCCGGGGCAGGGCGAAGCAGAGCAGCGTGCCCGCCCCGGCCCGGACGGCGGCGTCGATGCGGTCGTGGAGCATCGTGCCGCCCTCGCCGAGGAGCCGGACGTCCGGGTGGACCTTGGCGGCGAAATAGGCGAAGCCGTGTGCCTGGGCGGCGGCGGCCCGCAGCCCGAGCACCGGCAGCGGCCTGCTCCCGGCGAGCAGGCGGCCCGCCTCCCGTACCGGACCCGGGTCGGCCAGCACCTCCGCGAGGTGCCGCAGGTTCTCGATCTCGGCCGCCACGGCCTGCTGGTACTCGTTGACGGCACCCATGTCCGGGACCGGCTCCGCGGGCGCGACCTCGCGCAGATGGCGGCGCAGCGCCGGGTAGCCGTCGAAGCCGAGGGCAACGGCGAAACGGGTCACGGACGGCTGGCTGACCCCCGCCAGCTCGGCCAGCTCCACGCTCGACAGGAAGGGCACCTCGGAGGCGCGGCGCACCATGCTGTGCGCGATGCGCCGCTGGGTCGGCGTCAGCCGGTGCCCCTCGAAGAGCGTCTGCAGCCGGGCGGCCGGACTGTCGGTCCCGCTCGTCCCGCTGCTGCCGCCGGTCCCGTTCATGACGTGGCCCCCTCGCCCTATTCACGCGCCCCGACTCCTGCATACCTTTATACAGCGAGGCGGCGGCGCAGGCCGACCCCTACCGGCCCGCCCCCGCCGGAAACGGGGGTTGTCCCCAGTGCCGGCGGCGCCCCGGCTGCCTACCGTGGGATTCATGACGGGAATGGACGCACGCGACGCCGACCTGAAGAAGGAACTCGACGCCACCCTGCGGACCCGCAGGGAGCTCGGCGAGGAGTACGAGTCCGCGCTGGTCGACTCGTTCCTGGAGAAGGTCGACCAGCGCATCGACGGAGCGGTGGAGCGCCGGGTGCGCCGGCAGCTCGCCGAGCAGCAGATGACGGCGGCCCGGGACAGCCGGTCGCCGCGGCCCACGGACACCTTCGGCGAGCGCTTCGGCTTCGGCATCGTCTCGCTGGTGCTCGCGATCCCGCTGTCCGCGATCGGGGGCGGGGTCGCGAACCTGCCCGGGATGCTGGTCGCCTGGGCGGGCATCGTCGGGGTCAACGTGGTCCAGGTCGCCCGCACCAACCCGGACCTGTTCGGGCACCGCCGCCGCGGCGCCGGGCGGGGCGACGCCTGGGAGGACTGAGAAGCGACGCCCGGAAGGACCGGGACAGGCGTGGGAAGACTGCGCGGGGACCGCCGCACCCCCATCACTGGGGGGCGGGACGACGGCGGTCCCCGCGGGGGACGCGCGTTCCGGGCCTCACGGCCGGGGCAGCGCGTCCGTGGCGTCCTTGGAGGTCCGGGAGCCGCTCCGGAAGGTCCGTGACGCCGTTCGGCGCCGGCGGAACCGGGGAGCCGCTCCCTGTCCCTGCCGACACCCCTTACTCTGCCGGTCCCGTGTTAAGCGACTGCTGCGCGCACATGACGTGCGCGTACCACTTCCGCGAAGTCCACGAAGATCATCAGCCGGGCCGCGGATCCCGCCCGCCCTGCTTGTCCTACTCGCGCTGCTCGCCCTACTTGCCCTTGGCGAGGAAGGACAGCAGGTCCTGCCGGCTCACCACACCGGTCGGCTTGCCCTCGACGAGGACGATCGCCGCGTCGGCGCCGCCGAGCACCGACATCAGGTCAGCGACCGGCTCGCCGGAGCCGACCTGGGGCAGCGGGGCGGACATGTGCTTCTCCAGCGGGTCCTCCAGCGAGGCACGCTTGGCGAACAGCGCGTCCAGCAGCTCGCGCTCCACCACCGAGCCGACGACCTCGGCGGCCATCACGTCCGGGTGACCGGCGCCGGGCTTGACGATCGGCATCTGCGAGACGCCGTACTCGCGCAGCACCTCGATGGCCTCGCCGACGGTCTCGTCCGGGTGCATGTGGACGAGGGAGGGGATGTGGCCGCCCTCCTTGTGGTTCAGGACCTCCGCGACGCGGGCGCTGGGTCCCGCGTCCTCCAGGAAGCCGTAGTCGGCCATCCACTCGTCGTTGAAGATCTTGCTGAGGTAGCCGCGCCCGCTGTCCGGCAGCAGGACGACCACCACGTCGTCCTCGCCCAGCCGCGCCGCCACCTCGAGGGCCGCGACGACCGCCATGCCGCAGGAGCCGCCCACCAGCAGGCCCTCCTCCTTGGCGAGGCGGCGGGTCATCTGGAAGGAGTCCTTGTCGGAGACGGCGACGATCTCGTCGGCGACCTCGCGGTCGTACGCCGTCGGCCAGAAGTCCTCGCCGACGCCCTCGACCAGGTACGGACGCCCGGAGCCGCCGGAGTAGACGGAGCCCTCGGGGTCGGCGCCGATCACCTTGACCGCGCCGTCACTGGCGTCCTTCAGGTACCGGCCGGTGCCGGAGATGGTGCCGCCGGTGCCGACACCGGTCACGAAGTGGGTGATCTTCCCCTCGGTCTGCTCCCACAGCTCGGGGCCCGTGGAGTGGTAGTGGGAGAGCGGGTTGTTCGGGTTGGAGTACTGGTCCGGCTTCCAGGCGCCCGGCGTCTCGCGGACCAGCCGGTCGGAGACGTTGTAGTAGGAGTCGGGGTGCTCGGGGTCGACCGCGGTCGGGCAGACGACGACCTCGGCGCCGTACGCGCGCAGCACGTTGATCTTGTCGGTGGACACCTTGTCGGGGCAGACGAAGATGCACTTGTAGCCCTTCTGCTGGGCCACGATGGCGAGGCCGACGCCGGTGTTGCCGCTGGTCGGCTCGACGATCGTGCCGCCCGGCTGCAGCTCACCGCTCTTCTCCGCGGCCTCGATCATGCGCAGGGCGATGCGGTCCTTCACCGAGCCGCCCGGGTTGAAGTACTCCACCTTGGCCAGGACGGTCGCCCTGATCCCCTTGGTCACGCTGTTGAGCCGCACCAGCGGGGTGTTGCCGACGAGGCTGATCATCGAGTCGTGGAATTGCACCGTGGTCTCCGGATGCCGCAAATGAAGGGTCGATATCGGTCCGGCCAGCCTATGGCCTGCGGACCCGCGGATGCCCCGTGACGGTCGTTCACCCTGCGTTGAGATTGGGCGACCGTCCGTACGGGGCAAGGAGTGGGTGTACGGGTTGGAGGAGGTGGCGGCGACGCATGACGAGCATGTCGAGGGCGAGGGTGGCCCGGCGGATCGCGGCCGGCGCGGCGTACGGCGGCGGCGGTATCGGGCTGGCGGGGGCGGCGGCGGTCGGTCTGGTGGTGGCGGAGGTGCAGTTGGCCAGGCGCCGGGTGGGCGTGGGCCCACCGACCCGGGTGCCGAACGCGCAGGGACTGTACGGCGGCACCCTGCCCACGGCCGGTGACCCACCGCTGCGGCTGATGATGCTGGGCGACTCCACGGCCGCCGGGCAGGGCGTGCACCGGGCCGGGCAGACGCCTGGCGCGCTGCTGGCGTCCGGGCTCGCGGCGGTGGCGGAGCGGCCGGTGCGGCTGGGGTCGGTGGCGCAGCCGGGGGCCTGCTCGGACGACCTGGACCGACAGGTGGCGCTGGTGCTCGCGGAGCCGGACCGGGTGCCCGACATCTGCGTGATCATGATCGGCGCCAACGACGTCACCCACCGGATGCCGGCGACCCGCTCGGTGCGGCACCTGTCCGCGGCGGTACGGCGGCTGCGCACGGCCGGTGCGGAGGTGGTGGTCGGCACCTGTCCGGACCTGGGCACGATCGAGCGGGTGCGGCAGCCGCTGCGCTGGCTGGCCCGGCGGGCCTCGCGGCAGCTCGCCGCGGCACAGACCATCGGCGCCGTCGAGCAGGGCGGGCGCACGGTGTCGCTGGGCGATCTGCTGGGCCCGGAGTTCGCGCAGAACCCGCGGGAGCTCTTCGGCCCCGACAACTACCACCCGTCCGCCGAGGGGTACGCCACCGCCGCGATGGCGGTACTGCCCTCGGTGTGCGCCGCGCTCGGCCTCTGGCCGGCCGAGGAGGAGCACCCGGACGCGCTGCGCCGCGAGGGCTTCCTGCCGGTGGCGCGTGCGGCGGCGGAGGCGGCGTCGGAGGCGGGTACCGAGGTCGCCGCCGCTATGCCCACGGGGCCTCGGGGGCCCTGGGCGCTGCTCAAGCGCCGGAGGCGGCGTCGGGTGTCGGAGGCGGAGCCGGCGCCTTCGCCGTCGGGGCAGGCCGGGTAAGGGCGCCGCCCGGCGCTTGCCGGGTGCCTCCCCCACTCTCGGCTTCGCTCGAGCGGGGGGACCCCCATCGCCCACCCGTGCCGCTTGGGGGTACCTCCCAGGCCGTTCAGGCACTGGGGGAGGCACGACTGCCCGCAGCTACGGGCATTGCCAAGCAAGCGCTTAGACAGTTGCGGTCCATGTCACACGGTCGTACGCGTGACCCGGGCCATACGGCCGGGTAACTTCCCCAGCAGCCGCCCATCTTCTCGCCACTGGAGCCGTGATGCCCGAAGCCGTGATCGTCTCTGCCGCCCGTTCCCCCATCGGCCGCGCCTTCAAGGGCTCCCTGAAGGACCTGCGCCCCGACGACCTGGCCGCCACGATCATCCAGGCGGCCCTCGCGAAGGTCCCCGAGCTGGACCCGAGGGACATCGACGACCTGATGCTCGGCTGCGGTCTGCCCGGCGGCGAGCAGGGCAACAACCTCGGCCGGATCGTCGCCGTCGAGATGGGCATGGACCACCTGCCGGGCTGCACGATCACCCGGTACTGCTCCTCCTCCCTGCAGACCTCCCGCATGGCCCTGCACGCCATCAAGGCCGGTGAGGGCGACGTCTTCATCTCGGCCGGCGTCGAGATGGTCTCCCGCTTCGCCAAGGGCAACTCCGACAGCCTCCCGGACACCCGCAACCCGCTCTTCGCCGAGGCCGAGGCCCGCACCGCCGAGGTCGCCCAGCAGGAGGGCACCACCTGGCACGACCCGCGCGAGGACGGCCTCGTCCCCGACCCGTACATCGCGATGGGCCAGACCGCGGAGAACCTCGCCCGCGCCAAGGGCATCACCCGGCAGGACATGGACGAGTTCGGCGTCCGGTCCCAGAACCTCGCCGAGGAAGCCATCAAGAACGGCTTCTGGGAGCGCGAGATCACCCCGGTGACCCTGCCCGACGGCACGGTCGTCAGCAAGGACGACGGTCCTCGCGCCGGCGTCACCCTGGAGGGCGTCCAGGGCCTCAAGCCGGTCTTCCGCCCCGACGGCCTGGTCACCGCCGGCAACTGCTGCCCGCTCAACGACGGCGCCGCCGCCCTCGTCATCATGAGCGACACCAAGGCCCGCGAGCTGGGCCTGACCCCGCTGGCCCGCATCGTCTCCACCGGCGTCTCCGGCCTCTCCCCCGAGATCATGGGCCTGGGCCCGGTCGAGGCCAGCAAGCAGGCCCTGGCCCGGGCCGGGCTGGGCGTCGGCGACATCGACCTGGTCGAGATCAACGAGGCGTTCGCCGCGCAGGTCATCCCCTCCTACCGCGACCTCGGCATCCCGCTGGAGAAGCTGAACGTCAACGGTGGCGCGATCGCCGTCGGCCACCCCTTCGGCATGACCGGCGCCCGCATCACCGGCACCCTGATCAACTCCCTCCAGACGCACGACAAGCAGTTCGGCCTGGAGACCATGTGCGTCGGCGGCGGCCAGGGCATGGCCATGGTGATCGAGCGCCTGAGCTGACCCCTGCCGAAGGCCACTGAGGGACCGTCAGTAGCGCCTCACGGACCCAGCGTGACAACTCGGCCCGGAACCCCGTTCACCCCAGGGTTCTGGGCCGTTTTGTGACCCAAACTCCCCCAGGATGTGACCTACCTCTCCTGCCCCATGGATTTACGCAGGTCAGACCACCCTCACCCCTACCTCGCGGGCCCAAAGTCCTGTCCGTTTCGTGACGTTACGCACTGACAGACGGTTAGTCCTCCCTTCAAGCTGATGTAGGAAGTCGGGGGTCGACTTTGAACCGGGAGTACGTCAGTGAGCGCCATGCCGATCGCCCTGCTGCTCACCACGGCCGCCACCGGCGCCGTGGGCGTCGCCGTCCTGCGCAGCATCCTGGTGCTGCGCCGCCAGGTGACCGCCTTGCGCGCCGAGCTGGCCGAGAGCCGGGCCACCGCCACGCGGGGCCGGGTGCCCGCCGCCCGCACCACCGCCGACGCCGAGGAGATACGCGCCGCCGTCGCGGAGGCGCTCGCCGAGGAGCGCGAGCGGGAGCTCGCCGAGGCGCGGGCCTTCTGGGCCGCCCAGGAGACCCGGGACGCGTCCGACGCGCCCCTGCTGCTGGGTCTGTCCGACAGTGAGCTGTTCCTGCCCCGCCAGGCCGACCTCGTGGGCCTGGAGTCCGTGACCGAGCCGGCCGCGGACACCGACGAGCCGACCGCGCAGGACGCGGGTCACGCCGGTCCCAGGGAGTCCGCCGAGCTGGCCGCCGCCCGCCGCCGGCACCCCTCGCACCCGGACTTCGTGCCGAACCCGTCCCCGGCCGTGAACGACCACGACCGCACCGTGGCGACCCTGGAGGGGCTGGCCGAGTCGAGCGTCGCGCTGGCCGACGTCCGTCCGGGTCCGCTGGGCACCCTCGACGTGTACGTCTTCGCCGACGGCACCACCCTGTGCATGACCCCGGGCCACCGCGAGACCGCGGAGCGCCTGGCCGCCGCGGTGGGCGCGGGCCAGACGCCGTACCTCCTCGGCGGCTCCGGCATCTCCGGCGCCTACACGCTGACCTTCGCGTGCGGCGAGGAGAACGTGTACATCCTGGCGGACCGCGTCATCGCGTCCCTGTAGTCACCCCGGCCGCGCCAGTCACGCCAGCCCCGCCGGTTTGCATCAGCCCCGCCGGTCGCGTCAGACCCCGGCCCGCTTGCGGGCCTCCTCGACCAGCGCCGCCGCTTCTTCCACCTGGCCCTCGTTCTCCAGGACGAGGGCCAAGTCGTGTGCGGCGACGGCGATCTGGTCGGCGGCGGCGAACATGCCCGCGTCCGGCATCTCCCGGGGCTCGGCCCCGGGCTCCTCCGCGAGCTGGGCGCGCCGGGCCAACTCCCTGGCCAGGCCGAGCGCCTCGGCGGCGGCGCCGCGTTGCAGCCTGCTCTGCGGGGCGGCCCGCAGGCGGTCGGCGAAGTCGTCCACGGCACGGGTCAAAGGCGTCGTATCAACCACGGCGCGAGCGTACGCGGCCGTCCGGGACTGTTGCCAACGGGCGAACGCTCAGGCACGGTGACGTGAAGGACCGGCTCACATCCCCTTTCGCCCGGAGGCGCCGATGTCCCAAGTCTTCTCCGAGGAGACCCATCGCAATCTGCTCGCCCGTATCCCCCAGTGCACCGGCCGTGAGATCTCCGACTGGCTGCGCGCCGTCGAGGACGGCCCCGCCCTCTTCCGCTTCGAGGAGAAGGTCAGCTGGCTGCGCCACGAACACAACCTCGCGTACGGCCACGCGAAGGCGATCGTCCACGAGTACGACCTGAGAAGGGCCGCGCGCAAGCTGCTGTGAGCGAACGCGCCGACCCCACGACGACGAAGGGCCCCGGGCACGAAGCCCGGGGCCCTTCACCTGCTGGGTGCTACTAGTCGTTGCTGTTCAGGATCGCGATCAGGCGCAGGAACTCCAGGTAGATCCAGACCAGCGTCAGCGTGAGGCCGAAGGCGGCGAACCAGGCCTCCTCGCGCGGGGCGCCGTAGGCGAGCCCGTCCTCGACCTGCTTGAAGTCGAGGGCCAGGAAGCAGGCACCGAGGATGATGCCGACGATGCCGAAGACGACACCGAGCGCGCCGCTGCGGAAGCCGAGGCCGTCGCCGCCGCCGAAGACGGCGAACAGCAGGTTCACCATCATCAGGAAGACGAAGCCGAGCGCGGCCGCCATGACGAAGCCGTAGAAGCGTCGGTTGACGCGGATCCAGCCCGCCTTGTAGGCGATCAGCACACCGGCGAAGACCGCCATCGTGCCGATCACGGCCTGCATGGCCGCGCCGTCCGCGATGCGGTTGTCGACGACGCTGGAGACGACGCCGAGGAAGACACCCTCGAACGCCGCGTAGGAAAGGATCAGCGCCGGCGTGGGCTTGCGCTTGAAGGACTGGACGAGCGCCAGGACCATGCCGATCAGCGCGGCGCCGATGCCGATGCCGTACGAGCGGCTGATGTTTGCGTCGTCCACCGGCAGCAGCGCCCACGCGAGCGCGGCCGTCACCACGAGCACGCCGAGCGTGCTGGCCGTACGGATGACGACGTCGTCCATCGTCATCCGGCCGGTGGTGGCGGGCGCCTGCGGCGGCGCGCCGAACTGCTGGTCCGGCTGGGCGTACGGGTTCTGCGCGTACGGGTTGCCGGCGGACGGCTGGGCGTACGGGTTGCCCTGAGTGCCCTGCGCGTACGGGTTGGCCTGCGTGGCGACGGCGGGTCCCCCGGCCTGCGGCGCGGCGTTGAAGCCCGCGTAGCCGTTGTCGCGGCTGAACCCCCGTCGCGAGAAGACCGGGTTTCTGCTCCTCATTTCACTCCTCCATGGCCACACGGCGCAGCCTTGGCTCAAGAGTAATAGAACGGCAAAGGAATGACCCTACTGCTTGGGGAGGATCTTTCCCTCGCCTTGCGACTCAACACGCTACGCCGATCAGTGATTCCCCTCACGGCCGGGGGCGCCCGGGCTGTCCGGCCCCGCTCACCCGATCGGGAACCCGGTGTAGGCCTCGGCGAGGTCGGTCTCGGCGGCGCGGGAGGACGTGATCCGGTCGAGGCGGGCCAGCTGGAGCCGGTCCTCGAAGGGCGTGGCGTCCGGAGCGGTGTGCAGCAGTGTCGTCATGTCGTACGAGAACCGCTCGGCCTGCCAGACGCGGCGCAGGCAGGTCGCGGAGTAGGCGTCGAGCAGTTCGTCGGAGCCGGTCGCGGTGCGGTGGGCCAGCGCCCGCGCGAAGGTGACCACGTCGCCGACGGCGAGGTTGAGGCCCTTGGCTCCGGTGGGCGGCACGATGTGCGCGGCGTCGCCGGCCAGGAAGAGGCGGCCGTGCCGCATGGGCTCGTGGACGTAGGAGCGCATCGGCGTGACCGACTTCTGGGTGATGGGGCCCCGCCGCAGGCTCCAGTCGTCGTCGGTCTCGAAGCGGCGCTCCAGCTCGTCCCAGATCTGCTCGTCGCTCCAGCTGTCGGCGTCCGTGTCCGCGGGGACCTGGAGGTAGAGGCGGGAGACGGACGGGGAGCGCATGGACAGCAGGGCGAAGCCGCGGTCGTGTCGGGCGTAGACCAGCTCGTCGTGCGAGGGGGCGACGTCGGCCAGGATGCCGAGCCAGCCGAAGGGGTACGTCCGCTCGAAGGTCCGCCCGTCCGGCACGGCCGCCCGGGCCACCCCCCAGTAGCCGTCGCAGCCGACGACGTAGTCGCACTCCAGGACGTCATCGGCGCCCTGGTGGCGGAAGCGGACGCGCGGCCGGTCCGTCCCGGCGCCTTCCACCGCCAGCGCCTCCGCCTCGAACAGCAGCGGGCCGCCCTCCTTGAGCTGGAGCGCGATGAGGTCCTTGCAGACCTCGGTCTGGGCGTAGACCATGACGGACCTGCCGCCGGTGAGCGCGGGGAAGTCGACGCGGTGGCGGCGGCGGGCGAACCGCAGCTCGATGCCGTCGTGGCGCAGCCCCACCCGGTCCATCCGCTCCCCGGCCCCGGCCCCGCGCAGCACGTCCACCGTGCCCTGCTCCAGGATCCCGGCGCGCTGCCTGCGCTCGACGTAGGCACGGTCGCGGCTCTCCAGGACGACCGAGTCGATCCCGGCGTTGTGCAGCAGCCGGGCGAGCAGGAGCCCGGCGGGGCCTGCCCCGATGATGCCGACGGTGGTGCGCATCGGTCGTTCCCTTCGATCGGCGTCGTTGCCTTGCTCGAATCACCCGTTGTTCGCGGCGGTTGTTCGCAGCAGTTGTCCGCAGCAGTTGTCCGCGACGACTGTTCGTGTGGTGAAAATTCCTTCACCATCATCTGACGCCGAGTCTCGGCCTCCCGCGCACCACTGTCAACGGGCGAACCGGACATCCTCC
Source organism: Streptomyces sp. NPDC001599 (assembly GCF_042893535.1). Classification (NCBI taxonomy): domain Bacteria; kingdom Bacillati; phylum Actinomycetota; class Actinomycetes; order Kitasatosporales; family Streptomycetaceae; genus Streptomyces; species Streptomyces sp. NPDC001599. The sequence continues at coordinate 75,938 of NZ_JBIAVA010000012.1, forward strand.
CGGAGATCCCCTCCCGGGCCGCCCCGGTCCGCGCCCGGGGTGCCTCAGCCCTCCCGGTGTTCCCGCAGCAGTCGCCGGATCTCTTCCAGCGTCTCCCGGTCGGTGCCCCGGCCGGCGCCCGCGAGGGCGTCCAGGCGCTCGGCGGTGCGGAAGTCGTAGGCCCGCTCCTCGTCCTGTCCCGGTACGGCGGCGTACGTCTCCTTCTCCCCGAAGCCGACGACGACGTCCACGGCCTTGGCGAGGAGCCAGGTCAGGACGAAGGAGAAGGCGGCCACGGCGAGGATGGCGACGATCTGCTTCCAGAGCAGGGAGCCGCCGCCCCCGTAGAAGACGCCTTCCTTGCCGCTGACCGTGGAGGTGGCGAAGAAGCCGACCATGAGCAGTCCGACCAGGCCGCCCGCGCCGTGCACGCCGACCACGTCCAGGGTGTCGTCCACGTTCAGCCGGTACTTGAGGGTGACGGCGAACGCGCAGACGAAGCCCGCGACGAGTCCGGTCACCAGCGCGCCGCCGGGGTCGATCTCCCCGCAGGCGGGGGTGATGGCCACCATGCCGGCCACGGCCGCCGAGCCCACGCCCATCATGGTGACCCGGCGGGTGCGCCAGTACTCGACCAGTGGCCAGGTGACCATCGCACCGGCCGCGCCGAGCTGGGTGTTGATGAAGGCCGTGGCGGCGGTGCCGGTGTCGCGGACGGCCGACCCCGCGTTGAAGGCCAGCCAGCCGAACCAGAGCAGCGCGACGCCGATCATGACCAGGGGGATGTTGTTGGGCGTCGGCTCCTTGCGCCGGAAGTCCGCCGGTCCTCTGATGACCAGCGCGGCGGCCAGCCCCGCGATGCCGGAGTTCAGCTCCACCGGCAGGCCCCCGGCGAAGTCCAGCGCGCCCAGGTGCTTGGTGATCCAGCCGTGCTCGGTGTCGAAGACCCAGTGCGCGATCGGCACGTACACGATCAGCAGCCACAGCGCCGAGAAGACCAGCCAGCCCCGCATCGTGGCCCGGCCGGCGATCGAGCCGCTGATCAGCGCCACCGTGACGATGGCGAAGCCCATCTGGAAGGTGGCGTACACGTACGTCGGGATGGACCCGGTCAGGGTGTTCGGCTCGATGCCGCGCAGGAAGGCGTGGTCGAGGTTGCCGATGAGCCCGACGCCTCCGACGTCGGGGCCGAAGGCGAGCGAGTACCCGACGATGAACCAGAGGATGGTGACGAAGCACAGCGAGGCGAAGCTCATCTTGAGCATGACCAGGATGTGCTTGGTGCGGACCATGCCGCCGTAGAAGAAGGCGAGGGCGGGGGTCATCAGCAGCACCATGGCCGCCGCGGCCAGCATCCAGGCGGTGTCGCCCGAGTCGTAGGCGGGGGGCATGGGGGCGGGCGCGGTGATCACGGGCGGGGTCTCCTGGGAGAGAGGGGGCTACGGTTTACGCAGGTCGGGTGCGGGATGGCCGGTGAGCAGCCGGCGTACGGCGTCCCACGCGGCCCGGACGGCCTCGGTGACCCGGGGTTCCTCGTGGCCGAGGATCCGCACCCAGGCCCCGCAGTCGTCCGGGAGGACACTCGCCCCGTGCAGGACCTCACGTCCCTCCAGGGACGCGTGCAGGGCGTCGGCGATCTCGGCGGCGGGACGCCTGCCGCTCACCACGAACAGCGAGGCGACGTGGTCGTGCCCGGCGAAGACGCCCGGGCCGTCCACTCCGCCCGTCCGCTCCGGGGTGAGCCGCAGCGTGTCCACCGCCAGCAGGGTGCCGTCGGGTCGGCGGATCTCCAGGTCGCCGGTGAGGACGGTGTACGCGTGCCGCTCGCCGCGGGCGAGCCGGCCGGCGGTGACGGCCTCCCCGTAGACGACCGTGGCGTCCTCGTCGACGGTGAGCACCACGTCCTGGTGGAAACGCGCCCCCCGGAAGGGGATGAGCGGATCGGGCAGGTACTCGACGTAGGCGCCCTCGTCCGCGCTCAGCCGCACGAGCTGGGTCGCGTAGTCCTGCTCCATCCGGTAGACCTTCGTGGCCGCCTGCGTGGTGAACAGCGTCTGGGTTCCCGGACCGCACCTCAGGTCCTGGCGGTAGCGGTCGGCCTGGGCGATGCCGCCGCCCGTGGCCATCAGGTAGGTGCACGCCATGCCGGGCAGCGCCGGATCGACGTAGAGCGGGCGCATGATCTCCAGCGGCGTCTTCTGGTACCGCTCCACCAGCTCGGTGCGCTCGCCACGTCGGGCGAAGCCGAGGTCGAGGATGCCGACCTTGGCGGGCGAGCCCGGCCCCAGGGTCTCGGGCACGGCGGAGAGCGCCGACAGCTCCGGGGGGAGACGGCTGGGCTCGTAGTACTCCGGCGCGAGCCGGTCGCGGACGGCCGGCATGTCAGATCAGGACCTCGCGCCGGGACTCGAGGAAGGCGAGGACCTCCTCGACACCCTTCCCGGTGAGGCAGTCGGTGAGCACCACGGGACCCTCACCGCGCACGGTGTGGGCGTCGGACTCCATGACGCCGAGGTCGGTCCGCACGTACTGGGCGATGTCGATCTTGTTGATGACGAGCAGGTCGGAGTCGGTGATGCCCGGTCCCCGCTTGCGCGGCATCTTCTCGCCCTCGGCGGTGTCCAGGACGAAGACGAACACGTCGACCAGGGCGGGGCTGAAGGTGAGGGTCAGGTTGTCGCCGCCGCTCTCGTAGAGCAGGACGTCGGTGTCGGGGAAGCGTTCCAGCATCTCCGCGCCCGCGGCCAGGTTCATCGTCGGGTCGTCGCGCACGGCGGTGTGCGGGCAGGCGCCCGTCTCGACGCCCACCACCCGGTCGCCCTCCAGCACCCCGTCGAGCGCGCGGCGGATGTGCTGGGCGTCCTCCTGGGTGTAGATGTCGTTGGTGATCACGGCGGGCCGATGACCCCGTTCGATCAGAATCGGCACGAGGGCCTCGATGAGGGCGGTCTTGCCCGATCCGACGGGTCCGCCGATTCCCACGCGCAGCACGTTGTCCCGCACTTGCCTTCCTCTTCTCCTGGTCGGGTACTCCTGGTCGTGCCCGCCGGCCCTCGCGGCCGGCGGACGGGTCGGGTGGTCAGCTCGCGAACAGCCGTGCCGGGGCCCGCTCGTGACGGGCCGACATGACGTCCACCGCGTACGTGGTCGCACCGAGGTCCTCGATCCCGCGGTCCACCGCCGCCCGGGTGGTCTCCTCGATCACCGGGGCGGCCTGCCGCAGCAGGCCCTGGGCCAGCCGGTGGTCGGTCAGCCGCAGCCGCAGCGCCGCCCCGGCGAAGCTGGCGCAGAACGCGAACAGGTCGGCGGCGACGGCCTGCCGGACGGGCACCCCGGTCGCCGCGTACACGACGCCCGCGGCGACGGCCTGGGTGCCCGGTGCCCGGCGCTCCGTCACCACGCGGTGGTAATGGGCGACGCCCGGGGCGCCGAAGACCTCGGCCGCGAGGTCCAGCAACTGACGTCCGGTCCGCGTCGCCGCCTGCCGCATCTCGCGGCCCAGCTTCGTGGCGTACAGGCGGCGGTCCGTCGCGGCCACCGCATCCCAGTCCTCGGCCGTGGCGGCCCCGTGCGCCAGGGCGAGCGCGGTGGCGTCGGCCGGTCCGACGCCGTGCCGGAGCACGTCGTGCAGCAGCGCGGCCAGGGAGTCGTGGTCGACCGCCCCCTGCTGCACGAAGCCCTCCAGGCCGTGGGACAGGGTGTAGAAGCCGCTGGGAAACGCCGAATCGGTCAGTTGCAGGCCGACGAGGAGGTGGTCCAGGCCGAGGCCGGGAGCGGCCGCGTCCGCGTCGCCCGTCCCGTCGTCGCCCGGCCCGTCGTCGCCCGGCCCGTCGTCCTCGGCCACCTCGGCCGTCGTGGTCCTCTCGTCGCGGTACATCGGGCTCAGGCGAGGAAGAAGAGCTGGTTGAGGGGGAGTTTCTGGGCCGGTTCGATGGTCGCGACCTCGCCGTCGACCGTGACCTTGTACGTCTCCGGGTCCACCTCGATGTCCGGCAGCACGTCGTTGCGGACCATGTTGTGCTTGCCGATCGTGCGGGTCTTGAGCACCGGCAGGACCCTGCGCTGGAGGCCGAGCTTCTCCGGCACCCCGGCCGCGATACCGGCCTGGGACATGAAGGTGACGTGCGTCGACTGCATGGCGCGCCCGAACTGGCCGAAGGACGGCCGGTAGTACACGGGCTGGGGGGTCGGCAGCGAGGCGTTCGGGTCGCCCATCTGCGCCCAGGAGACGATGCCGCCCTTGATGACCATCTTGGGCTTGGCGCCGAAGGAGTGCATGGGCCAGAGCACGATGTCCGCGAGCTTGCCCGCCTCCAGCGTCCCCACGTAGTCGGCCACCCCGCTGGCGATGGCCGGGTTGATGGTGGCCTTGGCGAGGTAGCGCAGCACGCGCTGGTTGTCGTTGCGCGCGGAGTCCTCGGGCAGCGGGCCGAAGGCCTCCTTGCACACGTGCGCGATCTGGAAGGCCCGGGTGACGGACTCGCCGACGCGGCCCATGGCCTGCGAGTCGGACGAGATCATGCTGATGATGCCCCGGTCGTGCAGGACCGTTTCGGCCGCGATGGTCTCCGCCCGCACCCGGCTGTCGGCGAACGCCACGTCCTCGGGGATGTCGTGGCTGAGGTGGTGGCACACCATCACCATGTCCAGCAGCTCGTCCACGGAGTTCTTGGTGTACGGCAGCGTCGGGTTGGTCGACGACGGCAGCACGTTGGGCTCGCCGGTGACCCGAAGGATGTCGGGGGCGTGGCCGCCGCCGGCGCCCTCGCTGTGGAAGGTGTGGATCGTCCGTCCGTCGATCGCGGACCGGGTGTCCTCGAAGAAGCCGCCCTCGTTGAGGGTGTTGGTGTGGATGGCGACCTGCACGTCGTGCCGGTCCGCGACGGCCAGCGCGTTGTCGATGACGGCGGGGGTGGAGCCCCAGTCCTCGTGGACCTTGAGCGCGGCGGCGCCCGCCTCGATCTGCTCGTCCAGCGCCGCGGGGAGGCTGCCGTTGCCCTTGCCCATGATGCCGATGTTGACCGGCAGATCCTCGGCCGCCTCCAGGATGCGGGCGATGTTGTAGGGGCCGGGGGTGCAGGTGGTGCCGTTGGTCCCGTCCGTCGGCCCGGTGCCACCGCCGAAGAGGGTGGTGATGCCGTTGCTGAGCGCCTGCTCGCACTGCTGGGGCGAGATGAAGTGCACGTGCGAGTCCAGCGCCCCGGCGGTGGCGATCAGGTGCTCGCCGGCGATCACCTCGGTGCCGGTGCCGACCACGAGCCGGGGGTCGACGGCGTCCTGGGTCTGCGGGTTGCCGGACTTGCCGATCCCCGCGATGAACCCGTCCTTGACGCCGATGTCGCACTTGACCACGCCGATCACCGGGTCCATGACCACCACGTTGGTGATGACCAGGTCGAGGGCCCCCTGCGCGGCGGTGGCCTGCGGATCCGAGGCCATGCCGTCGCGCAGGTCTTGCCGCCGCCGTAGACCACCTCGTCGCCGTACGACCCCTCGCGGACGTCCTTCTCGACCTCCACCACGAGGTTGGTGTCGGCCAGCCGGAACCGGTCGCCCACCGTGGGGCCGAACAGGTCGGCGTACTGCTTGCGGGTCAGGGTCGGCATGTCAGTTGGATCCCTTCTTCTTGGACTTCTTGGCGCCGCCCTTGCCCGGCTCCGCCTTCTGCGTGCCACCGGTGCCGCCCGTCCCCCGGAACCCGCGCTGCAGCGCCCGGCTCACGGCCTCGACCCTGGCGGGGTGCGATTTGACGCTGCCGTTGAGGAGGCCGCTGAAACCGGTGAGGCGGCCGGTGCCGGCGTAGGCGCACAGTTCGACCTCGCGGGTGCCGCCGGGCTCGAAGCGGACGGACGTGCCGGCTGCGATGTTCAGGTGCATGCCGAGCGTGGCGTCGCGGTCGAACTCGAGGGCGGAGTTCGCCTCGAAGAAGTGGTAGTCCGAACCGACCTGGACGGCCCGGTCGCCGGTGTTGCTGACCGTGACCTTGAGGGTCCGCCGGCCGGCGTTGATCTCGATCGGGTCGTCGCCGTACTGGTATCGCGGAGGGAGTTTCATCGAAGGCTCCTGCTGGATGGGAGGACGTGGGGGTCGGATGGGACGCCGTGGGCGGGGACCGGAGCCGGGGCGGCGGGTACGGCGGCCGGAGCACCGGCCGCTTGGCGGGCGGAACCGCCGTCTCCGGGACCGTGCCCGTGGCCGTGACCGTCCGGACCGTGCCCGTGGTCGTGACCGTCCGGACCGTGGCTGTGGGAGTGCCCGTGGCCGTGGGTCGCGGTGAGGGCGCGGTGCAGGCCGTCGTCGCCGTGCCGGTCGCGCCGGTGCCAGGCGTCGCGGACGCGCGCGTCGAGCACGCCCGCCGTCGCGGACGCCGCCAGGAGCGGCCCGCCGGTCTCGCAGTGTGCGGGGGCCGGCACGCCAGGCGTCACCCAGGCGGCCGCGAGCATCACGACACGCTCCGCGCCCAGGGCCCGGCAGCGCCGTACGCCCTCGGCCGGGTCCGGGTCGCCGCCGACGAGGGCCACCTCGACCGTGTGGTGCCGGCCGTACTGCCGCACCAGGCGCGCGATGCGGAACAGGTCCGCGTCGGCGAACGGGTCGCCGGAGGGCGCGGTGACCAGCAGCGCCCGGTCCCGCGGCACCCGCGTGGCCGCCGCTCTGAGCCAGCCGACCAGGTGCTCCGCGGTCCCGAACGGCTCGGCCAGCACGGTCCCCGCGCGCTCCTCGGGGGTCAGGCCCAGCAGGGTGCGGGCGGCGTCGGCGACCAGCTCCGGGTCGCGGCCCAGCGTCATCGGCACCGCGCAGACGTCCTCGCCCCGGGAGCGCGACGCGCGGACGCGGCCCAACAGCTCACGCCCGCCGGACACGCAGGAGACGCGGGGATCCACGAGGTCCCGCAGGGCGTGTCCGCCGTCGCTCTCGTGGCCGCAGACCGCGACCACCGTGCCGCGGCGCACGGTCAGCCGCCGACCGGGTCGTGGCAGGAGACGAGCTTGTTGCCGTCGTCGAAGGTGGCCTCGACCTGGAGCAGCGGCAGCATCTCCCGCACGCCCGGCATGGTCTGCTGCTCGCCGATCACGTGCCGGCCCAGTTCCATGCAGTCGGCGACGGTCTTGCCGTCCCGGGCGGCTTCCAGGATGGCCTCGGTGATGAGCGCCACCGACTCGCTGTAGTTGAGTTTCAGGCCGCGCTCGCGGCGTTTGCGGGCCAGGTCGGCCACGACGTACACCAGCAGCTTGTCGATCTCTCGGGGGGCCAGGTTCATGGGACTGCCTTCCTCGGTGACGCGGGGGGCGTGACGCGGTCGCGGGCGGGCCGGGGGTCTCAGGAGTCGTCGGCGCGCAGGGTGATGCGGGACAGGACGGGCACGGCCGCCAGCAGGGCCCAGGTGGCGATGTTGAACGGCCAGGTGAAGGTGTGGCTGTCGAAGGACTCGAACAGCACCGAGAGGGAGGCCGTCAGGGCGGTGGTGGCGGCGGCGGCCAGCACCGTGTAGGCGAGGTTCCAGCCGGTGGGACGCAGCAGGACGACGCCGAACGCGAGGCTCGTCAGGACCGCGTTGTAGCCGTAGATCCCCTCGCCGATCAGTACGGCCGGGGCGCCGAGCGCCCACGCGGTGAGGATCCCGACGACGCTGCCCAGCACGGCGTACAGCCCCACCTTCCACCCGGCCAGGAAGAGGCCGGCCAGCATGATCAGGCCGACGTACCAGGTCTCGACGAAGAAGATCTGGGAGACGTTGGAGAAGAAGCCCTGCCACAGGTCCGTCCAGCCGACGTAGGGGCTCTTCGGGGTGGCCGGGGTGACGGCGGACTCGGGCGTCCCGTGCCAGACCCGCTCGAACGAGGGGGCGCCGAGCACCATCACCAGGGAGACCAGGCAGAACGGCCCGGTGAACGCCTTCAGGCCGAAGGGGCGCAGCAGGTTGCCGAGGGCCGCGGTGATGAGCGTGCACGTCACGGCCGCGCACACGGCCATCACGTAGGTCGAGGGGTGGTGGCCGAGATACACCACCATGGCGATGCCGCCCAGCACACCGCAGTAGGTCATCAGCCCCTGGGTCAGGGAGTCGTGCGAGACCGCCAGCAGCCGCGCCGTCAGCGTGGAGACCACCGCTCCGATCGTGGCGAACAGGCCGATCTCCCAGCCCGCCACCCAGAGGGCGACGAGAATGACGAGCGAACACCACACGCTCGCCTGGAAGTCCACCTGTCCCACGCCGCGCAGCGCGCCGAGCGCGGTCCCCTTCCACGTGTGCGCGGCCGTCCTCGGCGGTGGCGGCGCCCCGGGGCCGGGTTCGGACGATTGCGAGGCCACGCGGGCTCCTTCGCGCAGGACTTGAGGCCCGCAACGGGCCATCGAGGGGCGGGGAGCTGTCGTCCGTGCATGCGCGGCCGCATGATCGATCGCCAGCTAGTGTGGCGATATGCACCTTCATTCGCACCCGGACTCCACGGCCGGGCCACGGATGCCCGTGGTCGCGGTGGTGGCGGTGGGCGGTGCGGGAGGCGCCCTGCTGCGCTACGGGGCCTCCCGCCTGTGGCGCAACGGCAGCGACGCCGCGCTGCTGTGGCGGACGGGTGAGGCCGCCTTCCCGGTGACGACCCTGTTGATCAACGTGGTGGGCTGTTTCCTGATGGGCGTGCTGACCGTCGCGCTCAAGGAGCGGTTCACCGGCGCCCCGCGCCTGCTGAACCCCTTCCTCGGCACGGGTGTCCTCGGCGGCTTCACGACCTTCTCGTCCTACACGGACGACACCCGCCGGCTGTTCGAGAACGGCCAGCCGGGCTACGCCGTGGCCAACCTCCTGGTGACCGTGGCGGGGGCCCTGTTGGCGGTGGTCCTGGGCGTGGTCGTGGCACGCCTGCTCCTGGGGCGGCCCCGGGGTGCGCGGACCGGAGAGGGCAGCGGTTCCTGATGGGTGAGTGGCTGCTGGTCCTGGCGGGCGGAGCGGTCGGAGCCCCCGTCCGCCATCTGATCGGTACGGCGACGCGGGAGCACCTGCGGTCCGCCTTCCACTGGGGCACGTTCCTCGCCAACATGGCCGCGGCCCTGCTGCTGGGCTTCCTCGTCCAGGCGGGTACCGAGGGAGCGCTCGGCGAGTCCGGCCAGGCACTGCTGTCCACCGGCTTCTGCGGCGCGCTGTCCACCTGGTCGACGTTCTCCAACGAGGTCCACTCCATGGCGAGCGCCCGCCGGCTGATCGGGGCCGCCGGCTATGTGTGCGTGACGGTCGCCGTCGGTCTGGGGCTGTCGTTCGCGGGCATGGCGGTCGCCCAGGCCCTGTGGTGAGCGGGGCCGCCACCCGGACGGCGCACCGGTGGCGGGCGGCACGGCCGCGGTTCGACCGGGGGCGCGCCGCGCGCTCGCTGCTCGCCTTCGGGTTCTCCCTCGGCACGGTCACGGCGGTCGGCGGGATCCACTACGGGATCTTCGCCGCGATGGGCTGCTACGTGGACGCCTACGGCGCCCGCGACCCCTACCCCCGGCGGGGACCCCTGCTCGTGATCCTCTCGGCGGCTTTCCTCGTGGCCTTCGCCGCGGGCTCCGCCGCTGCCGGAGAGGTGTGGGCCATGGTGGGGGTGCTCTCCGTGGTCTCCGTCGCGGCCACCCTCGTGGTGCGCACGCTGCGGCTGAGCGGACCGGGCAGCTACTTCGTCGTCCTCGTCGCCGCCATGGCGGCCTTCCTGCCACCGGCCCCGCCCTCGGAAACCGCGGTCCGGGCCGGCTGCCTGGCCCTCGGGGCGGCCGTGTCCTGGCTGGCGGGCATGTCGGGCCGGCTGTCCCGCCCGTACGGACCCGAGGAGCGGGAGGTGTCGGCCGCCTTCCGGTCGGTGGCGGCCTTCGCGGAGGCACGGACCGGCGCCCGGGGAGGCCCCAAGGCCGGGACCGAGCCCGAGGCCGCACCCTGGACCGAAACCGAAACCGAAACCGGAACCGGAACCGGAACCGGAACCGCACCCGGGACCGAAACCGGAGCCGCACCCGGGGCCGGAGCCGAAGCCGAGGCCGGAGCCGCACCCGGGACCAGAGCCGAAACCGCACCCGGGGCCGGGGCCGGAGCCGAAACCGCGGCCGGAGCCGGAGCCGCGCCCGGGGCCGGTGTGCCGGGTCCGCGGGGTGTTGGCTCCGGCGCCGGGCGGGACGCCTACGCGGCCGTGCACCGGGCGTGGGCGGCGTTGAACGACGCCCGCGAAGGGCACGGCGAAGTGAGCGCACCGGAGCCCGCGCCCCGGCGGATGACCCTGTACGCCCTGATGACCGGGCTCGAGACCCTGCTCGACACGGTGCAGAACGCGGCGGAACGGGACGGGGAGCCGGTGTCGCCCGCACGGATCGCGTGGCTGCGGGCCGCGGGCGGAAGGATCGCGGCGGGCGGCGTGCCGGGACCCTGCCCCGGCGGCCCGGCCACCGCTCGGGACCTCCTGGCAACCGCCCACAGGCTGTGGCCGGTGCCGTTGCCACCCCGCAAGAGCCTGCTCGCGGAACTGCGCCGCCTGCTGTCCCGGTCCTCCCCCGGTCTCCCGGTCGCCCTCCGGGTCGGGCTCGCCGTCGCGGTGGGCACCGTGCTGGGCGCCGTGCTGCCGCTCCTGCACCCGGCGTGGGTGGCCGTGGGCGCGGCCGCCGCCCTCCAGGGAGGGCCCGGCCAGCAGCCCGCCCGGCGCGCGCGGGCCCGGTTCGTCGGAACCGTGAGCGGGGTGGCGCTCACGGCCCTCGTCTTCCACTCCTGCCAGCCGGGCACCTGGGTGACGGTGGCCGTCGCCACCGTCGCGCACGCGCTCTCACGGGGCCTGCCGCCCGACGCCCTCCTCACGCGCACCCTGCTGAACACCCCGGTCGCCCTGCTGCTGGTCGCCGCCGCCGTCCCGGCCGGCCTGGGCCGGCTCGCCGCCTTCCGGCTCCTCGACCTGACCCTCGGACTGGTGCTCGGCGTGGCCGCCGCGCTGCTGCTGGGCGGTGTGCCCCGGCGACGGGTGTGCGCGGCGGTGGCGAACGCCGTGGCCGGGACGGGGGCCGCCGTGCAGGAGCGGCTGCGGACGGGGGCGGTGCGGGTCGCCTGCGAGGGGACGGCCTGGCAGCGGATGACGGAACTGTGGGACATGCACGCCGCCGTGCCCACCGAGGAGATCCGTACGAGCGGCACGGCGGACCGGCTGTGGCCGACCGTCCTGGCGGTACGACGCCTGCTGTCCTGGAGTGTGCTCGGCCGCCTGCCGGCGCCGGATCCCGACGCAGCGGTCCTGGTCGGGCGCCACGTGGAGGCACTGACCGGTGCGGCCCACGCGGGTCTGCCCGGCTCACTGGCCCTCCGACGGTCCCTGTCCGGGCCACCGCGGGCTCCGGAGTCCGCGCACCATCCCGAGCTCCACCGGAGACTGGCCGACCTGACGAGCGCGCTGGCCGGCCCCGATGCCGGACTTGAACCCTAGCCGCCGCCCCCTCTGACCTGCGGCGACACCGTGGAGTCTCCGGATTCCCGCAGAACTGCGCGGATCCTCCCGAGTGTGCTCGCCAAGCCCGGCCGGAGTGTTCCCGTGGGAACACGAGCGACACGACACCCGCTGTCGCGCACAGCCGTTCCGGGTCAATCGGGTGGCCTGTGGCACACGTTGAGGCCAAGACGCATGCGGCCGTCGGGGAACCGATGCCATCAAGAGGGCCGTTGGCCGGAAACGACGCATTCCCGCCACTCATCGGCAGAAGCCGAAGGCCGGGCTTTCACGTTCCGAAAGGAGGCGCAGGCGCATGATCACCGACTACGTCACATCACCGTCGACCGTGAAGTCATGATTCACGTCACAGGCCGCAGGATCGCCGAACGGAGCGTCAGGTCATGCGCCTAACATATGAACTGTTCATCAGTGTATCCTGCCTCATCTGTCAACCACGCGCCTGCCCTCCAGGCCCCCAGGATGACGAAGGACTCAGGACCCGAACCCGAACCCGGACAGCGAACCGGTGCGGTCGAAGGATTGGAAGAGCAGGGCGTGTCGAAGCCGCGTATCAGCGTGATTGTGCCGATTTACCAAGTTCAGCCCTTCTTGCAGGAGTGTCTCGACTCCATCCTCGACCAGTCCTTCCGTGACATCGAGGTAATCGCCGTCAACGATCGCTCGCCCGACCGCTGCGGAGAGATCGTCGACGAATACGCCAAGGCCGACGAGAGGGTGCGGGCACTGCACCTGCCCGAGAACGTGGGCCTGGGCCGGGCGCGGAACGCCGGCATGGAGATGGCGCGCGGCGACTATCTCTTCTTCCTCGACAGCGACGACACGCTTACGCCCGGCTCGCTTCAGCTCATTGCGGACCGGCTGGATCAGACCGCCGACCCGGACGTTCTGATCTTCGACTACGCGCGCACATTCTGGTGGGGCGGGGAGACGCGCAACAGCCTGGCGTCCGTCTTCAAGACGCAGGGGCCGGAGGTCTTCACCGCAAAGCAGAGACCGGAGTTCCTCACCCTGATCATGGTGGTGTGGAACAAGGTCTACCGGCGTGAGTTCATCGAGCAGCGCGGCTTCGAATTCCCCCCGGGGTACTACGAGGACACTCCCTGGACCTTCCCGGTCCTGATGGCGGCCGACCGGATCGCCGCCCTCGACCACGTGGTCGTCCACTACCGCCAGCGCCGCCAGGGCAACATCCTTCGCACCGTCAGCCGCAAGCACTTCGACATCTTCGACCAGTACGAGCGGGTCTTCGCCTTCATCGACAGCGACCCGTCCCTCGGTGAGTGGCGGGCCCAGCTCTTCACCAAGATGATCGACCACTTCATCGCCATTCTGGCGAAGAGCAACCGAGTGCCCGAAGAGCTGCGTGCCGAATTCTTCGCACAAGCACATCGCCACTATCGGCGCTATGTGCCGACCGGCTACGTGCGGCCCGAGGGACACACGGGCATACGGCACGCACTCATCGCCCGCGGCGCCTACCCGGTCTACCAGACTCTGAAGGTGGCCAACAACGGCCGGCGCAAAGTCCGCAAGACGGTGCGCGCGACCCGGAAGAAGGCGGCCGTCAAGCGGATGGACCGCCTTTACGAAGCCGCACTCAAGCAGCCCGTCGACCAGAATCTGGCCGTCTACTCGTCCTACTGGGGTCGCGGTTACGTGTGCAACCCCGCTGCTTTGCACGCCAAGGCCAAGGAGATAGCCCCGCACATCAAGGGCGTGGTCGTCGCCAAGCAGGACGAGGTGAAGAAGCTCCCGCCCGGCACCGATTACGTGATCCCGGGGACCGCCAGGTACTGGGAGATCATGGCGCGCGCCAAGTACTTCTTCAACAACGTCAACTTCGAGGACCGCTTCGTCAAGCGGCCCGGCACCGTCCATGTGCAGACGCAGCACGGCACGCCGCTCAAGACCATGGGCATCCACCTGCTGCCGCACCCGGTCGCCGCCAAGGGCACGAACTTCAGGAAACTCCTGGAACGCTCGGACCGCTGGGACTACTGCATCTCCTCCAACCGGTTCTCCTCGGAGATCTGGGAGCGGGCCTTTCCGTGCTCCTTCGCACCACTGGAGAGCGGCTACCCGCGCAATGACGTCTTCTACACGTCGACTGCCGCCGACGTCCGTCGCATTCGGGAAGGGCTCGGCATTCCGCGGGGGAAGACCGCCGTGCTCTACGCGCCGACCCACCGGGACTACACCAAGAGCTACGTCCCCCAGCTCGACGTCGCCCGTCTCGCCGAAGCCCTCGGTGACGAGTTCGTGGTGCTGATGCGGGGCCACCACTTCTACGAACAGACCGCGGAACTGCGAGCGTTGCAGGACTCGGCCCGGGTCATCGACGTCACCTCCCACACCTCCTCGGAGGAGCTGCAGCTCGCCGCGGACGTGCTGCTGGCGGACTACTCGTCGATCATGTTCGACTACGCCAACCTCGACCGGCCGATCGTGATCTACGCCAACGACTGGGACGCGTACAAGATCTCCCGCGGTGTGTACTTCGACGTCACGGAGGAGCCGCCCGGGCACGTCGCTCGCACCCAGAACGAACTGCACGAGATCTTCGTCAGCGGCGCTTGGCGCAACGAGCAGTCGGACACCCTGCGCGACACCTTCCGCCGCAAGTTCTGCGAGTACGACGACGGCCGGGCGGCCGAGCGGGTCATACGGCAGATCATGCTGGGTGAGTCGGCGGACAGGCCCCCGGTCCTGCCGTTGGACGAGCGGACGCCGGCCCCCTCGCCGGAGGCCGCCGAGGCCGCCGAGGCGGACGTCATGAAGTCACCCGTGGTCGGCCCCAGGGCCGCCGCCTAGCCTCCTCCCGGTCGGAGCGTCGGCGCGTTCCTCAGTGGCGTGCCGACGCTCGGTGTCGAGACGTCGACGCCGGCTGTCTTGGCTCCGCTGCTTTGCCTGACCTCTCCGCCTCCCCAGGGGGTGGGCCATTGACGGGAACAGAAGAGAAGGTGGCCATGCAAGCCAGTGCCGGGGAACGGCCGCACGCCGAGATCAGACGGGTCTGGCCGCGCGACGGCCGTATTCGCATTCTGGGGACGATCGTCACCGGCGGGGTGTCGGACGACGTCCCCGTGGACAAGTCGTGGACGCTGCGCCTCACCTCTCGCGAACGGCCCGAGCTTCCCGTCCTGTCCGGCGCCGAGCGGCTCAAGGGCCGGTTCGTGCGTACGGTGACCCGTACCTCGGCGCCCACACCGCGTCAGCTGTTCTTCCCCGTCGTCAACGACGGCGCGCGCTTCGAGACGGCCGTGTCCGTCCGCGACCTGGCCGTCTGGGACGCGCTGCCCCGCGAGCACTGGGACCTGCACGTGCTCGCGACACGCGGCGGCAAGAAGGTGACCCTTCGGGTCGGCCGCCACCTCGACGACATGCCGGGCAAGAAGCAGATCGTCAAGTTCCCTGAGCAGTACAGCTCGGGTGTCGCCGTACTGCCGTACTACACCGACGGCGACGACCTCTCCATACGCTGCGCCCGACGCGACGACGCCAACCGGAGCGCCACATGAAGCTCACGTACCTGATCTACAACGCGTTCGGCGTCGGCGGCACCGTCCGTACCGTGTTCAACCAGGCCAACGCCATGGTCGAGCGCGGCCACGAGGTCGAGATCGCGACCATGCTGCGCTACCACGAGGAGCCGCCCTTCCCGCTGGACCCGCGGGTGAAGGTGACCGCGCTCGTGGACAACCGGTCCGGCTCGTACGTGGACTGGGACCGGTACGAGGGCCCCGAGGACACCTCCTGGCACGAGCGGTTCCCGGCGGGCATCTCCAAGAACGCCGACAGCCGCCGCCGTATCGGCGCGATGATCCGCTTTCTCCGGGGCCTGGAGGACCGGATCGTGATCGGCACCCGGCCCACGATCAACCTGATCGTCGCCGAGTACACGGACCCGGCGCTGGTCCGGGTCGTCCAGGAGCACGCGGGTCTGTCCACGCACAAGGGCGAGTGGCGCGAGGCCATCGACGCCGCCTACGTGAAGATGGACGCGCTCGTCTGCCTCACCGAGGCGGACCGTGCCGCGTACGCCGAGGCGTTCCCCCAGGTCCGCGTCGAGCGCATCCCGAACGCGCTGCACTCCCTGGACGTGCCACGCAGCGACCTCTCAAGGCCCCAGGTCGTCAGCGCCGGCCGGCTCGACGGCAACAAGGGCATCGACAAGCTGATCGCGGCGTTCGGCCAGGTCGTGGAAACCCACCCGGACTGGACCCTGCGCGTCCACGGCGACGGCCCCGAGATGGAGGCCCTGCGCAAGGCCGTCCGGACCAGGCACCTGTACAACCACGTCTTCCTCATGGGTCCGACGCGCACGCTCGACGAGGAGCTCGCGAAGGGCTCCATCTTCGCGATGAGCTCCAAGTCCGAGGGCTTCGGCATGGTGCTGCTGGAGGCCATGAACGTCGGTCTCCCCGTGGTCAGCTTCAACTGTCCGGTCGGCCCGCGCGAACTCGTCGCGGACGGCGTGGACGGCCTGCTCGTCCCCGAGCTCGACGTGGCGGCGCTGGCCGCGGGCATCACCCGTCTCATCGAGGACGAGCAGCTGCGCCGCGAGTTCTCCCGGGCGGCCCTGCAGAAGGCGGCCGCATACGGACCCGACGTCGTCACGAAGTCCTGGGAAGACCTCTACGAGGTCCTGACGACGGCAAAGTAGTACCGAGCGAGGCCGCCGGCCGCCGCCCCGGCGGCCGGCGGCCTCGCCGTGCCTGCTCGCCGACCGTGGATGTGCGCAGGTGCGAGGAGAGTGCCCGGAGCCGGACTTGAACCGGCACGCCCTCGAAGGGGCAGCGAGGTTTAAGCTCGCCGTGTCTGCATTCCACCATCCGGGCAGGCCATGGGCTCCGCTACGCGTGCCTTGAGCCTATCGGGACGCTCCTCCCGGCCTCGGGCGGGACGGCCGATGTTGTCTTATTTTATTGGCGCCTGAGGGGGCATCAGTTACCAGGGCAGGCCAACAGCACATGCCAACAGCCTTGCGTGCGACCGCCCGCGCTGTATGCGGAATGACGGGATTTCACCGTCCCGACGAGGGCGCCCGCCCCGTTCCCGCCCGCCCCGCCGTCGGGGGCGCCCGTCATCCGCAGGTATGACGCCGGCCCGTCCCGTCCGACCGAAGTCGCCCCCCTGAACCGGAACAGCGGCTGACTACACGGCGCCGTACGGCCGGGACGATGGATGACATCCCCGAGCACACACCGTGCCGACCGCACACAGCGTGCCGACCGCACGCACCGTGCCCGGCACACGCCGTGCCCGCCGCACACGCCGTACCGACAGGAGCGCCCTTCCCGTGACCACCGCACCCATCGCCGACCGGTCCACCCTCGTGGCCGCGCGCGCCACGGAGCTTTCCAAGATCTACGGCCAGGGCGAGACCCAGGTGGTCGCCCTGGACCGGGTCTCCATCGACTTCCGGCAGGCCGAGCTGACCGCGATCATGGGCCCCTCCGGCTCCGGCAAGTCCACGCTGATGCACTGCGTCGCGGGCCTGGACACCTTCTCGTCCGGCTCGGTGCGCATCGGCGAGACCGAGCTGGGCTCGCTCAAGGACAAGCAGCTCACCAAACTGCGCCGGGACAAGATCGGCTTCATCTTCCAGGCGTTCAACCTGCTGCCGACGCTGACCGCGCTGGAGAACATCACCCTTCCGATGGACATCGCGGGCCGCAAGCCCGACAAGCAGTGGCTGGACTCGGTGATCCAGATGGTCGGGCTGTCCGGACGGCTCGCGCACCGGCCCGCCCAGCTCTCCGGCGGGCAGCAGCAGCGGGTCGCCGTGGCGCGGGCGCTGGCCTCCCGTCCGGAGATCATCTTCGGGGACGAGCCGACCGGAAACCTCGACTCCCGGTCCGGCGCCGAGGTGCTGGGCTTCCTGCGCAACTCGGTGCGGGAGCTGGGCCAGACCGTGGTGATGGTGACCCACGACCCGGTGGCCGCCGCCTATGCGGACCGGGTGGTCTTCCTCGCCGACGGACGCATCGTCGACGAGCTGTACGGGCCGACGGCCGACTCGGTGCTCGACCGCATGAAGCGGTTCGACGCCAAGGGCCGCACCAGCTGACGTCCGCGTCCGCCCGGTCCACCCCGCCCGCTCCCCGTCCGCCCCCGCCCCGTACTCCGTACGCCCGTACGTCTGGACAGAGAAGACCCCCATGTTCCGTACCGCCTTGCGCAACGTCTTCGCGCACAAGGCCAGGCTGTTGATGACCGTGCTCGCCGTGATGCTCGGCGTGGCGTTCGTGTCGGGCACCCTGGTCTTCGCCGACACCCTCTCCAACGCCTTCCGCAACCAGTCGGCGAAGAGCTACGACGACGTCGCCGTCGCCGTCACCTCGTACGCCGACCCGGACAACCCCAAGGAGGAGTACGGTCTCACCGGCGAGGTCCTCGACCGGATCTCCGCCGTGGACGGCGTCGCCGGGGTGTACGGCCGCGTGGAGGGCTTCGCCGGGGTCGCCGACCCCGACGGGAAGCTCATCGGCGTCGGCTGGTCCAACAAGGGCTCCAACTTCGCGCCCGGCAAGGACGGCAAGGACGCCGCCTACACGTTCACCGACGGCTCAGGACCGGTGCAGGACGACCAGATCGCCCTGGACGAGGAGTCCGCCGCCAAGGGCGAGTACAAGGTCGGCGACCGGGTGCGCGTCGCGACCAACGGCCCGGTGCAGGAGTACACCCTCAGCGGTGTGTTCACCACCGAGGACGGCGCCGTCAACGCGGGCGGCAGCCTCGTCCTCTTCGACACCGCCGTCGCCCAGAAGCAGTACCTCGCGCAGGGCTACTTCGAGGACGCCACCGTCACCGCGGCCCCCGGCGCCGACGACGCCAGGATCCTGGCCGCGGTCGAGCCGCTGCTGCCGGACACCGCCGAGGCCCGGACCGGCCAGGCACTCGCCGACGAGCAGGCCGACCAGATCGAACAGGGTCTGGGCAACCTCAAGCAGGTCCTGCTCGGCTTCGCGGGCATCGCGCTCTTCGTCGGCGTCTTCCTGATCTCCAACACCTTCACGATGCTGGTCGCCCAGCGCACCAAGGAGATCGCCCTGATGCGCGCCGTCGGCGCGTCCCGCAGGCAGGTCACCCGCTCGGTGCTCGCCGAGGCCGCGCTGGTGGGCCTGGTGGCCTCGGCCGTCGGCTTCGCCCTCGGCGTCGGTCTGGCCGTCGGGCTGCGCTCCGGCATGGCCGCGGCCGACATGAAGATGCCGGACGGTCCGCTGGTCCTGTCCGCCACGCCGGTGGTCGCGGCGTTCGCGGTGGGCGTGCTGATCACCGTGTTCGCCGCCTGGCTGCCCGGCCGCCGGGCCGCGAAGATCCCGCCGGTGGCGGCCATGAACAGCGTCCACGCGGTGGCCACCACCAAGTCGCTGGTGGTGCGCAACTCCATCGGCGCGGCCATCACCGCCCTCGGCGCGGTGGGGATCGTGGCGGGCGCCTCGACCGGCGGCGACGACGGCCGGATGTACATCGGCGCGGGCGCGTTCCTCGCGCTGATCGGCGTGATCGTCCTCATCCCGCTGCTGTCCCGGCCCGTGATCGCACTCGTCCGTCCGCTGCTCGTCGGGCCCTTCGGGGTGGCCGGGAAGCTGGCCGGCCAGAACGCGGTCCGCAACCCGCGCCGCACCGGTGCCACCGCCTCGGCGCTGGCGATCGGACTGACGCTGGTGACCGGCCTGTCGGTGCTCGGCGTCACGGTCGGCGCCGCCATCGACAAGATGACCACGGACAACATCAGGGCCGACTACATGGTCTCGATGGCCAACGGTGGCGACCTCGACCGGTCCGCGCTGACGGCCCTGGAGAAGGCCGACGGCGTGTCCGCGGTGTCGCCGCAGCAGGACGCCTACTTCCGGGTCGACGGCGACTACGTGTCCGCCTCGGCGGTCACCCCCGGTGACATCGAGAAGGTCCTGACCGTCGACGTCGTCAGCGGCGACGCGGGCTCGCTGGCCCAGGGCCGGATCGCGGTCGCCGAGAAGACGGCCGCGAACAGGGGCTGGAAGCCCGGCGACACCGTCCCCGTCACCTTCGACGACGACGAGAAGGCCACGCTGACGGTCGGCGCCGTCTACAAGGACAGCGAGTTCCTCTCCCCCGTCCTCGTCGACCGGAAGGTCGTGGACCGGCACGAGGCGAAGCCCTCCATCCGGGAGATCTTCGTGAAGGTCGACGGCGGCCAGTCCGCGGCGAACGAGAAGGTCCTCGTCGACGCCCTCGGCGACAACCCGGCGATCACCGTGATGGACCGGCAGGACATCCGCGACGAGTTCGGCGGCGCCATCAACACCCTGCTGAACGTCATGTACGGCCTGCTGGCGATGGCCCTGATCATCGCGGTCCTCGGCGTCGTCAACACCCTCGCGATGTCGGTCTTCGAACGGCAGCAGGAGATCGGCATGCTGCGCGCGATCGGTCTCGACCGGCGCCGGGTGAAGCGGATGGTGCGGCTGGAGGCCGTCGTCATCTCGGTGTTCGGCGCGGTGGTCGGCATCGGTCTCGGCACCTTCCTCGGCTGGGCGATCGGCGAGACCGTCGCCGAGGAGATCCCCGGGTACGCGCTGGTCCTGCCCTGGGACCGGATCGGGATCTTCATGGTGCTGGCCGGTCTGGTCGGCGTCCTGGCCGCCCTGTGGCCGGCCCGCAACGCCGCCCGGCTGAACATGCTGAACGCGATCAAGGCCGAGTGACCTCGCCGCGACGCGGAACACCGAGGGCCGGGCTCCCCGCACGGGGGGCCCGGCCCTTCGGGTCGGGTGCGGATCAGGCGCGGCCCGGCGCGCCCCACACGCGGGCCCGCAGCGGCAGCCCGGAGGCGCCGGAGTCGGGCGTCTTCACCGCGAGGACCTGGTTGACGCCGATGCGGTTGCGTTCGAAGGCGAGCGCGGAGGCGGCCATGTACAGCTGCCAGACCCGGGCGCGGCCGGGGCTGACGAGCCGGACGGCGGTCGCCCAGTCGGACTCCAGGTTGGCGACCCAGCGGCGCAGCGTGAGCGCGTAGTGCTCGCGGATCGACTCCACGTCGCGGACCTCGAACCCGGCGCGCTCCAGCTGGGTGACGGTGGTGCCGACGGGGGCCAGTTCGCCGTCGGGGAAGACGTAGGCGTCGATGAACTCGTCGACGTTGTAGGCGGACTCGTCCCGCTGCGGCCGGCGGGCGATCTGGTGGTTCAGCAGCCGTCCGCCGGGCTTGAGCAGCTTGTGCAGGTCGGTGGCGTACTCCAGGTAGCGCTCGGCACCGACGTGCTCGGCCATGCCGATGGAGGAGATGGCGTCGTACGGCCCGTCCGCGACGTCCCGGTAGTCCTGGACGCGGATCTCCACCCGGTCGGTGAGCCCCTCGTCCGCGACGCGCTTGCGGGCGTAGGCGGCCTGCTCCTGGGACAGGGTCACGCCGACGACGCTCACGCCGTGCTCGCGGGCCGCGTGGATCGCCATGGAGCCCCAGCCGCAGCCGACGTCGAGGAGGCGCTGACCGGGGCTCAGGTCCAGCTTGCGGCTGACGAGTTCGAGCTTGTCGCGCTGGGCGTCCTCCAGGGTGCCGCCCTCGGCCGGCGGGGCGGGCCAGTAGGCGCAGGAGTACACCATGGAGGGGCCGAGGACGAGTTCGTAGAAGTCGTTGCCGACGTCGTAGTGGTGGCTGATGGCCCGCTTGTCGCTGCGCTTGGTGTGCAGGTGGCCGCGGGCCCGGCGGACCTCCTCGGGCGGCGGGGCCGGTGGCAGCGGCGGCCCGGCGAGCTTCACCAGTCCGCGTACGGCGGCCCGGACCTCGGGGTCGCGGAGCGCCTCGACCAGGCCGCGGGCGTCCTCGCCGCGCTCCCAGATCAGGCCGGCCATCAGGCCGAGGGCGGTGTAGAGGTCTCCGTCGATGTCGATGTCGCCGGCCACCCAGGCGCGGGCCAGGCCCAGTTCACCCGGTTTGAACAGCAGGCGGCGCAGGGCCCTGCGGTTGCGGACGACGAGGGTCGGCGCGCCCGGCGGACCCGCCTGCGAACCGTCCCAGGCGCGGATGCGCACCGGGAGTGGTGCTCCCAGCAACTGTTCGAAGAGGTTCTGCAGCCGCAGCGCGGCGTCAGCCATGGCGTACCTCCGTGACGAGCGATCCCGGAATGTCCAACACCACGTAAACACCTGGGAGCCCGCCGTACAGTCCCCGGCGCGCGTTACGACTCGGCAAAATAGCTGTACACACCAACGGACTTGTCGCCGCGGCGGTGCGGCACCCGCGCAGCGCGAAGGGGCCGCCCGCACCACGGATGGCGGACGGCCCCTTCGGGGGACTGCTACTGCTGCGGGCGACCGGAGGTCAGGAGGCCTTGGCCTCGGTCTTCTCCTGCTTCGCGGCCTTCTCGCTCTGGTCGGCCTTGTCCACGGCCTTCGCCGCGGCGGGCTTCGGGGCGGGCTTGGCGGCCTCGTAGAACTCCTCGCGCGGGGTCTCCATCGCGCCGAGGGAGACGACCTCGCGCTTGAGGAACATGCCGAGCGTCCAGTCCGCGAAGACGCGGATCTTGCGGTTGAAGGTCGGCATCGCCATGCCGTGGTAGCCGCGGTGCATGTACCAGGCGAGACGGCCCTTGAGCTTGATCTTCATCTTGCCCATGACGATCATCGCGACGCCCTTGTGCAGGCCGAGGCCCGCCACCGCGCCCTTGTTGGCGTGGCTGTACTCCTTCTGCGGGAAGCCCCGCATGCCGGAGATCACGTTGTCGCCGAGGACCTTGGCCTGGCGCAGCGCGTGCTGGGCGTTCGGCGGGCACCAGGCGTTCTCGTTGCCCGCCTTGCGGCCGACGAGGTCGGGCACCTGGGCGTTGTCGCCCGCGGCCCAGATGTAGTCGGTGCCCTGGACCTGGAGGGTCGCCTGGGTGTCGACGTGACCGCGGGGGCCGAGCGGCAGGCCGAAGCGGGCCAGCGCCGGGTTGGGCTTGACGCCGGCCGTCCACACGATGGTGTTGGAGTCGACCTCGAGACCGTTCTTCAGCACCACGTGGCCGTCGACGCAGGAGTCCATGGAGGTGGACAGGTAGACCTCGACGCCGCGGCCCTCGAGGTGCTCCTTGCCGTACTGGCCGAGCTTGGGACCGACCTCGGGGAGGATCTTGTCGGCGGCGTCCACGAGGATGAAGCGCATGTCCTCGCGGGAGACGTTGTTGTAGTACTTGGCCGCGTCCCGGGCCATGTCCTCGACCTCACCGATGGTCTCCGCGCCGGCGAAGCCGCCGCCGACGAAGACGAAGGTGAGCGCCTTGCGGCGGATCTCCTCGTCGGTGGTGGAGTCGGCCTTGTCCAGCTGCTCCAGGACGTGGTTGCGCAGGCCGATGGACTCCTCGATGCCCTTCATGCCGATGCCCTGCTCGGCGAGGCCGGGGATCGGGAAGGTGCGGGAGACCGCGCCCATCGCGATGACCAGGTAGTCGAAGGGCAGCTCGTACGCCTCGCCCACCAGGGGGGCGATCGTGGCGACCTTGCGGTCCTGGTCGATGGTGGTGACCCGGCCGGTGAGGACCTCCGCCTTCGGAAGCACGCGCCGCAGGGGGACGACGACGTGCCGCGGGGAGATGCTGCCGGCGGCGGCTTCGGGGAGGAAGGGCTGGTAGGTCATGTACGACCGCGGGTCGACGACGGTGACGGTCGCCTCGCCGTAACGCATCTTCTTCTGGATGCGTCGAGCTGCGTACAGGCCTACGTACCCACCGCCTACTACGAGGATCCTGGGACGCTCCGTGGTGCTCATGCCATCGAGTATCCACCCGGTTGAGGGGGGTGGATCGTGCGCCCCTTCACAAGCTTCGGTGGGTGCTGTGCTACCATCCGCCGCTCACGTGACGGAGATCATGGCGGGCGAAGGAACCAGGGTGTAGGGCACCCCGTTGTCAATGCCGCGTGAGCTGCACCTCCGCGCTTCGGAAGCGGTGGACCACCCTTCCGCGAGGGCCCCGCGGAACCCTCTCGCGACACCGACCTGAACACGTTCAAAGGGCAGTTGAAACCCCAAAAGGGTCAACGCGCGCGCTTTCGTCGTCCGACAGGGCCCAATTCCTTGTGAAGAACTTCACGAACTTTCCCGACGGGACGTCACCGAGGGGCCCCGAAAGGCCCCCCGGCACCCGCTCAATCGTCGTCCGTCCTGCTCAGACCGCTACCGGCACCGCTGTCGCACCGCCGACGCGAGCGCCCTACGCGATCGACCACGCGATGCCGTCGAGGATGTCGTGCTCGCTCACGACGACCTCCTCCGCGCCCGTCCGCTCCATGATCGCCAGCAGCACCAGGGACCCCGCCGCGATCACGTCGACCCGGCCCGGATGCATGGCGGGGACCGCCGCGCGCTCGGCGTGGGTGGAGGCCAGCAGCCAGTCGGTGATCTCCCGGACCCGGTCGCGCGAGACACGGGAGTGGTGGATGGCGGCCGAGTCGTACTCCGGCAACTCCTGCGCGATCGCGGACACCGTCGTCACCGACCCGGCCAGACCCACGAGCGTGCGCGCCTCGCCCAGCGGCACCGTCCGCTCGGCCAGGTCCAGGGCGGCCTCGATGTCGGCCCGCATCGCGGCGACCTGCTCCGCCGCGGGCGGGTCGGTCACCGCGCCGTCGCGCACCAGGTGCCGCTCGGTCATCCGCACGCAGCCGACGTCCACGGAGCGGGCGGCGCGCACGTGGTCGTCGCCGACGACGAACTCGGTGGAGCCGCCGCCGATGTCGACGACCAGGTAGGGCTTGTCGAGGTCCGCCCGGCCGGTCAGTTCCTTCGTCGCCCCGGTGAAGGAGAACTCGGCCTCCTGGTCGCCCGAGATGACCTCCGGCTCGACGCCCAGGATGTCCAGCACGCCGCGCACGAAGTCGTCCCGGTTCTCCGCGTCGCGGGAGGCGGAGGTGGCGACGAAGCGCAGCCGCTCGGCGCCGTGCGCCTTGACGACCTCGGCGTACTCGCGGCAGGCGGCGAAGGTCCGCTCCAGCGCCTCGGGCGCGAGCCGCCCGGTGCGGTCGACGCCCTGGCCGAGCCGCACGATGGTCATGCGGCGGTCCAGGTCGGTCAGCTCGCTCGTGGCCCCCGCGCCGGAGGCGCTGTCGGACACAGTCGCGTCGGCGACCAGCAGGCGGATGGAGTTCGTACCGCAGTCGATGGCGGCGACCCGGGTCACTTGGCATCCTCCTCGGCCGTCTCGGGTACCGTCACGCACGGGCCCTTGCGCCACCACTCGGGCAGCATCGCGATCGCCTCGTCGCCCAGCGGGTTGACCCCGGGACCGGCGGCCAGCGAGTGGGCGACCAGCACGTGCAGGCACTTCACACGGTCCGGCATGCCGCCCGCGCTCGGGAAGCCGGTCAGCTCCTCGATCTCGTCGCGGCGCCGGATGTAGTCCTCGTGCGCGCCGCGGTAGGCGGCGGCCAGCTCCGGATCGGTGGCCAGCCGCTCGGTCATCTCCTTCATCACGCCGTTCGCCTCCAGCGTGCCGATGGCGGAGGCCGCCTTCGGACACGTCAGGTAGTACAGCGTGGGGAAGGGCGTGCCGTCGGGCAGCCGCGGCGCCGTCTCCACCACGTCGGGCTGCCCGCACGGGCAGCGGTGCGCGATGGCCCGCAGGCCGCGCGGCGGACGGCCGAGCTGCTGCTTGAAGGCCGCCACGTCCGCGTCGGTCGGCTCGGTGCGCGGGGTGGTCGGCGGGGGAGTCTGCATGACTGTCTTCTGCTGGTCTTCCTGTTGAGTCACTGCCGGAGCGGCCGGTTCACTGTCGGTGCGGTCGGTTCACTGTCGGCGGGCGACGGCGTCGGCCTTGTCGACCGCGTCCCACACGTTCCGGTACCAGGGGCGGTCGGCGGCGCCGGCCCGGGCGCGGGTCTGCTCGGCCGCCTCCGGGTCGACGACGACGAACCCCGTCTCCCCCGGCATCACGTAGTGCAGCCGCAGCCGGACCTGCTGCTCAGCGTAGGCGTCGTCCTGCCAGCGTGCCTTGAGGTCGCGCAGGTCCTCGACCCGCTGCCGGGTCTCCCGCTGCTCCCGCTGGAGATCGGCGATCTCGGCGCGCTGGGCGACGTACTGCCGTATCGGGTAGGCGAGCGCCACGACGAGCGAGCAGAGCACCATGGCGAGCAGCGCGGCCCGGCCGGTCAGCCGGGAGCGCCGGGCCTGGCGCTTGGTCTGCGAGCGGTAGACCCGGGCCGCGGTCTGTTCCCCGATGATCCGGATCCTGGTCGCGGTGGAGAAACGGTCCCGGTCCTTCACGGCCATCTGGTCTCCGCCTCCCGTGCACGCGCGTACGTCCCCGCACACGGTACGGGACCGGGTACGGGGACGTACGTACGACGCTGCCTTCTACCGGGTCGTCAGCCCTTGAAGCGGGGGAACGCGCTGCGGCCGGCGTACACCGCGGCGTCGTCGAGGATCTCCTCGATGCGCAGCAGCTGGTTGTACTTGGCGACGCGCTCGGAGCGGGCCGGGGCGCCGGTCTTGATCTGGCCGCAGTTGGTGGCGACGGCCAGGTCGGCGATGGTGACGTCCTCGGTCTCGCCGGAGCGGTGGGACATCATGCACTTGAAGCCGTTGCGCTGGGCCAGCTCGACGGCGTCCAGGGTCTCGGTCAGCGAGCCGATCTGGTTGACCTTGACCAGCAGGGCGTTGGCCGAGTTCTCCTCGATGCCGCGGGCCAGGCGCTCCGGGTTGGTGACGAACAGGTCGTCGCCGACCAGCTGGACCTTGTCGCCGAGCTTGGCGGTGATGGTGTTCCAGCCGTCCCAGTCGTCCTCGAACAGCGGGTCCTCGATGGAGACCAGCGGGTACGCCTCGACCAGCTCGGCGTAGTACTCGGTCATCTCGGCGGCGGTGCGCTGCTTGCCCTCGAAGGCGTAGGAGCCGTCCTTGTAGAACTCGGACGCGGCGACGTCGAGCGCGAGGGCGATCTGCTCGCCGGGGGTGTAGCCGGCCTCCTTGATCGCCTCGAGGATGAGGTCGAGGGCCTCGCGGTTGGAGCCGAGGTTCGGGGCGAAGCCGCCCTCGTCGCCGAGGCCGGTGGCCAGGCCCTTGTTCTTCAGGACCTTCTTGAGGGTGTGGTAGACCTCGGCGCCCCAGCGCAGGGCCTCGGAGAAGGACTCCGCGCCGATCGGGGCGATCATGAACTCCTGGATGTCCACGTTGGAGTCGGCGTGCGAGCCGCCGTTCAGGATGTTCATCATCGGCACCGGCAGCAGGTGCGCGTTCGGGCCGCCCAGGTAGCGGAAGAGCGGCAGGTCGCTGGCCTCGGAGGCGGCGTGGGCGACGGCGAGGGAGACGCCGAGGATGGCGTTGGCGCCGAGCGAGCCCTTGTTGTCGGTGGCGTCCAGGTCGAACATGGCCTGGTCGATCAGGCGCTGCTCGGTGGCGTCGTAGCCGACCAGCTCCGGGCCGATCTGCTCGATGACGGCCAGCACGGCCTTCTCGACGCCCTTGCCGAGGTAACGGCCCGGGTCGCCGTCACGCAGTTCGATGGCCTCGAAGGCACCGGTGGAGGCGCCGGAGGGAACGGCGGCACGCCCCGTGCTGCCGTCGTCGAGGCCGACCTCGACCTCGACCGTGGGGTTGCCTCGGGAGTCCAGGATTTCCCGGGCTACGACGACGTCGATGGACGGCACGAGCATCTCCTTCTTCAATGTGACGCTTCGATGTGGCGCTTCGGTGGGCCGCGGTCCGCGGGACCGCGACGGCTCTGCGGGACCGAGCCTAACCGGCTCCGGGCGATCGGCCAGCCGATCGCCCACCCGCTGGACAGAACCGAGAGTAAATTGTTTCCGAACGGAACAAAGGCGGAACATGAAAATCCCGCCCCGGTGCGTACGGGGGAACACGCACCGGGGCGGGAGTCGCGGGGCGGGCCGCCGCCTACTTCAGGTGCAGCTGCTGGCCCGGGTAGATCAGGTCGGCGTCGTCGACGATGTCGTCGTTCAGCTTGAACAGCTTCGCCCAGCCGCCCTTGACGTCGTGCTCCTCGGCGATCGAGCTGAGGGTGTCGCCCTTGACGACCTTGTACTCGCCGTCGCCCTTCTCGACCTTCTTGCCGGTCGGGGTGGTGACGGTCTTCTTCGCGGGCTTCTCGGCCTTCGGCTCGGCGGCCGGGCGCTCGGAGGAGCGGGAGGCCTTCTGCTCGGTGGAGCGCTCGGCGGTGGAGCCGCTGCTCTGGCTCTGCGAGCTCTCGGAGCTGGAGGAACCGCTGTCCTGGGAGCCGCCACCGGTGTACGCGGCGCCCGACAGGCCGGTGCCGCAGACCGGCCAGGCACCCTTGCCCTGGCCCGCGAGCACCTTCTCGGCGATCTCGATCTGCTGGGACTTGCTCGCCTGGTCGGCGGAGGAGGCGTACTGCGTACCGCCGTAGGCGGCCCAGGTGGAGGCGGAGAACTGCAGACCGCCGTAGTAACCGTTGCCGGTGTTGATGGACCAGTTGCCGCCGGACTCGCACTGGGCGACGGCGTCCCACTCGGACGCGGTGGCGGCGGAGGCGTTGCCGGCCGCCATCAGCGGGGCGGCGACGGCGGCACCGGTGACGCCGGCGACGGCGATGACTCGGGTGGCCTTGGACGGGCGACGGTGCTTGCCCTTGCCGGAAAACAGCATGGTTGATCCCCTCACCGACGCCTGCGAGGTGAGCTGTCGGGTTCGGGCCGGTTGAGTTGCCCGGCCGGGTTCCTCGCGGAACTCGGCTTCACCCCTAGCCACTCCGGCTCAACTGCCCGGTGCGGCGCTTACCTTGGGTCCCCCGCTCCTGCCTGCGGCGCTTGACGCGACGACTGTTCCCGTACGGCCGCTGGCAGGATTCGGCGTTGCGGCTGTCGGGGCCCGCGGTGGCGAGCGGTCATGACCGTAGACACGCGCTCCGCGGATTTTCAAAGACGATCACGGCTTCTGAGACCTATCTCTCACGAGATCCAAAAGGGACATACAGTCCCTAACCGTGACGTGAACTCCCCCTACTTTTCGCCCGATTCGCCCGTGACCGTGAGCGTCTGACCGGGCAGGATGTGGTCGGGGTCGGCACCGACGACCGCCTCGTTGTCGGCGTAGAGCGCGTGCCATCCGCCGTCGACCTCAAGGGAGTCGGCGATGGCCCAGAGACTGTCGCCGGTGCGGACGACGTAACAGCCGTCCCCGGCCTCTCGCTCGTCACCGTCGCGCGAGGCGTGCCGGCCCGCCGTCGGGTCCGTACGGCCCTCCCCCGTCGCATCCTCGTCCGCACTGCCGCCGCGGTGCTTGCCGGAGCCGGACGAGCCCTCGGTGCCCTGCGGTTCGGCACTGGCGGAGGGGTCGGATTCGGACGAAGTGTCCGGCTTGGTGGATTGGTCCGCACCATCGGACGAGGCGTCAGACGACGGCGAGGAAGAAGCCGAAGAAGAGGGCGAAGGGGACGAAGAGGACGCCCCGGACTCCGACTCCGGAGTTTCGGCCGTACCGGTCGAGCCGGTTGAACCGGTCGAACCGGATGACTCGGATGACGGGGACGACTCGGGCGATTCGGTGGTCGCGGGTGATTCGGACGACTTGGTGGTGTCCTGCGCCCCCGAGGAGTCCGACCCCTCCGACGCCCCGTCACCGGCCGTGCCGGAGCCACCGCCCGTGATCCCGGAGTCGCTGCCCAGGCCGGCCAGCAGACCGCAGGTCGGCCAGGCGGCGATGCCCTGGGCCGCGTGTATCTTCTCGGCGATTCTTATCTGCTGGGAGCGACTGGCCTGGTCGGCGCTGGGGGCGTAGTCCAGACCGCCGTACTGCTCCCAGGCCTCCTGGGACAGCTGAAGGCCGCCGTAGTACCCGTTGCCGCTGTTCTGGCTCCAGGCGCCGCCGGTCTCGCACTCGGCGACCTGGTCCCAGTTCGCGGAGTCGGCCGCGTGGGCGCCGGTGGCGCCGAGCAGCGGGATCGCGATGGCGGAGCCGGTCACTCCGGCGGCGACGACCAGTGCGGGTGCCTGGCGGGGGCGGCGGTGACGACCGTTCCCGGAGAGCATGCGACGACCTTTCACGAGACGACGGGGACCACGCGGCGGTTGACGCTCGACACCACGTTGATCCGTGAACGTATAGGGAGATCATCGCTTGTCACAAGTTCATGCCGCGCAGATCACGTGAAGATCACAGAGTTGAGCGCGTGTCACTTTTGCTTCGGCGACGGACCGTTGTCCGCCGGTGACGCGGGCGGTGTGAACGAGACGGGCAAGGTGCGCAGACCTCGCATGATGAGGCCGCCGCGCCACCGGAGTTCGGCCGGGTCCGCGGCGAGGCGGAGGTCCGGCAGCCGGGTGAGGAGCGTCGCCAGCGCCGTCTGCCCCTCCAGCCGGGCGAGCGGGGCGCCCAGGCAGTAGTGGATGCCGTGGCCGTACCCGAGGTGCTGGCTGTCGCGGCGGGCGAGGTCCAGGGTGTCCGGGTCGGTGAACCGCTCCGGGTCCCGGTCGGCGGCGGCGAGGACGACGAGGACGGGGTCGCCGGCCGCGACGTCCTGTCCGCCGATGGTCAGCGGCCGGGTGGCGAAGCGCCAGGTGGCCAGCTCCACCGGGCCGTCGTAGCGCAGGAGTTCCTCGACGCCGGTCTCCAGCAGGCCGCGCTCCCCGGCGGCCAGGGACGTTTGCAGCCGCTCCCGCTGCCCGGGGTGGGTGAGCAGGGCGTAGGTGCCGTTGCCGACGAGGTTGACGGTGGTCTCGAATCCGGCGAAGAGCAGGATGAAGGCCATGGCCGCCGCCTCGTTCTCGGTGAGGTGCTCGCCGTGGTCGGAGGCGCGGATCAGGGCGGAGATGAGGTCCTCGCCCGGGGCGGGCTCGGGCGGCAGCGCGGCACGCTTGCGGTGGATGAGGTCGGCGAGATAGCCGCGCATCTTCTTCACCGACCGCGCGACCCCGCCCCGCGGGCCTCCGCCGTGACGGATCATCATGCCCGCCCAGTCCCGGAAGTCGTCCTGGTCCTCGCGGGGAACGCCGAGCAGGTCGCAGATGGCGTAGATGGGCAGCGGGAAGGCGAACTCGTGGATCAGATCGGCGGAGCCGGTGGCGGCGAACCGGTCGATGAGGCCGTCGGCCAGCTCCTGCACCCGGGGCGCGAACTCGGCCACGCGGCGGGGCGTGAACGCCTTGCTGACCAGCCGTCGCAGCCTGGTGTGGTCGGGCGGGTCGATGTTGAGCAGATGGGTCATCAGCTCGGCCTTCCGCTCCCCCGGAATGCCGGTCTTGCCCTTGGCGTGCGCGGGCTCGGCGTGGTGGGCCGGGTTCTTGGACAGCCGCGGGTCGGCGAGGGCCTGCTTCGCGTCGGCGTACCGGGTGACCAGCCACGCCTCCACTCCGCTGGGCAGCCGGGTGCGGTGCACGGGGGCGTGCTCGCGCAGCCAGGCGTAGGCGGGGTAGGGGTCGCTCGCGAACTCCCAGGTGAACAGCTCGGGGACCGGGGCGGAAGAGCTGCCGGTCATCCCTCTGCCGTCCGGATCGCGTCCCGGTAGGTGCGGGCCGCCGCTCTCAGGGCCGCCTCGGGGTCGGTGCCCTCGGACTCGGCGCGGGCGGCGAGGGCGAGCAGGTCGTAGCCGATGCCCTCGCCGGAGGGCAGCGGGACGTCGAGGCCCGCGGTGCGGACGCGGGAGGCGAGCTTGGCGGCGAGGGCCAGGCCGGGCTGGCCGAGGGGGACGCCCTCGGTGACCGAGGTGCGCTGCTTCTCGGCGGCCTTGGTGCGCAGCCAGTGGGCGCGGACCTCCTCGGGGGTGTCGGCCGTCTCGTCGCCGAAGACGTGCGGGTGGCGGTGGATGAGCTTGTCGACGATGGTGCCGGCCACGTCGTCCACGGAGAACGGGGCGTCGGGGTCCTCCTCGGCGATGCGGGCGTGGAAGACGACCTGGAGGAGCACGTCGCCCAGCTCCTCCCGCAACTCGTCGCGGTCGCCGTCCTCGATGGCCTCGACGAGTTCGTACGCCTCCTCGATGGCGTACTTGGCGAGGCCCTTGTGGGTGCGCTGCGAGGACCACGGGCATTCGAGGCGGATGCGGTCCATGACCTGGACGAGGTCGAGGAGGCGGGCGCCCGGGAGGTCGTAGGAGGCGGGGAGCAACTCGAGGTCGGGCATCCGGACGCGTCCGGAGCCGGCGAGGCGGGCCAGCGAGTCGGTGAGCGCGGGCTCGCCCTCGCCGGTCGCGACAACGACCGCGGTACGGCCGCCGGCGCAGGCGTCCACCAGTTCCTCGGCGGTCGGGGTGGCCTCCTCGACCCGTATCCCCGCCTCGCGCAGATAGGGCAGCTGGGGGTGGGCTCCGTCGGCGCACAGGACGCGGTCGGCGGTGCGCAGGGCCTGCCAGGCGGGCCAGGACAGCAGGCCGGGGGCGACGCGGTGGCTGGTGGTGAGCAGGACGATGCGGCCCTGGTCGGGGGCGGTCGCGTCGGCGGTGGTTGCGTTCACTCCTCGAACCTAACGCACACCGCCGACGACCCCCGAGTTGTCCACAGGGGGTCGTATCGCCGCTGGTCAGTGGTGCTACGCGGGCTGCTGGGACCCCGCCGCCGTGATCTCCCGCACCCACGGGGTCCGGGCGTCGACGCGGCTGCTCTTCTGGACGTCCCAGGCGCCGTAGCGCGGGTTGAGGTCGACGTCGAGCTTCTTGGAGGCCTCGGACAGGGCCTGCCAGAACTCGGGCCGGCTGGTGTCGGTGCCGAGGCTCTGGGCGAGCTTCTGGGCCTCGATCTGGACGAGGAGGTTGTCGTCGAGGCGGTCGGGGGCGACGCCGTACTGCTGGAGCCAGACCGTCTCCAGCTGCTCGGGGCCGCCGGCCTGCTTCTCCAGCTCGCCGCGCATGTCCTGCACTTCCTTGCGGCTGACGCTCACCCCGGCGTCCTGGGCGGCGCGGTGCAGGACCCGGTCGAGGACCATGCCGTGCAGGGTGTCGCGGGTGAGGGTGCCGGTCCGGGCGACGACCTGCTGGTACTGGGTGTCGTCCGGGACGGCGGCGCGCTGTGCCTCGCGCACCTCGTCGACGCGGTTCTCCAGCTGGGCGACGGTGATCCGCTGGTCGCCGACGACGGCCGCCGCGCCCGGATGGGCGTCGTTGCCGCAGGCGGTGAGCAGGGGTGCCGCTGCGGCGATCGCGGCGGTGAGGAGAAGCGCGGAGCGACGGCGGCTGCGGCGGTGCAAGGGAACCTCCCGTTTGGAGATTGTGCGACGGTGCACAAAGTCTTGCGATGATCGATGTTAGGCAGTGGCCCGGCTCTGGCCAACCCATTGGACCAACGATTCATCAGGACTTCGGGCACCGCCTCGCGCCCGGCCCGCCGCCGGGCCCCGTGGCGACGCTGGTCAGCCGTGCATCCGGCCCAGCCACTGGAGCGTGCGCCGGATGTCGGCCGCGAGCGGATGGCCGGGGCCGTGGACGCGCTCCACGTCGTGCAGCAGCCGGGCCAGCGTGTCGTGGGCGGCGGCGCGGTCGCCGAGGGCGAGGAGGAGGTGGCCGATGCGGCGGCGGACGTCGTGGGCGAGGTCGGGGTCGCCGGCGACGTACTGGTTCTCGTAGTACGGCAGCAGCGCCCGGTACTCGGCGAGCGCGGCGGCCGGTTCGCCGAGCTGTTCCAGGCACTGGGCGGCGTCGTAGCGGTGGCGCAGGGCCTGCGGGTCGGCCTGGCCGGCCTCGGCGGCGCGTTCGTCGGCGAGGCGGCGCAGTTCGGGCAGGGCGCGCCGGTACTGGCCGTCGTCCATGAGGGTCGCCGCGTACTGCCGGCGCAGGGTGCGCACGACCGGGGAGCGTTCGCCGTGCTGTTCGGCGGCGGCGGGCAGGATCGCGCCGAGGACGTCGACGGCCTGGGTGATGCGGCCCTCGCCGAGGAGGCGCTTGACGTCGTCGACGGCGCGGGCGACGTCCGGCTTGGCGGCCTCGGCGGTGGGCGGTACGGGAGCCGGCTGCGGCGCGGGGGTGCGGGCGCGGTCGGGCCAGGGGGCGTGCGGGCGCACGAAGGGGCGGGTGGGGTCCAGGGGCCCGCCGGTGGGCACGCCGAGCGCGGGGAGCAGCAGCGCGAGGTGCTCGTAGACCTCCTGCGCGGAGTCGGGGCGGTGCTGCGGGTCCTTGGCGAGCAGGCGCAGGACGAGGGCTTCGAGCGATTCGGGGACCTCGGGGCGGATGCGGCGCACGGGCAGCGGGGGCTCGTACAGGTGCCGGTGCAGGACACCGAGCGCCGTGGACCCCGCGAACGGGACGTCGCCGCTGAGCAGTTCGTGCAGCAGCACGCCGAGTGCGTACAGGTCGGTGTACGGGCCGACGGCGCCGCCCATGGCCTGCTCGGGGGCCATGTAGGCGGGCGAGCCGATGGGGGTGCCGGTGTGGGTGAGGCGGGTGGTGTCGGCGTCCATGACGGAGGCGACGCCGAGGTCGAGGACGGTGACGGTGCCGTCCTGCTTGACCATGACGTTGCGCGGTTTGAGGTCGCGGTGGACGATCGGCACGGCGTGCACGGCGCTGAGGACGGCGCACAGCTGGGCGGCGACCGCGACGGCCCACTGCCACGGGTACGGATCGTGCTCGGCGAGGTGGTCGGAGAGGTCGGCGCCGTCGACGTACTGCATGACGAGGAACAGTTCCTCGCCCTCGCTGCCCGCGTCGTGCACCGTGACCAGGCCGGGGTGGTCGACCTGCGCGGTGATGCGGCACTCGCGCACGAAGCGGCGGCGCAGTTCGTCGGCCTCCGCCCCGGCGACCTTGTCGGGGCGCAGCAGCTTCACCGCCACGCGCCGGTCCAGACGCCGGTCGTAGGCCGTCCAGACCTGTCCCATGCCGCCCTGGCCGATGAGCGTGGACAGCTCGTACCGGCCGGCGACGACGCGTCCGGTCGCCACGGTCACCTTCCGCCCTGGTGGCCGCCGTCGCGGCCGTCGTGGTTGCGCAGGTAGTCGCTGAGCTCGTCGAGTTCGGCGCGGACCTGGTCGATGCGGGCAGGCGCGGGGTGGTGCTGGGGCGGTGGGGCCTGGTACGGCGGGACCGGCGTCTGTACGGGGGCGGGAGCGGGTGCCGGGGTGTAGGGGTACGAGGGCTGCGGGTGTCCGTACCCGGCCGCCGGGGGCGGCGGCATCGGGACGAGGTGGCCGGGGTGGGGCGGCCGCCGGTGGTGCCGGATGTCGGCGTAGAGGAAGTACCCGGCGCAGGCGCAGGCGTTGAGCAGCAGGATGATCATTCCGGTGGTGCCGGCCGGGGTGCTGAAGTCGTCGGTGTCGTCGGTGGCCAGGAAGCAGAAGCTGACCACCAGGGCGACGGCCGTCGCCGCGAAGACCCACCAGTCGCGCGGTCGGCGGCTCACGATGGCCGCGTACAGCGTCGATATCCAGGCGAGGAACCCGATGCTCAGCAGGGCCAGGGCCACGAAGAAGACGCGCAGCAGGACCAGCACCGCGGTCCTGGGGCGGCGCGGCGGCGGTGGCGGCGCATAGCCGTGGCCGTGCATGACTTCTCCTGGAGACCTGATGAGACGGACGTGCGCCGGGCGACCGGTGCGGAGTCGAGCGTATAGGCCGACACGGACCGGCGGCCCCGGGTTGTACCGAACCGTTGTCGTCCTGGTCACTCGGCCCGTGCGGGCGGCTCAGCCGGGGGCGACCGTGCCGTCCGTGAGCCCGTCGTACATGCCCCGCACCAGCTGCTCCCCCAGGCGGCCCGCGAGGCGCAGCGCGCGCTCGAACTCGTCGAGGGCGCGGAAGCGGTCGCCGTAGCCGCGCTGGGCGTCGAGGGGCAGCCGGGGCAGCTGGAGGCGCCGCACGTCGAGGCGGGTGGCGGTGGAGGCGTAGCTGCTGGCCTGCCGGTGGTTGGCGGTGCCGCGCAGGAACCCGGCGAGGAACCAGGGGTCGAGGGCGGCGGGGTCGGGGCGCAGGAGCACGAGGTTGCGCCCGAGGGCGGCGCCGGCCGTCTCCTGGTCGATGACGCGGGCGACGGAGCCGCCGCCGAGGACGGGCACGACGACGTCGCCGGGTTCGGTCAGGACGGGTTCCTCGTCGCTGTCCGGGAGGGTGGCCGAGGGGCCGGTGCCGGTGAGGACGTCGTGGTCGGTGAGCAGGGGCACGCGCGCGTGGCCGCCGTTCGTGCCGGTGCGCAGTACGAGGGCGCCGCCGCGGGCGAGTTCGCCGACGGTGGTGAGGGGTCTGCGGGGTGCGGCGCGTCCGGTGCCGGTGGCCGCGGGGGTCAGCTCGGCGGTCAGGCGCAGGGTCTCGTCGAGGCGCTCGCGTACGTCCGTGAGCCGTTCGGTGCCGCCGGTGGCGGTGGGGGGCGGCAGATGGCGGGCGGGCGCCAGGTCGACGTCGTCGTCGAGGAGTTCGATGACGGGCAGACAGCGGGCGAGGCCCGGCCGGTCGTCGAGCCGGCCGGTGCGGTCGAACGCGGTCCAGGCGTCGAGTACGGCGTCCCGTACGGACCGCCAGTCCGGCCCGCCGCGCCCCTCGCCGGCGAACTGCCCCGTGTCGGCGAGCAGCACCCCGGGCTGCGCGGGCGCCCTCTCGGGCCGGCGCAGCACCCACAGGTGCAGGGGGATGTTGTACGGCGGTGCCGCGCCGACCGGCAGGGCGATCACGGCGTGCAGCGCGCCCCGGCGCAGCAGGTCGGCGCGGACCCGGCGGCCGGAGCGGCGGGAGGCCGCGGCGGGCGGCATCAGGACGACGACGGTGCCGCCGTCCCTGACCCGGGCCAGGGCGTGCTGAACCCACGCCAGTTCGGACTCGGTGCGGGCCGGGAAGCCGTACTCCCAGCGGGGGTCGTAGGCGAGTTCGTCGTGGCCCCAGTTGCGCTCGTTGAACGGCGGGTGGCACAGCGCGGCGTCGGCGCGCACGCCGGTGAGGGCGTCCGCGCGCAGGCTGTCACCGGCGGCGATCCGCACGGCGGCGTCCGTGCTCAGGGCGAGCCGCAGCGCGGTGAGTGCGGCCAGTGCGGGGTCGCTGTCCTGGCCGCACAGCTCCTGCCCGGGCCGGGTGGTGGCGGCAGCGGCGCGGAGCAGGGAGCCGGTGCCGCAGGCGGGGTCGAGCACCGTGCGGGCGGGGCCGGCGAGTTCGGCCATGAGGTCGGCGAGCGGGTCCGGGGTGAGCGTGTACTGCCGCGGGTTGGCGTCGAGGTGCCGGCCGAGCAGGAACTCGTAGGCCTTGCGGGCGCCCGGTCCGGCGGCGAGTTCGGCGGCGCCGCGCAGGAGCGGTGCGGAGGGGAGCAGCCGGGCTCCGGTCGGGGTCGCGACGGCGCGCTCGGGGCCGGTGCCGAAGCGGGCGTCGAGTACCTGGTCGAGGGCGGCGGGCAGCAGGTCGGCGAGGCGTTCGTCGGAGCCGGCGCTCGCGTCCAGCCAGAGGGTGGGCCGGTCGTGGACGAGCAGGAGGACGCAGCCGGCCTGCACCAGGGCTGCGACCGGGCCCTCCGGGTGGCCGGCCAGTTGCTGCCAGACGCGTTCGCGCGGGGGGACCTCGGCGAGTTTGCCCTGGGCGCGCAGCCATGCCTCGACGTCGGCGAGGGCGAAGGACGGGCTGGTCTCGGTGCCGCCGACCGGTCTGGGGAAGTCGGCGTGCCGACGGCGCCAGTTGCTGACGGCGGCGCGGCCGACGCCGGCGAGCCGCGCGATACCGGCGGCGGTCACCTCTGTCCCGTGGTCCTGCACGCTCGGGCCCCCTCGTCCTGGTGTGTGGGGTCGATCCTACCGATGAACACGTTCCGACTCTGTTCACATCGTGTACATGAGCGACTCCGTGGATCGTGTTGACTCGGTTCACAAGCTCTGTTCTCATTGACGCATCGAACCGGCCGAGGCGATGGACCTCGGTTCACGGTCGACCGATCTGTCTCTGGGGAGAGGACTGACGTCATGGGCATGAAGACCAAGATCGTGCTGGGCGCCGTGGTAGGGGTCGCCGTCGTCGGCGCGCTGTCGGCGAACGCGGGCGACGGGGACGGCGACACCAGGAGCGACAACCGGACCTCGGCGAGCGCGGGCGAGAAGCAGGACGGCGCGGGCGCGGACGGCGCGAAGACCGACGGCGCGAAGACCGACGGCGCGTCCGAGGCGAAGCCCGCCGAGGACAAGGCCGTCGAGAAGGCGTCCCAGGCCGAGCAGTTCAAGGCGTTCGTGCGGAAGAACGGGACGCCCAAGGAGAAGGACGCCGTCTCCCACGTCACCAAGGTGCAGGGCGCCGACGAGCAGAACGACATCCTCGACGCCGCCGACGTCTACACCGACTTCACCGGCGGCATCATGGGCGCCGGCACGGGCCCGGCCAAGCTCATCGCCTCCGCGTTCGCCGACTGGAAGGACAGCGAGAACGGTCTCGTCACGATCTACGATGCCGACGGCGAACTGCTCGGCAACGGCCAGTTCTGAGCGCCGGACCGCGCTCACCGTTCACTGAGAATCCCTGGGGGGATCCACCATGCGCCGTCGCGCGCGCCGCACCGCACTCACCGCTCTCCTCCTCGCCGCGGGCGCCACCGTCTGCCTGACCGGCTGCCAGTCCGGCCAGGACGGCGACAGCGCCTCCGACGGGACCGCCCGGTCCGCCGCGTCCGGCGGACCGGCGACCGCTTCGTCGTCCGCCACCGCACCCGGATCGACCGCGACGGGGGCAGAGGCCTCCGCATCGGCCTCGTCCTCGGCACCGGCCTCGGCACCGGAGGAGCCGTTCGCCGGGCTGACCGGCGCGGAGATATCCGAGCGGGCACTGAAGGCCACCACCGGGGCACGCTCACTGCGCATGACCGGCACCGTCCCCGACGACGAGAGCGGCGGCACCATAGAGATCGACCTCGCACTGAACCGGCGGGGCGACTGCGCCGGGACGATGGGCATGGACGGCCAGGGCGAGGCCGAGTTGATCAAAACCGGCGACACGCTCTACCTGAAGTACGACGAGCGGTTCCTGCGGGCCCAGAGCAAGGGCGAGCCGCAGGCCGACACCGACGCCCTCGTGTCGCTGCTGGCCGGACGGTGGACCAGCATGTCCGCGGGCGGCGCGGACGCGAAGGAGATGGCCGGGTTCTGCGACCTGGACAAGCTGCTGGAGGACGCCGGGGGCAGCGGTGACGACGCGCCGACGAAGGTGACCCGCGGCAGGGCCACCACCGTCGACGGCAAGCCCGCGTTCACCCTGTACGAGACGGACGGCTCCGAGCGCAACACGGTGTACGTCGCCACCGAGGGCAAGCCGTACCTGCTGCGCTTCGAGAGCGGGTCGAAGCAGGAGCCCGGCGCGCTGTCCTTCACCGGGTACGACGAGCCGGTGCCCGCCGCGTCCCCCTCCGGAGAGGTCCTCGATCTGGACGACCTGGGCGGGACGAGCGCCTGAGCCGCGGGGAGCCGCCCCTCACCCCCGGGCCGCGGCGACCCCGAAGCCGTCCATGTAGTCGCGGGCCCGGGCGATCAGCCCGTCGCGCACATGGAGTACCAGAAGGCCGGGGACGGTGAACCCGGTGCGCGCGGCGGGCACCGCCCCCACGACGACGTGCTCGGCGACGATCACCCCGGGACGGGCGGTCTCGTGGACCGCGACCTCCCTGACCTCCTCCACCCGGGCGGGGCTGGCGCCCCAGGCGGCCCGGTACCCGGACCGGACGGCCTCGCGCCCCTCGAAGTGCCCGGGGAAACCGGGCGCGGTGAACGGAAACTCGTGCACCGCGTCCACGGCGTACAGGTCGGCGAGGTCGTCCGCGGACTTGTCGAGCATGGCCCGGTAGTAGCGGGCCAGCACCTCGCGCGGGGTGCGAACAGCGGGGGCGTCCGAAGGCGGCATGATGACCACTCCACTCGCTCGACAGCTCGCTCAACGACTGTTGACCCAACCACCGTAGAGCCGCACACCGGCTCGGTCAACAGTTGTTGAGCGAACGGCGGTAGAGTGGACCGGTGCCCACGCCCCACCAGTCCCGCGCAGACCGCCGCCGAGCGACCGAGGCCCGCATCCTGGACGGCGCACGGGAGCTGTTCGCCGAGCGGGGTTTCGACCGCACCACGATCCGCGCCGTGGCGACCTCGGCGGGCGTCGACCCGGCCCTGGTCATGCAGTACTTCGGTTCGAAGCGCGAACTGTTCACCGCGGCCGTGCAGGCGGCGCCCGCACCGCCGCCGGCCGCCGGCCCGGACGCGCTCGTCGATCAGCTGCTGGCCACGCTCGGCCTCAAGCTCGGCGGCCTGCCCGAGGGCACGCTGGCGATGATGCGCTCCATGCTCACCGACCCGGCGGCGGCCGACCACGCCCGGGCCGCCCTCGGCCGGCAGATCGACGGCATCGGCGCCGCCCTGCCCGAGGACGCGGACCCGGAACTGCGCGCCGCGCTCGTCGTCAGCACCCTGCTGGGCGTCTCCGTCGGGCACCAGCTGCTCGGCCTGTCACCCCTCCGGGACGCCTCGGCCGACCGGATCGCGGCGCTGCTCCGCCCCGCCCTCGCGGCGCTGACGACACCGGCGGGGTAGGCGCGTCAGCCCCGTCAGGCCTGGCACTGCTTCGCCATCATCGCCCGGTCCGCCCCCGTCACCGCCAGCTCGTACTTGACCGCGACCTGGGCGAAGCGGACCGCGTACGCGCACCGGATCGCCTTGTCCGGCGGCAGCCAGGAGGCCGGCCCGGAGTCGCGCTTGGCGGAGTTGGCGCGGCCCTCGACGGGGAGCAGGTTGAGCGGGTCGTTGGCCAGCTGCTCGCGCTTGTTCTCCGGCCACCGCGAGGAACCCATCTGCCAGCTGTAGGACAGCGGCACGACGTGGTCGATCTGGACCTCGCTCGCGTCCTGCTTGCGCCAGTCGATGCGCGTCCCGGTGTACGGGTCGTCCAGCGTCATCGCGATGACCACGCAGTCCGAACCGGACTTGAAGCGCACCTCCTGGCCGTCGCGTTTGAGCAGGTCGTTGCGCGTGTCGCAGCCGTTGCGGGCGAGCGGGACGCCGTCGGCGGTGTCCATCCAGGCATAGCCGAACTCGTCCCGGTCGTACCCGGTCTTCGGGCCGCGCCCCTTGGTCCGCAGACCGTCGATCAGCTTGCGGGCGGCCGCCTGCGGGCTGTCGCCCGTGACCGGGGCGAGGCCCGGTTCGGTGCCGTCCGGGTTGTCCAGCGGGCTGACGGCGTGGCCCGCGGCGGGGGCCTCGGCGCCACTGCCCGAGGTCGGGGTGTCGTCGTCGGCCTCCAGGCCTTCACAGCCGGCCACCAGGGCCAGGGCGAGGGCCGCCCCCGCGGCCCAACCGGTACGGATCCTGCTGTGCCGCGTCATGCGCGCCCCTCCCCTTGCCGTTCGCAGCCACCACCGTAGCGAGGGAGAGGTCCGGGCCATAGGTGGCCTTAAGTGGGCGTTAGTGGGCACACGAGACATATCTGTCGTACCTTCGACAGTGAGTCACGCCTCGGAAGGAGCTCTGCATGGGCATCCTCGACAAGATGAAGAGCATGGCCGGCAAGGACAAGGACAGGTCACGGAAGATGTCCGACGCCGCCGAACGCCAGGTCAACCAGAGGACCGGCGGCAAGTACGAGAAGCAGGTCGACTCCGCGCAGCAGCAGGCCGAGGGCAAGCTCGGCTTCGGCCGCGAGCAGGGCGGCGGCCGGGAGCAGCAGTAGAAGCCGTTCCCCGTACCCGGACACGTCGAAGCCGTCCACGGAACTGTCCCCGTGGACGGCTTCCCGTGGACGGCTTCCCGTGGGCGGCTTCCCGTGGGCGGCTTCCCGTGGGCGGGCCCGGGCTTCGAGTGCTACGACCCGAGGATCGAGGTCAGGAACTCGCCCACCCAGCCGAGCAGCTCCCGTCCTACCAGCGGCTTGCCGCCCACCTTCGCGGTCTTCGGGCGCGGCACGAGCACCTGGTGCGTACCCGACTTGATGACGCTGCCGGGGTAGAGCCGCTTGAGCCTCAGCTCCTGGGACTCGCGCAACTCCACCGGTGCGAAGCGGATGTTGTTGCCCTGGAGCACCACCTCGCCGACGGCGCACGCCCGCGCGAGCATGCGCAGACCGGCGACCAGCAGCAGGTTCTCCACCGGCTCCGGCAGCTTGCCGTAGCGGTCGACGAGTTCCTCGCGTACGGCCTTGATGTCCTCCTCGCTGTTGGCGGAGGCGATGGACCGGTAGGCCTGGAGGCGCAGCCGCTCGCCGGGGGCGTAGTCGTGTGGGACGTGCGCGTCGACGGGCAGCTCGATCTTGACCTCGAGCGGCGGCTCCTCCTCCACACCGCCCTCCAGGGAGGCCCGGTAGTCGGCGACGGCCTCGCCGACCATCCGCACGTACAGGTCGAAGCCGACACCGGCGATGTGGCCCGACTGCTCGCCGCCGAGCAGATTGCCCGCGCCGCGGATCTCCAGGTCCTTCATCGCCACGTACATGCCCGCGCCCATCTCGGTGTGCTGGGCGATGGTGGCGAGCCGCTCGTGCGCGGTCTCCGTCAGCGGCTTCTCCGGCGGGTACAGGAAGTAGGCGTAACCGCGCTCGCGGCCGCGGCCGACGCGGCCGCGCAGCTGGTGGAGCTGGCTGAGGCCGAAGTTGTCGCCGCGCTCGACGATGAGGGTGTTGGCGTTGGAGATGTCGATGCCGGACTCGACGATGGTCGTGGAGACCAGCACGTCGAACTTCTTCTCCCAGAAGTCGACGACGACCTGCTCCAGGGCCTGCTCCGACATCTGGCCGTGGGCGGTGGCGATCCGCGCCTCGGGCACGATCTCGCGCAGCTTGGCCGCCGCGCGGTCGATGGACTCGACCCGGTTGTGGATGTAGAAGACCTGGCCCTCGCGGAGCAGCTCGCGGCGGATCGCGGCGCCGATCTGCTTGTGCTCGTAGGGGCCGACGAAGGTCAGCACCGGGTGCCGCTCCTCGGGCGGGGTGGTGATCGTGGACATCTCGCGGATGCCGGTGACCGCCATCTCCAGGGTGCGCGGGATGGGCGTCGCGGACATGGTGAGCACGTCGACGTTGGCGCGCAGCTTCTTCAGCTGCTCCTTGTGCTCGACGCCGAAGCGCTGCTCCTCGTCGACGATGACCAGGCCCAGGTCCTTGAACTTCGTCTCCGAGGAGAACAGACGATGGGTGCCGATGACGATGTCCACCGATCCCTCGCGCAGGCCCTCCAGGGTCGCCTTCGACTCGGTGTCGCTCTGGAAGCGCGACAGCGCCTTCACGTTCACCGGGAACTGGGCGTAGCGCTCGCCGAACGTCCCGAAGTGCTGCTGCACCAGCAGCGTGGTGGGGACGAGCACGGCGACCTGCTTGCCGTCCTGGACGGCCTTGAACGCGGCGCGGACCGCGATCTCCGTCTTGCCGTAGCCGACGTCGCCGCAGATCAGGCGGTCCATCGGGACCGTCTTCTCCATGTCGTCCTTGACCTCGGCGATGGTGGTGAGCTGGTCCGGGGTCTCCGCGTAGGGGAAGGCGTCCTCCAGCTCGCGCTGCCAGGGGGTGTCCGCGCCGAACGCGTGGCCGGGCGCGGCCATCCGCGCGCTGTACAGCTTGATCAGGTCGGCGGCGATCTCCTTGACCGCCTTCTTGGCGCGGGCCTTGGTCTTGGTCCAGTCGGCGCCGCCGAGGCGGTGCAGGGTGGGGGCCTCGCCGCCGACGTACTTGGTGATCTGCTCCAGCTGGTCGGTGGGGATGTAGAGCCGGTCGCCGGGCTGGCCGCGCTTGGCGGGGGCGTACTCCACGACCAGGTACTCGCGGGTGGCGCCCTGGACGGTGCGCTGCACCATCTCGATGTAGCGGCCGACGCCGTGCTGCTCGTGGACGATGTAGTCGCCGGTCTCCAGGGTGAGCGGGTCGATGGTCTTGCGGCGCCGGGCCGGCATCCGCGCGCCCTCGCGTCCGGCGGCCTTCTGGCCGGTCAGGTCGGTCTCGGTGAGCACGGCGAGCTTGAGGGCCGGGTCGACGAAACCGTGGTCGATCGAGCCGCAGGAGACGTGCACGACGGAGGGGCTGAGCGTGCCGAGGTCGTGGTCGAGGCGGGCGGCGATGCCCTCGCCGCCGAGGACCTCGACGGTGCGGGAGGCGGGGCCGTGGGCCTCGGTGACGTAGACCGCGCGCCAGCCGTCGGCGAGCCAGCCCTTGGTGTCGGCCAGCGCCTTGGCGGTGTCGCCGCGGTAGGTCTCGGGGGCGTGCATGCCGAGCTTGAGGGTGTCCGAGTCGCCCTCCGCGTCCAGGGCGGACGTCAGCGTCTCGTCCGCGGCGAAGGGCGAGACCGACCACCACATCATGTCCAGCTCGCGGGCCCGCTCCCGGACGTCCGCGATGGACCACAGCGAGGCCGCGTCCACGTCGATGGGCGCCTCGCCCCCGCCCGCGGTGGCCGCCCAGGACGCCTGGAGGAACTCCTGCGAGGTCGCCACCAGGTCGGCGGCCCGCGTACGCACCCGCTCGGGGTCGCAGACCAGGGACATCGAGCCCTTGGGCAGCACGTCGAGGAGCAGTTCCATGTCGTCGACGAGGACGGGCGCCAGGGACTCCATGCCCTCCACCGCGATGCCCTCGGCGATCTTCCCGAGCAGTTCGCCCAGCTCGGGGTGGTCCTCGGCGAGGACGCGGGCGCGCTCGCGCACGTCGTCGGTGAGCAGCAGCTCCCGGCAGGGCGGGGCCCACAGACCGTGCTCGGCGACCTCCAGGGAGCGCTGGTCGGCGACCTTGAAGTAACGGATCTCCTCGACGTCGTCGCCCCAGAACTCAACCCGGAGCGGGTGCTCCTCGGTCGGCGGGAAGACGTCCAGGATGCCGCCGCGCACGGCGAACTCGCCGCGCTTCTCCACCAGCTCGACGCGCGCGTACGCCGCTGCCGCGAGGGCCTGGACGATCTCTTCCAGGTCGGCGCTCTGGCCGGTGCGCAGCGCCACGGGCTCCAGGTCGCCCAGGCCCTTGACCTGCGGCTGGAGCACGGAGCGTACGGGTGCGACGACGACGGAGACCGGGCCGGTCTCCGGGTCGTCGGGGCGGGGGTGGGCCAGGCGCCGCAGGACGGCGAGACGGCGGCCGACGGTGTCGCTGCGGGGGCTGAGACGCTCGTGCGGGAGGGTCTCCCAGGAGGGGTACTCCACGATGCCCTCGGGGGGCAGCAGGGAGCGCAGGGCCGCCGCCAGGTCCTCCGCCTCGCGTCCCGTCGCCGTCACCGCCAGCACCGGGCGGCCCGTCTCGCGGGCCAGGGCGGCGATCGCGAAGGGGCGGGCCGCGGGTGGGCCGACCAGGTCGACGTGCATGCGGTTGCCGTCTGCGGCCGCCGAGATCGCTTCCGCGAGGGCGGTGTCCTTGACGACGGCGTCGAGCAGACCGTGCAGGCTCATTCGGGGTGCTTTCCGTGCGGGGGTGTACAACACGACGGGCCCGACGCGCGCTGCGGGCCGGGGTGTCTCCAGCGTACGTCGCTGCGCTCGGGTGTGTTGGGGGCTGTGGACGACGCCGGGTGCGTGGTGGGCGGCGCCGCGGTGGCCGTACCAGGGGGCTCCGCCCCCTGGACCCCCGGGCCTATGCCCACCCACCACCCGACTCGGTGGGCTGAAAGGCGAACGTCCGGGGTGACGGACCACTCGG
This sequence comes from Streptomyces sp. NPDC001599, assembly GCF_042893535.1. NCBI lineage: Bacteria > Bacillati > Actinomycetota > Actinomycetes > Kitasatosporales > Streptomycetaceae > Streptomyces > Streptomyces sp. NPDC001599. The sequence continues at coordinate 120,815 of NZ_JBIAVA010000012.1, forward strand.
GGGGCTGAAGACGGACGCACTGGTGAGGGGCGGCTCGGGGGGGGTGGGGAGGGTGAAAGGCGGACGCGCAGGGGGACGGACGGGCCCGGGGGCTGAAGGCGGACGCGCAGGGGGACGGACCGCTCGGGGGGCTGAAAGGCGGGCGCGCCGGTGAGGGGCGGATTGGGGGTGGGAGGTGGCAGGGCGGTTTCGGCGATGGCAAAAAGGGCCCGGTGCCTCCGCCCCTCTGGGACTTCGGCGCCGGGCCCCTCCTCCGCAACCCCCGTGTGCGGTGGCTGTCGGGACGGGTGCTACTCCGTCGCGATGGCGTTCAGGACGTTCATCCGGCCCGCCCGGAAGGCCGGAACCAGGGCGGCGAACAGGCCCACGAAGGCCGAGCCGATGAAGACCCCGATGATCGTCGGCCAGGGGATGTCCAGGACGTTCAGGCCCTCCAGGGCGAGCAGCTTCTGGGCCGTGGCGCCCCAGCCCATGCCCAGGCCGAGGCCGAGCAGTGCACCGAAGAGGGCGATGACCACGGACTCCATGCGGATCATGCGGCGCAGCTGGCGGCGGGAGAGGCCGATGGCCCGCATCAGGCCGATCTCCCTGGTCCGCTCGACCACCGACAGCGCCAGGGTGTTCACCACACCGAGGACGGCGACGATGATCGCCAGGGCGAGCAGGCCGTACACCATGTTCAGCAGCTGGCCGATCTGGTCCTTCAGCTCCTGCTTGTAGTCGGTCTGGTCGGCCACCTGGTACTGCGGGTAGGCGTCCAGCGACTTCTTCAGCGCGGCGTACGCCTGGTCGGCCTGGCCGTCCTTCGCCTTGGCGAACATGATCGTGTTCGGCGGGACGTTCTCGGCCGGCAGGTACTTCTCCATCGTCTCGATGCTGATGTACCGGGCGCCCTGGTCGATGGCCACGTCGTCGCTGGTGATCGCGGCGACCTTGAGCTTCGCGGTCTCGCCGCCCTTGAAGGCGACGGAGACGGTGTCGCCGACGTGCACGCCGTGCTTCGCGGCGTAGTCCGAGCCGACCGACATGGCGTCGGTGCCGTAGGCGGCGGAGAGCTTGCCCTCGGTCGTCGCGCGGCGCACGTCCTCGGCGTAGGTGGGGTCGGCGGCCGTGACGCCGTCGTCGTCCGTCTTGCCGTCGGGCGAGGTCAGCGTGGCGTCGAGCATCTTGTAGCGGGTGACGTGCTCCAGGCCGGGGGTGCCGGTCATGGCATTCTCGGCCTGCGGCACGATCCGCTGGTTGCCCTGGACGATGAAGTCCGCGCCGACCGTCTTGTCCAGCTCGCTGGTGGCCGAGGCGACCATGGAGGAGCCGACGACGGAGAGGCAGGCGACCAGCGCGAGGCCGATCATCAGGGCGGCGCCGGTGGCTCCGGTGCGGCGCGGGTTGCGCAGGGCGTTGCGCTCGGCCAGGCGGCCCACGGGACCGAAGGCCCGCAGCAGCACCGCGCTGATCACCCGCACCACGAACCCGGCCAGCAGCGGGCCGATGACGACGAAGCCGATGAGGGAGAGCACGATGCCCGCGCCGAGCATCATCGAACCGTCGCTCGCCTTGTCGGCGGAGGCGGCCGTGAGCAGGGCGGCGACGCCGGAGCCGGTGAGCACCAGGCCGATCAGGCCGCGTATCCAGCCCGCCTTGGCGTCGGCCGGGGTACCGGCGTCGCGCAGGGCGGCCATCGGGGAGATCTTCCCGGCCCGGCGGGCCGGCAGGTATGCGGCCAGGACGGTGACCACGACGCCGAGGATCAGGCCGGTCACGGGGGTCGCCGTCTTGATGGTGAGGTCGTCGGTGGACAGGTTCATGCCCGCCGCCGACATCAGCTTCATCAGGCCGATGGCGATGCCGACACCGGCCGCGACACCGAGGACCGAGCCGACGACGCCGAGGAGGAGCGCCTCGACCAGCACCGAGCGGTTGACCTGCCGGCGGGAGGAACCGATGGCCCGCATCAGGCCGATCTCGCGGGTGCGCTGGGCGACCAGCATGGAGAAGGTGTTGATGATCAGGAAGATGCCGACCAGGAACGCGATCCCGGCGAAGCCGAGCATGGCGTACTTGATGACGTCCATGAACTCGCCGACGTCCTCGCGTCCTTCGTCGGACGCCTCCTTGGCCGTCTGGACCTTGAAGGTGTCGCCTCCGAGGGCTCCGGAGACGTTCTTCTTCAGCTGCGCGTCGGTCACACCGGACGCCGCGGTGACGTTGAACTGGCTGAACCGGTCCGTGCCGCCGAGCAGTTCACGCTGGGCGGTGGGGGTGTCGAAGTAGACGACCGCGGCACCGGGGTTGGTGACGGTGAAGGAGGCGATGCCGACGATCCTGGCCTTGAAGTCGCCGGTCTGCGCGATGGTGCGCAGCTCGTCGCCGATCTTCAGGTCGTGCTTGTCGGCGGTGTCGGAGTCGACCATCGTCTCGGTCGGGCCGCGCGGCGCGTGGCCCGAGGTGATCTCCATGGACCGCAGGTCGTTCTTGGTCCAGTTCCCGGCGATGGTCGGGGCGCCGCTGGTGGCTCCCACGTTGTCGTTGTCGGAGTTGACGACGGTCACGTTCATCGAGGCGACCGCGCCCTCGACGGACTCCACGCCGTCGACCGAACGGAGCTTGTCCAGCGTGGCCGCCGGCAGCGACTCGGGCACCCCGTTCTGCGGGGTGTCCTCGGCCTCGGCGTCCTTCGGGGCGACCGTCACGTCGGAGGAGGTGACGGCGAAGAGCTTGTCGAAGGTGGTGTTCATCGTGTCGGTGAACACCAGGGTGCCGCACACGAACGCCACCGACAGCAGCACCGCCACCGCCGAGAGCGCCATGCGGCCCTTGTGCGCGAAGAAGTTGCGCATCGAGGTCTTCACGACGGTCATGACGTGCGCCCCCGGGCGTCGAAGTCCTTCATGCGGTCGAGCACGGCTTCCGCGGTGGGCTTGTGCATCTCGTCGACGATCCGGCCGTCGGCGAGATACAGCACCCGGTCCGCGTAGCTGGCGGCCACCGGGTCGTGGGTGACCATCACGATGGTCTGGCCCAGCTCGGTGACCGACCGGCGCAGGAAGCCGAGCACCTCGGCACCGGCGCGCGAGTCCAGGTTGCCGGTCGGCTCGTCACCGAAGATGATCTCGGGCTGGGCGGCCAGGGCCCGGGCCACCGCGACCCGCTGCTGCTGGCCGCCGGAGAGCTGGGTGGGCCGGTGCTTGAGCCGCCCCGCGAGCCCCACGGTCTCCACGACGCGGTCCAGCCACGCGCGGTCGTACTTGCGGCCGGCGATGTCCATGGGCAGCGTGATGTTCTCGATCGCGTTGAGCGTCGGGAGCAGGTTGAACGCCTGGAAGATGAAGCCGATCCGGTCCCGGCGCAGCTGCGTGAGCTTCTTGTCCTTCAGACCGGTGATCTCGGTCTCGTCGAGGTAGATCTGCCCGCCGGTGACGGTGTCCAGGCCGGCCAGGCAGTGCATCAGCGTGGACTTGCCGGACCCCGAGGGGCCCATGATCGCGGTGAACTGGCCGCGCGCGATGTCCACGTCCACATGGTCGAGGGCGACCACCCGGGTCTCGCCCGATCCATAGGCCTTCACGACCTGCCGCGCTCGCGCGGCAACGGCCGTACGCCCTCCAGTGCTCCCGTGCGTGGGAATACTTACGGCCGATGTCATGTCAAGTCTCCTATGTCGGTCATCGAGTGAGCCGGCGGTGCCCGGCGCGGCGGTCGTTCCGCCGCGCAGGTGCCTCGCTGCTGTCTCGAAGAGTCTGTCCGGAACCGGGGGCCGGCCGCGCTGGTGTTCAGCGCAGTCTTTTACTGAGGAAAACCCCACCCCCGCGGGTCCGGTTCACCGCCCCCCAGCGGCGTAAGGCCAGATTAAGGACGGCACCGGTCCCGTCTCGTCCTCCGTCGGTACGAACCCTCCCCGACCCGTAGTACGGAGGTACCCCTAGGGGCAGTCCACCCTTCGGTGGAGCGGGTCTCGGGGTCGCTCTCCACCCTGAGACGCACCGAGCGTCCACCCGGGCACATACCGACCGATCAGTTCGGCCAAAACGCAGCGTGCTCCCCAACTCACGAGTAACGTGCCTGGCTCCCGCCCCCCACCTCCTTCGGTCCACCGCTCGGACCCCAGCCGCGCAAGGAGAACCGGGATGTCCTACGACCCGTCCCCGTCATACCCGCACCGCCCACCACCACCCCCGCCCCCGTACGCCCCGAGGCGCCAAGCCCAACACGCCCAACGCGCCCAAGACGCCCGCTCAGCCCACCGCGCGCCCCGCCGCGACCCGTTGGGGCACCACAGCGACCTGCGGATCCTGCGCAGCGCCTACCGCCGGCAGCGGCGCACCGCCACGCTCGCCGCGCTCGGCTACTTCACGCTCTTCCTGCTCCTGTCCGCGTACGCGCCCGGGCTGATGACCGGCACCGCCGCCGGCGGACTGCCCACCGGGCTGCTGCTCGCCCTGGCCCAGCTCCCCGTCACCTGGCTGGCGATCGCGCTGTACGAGCACACCGCCCGGCGCCGCGTCGACCCGCTCGCGGACCGCATCCGCAAGGAGGCCGAACTGGACGCGCGGCGGGGGGCGGGGCGGTGACGGAGTTCAGCGGCAACGCCCAGACGATGTCCCTGGTCGGCTTCACCGCCGTCGCCACCGTCACGCTGCTGCTGTGCGTGATGACCGGCCCGGACCGGGACGACCTCGACGAGTTCTACACCGGGTACGGCTCCCTGTCCCCCATGCGCAACGGCCTCGCGATCGCCGGCGACTACATCTCGGCGGCGTCCGTGCTCGGCACGGGCGGCGTCGTCGCCCTCTTCGGCCACGACGGCGTCGTCCTGGCGCTGAGCACCGCGCTGTCACTGATGCTGCTGATGTTCCTGCTGGCCGAACCCCTGCGCAACGCGGGCCGGTTCACCATGGGCGACGCTCTCGCCCGCCGGATGCCGGGCCGCGCCGTCCGCATGACGGCCTGCGCCGTGACCCTCGCGGCGCTGCTGCCGCTGATGCTGGTGCAGCTCGCGGGCACCGGCCAACTGCTCGCCTTCGTCCTCGGCTTCTCGGGCGCAGCCCTTCAGACCGGCTGCATCATCGGCCTGGGCGCGCTGATGATCAGTTACGCGGCGATCGGCGGGATGAAGGGCACCGCCCTCATCCAGATCCTCAAGATCGTGATGCTGCTCGGCTCGGGCCTCGTGGTCGCCGCGCTGATCCTGCACCGCTTCGACTGGGACCCCGCCGCGCTGTTCGACGCGGCGGCGGACAACAGCGGCGTGGGGTCGGCGTTCCTGAACTCCGGCCTCCAGTTCGCGGGCGGCCCCCACCCGGACGCGGACATGATCTCCTCGCAGCTCACCGTCGTCCTCGGCGGCGCCTGCCTCCCCCACGTCACCATGCGCATGTACACCGCCTCCTCGGCCCGCCAGGTGCGCCGCTCGATGTCCTGGGCGGTGTCCGCCGTGGCGCTGTTCGTGCTGGTCGTCACGGTGATCGGCTTCGGTGCGACGGCGCTGGTGGGGCGGGCGGCCGTCGCCGGGGTCGACCCGCAGGGCAACACCGCCTACCTGCTGGGCTCGCAGGCGGCCTTCGGCGCACAGGTCTCCACCGCGGAAACGTTCCTGTTCACGACCGTCACCACGGCCGTCTTCCTCACCCTGCTCGCCTCCGTCGGCGGCATGATCCTGGCCTGCGCCAACTCCCTGGCCCACGACGTCTTCGCCGCCCGTGTGCAGGAGATGTCACCGCGCCGCGAGATGACCCTCGCCCGCGTCTCCGCCCTCGCCGTCGGCATCCCGGCCATCGCCCTGGCCACTCTCGTCCAGCACCGCAGCCTCCAGCCGCTGGTGACCCTGTCCTTCTGCCTGGGCGCCTCGGCCATCGCACCCGCCCTGGTCTACGGCCTCTTCTGGCGCCGCTACACACGCGCAGGACTGCTCTGCACCCTGATCGGGGGCTCGCTGGCCGTGCTGGTGCTGATGCCGGGCACCAACCTGGTCTCCGGCTCGCCGGTGTCCGCCTTCCCCGAGGCCGACTTCAACTGGTTCCCCTTCACCACGACGGGCCTGGTCTCCATCCCGCTGGGCTTCGCCTGCGGCTGGCTCGGCACGATGCTCTCCGGCCGGCGCAAGGCTCAGGAGCAGCGCCGGCACTACGAGGCGGTGGAGGGCTGGATCCTGGCGGGCGCGGTACGCAGGGGGGACTGACGGCACGGCAGGCGGCGGGACCGGCGGGCGGTGTGCGGGAGAGCCCGGCGCGCCGTAGGCGGGGGAGTCCGGCGCGCCGTACGCGGAGGCCTCACGGCACGGGCGTCACTCCACCTCCACCGCACGCCCCGTCAGCGCATGGAGACTGCTGCGCACGGAGGCCATGTGGGCCTGCAACTCGTCCCACCGCTCCCCGTGCTCGCGCAGCACCCGTTCCGTGTCGCGGGCGATGCGCTCACGTCGCGCCCGGGCCTCGGCGACCACCTCGGCCGCCCGGTCCCGGGCCTCCTCCTGTCGCCGTCCCGCCGCCGCCCGGGCGTCGACCAGCTCCTGCTCCGCCTCGCGCACTGCCTGCTCCGCGCGCGCCACCAGCTCCGCGTGGTGGGCGTCCAGAGCCCGCGCGCGCTCCTCCTCGGTCCGCTCCGCCGCGGCCCACCGCTCGGCCAGTTCCCTGCTCTGCTCGGCGGCCGTCCCACTGGTGCGCCTGCGCATCTCGCGCAGCGCGGACAACGCCTCCGCGCGCCCCTCCTTCACCTCGCGCCGCGCTCCGATCCGCGCCTCGTCCGCCTCCGCGCGCGCCGCGAGCAACAGGTGCCGGGCCCGTTCGTCGGCCTCGGCCCGTACGGCGTCGGCGTGCGCCCGGGCCGCCTCCCGCACGCCGTCCGCGTACGCCCGCGCCTCCGCCATCAGCCCCTGCGCGGCACCGCGCGCCCGCTCGCGCACCGCCGCGGCCTCCTCCTCGCCGAGCCGGAACAGCTCCCGCGCACGCTCCCCCAGCACCCCGTAGTCCTGCGAGGTGAGCTGCGCGACCACCTCCTCCAGGTCTCCCAGGTCCTCTTCCATCTCCCTGGCCAGCACGGTGAGCCGGGCGGCCCGCTCCCAGGCCGCGTCGCGCTCCTCGGAGAGGGCCGCGGCACACGCCTCGACCTGCTCCGGACGGTAACCGCGCTCACGCCCGCGTACGGTCACGAAACCGTGGGGAGACGCCGATGCACCGCTCATGCCCATCACCCCTCAATCACCCTGTGCGTCCCGCTGGTGGTGAACCTGCCGCATCACATGGACCTGACCGACTTTATGGACCAGACGTAAGCCCACATAATCCGACACACCGCACACAAACGGGCGGGGCCCGGTCGACTCACAGGTCGACCGGGCCCCGCCCGTCGGGTACGTCAGCGGCGCGGACGCCTCACAGCAGCCCGTCCCACATCTGCTCGAGCAGCACGGACCACCAGCTCTCCGGCGAACCGAGCGCCGCCGGGTCCAGCGCGGCCAACTGCGCCTGGAAGTCCACCGTCCAGCGGCCCGCCTGCTCCTGGTTCAGACCGAACCTGAGCCGCCACATCCGGCCCAGCAGCGCCAGGCAGCGCGCGAACTCCGGCAGCCCCGTGTTCACGAACTGCGGCGGCACGGGCGCACCGCCCGGACCGGCCTCCACCGGCACCGCCACGATGGCCGCCGTGCCGTACTGCACACAGATCGCCCGGCCGAAGTCGCTGCCCACGACGAGGTACGACCCCGCGTCCGAGGCCGGCTGCACACCGCGCTCGGCCGCCAGCTCCGCCAGCGTCGGCACCGGCCGCCCCGGCTGGGCCTGCGCCCAGAAGAACGGCCCCATGTCCATCGGCAGCCCCGCGGCCACCAGCGTGTGCGCCACGACCGGCGGCACACCCTGCCGGGACACCGCGGCCTGCTCGAACCGGAAGACCCCCGGGCCGAACGCGCCGGCCAGCTCCTGCCCGACGGCCTCCGGCGGAACCGGCGGCGCGGGCTGCACCTGCGGCAGCGGAGCGCGCACCGGCGCCGGACGCGCCGGCCCGTCGGCCACCTGGTGCAGCTCGCCCTGGTGCGCCAGCAGTTGCTGCATGCCCTGCTGCCGGCTCGCGTGGTCCAGGCCGTACGGCGCAATCGAGGTGATCCGCGCCTGCGGCCACTGCTCCCGGATCATCCGCGCGCAGTACGCGCCCGGCAGCTCGCACGACTCCAGCTCGGTGTGCAGCTCGAGGACCTGGTCCGGCGGCACGTTCATGGAGCGCAGCTCGTGGAACATCTGCCACTCCGGGTGCGGCGTACCCGGCGCGGAACGCCGGATCAGCTGCTGCTCGGAGCCGTCCTGGGCGCGGTAGCGCAGCACGGCCTGGTAGCCGGGCCCGACGGTCGGCTGACCGGTGGGCTGCGGCGGATAGCCGTACGCCGGCGGTTGACCCGGCACGGGCTGCCCGGGCGGCGGCGGTACGGCACCGGGCAGGGGCGGTACGGCACCGGGCGGGGGCGGTACGGCACCGGGCGGGGGCGGCGGCGCGCCGATGCCGCCGGGACCGCCCAGGGAAGGCGCGGCCAGCACGGTCTGCGCGTGGTGCACGGCACCACCCGCGCCCCCCGCGGAACCCTGCGCGCCGGGCGCACCGGGAGCGGCCGGGGGAGGCGGTGGCGCACCGGGACCCGAAGGCACGCCCGGCGCACCCGGAGCACCGGGCGCCCCTGGAGCGGCGGGGGCACCGGGAGGCCCGGGCGGGCCAGGGGGATTGGGCGGACCGGGGGGACCGGGAGGCTGAGGGGCACCGCCGCCCGTCCGGCCCGGGTCGGCCAGCATCGTGGCGGCGTGGTGCATCCCGCCCGGCGGCGTCCCACCCGGCGCGTTCGGCGCGCTCGGCGGAGGCGGGGTCCCCGGAGCGCTCGGCGGCGGCGTCGCACCCGGCGCGGGCGGTGTGCCCGGAACGCTGGGCGGAGGCGGCGTGCCCGGGCCGCCCGGGCCCTCGGGACCGAGCGACGACACCAGCTGCGTCGGCACATAACCGCCCGCCGGAGCACCCGGCGCGGGCGGCCCCGACGGCCCCGACGCGCTCCCCGGTCGCGCGCCCGGCACACCCGGGGCGCTCGGCGGAGGCGGCGTGGACGAGCCACCGCCACGGCGCGGCGGAGGCGTCGCCTTGCTGGTCGCGGCGTCGGCGATGTCCCCGGCGTCCGGCGCGAGCGGCCGGGGCGGCGTGGCGGGCGCCCCGGGACCGGCGGGCGGCTGGGCCGGGGGCGGAGTCGGGGCCGCGGGCGGAGTCGGGGCCGCGGGCGGCGGTGCACCCGCCCCGGCGGGTGCGCCCGGCGCGTCCGGGTCGCCGATCGCCGGCGAGAGCGCCGTCGGCGGAAGCCGGCTGCCGCCCGACATCAGCGCCGTCTTGGCCTCCGGCGTCGTCGAGGGCGGCGGCGTGTCGTCGTCGACACCGCTCAACGGCGGCGCGAACACGGTCTGCGGCAGCGGTACGGAACGGTCCTCACCGGCGTCCGCGTTGGTGTCCGTCCCGGCCCAGGGCGTCGCCCCGGCGGGCGCACCCGGCACACCGGGCGCATACGGCGCATTCGGGGCACCAGAGGCGCCCGCGCCGGAGCCACCGGCGGACGAACCGGAGCCCGCCGCCGGCCACCCCGCACCACTCCCGGACGAACCCTCCGCGGGCGACGGCCCCGACGCCGCGGGAGCCGAAGGCACCCCGGCCTGCGTCTGCGGAAGCGCACCACCGGAGCCACCCGCGCCTGCGGTGTCACCGACCTCGCCGTCGCCCCGGCGGCGATCCGGAATGCCGATCCGGTCCGCCGCCTCCTGCAACCACTCCGGCGGACTCAGCAAGAAGGACGTCTGATTCAGGTCCACCCGCGCCGCGGGCGCCGCGGCCGGCGCCTGCGCCTCCTCGGGACGGCCGTACTCCTCCTCGTACCGGCGGATCACCTCGCCCACCGGAAGCGACGGCCACAGCGTCGCCTCGCCGCTGTCCCGGGCGATCACCAGCCGCTGCGCGCCCCCGTCCGAACGGGGACCGTCCGCACGGTCCTCGGCCCACACCACGAACCCGAGGTCGAACTCACGCACCCGCACCTCCCGGTGCTGGTACGCCGGCAGCTCGCCGTTGACCCACTCCTCCGCGCGCTCCTGCGCCTGCGCGAACGTCACCATCGTCAGCTCACTCCCCCACCGAAGACGCCGAGGACGCCGAGGACGCCGCCGTCACGGGCACCGCACGCGCGAAACCGCCGTCCACCATCAGGTTCGCCACCGTCTCCAACTCCGGCGGGGAACCCGCCAGCCGCGACAGGAACGCGTCGAAGTCCTCACCACAGGGCAGCAGCAGCCGCTCCACACGATCCGCCGGCGGCCACGACGGGTCCACGTCCCGCACGTCGTCGTAGGCGCAGAACCACACCGAACCGATCCGCTCGCCCTTCACCTTCACCGCGAGCAGACCGCCCTGGACGAACGCGACGCCCAGGTAGTCCTTCGTCAGATGGTCCCGCAGACACTTGTTCACATAGACCAGGTCGTTGACCGCCGCCTCCTCACGCACCGTGAAGAACGGCTGGTCCACCAGCAGCCCCAGCTCCGCGTCGAGCGCCGTACCCACCGGCGCACAGCCGCCCGCCGCCTTCAGGAACGACCGGTATGCGCCCGGCAGCCGGTACCCGAGGTCCTCCTCGACGCCCTGCACCTGCTGCTCCGTGACGGCCACACCCGACTTCGGCAGACCGAAGTGCACGGGACGCGTCTCCTGCAACGGCCGCGTGCCGCGCTTGCCCTGGTCCACCACGGCCGTCGAGATCCCGCCGTGGTGCCGCAGCAGCGCCTTCACCTCGACCGGAACCAGCTCCATGCGCCGCGAACCGGCCACGTGGTGCCACGTCCAGCCGTGCGGCGTCGCCACCGCGGGCACCGTGTCCCACAGCTCGTGCCCCGAGGCCGACAGGGCCGCGTTCGCCGACACGTAGTCCGTGAGCCGCAACTCGTCGACCCCGAACCCCTCCGGCGGGTCCGCGATCTCCGCGACCGCACGGGCGTACGGCGAGAACTCGGGGTAACCACCCGCGTCCACCCGTACCCCTCTCGGGTGACGGGCCGCCCGCACCGGATCCGGGAAATGCACGACCTGCCCGGCATAGGCCGCGTTCGGCGGCGCGGCTGCTTGCCCGAGCCGACCTGTCGTCATGGCGGTTGCCCCCTGCGGCGTCTGTCTGCTGCCAGATCCGTCTGATCTGCCTGCACTGTCTGGATTCCCCGCGTGCGAGCGCGGTGCCGACAGCCTATGCGGTACGGCGAGAGGGGTCACCGGCACCGGACCCCGCACCCGACACGCGGGACCCCCACTTCCGTGACCAGCCGTCACCCTCCCGTGACACACCGCCCATACCCGGGCGTGTCACCCCGCCCCAGCTTCCGCAGCAGCCCCGGGATTTGGCACTCTGTGACCTTCGGGGGGATGCTCAGGAGGGGAAGACGATCATGAGTGCGACACAGACGGGACCCGACACCGGGCGGTCCGACGACCCCCGCGGCGGCGACCCACGCATCGGCTGGAGCAGCACCGACACCCTCCAGACCCCCACCCTCCGGCACCGCCGCGACGGCATACTCCCGACCGTCGCCGCCGCCCTCTCCGTACGCGGCACCACCCTCACCGGCACCGCGACCCGCGCCGACACACCGCCCGCACTGCACCACCTCGTGCAGGACTTCCTCGACACCCTCACCAGCGGCCAACGAGACCGTTACACCGGCCGCTGCGCCGAGACGATCCTCATCTCACGGCACCTGGCCACCGCCGACGCCGCCCGCAGCAAACGCGCCGCACGAAAACCCATGACCAACGGCGAAGCCCGCAAGGCCCTCAAACACGCCAAGCTCACCACCCGCCGCATCCGCGAGGACGGCGACCCCCTCCACGGCGCCTTCGCCGCACCGTGCCGCGCCTGCACCGCCCTCAGCGCACACTTCGGCGTCCGCGTCGTCGACCCCGCCACGGAGAAGGACTGACAGAGCAGACCGAGCCGAACCAGCCGACCGAAACGAACCAAGGGCCGATGCAAGCCGACCGCACCTCCACCACCCGCTTCCCCGTCCCCGTCGACGCCGCACTGCGCGACGCCGGCTGGCAGCCGGGACGCTGGGACATCAAGCAGGCCGAGATCTGGGCCGACACCCTGCGCGAACACACCTCACCCGCGGGACACCGCCACACCGTCTTCCCCGCCGCCGTGGAGGCCTGGGCCGAATTCGGCGGCCTGCACATCGCCCCCACCGGACCCGGCCGCCAGATCGCCCCCGCCACCCTGCACCTGGACCCCCTGCACGGCCTCCACATGGCCCGCACCCTCGGCGACCTCGGCCGCGCCCTCGACACCCAGACCTGCCCGCTCGGCACCGAGACCGACAGCCAGGCCCTCGTCGCCATCGACGCCGAAGGCCGCGTCTACGCCCTGGACCACACCGGCGACTGGTACCTCGGCCCCGACATCGACTCCGCCCTCGCCACCCTCGTCGCCGGCACCCAGCCCGCCCGCCTCACCACAACCGGCTGACGCAGCGGCGCGCACGGGACGGCTACGACGCCGGAATCACCGCCGACACCCGGAAACCCCCGGCGTCGGTCGGCCCCGACACGAACACGCCCCCCAGCGCGGCGACCCGCTCCTTCATCCCCACCAGCCCATTGCCCCCCGACGGCAACCGCGCCGACGACGCCGCCGAGGCCTCCGGCGGCGGCTCGTTCTCCACCTGCATCGCGATCTCCGACACCCGGTGCGCCAGCCGCACATGCGTCTTGGCACCCGCCGCATGCTTGTGCACGTTCGTCAGCGCCTCCTGCACCACCCGGAACGCCGTCGACTCCACCTCCGCCGCATACGAACGCTCCGCCCCCTCCACCGACAGATTCACGACCATCCCGGCCGCCTCCGACTGCCCGATCAACTCGTCCAGCTCCGACAGGCACGGCCCGTCCGACGACTCCCCGTCCTCCGCCGCCCGCGAAGCCGCAGCAGCCGCAGCCACCCCGACCGCCGCCAACGGCACCGACGCCCGCTCGGCCCGTGCACCGTCCCCGCCACTGCGCAGCACCCCGAGCATCTCCCGCAACTCCGTCAGCGCCTGGCGCCCCATGTCCCCCACCAGGGCCGCGTTCTTCACCGCCTTCTCCGGGTCCTTCCGGGCGACCGCCTGGAGCGCGGCGGCATGCACCACCATCAGACTCACCCGGTGCGCGACCACGTCGTGCATCTCCCGCGCGATCCGCGTCCGCTCCTCGCCGCGCGCCCACTCCGCGCGCTCCTCGGCCCGCTCGGCGAGCAACTGCAACTCGCGCTCCAGGCTGTCCGCCCGCTCCCGCAGACTCTCCATCAGCCGGCGCCGCTGCCCGACGTACAGACCGAGCAGCAACGGCGGCGCGGTCATCCCGAGCGACGTCGCGATCGACGCGAACGGAAGGAACCAGTCCCCCAGCTCCAGACCGTCCCGCGCCATGTCCTGCCCCAGCCGCACGAACGTGACGACCAGCGTGCCCAGGAACGTCATCCCGGCCAGGGCCCCGATGATCCGCCGCGGCAACTCCGAGGCCGCCAGCGTGTACAGGCCGACGACCCCCATCAGGAAGCCCATCTCGGCCGGCGTGACGGCGAGGGCCACCAGCACCACCGCGATCGGCCACTTCCGCCGCACCACCAGCACCGAACCGGCCAGCAGCCCGAAAACAACGCCCATCGCCGCCGGAATCCCGGCATCCCGCGCGAACGGAACCCCCTCCGCCGCGCACTCCAGCGCGGACACGGCACCGAGGCTCACATCGAGCACCGCACCGCGCCGCCTGTCCCACCACCAAGGCCCACCCCGGGCCGGTACGTGGTCTTCCCCCGTCGTGGTCATGCCTCCAGCCTACGGGCGCCGACCGCCCCTTTTCCGGTGACTTTCGACAAACGATACGACGCGATATCCCTCGAACTGGTGAACTCCACGCCGTTCACCTCCGGAGGCGAGGATTCCGGCCGGACGGTATGCCCATGGCACATTCACAGAACAAGTACGCGGACTTCGAAGGACTGCGGGAGCGGGCGGTCGCGCTGCGACGCGAGGGGCTCAGCCGACGACAGATCCGCGACCGACTGCACGTCGACAACAACGACATCCTCAACCGCCTCCTGGAGGGCGAGCCGCCGCCGGAGTGGACGAAGCGCCCGAACGCGAAGGACGACGTGAGGGAGCGAGCACGAGAGCTACGGCTCCAGGGATGGACGTACGACCAGATCCAGGTGGAGCTGGGGTGCAGCAAGAGCTCGATCTCGCTCTGGGTACGGGACCTACCGAAGCCGGAACGACGGGAGCCGTCCGAGCAGGCGAAGCTCGCGGCACGGAAGCGGTGGGAACACGAGCTCGCAATCCGCGATGAGGAGCGCAAGCAGACCAAGGACTCAGCCGCTCAGGAGATCGGCAACCTGGCCCCTCGCGAGCTATTCGTGGCCGGGGTCGCCCTTTACTGGGCAGAAGGCTCGAAGGACAAGCCGTACGACCGACGAGAGAACGTCCTCTTCGTCAACAGTGACCCTGGCGTGATCAAGGTCTACCTTGCTTGGCTGGATCTCTTGGGAGTGGAGCGAGAGCGACTGGCGTACCGAGTCATGATCCACATGACGGCAGACGTCGAGGCAGCGAAACGGTACTGGGCCGACGTCGTCGGCGTGGACGTCTCCAGGCTTCAGAAGACGACGATCAAGAAACACAACCCGAAAACCGTCCGCAAGAACGTCGGCGACGACTATCGCGGCTGCTTCGTCATCCGTGTCTCGCAGGGTGCCGATCTCTACCGACGTATCGAAGGCTGGTGGACTGGCATGGTGGCCGGGATCACGACGTCATCCACCTCAGGTATGGTCTGACGCAGCCATCCGCCATGGGGTAACTGGTAGCCCGCGGGCCTTTGAAGCCCTGTAGTGCTGGTTCGAATCCAGCTGGCGGAGCTGCTTGGTTCGGGCCCTGACTCCACAGTCAGGGCCCGCACTCATGTCCCCCACAAACGGCCCCGGTATCCTGCGGATGTCCCCACCTCCTCAACAGCCGAAGGGCATCCCGTGAGCGCCATTCGCCCGGCAGCCGTCGTCGTTCTCGCAGCGGGTGAGGGCACCCGTATGAAGTCGGCCACACCCAAGGTCCTGCACGAGCTGTGCGGCCGGTCCCTCGTGGGGCACGTGCTCGCCGCCGCCGGTGAGCTGGACCCCGAGAACCTGGTCGCCGTCGTGGGGCACGCCCGCGAGAAGGTCACCGCGCACCTCGCCGAGGTCGCCCCCGACGTACGCACCGCCGTCCAGGAGCAGCAGAACGGCACCGGGCACGCCGTGCGGATGGGGCTGGAGGCGCTGGGCGGTGCCGTGGACGGGACCGTGGTGGTGGTCTGCGGGGACACTCCGCTGCTGACCGGCGAGACGCTCCAGGCGCTCGCCGCCACGCACACCTCCGACGGGAACGCCGTCACGGTGCTGACCGCCGAGGTGCCGGACGCGACGGGGTACGGGCGGATCGTGCGGGACGGTGCCTCGGGTGCCGTCACGGCGATCGTGGAGCACAAGGACGCCTCGGAGTCGCAGCGGGCGATCCGGGAGATCAACTCCGGTGTCTTCGCCTTCGACGGGCAGTTGCTCGCGGACGCGCTGGGCAAGGTGCGGACGGACAACAGCCAGGGCGAGGAGTACCTCACGGACGTGCTCGGGATCCTGCGCGAGGCGGGGCACCGGGTCGGCGCGTCGGTGGCGGGTGACCACCGGGAGATCGCGGGGATCAACAACCGTGTGCAGTTGGCCGAGGCGCGCCGGATCCTGAACGACCGGCTGTTGACCGGGGCGATGCTGGCCGGCGTGACGGTGGTGGATCCGGCGACGACGTGGGTGGACGTGACGGTGACGTTCGAGCAGGACGTGGTCCTTCACCCGGGTACGCAGTTGCACGGTGCGACGCATCTGGCCGAGGGCTGCGAGGTGGGGCCGAACACGCGGCTCACGGACACGCGGGTGGAGGCGGGGGCGCGGGTGGACAACACGGTGGCCAACGGTGCCCATGTGGGGCCGCAGGCGTCCGTGGGTCCGTACGCGTATCTGCGGCCGGGAACCCGGCTCGGGCTGAAGTCGAAGATCGGTACGTTCGTGGAGGCGAAGAACTCGTCGATCGGTGAGGGGACGAAGGTCCCGCACCTCTCGTACATGGGTGACGCTACGGTCGGCGACTTCACGAACATCGGTGCCGCGAGTGTGTTCGTGAACTACGACGGTCAGGACAAGCACCACACGACGATCGGCTCGCACTGCCGTACGGGTTCGGACAACATGTTTGTGGCTCCTGTCACGGTCGGGGACGGTGCCTACACCGCCGCCGGCTCGGTGATCACGAAGGACGTGCCGCCCGGTTCGCTGGCCGTGGCCCGTGGCCAGCAGCGGAATATCGAGGGTTGGGTGGCCCGGAAGCGTCCGGGGAGCGCGGCGGCGAAGGCGGCCGAGGCGGTGTCCCGCGAGGCGGGCGGAGAAGACTGACCGGAAACCGGCGCGTCGAACACGGCGTACCGTGATAAGTGCACATCCGCACCCCACCAGCTGAGACGCCCCCGCGGCCAGTCGGGAGAGCGCCCATGAGCTCAGCTGCGAACCTCTGAGGAGAAAGTGCTGTGACCGGGATCAAGACGACCGGCGAGAAGAAGATGATGTTCTTCTCCGGCCGCGCACACCCCGAGCTTGCCGAGGAGGTCGCCGAGCAGTTGGGTGTCGGGGTCGTCCCGACGAAGGCCTTCGACTTCGCCAATGGTGAGATCTATGTGCGGTATCAGGAGTCGGCGCGCGGTGCGGACTGTTTCCTGATCCAGAGCCACACGGCTCCGATCAACAAGTGGGTCATGGAGCAGTTGATCATGATCGACGCGTTGAAGCGCGCGTCGGCCCGCTCCATCACCGTCATCGTGCCGTTCTACGGTTACGCGCGGCAGGACAAGAAGCACCGTGGACGTGAACCGATCTCGGCGCGTCTGATCGCGGATCTGATGAAGACCGCGGGTGCGGACCGGATCCTGGCGGTGGACCTGCACACGGACCAGATCCAGGGCTTCTTCGACGGTCCGGTGGACCACCTGTTCGCGCTGCCGCTGCTGGCGGACTACGTGGGCGCGAAGGTGGACCGTTCGAAGCTGACGGTGGTCTCGCCGGACGCGGGCCGGGTGCGGGTGGCGGACCGTTGGTGCGACCGGCTGGGCGCGCCGCTGGCGATCGTGCACAAGCGGCGTGACAAGGACGTGGCGAACCAGGTCACGGTGCACGAGGTCGTGGGTGACGTGAAGGGGCGCATCTGCGTTCTGGTCGACGACATGATCGACACGGGTGGCACGATCTGTGCGGCGGCGGACGCGCTGTTCGCGCATGGTGCGGAGGACGTCATCGTGACGGCGACGCACGGTGTGCTGTCGGGTCCGGCGGCGGACCGGCTGAAGAACTCGAAGGTGAGCGAGTTCGTGTTCACGAACACGCTGCCGTCGGCGAGCGAGCTGGAGCTGGACAAGATCACGGTGCTGTCGATCGCGCCGACGATCGCGCGTGCGGTGCGTGAGGTGTTCGAGGACGGTTCGGTGACGAGCCTGTTCGACGAGCAGTGAGCGTTGTGCAGTAACCGTTCTGCAGGCTCCGGTACCGCCTGTTGATCGTTTTGGGTACGGCCTTCCTCTCCGAGTAGACTGCTGAAGTTGCTCGGCGAGGGAGGCCGTATCCGTGTTCGCGGGTGTGGTGCTCCGTTATCGACGCGCTCTTCGTAGCAGGCCGTTCGTGGCCGGGTGACCACGTCCGTTCCTGATTTACACGAGGAGTGATCATGTCCGAGGTGAAGCTCACCGCCGAGACGCGTACCGAGTTCGGCAAGGGTGCCGCGCGTCGTATCCGCCGTGACAACAAGGTTCCCGGTGTTCTGTACGGCCACGGTTCGGACCCGCTGCACCTGACCCTTCCGGGTCACGAGCTGCTGCTGGCCCTGCGTACGTCGAACGTGCTCATCGCGCTGGACATCGACGGCAAGTCCAACGAGCTGGCGATCCCGAAGTCGGTCCAGCGTGACCCGATCAAGGGCTTCCTGGAGCACGTCGACCTGCAGCTGGTGAAGCGCGGCGAGACCGTGTCGGTGGAGATCCCGGTGCAGGCCGAGGGCGAGCTGGCCCCGGGCGGGTTCCTGCTGGAGTACGTCCTGGACGCGCTGCCGGTCGAGGCCGAGGCCACGCACATCCCGCAGCAGGTCACCGTGTCGGTGGCGGGTCTGGAGGCCGGTGCCTCGATCCACGCCAAGGACATCGCGCTGCCGTCCGGCGTGAAGCTGGACGTGGACGGCGACACCGTGGTGCTGCAGGTCCTGTCCGCGCAGGCGGAGGAGGCCCCGGCCGAGGGCGAGGGCGAGGGCGAGGCGGCCGCGGAGGCCTGATCCTCCCCGACGGTCATCGTGTGGTCGGCCGCTGTTCCCGTGCGGGGCAGCGGCCGACGCGTATGTGTGGTCGGGTACGGACGGTACGAGGGACACGAAGGAGACATGGACGTGACGACGGACGCGGGCGCTCCGTGGCTGGTGGCCGGCCTCGGCAATCCGGGCCCCGAGTACGCCTCGAACCGGCACAACGTCGGTTTCATGGTGGCGGACCTGCTGGCGGAGCGGATCGGGGCGCGGTTCAAGCGGCACGGCAAGGCGCAGGCGCAGGTGGTCGAGGGGCGGATCGGTCCGCCGGGGCCCGCCAACCGGCGGGTGATCCTGGCGAAGCCGATGTCGTTCATGAACGTGTCGGGCGGTCCGGTGACGGCGCTGCGGGACTTCTACAAGGTCCCGGTCGGCAACATCGTGGCGGTGCACGACGAGTTGGACATCGACTACGGCGTGCTGCGGCTGAAGCTGGGCGGCGGGGACAACGGTCACAACGGCCTGAAGTCGATCACGAAGTCGCTGGGGTCGGACTACCACCGGGTGCGGTTCGGGATCGGGCGGCCGCCGGGGCGGATGCCGGTGGCGGATTTCGTGCTGCGGGACTTCTCGTCGACGGAGCGCAAGGAGCTGGACTACTTCGTCGACCGGGCGGCCGACGCGGTGGAGGCCCTGGTGATCGAGGGGCTCGAGCGGGCGCAGAGCGCGTACAACTCCTGACTTGTCCGGTGATGGTGCGCGGGCGAGTTGACCGAGCGCACAGATATGGCCAATGATCCCGGCCATGCCTGCCTCAGCCGCCGCCGCTCGTCCCCGTCAGGCCTCCTCCGTCTCCTCCGTGCTGCTGCGGTTCGGCCGGGTCGCGTCGATGGGGACGGTCACGGCGTTGATCCTGATCGCGGGGGTGTGGGCGTCGTGGGGTACGGCGCAGCACGTGCTGCTGACCAAGGGACGGGAGCAGGGCACGGTCGAGGTGACGCGGTGCGGCGGGGGCTCGTGCAGTGGGCCGTACTCGCCGGTGTCGGCGGGGTCGCAGGCGCGGGAGCGGGTCGTCCTGGAGGACTCGGTCGCGGTGGCGAAGGGGCGGACGTACAGCGTGGTGTTGAAGCCCGGCAGTGGCGACGCGGTGCGGTCGGGGCCGGCGGGGGTGTTGTACGCGTGGGTGCCGTTGGGCGGTGCGCTGCTGTTGGCGTCGGTGGTGGTGGCGGGCGGCCTGCGGCGGACGCGGGCGGGATGGGTGATGGCCGGGGCGGGCGTGGCCCTGCTTACGGCGGCGTTCGTGGCGGTGTGAGGCGGGTGCGCGTACGGACGTGACGGTGCCCCCGTGCTCTGGGTGAGCGCGGGGGCACCGTCGTGTGTACGGGGTGCGGGTCAGCCGGTGTTGCGCAGGCCCGCTGCCACGCCGTTGACCGTGAGGAGGAGGGCTCGGGCGAGGAGCGGGTCGGGGTCGGCGCCCGCGGCGGCGGCCTCGCGCTGGCGGCCGAGGAGGGCGACCTGGAGGTAGGAGATGGGGTCGAGGTAGGCGTCGCGGATGGTGAAGGTCTGCTTGAGGACCGGGTCGGCGTCCAGCAGTTCGCTCTCGCCGGTGACGCGCAGGACCTCGGCGACGGTGAGTTCGTGCTCGGCCTTGATGGTGTCGAAGACGTGCTTGAGCTCGTCCGGGACGAGGGTGTCGACGTAGTGCTGGGCGATGCGCAGGTCGGTCTTGGCGAGGGTCATCTCGACGTTGGAGATGAAGTTGCGGAAGAAGTGCCACTGCTGGTGCATCTCGTCCAGGACGGTGTCCAGGCCCGCCTCGCGCAGCGCCTTGAGGCCGGAGCCGACGCCGTACCAGCCGGGGACGATCTGCCGGGACTGGGTCCAGCCGAACACCCACGGGATGGCGCGCAGTCCGTCGAGCGAGACGCCCGAGCCGGGGCGTCGGGAGGGCCGTGAGCCCAGGTGCAGGTCGGCGAGCTGGTCGACCGGCGTGGAGGCCAGGAAGTAGGTCGGCAGGTCGGGGTCCTCGACGAGGTGCCGGTAGGCGGTGTGGGCGGCGTCGGAGACGACGTCCATCGCGGCGTCCCAGCGGGCCAGGGCCTCGTCGGACTGGCGGGGTGCGGTGTGCAGGGCGGAGGCCTGGAGGGTGGCCGCGACGGTCAGCTCCAGGTTCTCCCGGGCGAGGGCCGGGATGAGGTACTTGTCGGAGATGACCTCGCCCTGCTCGGTGACCTTGATCTCGCCCTCCAGGGTGCCCCAGGGCTGGGCGAGGATCGCGTCGTGGGTGGGGCCGCCGCCGCGGCCGACGGTGCCGCCGCGGCCGTGGAAGAGGCGCAGCCGTACGCCGTAGCGGTGGGCGACGTCGCGCAGCCGGCGCTGGGCGCGGTGGATCTCCCACTGGCTGGTGGTGATGCCGCCGAACTTGGAGGAGTCGGAGTAGCCGAGCATGACCTCCTGGACGTCGCCGCGCAGGGCTACCAGACGCCGGTAGGAGGGGTCGGCGAGCAGGTCCTCCAGGATGGTGTCGGCGGCCTTCAGCTCGTCGGTGGTCTCCAGGAGCGGCACGATGCCGATCTTCGCCCAGCCCGCGTGCAGGTCGATCAGTCCGGCCTCGCGGGCCAGCACCGCCGCGGCGAAGACGTCGTCGGCGCCCTGGCACATGGAGATGATGTAGGACTCGATGACCTCGGGGCCGAAGACCTCCAGGGCACGCCGGACGGTCTGGAAGACGCCGAGGGTCTTCTCGCCGGGCGCGTCGACCGGGGCCGGGCTCGGGGCCAGGGGCCTGCGGGAGCGCAGCTCCTTGGCGAGGAGCTTGGCGCGGTACTCGCGGGGCATGTCGGCGTAGCGCCAGGACTCCTCGCCGAGCCGGTCGAAGAGCTGGCCGAGGGCGTGGTGGTGGGCGTCGGCGTGCTCGCGGACGTCCATGGTGGCGAGCTGGAGGCCGAAGGCGGCCAGGGTGCGGATGGTGCGGGCGAGGCGCCCGTCGGCGAAGAGGCCGCCGCGGTGTTCGCGCAGCGAGGTCTGGACGATGCGCAGGTCGTCGATGAGCTGGGCGGTGCCGAGGTAGTCGCGGCCGTCCTCGTGGGGGGTGCCCTTGGCGAGGCGCTGCTTGGTGTTCTCCAGCTTCTGCCGGATGCAGGTGGCCTTGAGCCGGTAGGGCTCCTCGGCGTTGAGGCGCTTGTAGCGGGGGCTGATCTCGGGGAGCCGCTCCAGGTCGGCCTGGAGCGAGGCGAGCAGTTCCTCCGTCGCACCGGCGTACCGGATGGAGTTGGAGAGGAAGCCGCGCAGCTCGTCGATCATCTCCAGGGCGTCGTTGATGCCGTGCTCGTGCTGGAGGATGAGGACGTCCCAGGTCACCTGGGGGGTGACGTTGGGGTTGCCGTCGCGGTCGCCGCCGATCCAGGTGCCGAAGGTGAGGGGGCGGGTGTCGTCGGGAAGCTTGACGCCCGCGCGCTCCAGCTCCGCCGTCAGGTCCTCCAGGACGTCGCCGACGGCGCCCGCGTGCAGCTCGTCCAGGTAGTAGATGGCGTTGCGGGCCTCGTCGGCGGGCTCCGGACGGACCACGCGCAGCTCGTCCGTCTGCCAGACCAGGTCGATGTTCTCGGCGAGACGGGTGTCCAGGCGGCGCCGGTCCGACTCGTTGACCGGGGTGTCCAGGAGGGCCGCGATACGGCGCAGCTTGTTCAGGACGGAGCGGCGGGCGGCCTCGGTGGGGTGGGCGGTGAAGACGGGGCGCACGTTGAGGTTGCGGACCGTCTCGCGCAGGTGCTCGGGGTCGGCGTCCTTCAGCCGGTCGGCCGTACGGGCGAGCAGTCCGCCCTCGGCGGCGCGCTTGGCGCCCAGCTCGCGGCCGCGGTGGACCTGCTCGGTGACGTTGGCGAGGTGGAAGTAGGTGGAGAAGGCGCGGACGAGCTTGGCGGCGGTCTCCAGTTCGGTGCCGCGCAGCAGTTCGGCGGCGGCCTCGCCGTCCTCGCGGGTGAGTCGGCGTACCTTCTCGACGAGTTCCAGCAGCTCGGGGCCCTCCTGCCGGACCAGGGTCTCCCCGAGGAGATCACCCAGTCGGCGGATGTCGGCGCGCAGTTCGCTGCTGGTCGTCGTGGTGGTCTGGTCGTCGGCACTGCTCACAGGTGCGGCTCCTTGCAGTGTTGAAGCTCGTCTGGGAGGGAACCCGGACGGCCGTCTCGCGCGGCGGGCGCCGCTTACCGGGCCGGACGTCCGGGAAGTAATCAGAGCGGACCGCGCTGTCCGACCGACTCCCAGGATAGGTGTCGGCCAGGACGCGCAGGCTCTGGGGCTCTTGCCGCGCGGCCACGCACTGCCATACTTACGTCGCCGTAGGTTACGGAACCGTAGGAAAACCGTGCATGGTTCCCAAGCCCGGCACCGGCCACACCACACGACCCCACCCTCGACCCCACAGGGGACGCGCATGACCACGAGTTCCGATGTGATCCCAGACGCTCCGCAGCCCGCCGGCGACGCCGCGGCGCCCTCCGCCACGCTGGGCGGTGAGCAGAAGCGGTCGATCGAGCAGATCACGCTGCTGCTGTTCATCACCCTGCCGTTCCTCGCGCTGGTGGCGGCGGTGCCACTGGCGTGGGGCTGGGGCGTGAGCTGGCTGGACCTGGGGCTGCTGGTCTTCTTCTACTTCCTGGGCTGCCACGGCATCACCATCGGCTTCCACCGGCACTTCACCCATGGTTCCTTCAAGGCGAAACGGCCGTTGAAGATCGCGCTGGCGATCGCGGGCTCGATGGCGGTCGAGGGGCCGCTGGTCCGCTGGGTGGCCGACCACCGCAAGCACCACAAGTTCTCCGACGACGAGGGCGACCCGCACTCGCCGTGGCGGTACGGCGAGACGGTGCCCGCCCTGATCAAGGGCCTGTGGTGGGCCCACATCGCCTGGATGTTCGACGAGGAGCAGACGCCGCAGGACAAGTACGCGCCGGACCTGATCAAGGACCCCGCGCTGCGGGCGGTCTCCCGTCAGTTCATCCTGTGGACCGTGGTGTCCCTGGCGCTGCCCGCGCTGATCGGCGGGCTGGTCACGATGTCCTGGTGGGGGGCGTTCACCGGGTTCTTCTGGGGTTCACTCGTGCGGGTGGCGCTGCTGCACCACGTGACCTGGTCGATCAACTCCATCTGCCACGCCGTGGGCAAGCGCCCCTTCAAGTCCCGCGACCGCTCGGGCAACGTGTGGTGGCTGGCGATCCTGTCCTGCGGCGAGTCCTGGCACAACCTGCACCACGCGGACCCGACCTCGGCGCGGCACGGCGTGATGCGCGGGCAGCTCGACTCGTCCGCGCGCCTGATCCGCTGGTTCGAGCAGCTCGGGTGGGCGTACGACGTGCGCTGGCCGTCACGCTCGCGTATCGATTCGCGCCGCAACACGGATCAAGACGGCGCCCGCCGCCGGAAGGAGACGGCGAAGGCGGCATGATTGACGCCGTGGCGACCGACTCCAGCAGCACCCCAAGCAACGAGAAGCCGCGGCGAGCGCGTCGCACCCGGATGACCGGTGCCGAGCGCCGCCAGCAGCTGCTGGAGATCGGCCGCACCCTCTTCGCGGCGAAGGGTTTCGAGGGCACCTCGGTGGAGGAGATCGCGGCGAAGGCCGGGGTGTCCAAGCCGGTGGTGTACGAGCACTTCGGCGGCAAGGAGGGCCTGTACGCGGTGGTCGTGGACCGCGAGATGCGGCGGCTGCTCGACATGGTGACCGGCTCCCTGACGGCCGGGCACCCGCGTGAGCTGTGCGAGCAGGCCGCCTTCGCGCTCCTGGACTACATCGAGGAGTACACGGACGGCTTCCGCATCCTGGTCCGCGACTCCCCCATCCCGCAGTCGACGGGCACCTTCGCCTCCCTCATCTCGGACATCGCCACCCAGGTGGAGGACATCCTGGGCCGCGAGTTCAAGAGCCGGGGCTTCGACGCCAAGCTGGCCCCGCTGTACGCGCAGGCGCTGGTCGGCATGGTGGCGCTGACCGGCCAGTGGTGGCTGGACGTGCGCCGCCCCAAGAAGGCGGAGGTGGCGGCGCACCTGGTGAACCTGGCATGGCACGGCCTGGACGGACTGGAGCCGAAGCCGCGGCTGATAGGGCACCGCAAGAGCTGAGAGCTGAGAGCTGAGAACTAGAGCCAAAGCTGAGGGCATGCAACCGCTGCGTGGAGTCACGGTCGTCGCGCTGGAGCAGGCGATCGCCGCGCCCTACGCCAGCCGTCAGCTCGCCGACCTCGGCGCCCGGGTGATCAAGGTGGAGCGCCCGGGGACGGGGGACTTCGCGCGGGCGTACGACACCCGGGTGCGGGGTCTGAGTTCGCACTTCGTGTGGGTCAACCGCAACAAGGAGTCCCTCACCCTGGACTTCAAGGATCCGCGCGGTCTGGAGCTGCTGCGCAGGCTGATCGCCGACGCGGACGTCTTCCTGCAGAACCTGGCGCCGGGCGCGGCCGCGCGGGCCGGACTGGGCGCGCGGGAGCTGCGTGCCGCGCATCCGGAGCTGATCGTGTGCGACATCTCCGGCTACGGCGCGCCGGGCCTCTACGCGGACCGCAAGGCGTACGACCTGCTGGTGCAGTCCGAGGCGGGGCTGCTGTCGCTCACGGGCACGCCGGACGACATGGCCAAGGTGGGCATCCCGGTGTCGGACATCGCCGCCGGGATGTACGCGTACAGCTCGGTCCTCGGCGCGCTCCTGGAGCGCGGCCGGACGGGACGGGGCACGCACCTGGACGTGTCGATGCTGGAGGCCACCGTGGAGTGGCTGGGCTTTCCCCTGTACTACGCCTTCGAGGGCGGCCGGCCGCCGCCGCGGGCGGGCGCCGCGCACGCGACGATCTATCCGTACGGCCCGTTCACGGCGGGCGACGGGCAGGTCGTGATGACGGCGGTGCAGAACGAGCGCGAGTGGCAGGGCTTCTGCGCGGGCTTCCTGGACCGTCCGGAGCTGGCCGGGCATCCGCACTACGCCACCAACGCGGACCGCGACGCGCACCGGGAGGAGCTGGGCGCGCTGATCGCGGCCCGGTTCGCGCAGCTGACCGCCGCCGAGGCGGTCGCGCTGCTCGACGCGGTGCCGGTCGCCAACGCGCGGGTGAACACGCTCGCCGAGGTGTGGGAGCACCCGCAGCTGGCCGCACGCGGACGTCTGCACGAGGTGCCCACACCGGCCGGCCCGGTCCCGGCACTGGCACCGCCTGGACCGACCGGGGACGCGCCCCGCATGGAGGCGGTCCCGGCGCTGGGCGAGCACACCCGCGCCGTACTCGGCGGCCTCGGGCTGTCGGAGGAGGACATCGACGCGCTCGCCGCGGACGGCGTGGTGTGAGCCGGGCCGGGGTCAGGGGCGGGCGGGTCCGTCCGGTTCCAGGAACTCCAGGCGGTTGCCGACGGGATCGGCGCAGTAGAAGCGCCGGTGGCCGGGGAGGTCGTCGTCCCAGGTGACGGGCGTGCCGTGGGCCTCCAGGCGGGCGGCGTACGCGTCGATCCCGGTGACCCGCAGCCCGGGGTGGGCCTTGCGGGCGGGCCGGAAGCCGGCCGTCTCGATGCCCAGGTGGAGGTGGACGGTGCCGGCCCGGAACCAGCAGCCGCCCTGTGCGGCGAGCACGGGCGGCTTGGGGACCTCGGTCATGCCGAGGACGCCGGTGTAGAAGGCGCGCAGCGCCTCCTCGGCGCCGGGCGGCACGGCGAGCTGCACGTGGTCGAGGCCGGTGATCATCGCCGCGCCTCCCCCGCGGACCCCTCGGCGCCCGCTGGCTTCCGCGCGACGGCGAAGACGCGGCGGAAGGGGAAGGGGGTGCCGTGCGCCTGGGCGGGGTAGGCGGCGCGCAGGACGGCCCGGTACTCGTCGACGAACGCGTCGCGGGCGGCCGGATCGTCGTCGAGGGCGTCCAGTACGGGCCGCAGCCCCGTCCCTCTGACCCAGTCGAGGACGGCGTCGTCGCCGGACAGCAGGTGGACGTACGTCGTCTCCCACACGTCGGCGGTGCAGCCCGCGGCGGTCAGATGGGCGAGGTAGCCCTCGGGGGTGAGGACGGCGTCGTCGTGGCGCAGGACGCCGTCGAGGCGCTCGCGCCAGCGCCGGGAGCCGGCGAGTTCGCGCATCAGGCGGTGGCTGGGGGCGTCGAAGTTGCCGGGCACCTGGAGGGCGAGGATGCCGCCGGGGGCGAGGCGGTCGATCCAGCCGGGGAAGAGGTCGGCGTGGCCGGGGACCCACTGGAGCGTGGCGTTGCTGACGAGGAGGTCGCAGGGCTCGTCGGGGGTCCAGGTGCGGGCGTCGGCGGGGACGAAGTCGAGGTGGCCGCCGCCGGGGGTGGGGCCGGCGTACTGGCGGGCGCGTTCGAGCATCCGAGGCGAGTTGTCGTAGCCGGTGATGCGGGCGGTGGGCCAGCGGTCGGCGAGCAGCACGGTGACGTTGCCCGGGCCGCAGCCGAGGTCGGCGATGCGGGGCGGGTCCGCGGGGAGGTCCGGGATCCGGGCGAGGAGGTCGGTGAAGGGGCGGGCGCGGTGGCCGGCGTGGCGCAGGTACTGGGCGGGGTCCCAGGTGGGGGCGGTGGCGGGCATGGAGCCTCCAGAGGGTGGCCGTGCGGGACGGGTACCCAGCGTCACCCCCGATGTATCTCGACGTCAAGACAGTTGACCTCAAGAGACTTCACGTCGACACAACCACTACACTGATCGTCATGGAGGACGAGGTCGATCGGCTGGTCGCAGCATGGCGCCGGGAGCGCCCGGACCTCGACGTGGAACCGCTCGAGGTGCTGAGCCGCGTCAGCAGGCTGGCCCGGCACCTGGACCGCGCCCGTCGGCTGGCCTTCTCCGAACACCAGCTGGAGCCGTGGGAGTTCGACGTGCTCACCGCGCTGCGCCGCGCGGGCACCCCGTACCAGCTCTCGCCGGGGCAGCTCCTCACCCAGACCCTGGTCACATCGGGCACGATGACCAACCGGATCGACCGGCTGGCGAAGAAGGGCCTGGTGGAGCGCCTGCCCGACCCCAGCGACCGGCGCGGCGTCCTGGTCCGGCTCACGGACGAGGGCCGGGACCGCGCCGACCAGTCGCTGGCGGGCCTGCTGGCCCAGGAGCGCGCGATCCTGGGCGAGCTCTCCCGCGCCCAGCGCACCGAGCTGGCGGCCCTGCTACGCCAGCTGACCGCCCCGTTCGACAACATCCCCGGCTGAGGGCCCGTCCAGGTCCGCCGGCCCCACCCCGGCCCTGCGGGCCAGCGCCACGGCGGCCAGGGTGGAGTGGACGCCCAGCTTGCCCAGCACGTTCTGCATGTGGGTGCGGACCGTGTGCGGGGACAGGTACAGCCGCTCCGCGACCGCCTTGCGGCCCAGCCCGGCGACCATGCAGCGCAGCACCTCGCGCTCGCGCGGGGTCAGCGACTCCACCAGCAGCTCGCTCTCGGTGCGGTGCTTGCGGGCGGCGGTCAGCTCGCGCAGGACGCCGGTGAGCAGGGCGGGCGGCAGATGCGTCTCGTCGCGCAGGACGCCCCGGATGACGCTGAGCAGCCGCGACAGGGAGCAGTCCTTGGCCACCCAGCCCGAGGCTCCCGCCCCCAGGGCGAGGGCCGCCCGCCGCGGGTCGTCCTTCTCGGCGAGGACCACGGTCCGTACACCCGGCTGGCCCGAACGCACCCCGGCGACCAGCGAGATCCCGTCCACCAGCCCGTCCTCGTTGCCGTCCCGCACGGGCACGGCGGGCCGGACGCCGGGCACGTGGCCGCCCAGGTCGGCATCGACGAGGAGCACGTCGAAGCGCCGCCCCTCGGACGCGGCCCGCTCCAGGCAGCGCAGTGCGGCCGGACCGCTGCCGGCCGCGGAGACGTCGACGTCGGGCTCGGCGGCCAGGGCGGCCGCGAGCGACTCGGCGAAGATGCGATGGTCGTCGACGACCAGGACTCGGACACGAACCACGAAACCCCCTCCCCCGAGCTCCGCGAGGAGCAGGGGATACCCATCGTCTGTCCGTCCTCGGACGACGGCACCGGCACCGGCACGGGCACGACGGTGAACGGCACCGGCCCCCACCGGTGCTGCTCATCAGAGTACGGGCGGGCGCCGGGAGGGGAAGGCTCTTTGCAGAACTGACTCCGCGGCACGTTTATGGTGAGCCGCATGTTTCGTCTTGTGACAGAAGTCGACAAGGAACGGCGCGATCTGCTGCGCACCCGCCTGCGGGAGACGAACACAGCGGCCTCCTCCGTCCTGCGTTCCCTGCGCGGAACCCCTCACGAACGCGAATTCCCGTTGCACGTCTGGGTGCTGGACGAGACCGGGGCTCTGGCGGGCGGCCTGGTCGGCCACACCTGGGCGACCTGGCTCCACGTGACCTACCTGTGGGTGGACGGCGGCCACCGCGGCGCGGGCCTCGGCTCCGCCCTCCTCGACGAGGCGGAACGCACCGCCCGCACCGAACGCGGCTGCGCCGCCGCCCGGGTGGAGACCTGGGACTTCCAGGCCCCGGGCTTCTACACGAAGCGCGGTTACGACGTCATGTGCGTGATCCCCGACTACCCGCCGGGGATCACGGAGTACACGCTGGTCAAGCGGCTCGGCTGACCGGCTCAGACCAGGCGCCGCGCCCCCGCCGAGGGCACCGCCTCGAACACCCGCGGGGACTTGAAGCCCGACGCGGCGAAGGCGTCCTCGACCGCCTTGGTGACGGCGTCCACGTCGGCGGCCTCGACCAGGACGATCGCCGAGCCGCCGAAGCCGCCGCCGGTCATCCGGGCGCCGAGGGCACCGGAGGCCAGGGCCGTGTCGACGACCAGGTCCAGCTCGGGGCAGGAGATGCGGAAGTCGTCGCGCAGCGAGGCGTGGCCCTCGACCAGGACGGCGCCGATGGCCCGGGTGTCGCCGGACTCCAGCAGCGAGACCACCCGCTCGACGCGCTGGTCCTCGGTCACCACGTGCCGGACCAGGCGGCGCACCTCCTCCTCGTCGCCCAGCCGCTCCAGCGCCGCGTCCAGCCCGGCGTAGGGCACGTCGCGCAGCGCGTCGACGCCCAGCAGCGCGGCACCCTTCTCGCAGCCGGCGCGGCGCTTGCCGTACTCGCCCTCGCTGTGGGAGTGCTTGACCCGGGTGTCGACGACCAGCAGGCGCATCCCCTCGGCGGCGAGGTCGAAGGGGATCTGCCGCTGGGAGAGGTCGCGGGTGTCGAGGAAGAGGGCGTGGCCCGCCTGGCAGCAGGCGGACGCCGTCTGGTCCATGATGCCGACGGGGGCGCCGACGTAGACGTTCTCCGCGCGCTGGCACAGCCGGGCCAGCTGCCAGCCGCGCAGGCCGAGGGCGTACAGGTCGTTCAACGCCAGGGCGAGGACGACCTCCAGGGCCGCCGAGGACGAGAGCCCCGCGCCCGAGGGGACCGTCGAGGCCAGGTGGACGTCGGCGCCGGTCAGCTCGTGTCCGGCCTCGCGCAGCGCCCAGAGGACGCCCGAGGGGTACGCGGTCCAGGACTTGTCCGAGCCGGGGGTCAGGTCGGCGACGCGCAGCTCCACCGGGTCGGCGTCGATGTCGGCCGAGTGCAGGCGCAGGACACCGTCCTCGCGCCGGGACACCGCGGCGACGGCCTGGTGCGGCAGGGCGAAGGGCATGACGAAGCCGTCGTTGTAGTCGGTGTGCTCCCCGATGAGGTTCACCCGGCCCGGCGCCGCCCACACCCCCTCCGGCTCCGCCCCGTACAGCTCCCGGAACCGCTCGCCGACGGTCCCCGCGACAGCCTCGCCCATGCCCTGACCCCTCGCCCTTCCGGTAACTGCGGTAAGTACTAGCCCGCGCGCCGCTGCGCGAACTCCCACGCGTCCGACACGATCCCCGCGAGGTCCGCGCGGGACGGGTTCCAGCCCAGTTTCTCGCGGGCGGTGTCGGCCGACGCGACCAGGACCGCCGGGTCGCCGCCTCGGCGCGGGGCCGTGACCTCGGGGATCGGATGGCCCGTCACCCGCCGCACGGTCTCGACGACCTCGCGTACGGAGAAGCCGTTTCCGTTGCCCAGGTTGCAGATGAGGTGCTCGCCCGGGGTGGCGGCCGCCACGGCCAGCAGATGGGCCTCGGCCAGGTCGGCGACGTGGATGTAGTCGCGCACGCAGGTGCCGTCCGGCGTCGGGTAGTCGTCGCCGTAGACGGAGATGGCCTCCCGCCTGCCCTGCGCCACTTGAAGGACCAGCGGAATCAGGTGCGACTCGGGATCGTGGCGCTCACCGTACTCCCCGTACGCGCCCGCGACGTTGAAGTACCGCAGCGAGACCGCGCCCAGCCCGTGGGCGGCCGCCTCACCGGTGATCATGTGGTCGACGGCCAGCTTCGAGGCACCGTACGGGTTCGTGGGCTTCGTCGGCGCGGACTCGACGATCGGCACCTGCTCGGGCTCGCCGTACGTGGCGGCGGTGGAGGAGAACACGAGCCGCCGCACGCCCGCGCCCCGCATGGCCTCCAGCAGCGCCATGGTGCCACCGACGTTGTTGTCCCAGTACTTCTCGGGCTTCACGACCGACTCGCCGACCTGCGAGAAGGCGGCGAAGTGCAGCACGCCGTCGAAGGAGCCGTCCAGCCACTTGGCCGCGTCCCGGATGTCGCCCTCGACGAACGAGGCACCCGCCGGTACACCCTCACGGAAACCGGTCGACAGATTGTCGAGCACGACGACCTCGTGCCCCGCCTCCAGCAAGTGCTGGGCGACGACGCTGCCGACGTATCCCGCACCACCTGTCACCAGGTACTTCCCGCTCATGAACTCGCTACCTCTCGCAGTCGCTCGGCCGCGAGCTCCGGGGGTACGTCGTTGATGAACACGTTCATGCCGGATTCGGAGCCCGCGAGGAACTTCAGCTTGCCGGACGTACGGCGGATAGTGAAAAGTTCCAGGTGGAGCGCGAAGTCGTCGCGCGTCACACCCTCGAACTCCTCCAGCTGCCCGAACGGCGCCTGGTGCCAGGCCGCGATGTAGGGAGTCGGGGGCTCGCCCTCGCCGAAGATCCGGTCGAAGCGCCTCAGCAGCTCCAGATAGATCTTGGGGAATTCTGTGCGAGCCGCCTCGTCGAGCCCGAGCAGATCGGGCACCCGCCGCTTCGGGTAGAGGTGCACCTCGTACGGCCAGTGCGCCGCGTACGGCACGAAGGCGGCCCAGTGTTCACCCTCCAGGACGACCCGCTCACCGGCCAGCTCCTCCTCCAGCACGGCGTCGAACAGGTTCTCCCCGCCCGTCGCGTCCTTGTGGGCGGCGAGTGAACGGAGCATCAGGGCGGTGCGGGGGGTGGTGAACGGGTAGGCGTAGATCTGCCCGTGCGGGTGACCCAGCGTCACCCCGATCTCGGCGCCCCGGTTCTCGAAGCAGAACACCTGTTCAACGGAGGGCAGATGGGACAGCTCGGAGGTGCGGTCCGTCCAGGCGTCGAGCACCAGCCGGGCCTGCTCCTCGCTCAGGTCGGCGAAGGAGGCGTCGTGGTCGGAGGTGAAGCAGACGACCTCGCAGCGCCCGGAGTCACCGGCCAGCGACGGGAAACGATTCTCGAAGACCACCACGTCGTAGGCCGAGTCCGGGATCTCGCTCAGCCGCTCCCCGTCCGACGGGCACAACGGGCACTGGTCGGCCGGCGGATGGTAGGTGCGCCCCTGTCGGTGCGAGGCGACGGCGACGGAGTCGCCGAGCAGCGGGTCGCGACGCACCTCGGACGTGGTGACGGTCCGCTCCAGCGGACGGCGGTCCACGGCGTCGCGCACGGTGTCGTCACGCAGGTCGTAGTAGACCAGCTCGCGGCCGTCGGCCAGCCGGGTCGAGGTCTTCTTCACTGCCGCACTCCTCTGCACCCACCCATGACAGTCGCCAGGACACTCACCAATCATCCAACACAATCAAACATAACACATCACAACCCACCACCCCCACGCCACATCACAATCAAACAAAGTTCATCACCAAAAGTGTTCAATTACTGAACGCGGAGGCGTAGGTTCCGCTCCGGATCAGTTCGCGAACGAAGCGAGTGCTTAATGCAAACCCCCACAAGCTCCACATACCTAGCCGCAGAGCTTCGACTCCCCACCAACTGGCTCGACTACACGATCCTCGGGATCTACTTCGTGGTCGTCCTGGGCATCGGCTTCGCCGCCCGCCGCTCGGTCAAGACCAGCCTGGACTTCTTCCTGTCCGGCCGCTCCCTGCCCGCCTGGGTCACCGGACTCGCCTTCGTCGCCGCCAACCTGGGTGCCACCGAGATCCTCGGCATGGCCGCCAACAGCGCCCAGTACGGCGTCTACACGACCCACTGGTACTGGATCGGCGCCATCCCGGCGATGGTCTTCCTCGGCCTGGTGATGATGCCGTTCTACTACGGCTCGAAGGTCCGCTCGGTCCCGGAGTTCCTCCTCCTGCGCTTCGACAAGGCCTCCCACCTCCTCAGCTCGGCCCTGTTCGCCGTCGCCGCCATCCTGATCGCCGGCGTGAACCTCTACGCCCTCGCGATCGTCGTCGAGGCACTGCTCGGCTGGCCGGAGTGGGTGGCCATCGTCGTGGCCGGCTTCTTCGTCCTGGCGTACATCACCCTCGGCGGCCTCTCCTCGGCCATCTACAACGAGGTCCTCCAGTTCTTCGTGATCCTGGCCGGCCTCATCCCGATCACCATCCTGGGCCTGAAGAAGGTCGGCGGCTGGGACGGCCTGTCCGACTCCCTCTCCAAGTCCCACGGCTCCGACTTCATGACGGCGTGGGGCGGCACGGGCATCGGCAGCGAGAACCCGCTGGGCGCCAACTGGCTGACCATCGTCCTGGGCCTCGGCTTCGTCCTCTCCTTCGGCTACTGGACGACGAACTTCGCCGAGGTGCAGCGCGCCCTGTCCGCGAAGAACCTCTCGGCGGCCCAGCGCACGCCCCTGATCGCGGCCTTCCCGAAGATCTTCATCGTCTTCGTCGTCATGATCCCGGGCCTGGTCGCCGCGGTCCTCGTCCCGAAGATCGGCACCCCCGGCTCGGACCTCCAGTACAACGACGCGATCCCGTACCTGATGCAGCAACTGCTGCCCAACGGCGTCCTCGGCATCGCGGTGACGGGCCTGCTGGCCGCCTTCATGGCCGGCATGGCGGCCAACATCTCCTCCTTCAACACCGTCTTCACCACCGACATCTGGCAGAAGTACGTGGTGAAGGACCGCGAGGACGGCTACTACGTCCGCTTCGGCCGCCTGATCACGGTGATCGGCGTCCTGGCCTCCATCGGCACGGCGTTCCTGGCCTCGTCCTTCTCCAACATCATGAGCTACCTCCAGACGCTCTTCTCCTTCTTCAACGTGCCGATGTTCGTGGTCTTCATCATCGGCATGTTCTGGAAGCGGGCGTCGATGAAGTCCGGCTTCTGGGGCCTGATCGCGGGCACGACCGCCGCGATGGTGAACTACTTCGTCATCTACAAGCAGGGCATCATCGACATCCCCTCCGACCAGGGCGCCAACTTCGTCTCCGCGATCGCGGGCTTCGTCGCCGGTGCGGTGGTCATGATCGCGGTGTCCCTGTTCACCGCGCCGAAGCCCACCGCCGACCTCCAGGGCCTGGTCTACGGCACCACGTCCCCCGGCATGGCGGAGGCGCCCGCAAAGGGCGACGACGCGTGGTACCGCAAGCCGGCGCTGCTCGGCTGGGGGGCGGTCGTCCTGGCCGCCGCCTGCTACATCCCGTTCTCGTTCTGATCGCGGGAGGATTGAGAGAACATGTCTGATTCCTACTCCGACAAGAACGTCCAGGACGAGGTCTCCGAGCTGGAGACCAAGTCCGTCACCGCCGCGCGGCTGTTCGACATCCGGCGGATCATCGGCGGGCTGTTCGTGATCTACGGCGTCATCGTGACGATCGCGGGCATCGTGGCGTCCGACGAGGACATCGACAAGGCGCAGGGGGTGAACATCAATCTGTGGACCGGGGTGGGGATGCTGGTCCTGGGCGTGTTCTTCCTGGCCTGGCTGAAGCTGCGGCCCACGGCGCCGCCGACGCCGCCGCGGGAGGAGTGACGGTGTCTTCGTGACACCGCCCAGTGCACCGGCGCGTGACCGGCACCCGGGGCGGGCGCGGGTGGGGAGCGCAGCCCGGCGTTGCGGGGTGCCGCTGCGCCCACCCGTGCCGCCCCAGCGGCACGACTGCCCGCAGCTGCGGAGCGGCGTGGCGACTGCCCGCAGCTGCGGAGCGGCGTGGCGACTGCCCGCAGCTGCGGAGCGGCGTGGCGACTGCCTGCAGCTGCGGCGGGGGGGGGGCCGCGTACGGTGCGGGGCGCGACGCGGAGCGTGGGCGGGGAAAGCCGCGTACGGCGGTGAGGGGACGTGTCGGGGGGTGTCCGCCCGCAGCGGTTGGCGCGTCAACGCCCCGAGCCTCTTCAAGGAACCGATTTCGCGCCGTTCCGAGGACGGACACCCCCCGGCGCGGCCCCGACCCACCCACCGGACAAACGGCGCTACGTGCACCCCCGCCGAAGCCGCAGCGGCGCCGCAGGCATCCCGCTCAACCGCCGGAGGCACCCGCCCGGTCCAGCAGCCCCGTCCGCGCCGCCAGCGCCGCGGCCTCCAGCCGCGACCCCACCCCCAGCTTCATCAGGACCCGCTGGACATGCGTGCGCGCCGTCGACGGAGCGATCCCCATCCCCGCCGCGATCAGCCGCGTGTCCTCGCCGTCCGCGACCCGCACCAGCACCTCCACCTCCCGCGGCGTGAGCATCTGCAACAGCCGCTGCCCCTCGTCGTCGGGCTGGGCCGCAGGGTTCAGCAGCTCACCGAACGCCCCCTGCAACAAGGCCGGCGCCACCGCGGCCTCCCCCGCCCGCGCCTTCATGATCGCCCGCTCGACACCCTCTATGCGCTCGTCGTGCCGGACGTACCCCGACGCCCCCGACGCGAACGCCGCCGCGATGCCGCGAGGGCTCGGCACCGGACCCAGCACCAGCACCGCCACCTGCGGACGCTCCCGCTTGATCCGTACCACCGGATCGAAGTTCCCCGGCTCGGCCGGTGTCGCCGTCCCCAGCAGGCACACCTCCGGCGCCCGGCTGATCACCAGCTCCGCCGCCCCCGCGGCCGGCGCCGCCGCGGCCAGCACCCGGTGCCCCCGCAGCTTCAGCGCCGAGGCCAGCGCCTCGGCGAGCAATCGGTGATCGTCGACCACCATCAGCCGTACTCCCATGGAGCAACCCCCCAGTCACCCATTCACCCGTCCCCGGCATACCCCCCGGCATGTCCCCCGGAAGCTACACGCTAGCCAGCCCGCGCGCTGCCCCTACCGGTGAGAACCGCCCCGGAGTGCCGAAATCCCCCGCGCAACGCGGCCGGCCCCGCCCCTGAGCCAGGGACGGGGCCGGAACTCCGGGCCAACACGGTCACCCGCTGGTGCCGAACCCGATCGCCAGGTACTCCTTCTCGTCCGCGCTCGTCGGCTCACTGGCGAACACCTGCGACATGTACAGACGCCCCTGCGAGTAGAGCAGCTCGGAGTAGTCCGGCGACATGCTGGACTCCACGTCCCGCACCGCCTCCGTCGCCGGGTTCTCCAGCAGCGTGGTCTGCTTGAAGGTCGCTCCGTCGATGCTCACGACCTGGCCGCCCTTGTCGTACGGCGGGCGCTTGTAGGCGATCACGTTGCCGCCGTCCATGCGCAGCGGAGTGATCGTGTAGTCCTCGCCCGAGTCCGCGCGCTGACCGGTCTGCTTCCCGGTGGTCAGGTCGAAGGCGACGACCTCGTTGGCCCGGCTGTACGACTCGCCGCCGCCCTCGTGCTCCTCGGTCGCGATGTACAGCTTGCCGTTGCCGGCCGCGACCCCGTTGCAGCTCTCGGTCTTGGTGATGCTGTCGCAGCGGGCCGCGAACTGGTCGCCGGGCGCCGCGATGCGGGTGAGCAGCTTGCCGGTCTTGTTGTCGATGGAGAAGAAGTCCGAGATGCCGCTGCCGTCCCCGGCGGAGTCACCGACGTCGGCGGCCACGACCAGCGGGTTCGTCGACACGACGCCCGCGTACTCGATGCCCTTGGCCATCTTGTACTCGGTGATCACCTTCCCGCTCTTCGGGTCGATGGTCTGGATGTTCAGCTGGCGGGCGTCGTACGAGCCGCACTTGCGCACCGCTACCAGCTTCTCGCCGCCGCCGTAGCCCGCGTCGTAGCAGGTGTCGGTCGTCTTCGGGGACCAGAGGATGTCGCCCTTGGCGATGTCGAAGGCGACGCCGCCGTCGGTGCTGCCCGCGGCGACGGTGTCACCGCTGATCGTGACGTTGTCGAAGGAGATCGGCCCCTCCCCGGCGGACTTCGTCCACACCTTCTTCCCGGCGTCCAGGTCGAGGACCGCGACCTGGGTGCAGCCGTGCGAGGGCTCGGCCTTGGTCGGCATGGCGGGCTGGTGGACGATCACCGTCTTGTTGTCGTCGGTGACGTGCCGGGTGACGGCGCACACGGGGCCGTCCAGCTTGATCGTCCACTTCTTGCTGCCCTTGGCGGGGTCGTACCCGTTGACCTCGGCGATACCGCTCTTGGCGTACACCTTGTCGGTGAGCCACGAGCCGGAGACGACGACGCTGTCGTCCTCCTTGCTCACCGCGGGCATCGGGACCTGGAAGAGCACCTTGGCCGCCGGGTCGGAGGGCGCCTTCTCCTTGGCGCCGGAGGCCTTGCCGCCGTCGCCGCCCTTCTGG
Source organism: Streptomyces sp. NPDC001599 (assembly GCF_042893535.1). Lineage (NCBI taxonomy): Bacteria > Bacillati > Actinomycetota > Actinomycetes > Kitasatosporales > Streptomycetaceae > Streptomyces > Streptomyces sp. NPDC001599. The sequence goes on from NZ_JBIAVA010000012.1 coordinate 157,854, forward strand.
TCCGTACCGCCGTCGCCGCCCGTGCCGCCGCTGGAGCCGGCGGTGTCGTCCTTGCCCCCGTCGTCGGAGGAACCGGCGTACCAGACCCCGCCGCCGATGATCAGGGCGATCGCGACGACGGCGGACACGATGATCGCGACCTGCGCGTTGATCTTCCGGCCACCGCCCGCGGCCTGCGGCTGCATGGGCATGGTGGGCGGCTGCGGATAGCCGTAACCGGGCTGGCCCGGCTGACCGGGCTGCCCATAGCCCGGCGCCGGCTGCCCGTACGCCCCGGGCTGCCCCGGGTACCCGTACCCGGGCTGGGGCTGGGGCTGGGGCTGCGGCGGAGCCTGCGGCGGCGGAGCCTGCGGCGGCGACTGGGGCGGCGTCTGCGGATACCCGTACCCCGGCTGCTGCGGCGGGGTCGGCGGCTGCGGCGGCTGGTTCTGCGGCGGGCCGAACCCGCCCCCCTGCGGGGGCTGGTTGGGCGGCGGGGGAGGCGGCTGGGTCATGACGTGAGTACCTCGGAGAGCGGAGACGACGGAGACGGACGAAGGAGAAGGCAAAAAGAAGAGGTCACTTGCCGTAAGCGAGCATCAACTTCTCCTTCGACTCGTCGTTCCCGGTCAGGCGGGTGCTGGAGATGAAGAACCGCCCGTCGACCCAGTCGATGTCCTTGGAGTAGAAGCTGTTCTCGATGTCCGCGACGCCCTGCGGGTTCTGCAGCAGCTTGGCGGGCTGGTGGCTGCTGCCGCCGGTCGGGATGGACACGACCTGGCCGCCCGCGTCGTAGGACGGCTGGACGTACGCGATGAGCTGGTCGCCCTCGATCTTCAGCGGCATCATCGACTCGTCCGCGGGGGACTTGGTGCGCCACTTCTCCTTGCCGGTGGCGAGGTCGATCGCGACGATCTCGTTGGCGCCGCTGGTCGCCTCGGTCGGCAGGTAGAGCGTGCCCGCGGCGACGGCCACGCCCGTGCAGCCCTGGAGGTCGCGTTCGAGGATGGCCCAGCCGCACTCGGGGGCGAAGTCCTCGTCGACACCGACCTGTTCCTGGACCTTGCCGCCGGCGGTGAAGCTGGAGATGTTCCAGACCTTCTTGTCCTCGTTGGTGGCGTAGACGACCAGCGGGTCGACGGAGTAGGCGCGGGCGATCCGCCAGCCCTTCTCGTACTTGTAGGTCCACAGGACCTTGCCGGTCTTCGGGTCGAGGCCCTGGAGTTCGTCGTGCGCGTTGTTGCCGCCCGCGCCGCAGGAGGCGACCTGGACGAGCTTGTTCGCGCTGCCCGCGAATCCGGCGGGGAAGCAGGCGTCGCCGTACTTCTTCTTCTCGTACAGCTTCTTGCCGCTCCTGACGTCGTAGGCGGTGCCGGACTGGGAGCGGCCGACCATCATGGTGTTGCCGCTGAGCGAGAGTTCGAGGGAGAGCGTGGAGTCGAACAGGTCGCCGTCGGCGACCTCCTCGGACCAGCCCTTCTGGCCGGTGGCGAGGTCGATCTCCTGGAGCTTGTTGCACTTGGCGCGGTCGCTGGAGCCGCTCATGTAGGCGACGACGATCTTGTCGTCGGCCGTCTTCTCCGGGGTGACCGCGCAGATCTTCTCCGGGAACGCGATCGGCTCCCAGGCGGGCTTGCCGTCGCCGACGTTGTAGGCGACGAGCTGCTTGTACGCCGCCTTCACCGCCGCCTTGCCGGTGATCCACATGCCGTTGGCGTCGGCACCGGAACCGGGGGCGTCGGGCGCCTCCTTGTACCAGAGCACCTTGGACTCGCCGGCCTGGCGGCCCTCGTTGAGGTCCTCGGGGTCCTCGCCGCCGTCGCCGCTGCCGTCACCGGGGTCGACCGGGGCGCCGCCCTTGGAACCGGAGGGCTTGGGGTCGTCGGTCTTGGCGACGACGGGCTTCTTGCCCTTCTCGTCGTCACCGCCGCTCGCGGTGACCGCCCACACGCTGCCGCCGATGACGAGCAGGGCCGCGACGGCGGCTCCGACGGCGAGGGCGGGCTTGCCCTTGAAGGGGTTGCGGGACCCGGGGCCACCGGGCGGCGGCATACCGGGGGCGCCGGGCGCGCCGGGGTACTGCTGCTGCGGGTAGCCGTAGCCGGGCTGCTGGCCGTAGGGCCCCGGCTGCTGCGGCTGGGCGTACGGACCGGAGTTGTACGGTCCGGGCTGCTGGCCGTACGGCCCCGGCTGGGCGGGCTGACCGGGCTGCTGCGGATACCCGTAGCCCGGCTGCTGCGGCGGCGGGCCGGACGGCGGCCCCTGCGGGGGCGGCGGCGGGGTCGGTGCCCCGAAGCCTCCCGGCGGTGGGTCCTGCGGTGCTCCGAAGCCACCCGGCTGCGGCGGCTGATTCGGCGGCTGGCTCATCAGCGCGTTCCCCCTTATTACTCACTGATTTTTAGCCACGCCCCGGGTCACGCGCTGGCCCCGGAGTCGTCTACGGCGATCGTTCCACAAGCCTCGGACCGCCCTGGGACAGTCCTCGGACGGTCTTTCTATCACTCGTGCCCAACCGCCCACCGGGCCGCGTCCGCCCCTGTTCCCAAGGGAGGACCGGCCCGTGATGCCTCTGTTACGCGCCTTCACGCGCCCTTTACACCACCCGCGCGCTCAGCGCACGCGGCCGCTCAGGCGTCCTCGGCCAGTTCCAGCCAGCGCAGCTCCAGCTCGTCGCGCTGCCCCGTCAGCTCGCGCAGCTCGGCATCCAGCTCGGCCACCTTCGCGAAGTCCGTGGCGTTCTCGGCGATTTGGGCATGCAGCTTGGTCTCCTTCTCGGAGACCTTGTCCAGCTGCCGCTCGATCTTCTGGAGCTCCTTCTTGGCGGCGCGCACGTCGGCGGCGCTCTTCTCGGGCACGGCGGCGGCGGGCTTGGCCGCCACGGCCGGGGCGCTCGACGCGGCGGCCTCCTCCATGCGCCGGCGCCGCTCCAGGTACTCGTCGATGCCGCGCGGCAGCATGCGCAGCGCGCCGTCGCCGAGCAGGGCGAAGACCCGGTCGGTGGTCCGCTCGACGAAGAACCGGTCGTGGGAGATGACGATCATCGAACCGGGCCAGCCGTCGAGGACGTCCTCCAGCTGGGTCAGGGTCTCGATGTCGAGGTCGTTGGTCGGCTCGTCGAGGAAGAGGACGTTGGGCTCGTCCATGAGGAGCCGCAGCAGCTGGAGCCGCCGCCGCTCACCGCCGGACAGGTCGCCGACCGGCGTCCACTGCTTCTCCTTGCCGAAGCCGAAGGTCTCGCACAGCTGCCCCGCGGTCATCTCGCGGCCCTTGCCGAGGTCGACGCGCTCGCGGACGCGCTGCACGGCCTCCAGCACCCGCCAGTTGGGATCCAGCTCGGCGACCTCCTGCGACAGGTACGCCAGCTTGACGGTCCTGCCGACCCGCACCTGCCCGCCCGCCGGCTGCCGCTCGCCCTCGCTGCGGGCGGCCTCGGCCATGGCCCGCAGCAGGGAGGTCTTGCCGGCGCCGTTGACGCCGACCAGGCCGATGCGGTCGCCGGGGCCGAGCTGCCAGGTGACGTGCTTGAGCAGCACCTTGGGACCGGCCTGGACGGTGACGTCCTCCAGGTCGAACACGGTCTTGCCGAGCCGGGAGGAGGCGAACTTCATCAGCTCGCTGCTGTCCCGGGGCGGCGGCACGTCGGCGATCAGCTCGTTGGCGGCCTCGACGCGGAAGCGGGGCTTGGAGGTGCGGGCGGGCGCGCCGCGCCGCAGCCAGGCCAGCTCCTTGCGGACCAGGTTCTGCCGCTTGGTCTCCTCGGTGGCGGCGATGCGCTCGCGTTCGGCGCGGGCGAAGACGTAGTCGGAGTAGCCGCCCTCGTACTCGTAGACGTCGCCCTTCTGCACGTCCCACATGCGGGTGCAGACCTGGTCGAGGAACCACCGGTCGTGGGTGACGCAGACGAGCGCGGAGCGCCGCTCGCGCAGATGCCCCGCGAGCCAGGCGATGCCCTCGACGTCTAGGTGGTTGGTGGGCTCGTCGAGGACGACCAGGTCCTGTTCCTCGATGAGCAGCTTGGCCAGCGCGATCCGGCGCCGCTCACCACCGGAGAGCGGACCGATCACGGTGTCGAGCCCCTGCGGGAACCCCGGCATGTCGAGCCCGCCGAACAGCCCGGTCAGCACGTCCCGGACCTTGGCGTTGCCCGCCCATTCGTGGTCGGCCATGTCGCCGATGACCTCGTGCCGGACGGTCGCGGCGGGGTCGAGGGAGTCGTGCTGGGTGAGCACGCCGAGCCGCAGCCCGCCGGAGTGGGTGACCCGGCCGGTGTCGGGCTCCTCCAGCCTGGCCAGCATCCGGATCATGGTCGTCTTGCCGTCGCCGTTGCGCCCGACGACCCCGATGCGGTCCCCCTCGGAGACGCCGAGGGACACGCCGTCGAGGAGTGCACGGGTGCCGTACACCTTGCTGACGTTCTCGACATTGACCAGATTGACGGCCATTTTTCTCCTGCCTGGTGGATCGCTCGACCCTCCAGGGTAGTCCGGCCGCCGTGCGCCTCAGTCCAGGACCGTGGCCCCCGCCGCCGCCCCCACCGCCGTACGCACGTCCCGGCAGGTCCCCGAGGCCCGCAGCACCCCCGCGATGTCGGAGGCGGACCTGGCGTCGGCCGCGAGGAAGGCCGTCGTCGGCCCCGAGCCCGAGACCAGGGCCGCCAGTGCTCCGGCCGCCCGCCCCGCCGCGAGGGTGTCGGACAGCTCGGGGAAGAGGGAGAGCGCGGCGGGCTGGAGGTCGTTGGAGACGGCGACGGCGAGCGCGGCGGCGTCGCCCTTGGCCAGGGCGTCGAGCACCGCCTGGTCGGCGACCGGCTCGGGAATGTCCACGCCCTCCCCCAACCGGTCGAACTCGCGGAAGACGGCCGGCGTGGACAGTCCCCGCGCGGCCAGCGCGAACACCCAGTGGAAGTCGCCCCCCACCTCCAGCCCGGCCAGCCGTTCCCCCCGCCCGGTGCCCAGCGCCGCCCCGCCGACCAGGCTGAACGGCACGTCGCTGCCCAGCCCGGCGCAGATCTCGAGCAGCTCCTCACGGGAGGCGCCGGTGCCCCACAGGGCGTCGCAGGCGAGCAGCGCGCCCGCACCGTCGGCGCTGCCGCCCGCCATGCCGCCGGCGACGGGGATGTCCTTGGCGATGTGGAGGTGGACGTCGGGCGCGCGGCCGTACCGTTCGGCGAGGGCGAGTGCCGCGCGGGCGGCGAGGTTGGTGCGGTCCAGGGGGACCTGGTCGGCGTCGGGCCCCTCGCAGGTGACGCGGAGCCCGTCGGCGGCCGGGGTGGCGGTGATCTCGTCGTACAGGGAGACGGCGAGGAAGACGTTGGCCAGGTCGTGAAATCCGTCGGGGCGGGCGGCGCCGACCGCGAGCTGGACATTGACCTTGGCGGGAACGCGGACCGTCACGCTCACTTGCTCGTCACTCCCTACACCTTGTGCTCGGCGATACGCGCGAACTCTTCCACGGTCAGCGCCTCTCCGCGCGCCTGCGGCGACACGCCCGCGCCGACGAGCGCGGCCTCGGCGGCGGCGGCCGATCCGGCCCACCCGGCGAGCGCGGCCCGAAGGGTCTTGCGGCGCTGGGCGAACGCGGCGTCGACGACGGCGAAGACCTCGGCCTTGGACGCGGTGGTCTTCAGCGGTTCGCTGCGCCGGACGAGTGACACGAGCCCGCTGTCGACGTTGGGCGCGGGCCAGAAGACGTTGCGGCCGATGGACCCGGCCCGCTTGACCTCCGCGTACCAGTTCGCCTTCACGGACGGCACGCCGTACACCTTCGAGCCGGGTCCGGCGGCCAGCCGGTCGGCGACCTCGGCCTGCACCATGACGAGGGTCCGCTCGATGCTCGGGAAGGTGTCGAGCATGTGGAGGAGGACGGGTACGGCGACGTTGTAGGGGAGGTTCGCGACCAGGGCGGTCGGCGCGGGGCCGGGCAGCTCTCGCACGTGCATCGCGTCGGAGTGCACGAGCGCGAACCGGTCGGCGCGCTCCGGCATGCGGGCGGCGACGGTGGCGGGCAGGGCACCGGCGAGCACGTCGTCGATCTCGACGGCGGTGACCCGGTCGGCGGCCTCCAGCAGGGCCAGGGTGAGCGAGCCGAGACCCGGTCCCACCTCGACCACCACGTCGTCGGGGCGTACCTCGGCGGTGCGGACGATACGGCGGACCGTGTTGGCGTCGATGACGAAGTTCTGGCCGCGCTGCTTGGTGGGGCGTACGCCGAGGGCCGCCGCGAGTTCGCGGACGTCGGCGGGACCCAGGAGGGCGTCGGGGGTGGGGCTGCTCACCCCGCAAGGGTAGCCGGGGCCGCGCGGGCCCCACGCCGCAGCGCAGCGCCCCGGACGGGCCGGTGCCCGCACCCGGGACGGGCACCCTCACCCGCGCACCGGGCGTCACGGAAAGCCTCAGCCCCGCAGACCGGCGCCGCAGACGGGCCCGCGCACCGGCGCACGCAAGTACCGCGGAGAGCCCCAGCCCACGCCCGGGCGCCGCAGGCAGCAGCCTCAGTCCCGGAGCCGGGCGCCGCAGTGCGGCCAGGCGTCGGCGCCGCTGCGCACGTACAGCTTCTGCGCCCGGTACGTCTGCTCCGCGGCCGACGCGTCCTCGGGGCGGCCCGCGCCGCCGAGGCCGTGCCAGGTGGCGGCGTCGAACTGGTACAGCCCCCCGTACGTCCCGGACGGGTCGACGGCGTCCGGGCGGCCGCCGGACTCGCAGGCGGCCAGGCCCTGCCAGTTCAGCTGGTCGGCGCCGTGGACGGAGGTCGGCCGGGGCCGGGTGCCGACCCGCACGATGCGCGGGCTGGGCTCGCGGACCACCTCGGTGCGCAGGCGGCGCGGCTTCTGCCGGACGCCGTTGACGGTGCGCAGGGCGTACGTGGTGCGGCGCAGCCCGGGCCGGCCCGCCTCCTGGACGACCTCGGTGCCCCGGAAGAGGGAGGCGTCCCCGGCCCGTCGCTCGTCGAAGGGGATCGGGTCCTCGCGGACCTCCTGGGACCCGGTGATCCGCAGCACCGTGACGGTCTGGCCGTCGCGCGGGAAGCCGGTCGCGGGGACGGAGGTGGTGTCCTCGCCGCGCAGGGTGATGCCGGCCTCCTCGACGACCTCCCGCACGGTCGCGGCGTTGGTGCGGACGGTGCGGGTCCGGCCGTCCGCCATGACGGTCACCACCCGCTCGGTGCGCACCTCCAGGGCGAGGCCCTCGCGGCCGATGCGCCGGGAGGGCCCGGTGGACAGGTACGCGCCCTGCGTGCGCACCCCGAGCTGCCGCAGTGCCCCCGCCACCGTCCCCGCGGTCGTCCACACCTGGCGCCGGTGGCCGTCCAGGGTGAGCAGCACGGGCCGTCCGTGGCGGACGGTGACGTCCTCGCCGCTGGTCAGCGGGGTGCCGGGGGCGGGTGCGATCACGTCGTGGGCGCCCACCCGGACGTCTTCCTCGGCGAGCAGTTCCGTCACGTCGTCGGCGAAGGTGTGCAGCGTGCGCGGGCTGCCGTCGACGGTCAGCTCGACCGCCTTGTCCTTGGCGACGAACGCGGTGGTGCCGCCCGCGAGGAAGGCCACCACCAGCGCCCGCGGCAGCAGCCGGCGCAGGGAGGCGTCCGCGCGCCCCGCGCACCGCGCCCGGCGCCGGCGCTCGGCCCGCCCGTCGCTCTGCCGGGGCAGCGTGGGCGCGGCCGGCTCGTGGACGGGGGGCGCGGGCGGCGCGGGCGGGTGGGGGTCGCCGCCGTAGCCGTAGGGCAGGGTCGGCGCGCTGTGCACGTCGTACGGTGCGAGGTACTCGTACGCCTCGTACACCTCTGCCGGCTCGAACTGCGTTCTGCTCACACCCACACGCTCCAGGGTCCCGATCGGGCCCCCAGAACCTAGCGGAGGGCCGGTCACTCTCCCAAGCGACGCGACTACCCAGCGTGTCAGTATCCGAAGGCGCGGGCCGTGTTGGCGGCGAGGGCGGTCGCCAGGGTGTCCTCGTCGACGCCCCGCACGTCCGCCATGGCACGCACCGTGACCGGCACCAGGTAGGGCGCGTTGGGCCGCCCCCGGTAGGGCGCCGGCGTCAGGAACGGCGCGTCGGTCTCCACCAGGACCAGCTCCGGCGGGGCCACGGCGAGGGCGTCGCGCAGGTTCTGGGCGTTCTTGAAGGTGACGTTGCCCGCGAAGGACATGTAGTAGCCGGCGCGGGCGCAGATCCCGGCCATCTCGGCGTCGCCGGAGTAGCAGTGGAAGACGGTGCGCTCGGGTGCGCCCTCCTCCTTCAGGACGCGCAGGACGTCGGTGTGGGCGTCGCGGTCGTGGATGACGAGGGTCTTGCCGTGCCGCTTGGCGATCTCGATGTGGGCGCGGAAGGAGCGCTCCTGGGCTTCCTTGCCCTCCGGGCCGGTGCGGAAGTAGTCAAGACCCGTCTCGCCGACACCCTTGACCTGCGGGAGTGCCGCGAGCCGGTCGATCTCCGCGAGGGCGTCGTCGAGGGCCGCGTCCCCGCCGGGCTGCCGTGCGCCCTGCCTCGACCAGCCGTCGGGGTCCCCCTGCACGATGCGCGGCGCCTCGTTGGGGTGCAGGGCGACGGTGGCGTGGACGGCGTCGTGCGCCGCGGCGGTCTCGGCGGCCCAGCGGGACCCCGCGAGGTCGCAGCCGACCTGGACGACGGTCCTGACACCGACCGACGCGGCCTTGGCGAGTGCCTCCTCGACGGTGCCGGACTGCATGTCGAGGTGGGTGTGCGAGTCGGCGACCGGGACCCGGAGGGGCTCGGGGAGCGGGGGCGCGCCGTTCTTGTCGGACCGGCCGGGGGCGTTCGAAGGCATGCCCCGATCCTACGGAAGCGCCCGCCCGCCCCCGGTACGGTCAGCTCGCCCTGCGGTGGAGGTGGAGGGCGTGCAGCAGGTCGGCCAGGTGCCAGTGCCGGCGTTCGCCGGACAGTCCGGGAGCCCCCGGTCCCGGCACCTCGGGCACCAGCGGCACCTCGAGGGGGCCGGCGGGCGGCACCCGGTGGACGGTGTGGGTGGCGCCGCGCACCGAGGCCACCCGGCCCGGGCGCAGGATCCGTACGACGTGGCTGTCGCAGGTGGCGCAGGTCGGCCGGGTCAGCGGGGAGGGCACGATCCGGCCGTCCGCGACGTAGAGCACGAACTCGTGGCCGTCGGTGTCCGTGTGGTGCTCGATCTCGAACGACTGCTCCCAGCCGTGCCCGCAGCGCATGCAGGCGAAGGAGTACGACTCGTGGACGACGGCGGTGGCACCGGCACGCATTCCGGTCCGCACGGCGCTCTCACTCATGCTCATCCCGGCTCCTTGGTTCGTTCTGCTCCTTCCTCCAGTGGACTCCTCCACCAGCGGGAAAGCACCAGGCGCTGCCGAGTGTTTTAGCCGATTTGAGCTGTCCTTGGCAGGAGCGCCCGCAAGGTCAGGGACGGGTCAAGGGCGGCCCTGCGGATCCCCTCAGGTTCCCTCGTTCTTCCCCGTGTTCTTCTCCGCGTTCTTCGCCGCCACCACCGCGTCGAACACCTCCCGCTTGGGCACCCCCACCTGGGCGGCCACCGCGGCGATCGCCTCCTTGCGCCGCTCCCCCGCCTCCTCGCGCACCCGCACCCGGCGCACCAGCTCCTCGGCGCCGACCTCCTCGGGCCCCTTGTCCGGGGCCCCCTCGACGACGACGGTGATCTCGCCCCGCACCCCTTCGGCGGCCCACGCGGCCAGCTCACCCAGCCCGCCGCGCCTGACCTCCTCGTACGTCTTGGTCAGCTCCCGGCAGACGGCGGCCCGCCGGTCGGTGCCGAAGACCTCGGCCATGGCGGCGAGGGTGTCGTCGAGGCGGTGCGGGGCCTCGAAGTAGACGAGGGTCCGGCGCTCCTCGGCGACCTCGCGCAGCCGGGTCAGCCGCTCGCCGGCCTTGCGGGGCAGGAAGCCCTCGAAGCAGAACCGGTCGACGGGCAGCCCGGACAGGGCGAGCGCGGTGAGCACCGCGGACGGTCCGGGGACGGCGGTGACGCGGACGCCCCGCTCGACGGCGGCGGCGACCAGCCGGTACCCGGGGTCGGACACCGACGGCATCCCGGCGTCGGTGACCAGCAGCACCCGCGCTCCCCCGGCCAGCTCCTCCACCAGCTCGGGCGTACGGGCGGACTCGTTGCCCTCGAAGTACGACACGACACGCCCCGCGGGCGCGACGCCGAGCGCCTGGGTGAGCCTGCGCAGCCGCCGGGTGTCCTCGGCGGCGACGACGTCCGCGCCGGCCAGTTCCGCGGCGAGCCGGGGCGGGGCGTCCTGGACGTCGCCGATGGGGGTGCCCGCGAGTACAAGGGTTCCAGTCACGTCCCCATCCTCCCAGCCCTCCCGGAAGGGGACCGTATCCGCACCCGGGAGGCACATGCGCGGGACGTGCACAGCGCGGTTCCCTACGATGGCGCGGTGACCAGTACCGCGTCCTCCACGGACACCCTGCACGACCAGGCCCCGCACGACGAGCGGCCCACCTGGCAGCAGCGGCTGCGCCGCTTCGGCTATTCGGCGGGGCCCGCGGCCGGCGACGTCCGCGACCGGTTGGTGCCGCCGTACACGAGCCCGAGCCCGCGCCTGTGGGCGTTCCTGGGCCTGTCGAAGCCGCTCGCCGACCGGATGATCCGCTGGTCGGCGTGGGGCGGGCCGCTGCTGGTGGCGCTGCTCGCGGGGGTGCTGAGGTTCTGGAACCTGGGCAGCCCGAAGGCGGTGATATTCGACGAGACGTACTACGCGAAGGACGCGTGGGCGCTGATCCACCGCGGCTTCGAGGTCAACTGGGACAAGAACGCCAACGACCTCATCCTGAACTCGGGCGGCGACGTCCCGATCCCGGCCGACGCGGCGTACGTCGTCCACCCGCCGGTCGGCAAGTACGTCATCGGCCTCGGCGAACTGCTGTTCGGGTTCGACCCGTTCGGCTGGCGCTTCATGACGGCCCTGCTCGGCACCCTCTCGGTCCTGCTGCTGTGCCGCATCGGCCGCCGCCTGTTCCGCTCGACCTTCCTGGGGTGCCTGGCGGGCGCCCTGATGGCGCTGGACGGCCTGCACTTCGTGATGAGCCGCACCGCGCTGCTGGACAGCGTGCTGATGTTCTTCGTGCTGGCCGCCTTCGGCTGCCTGGTCGTGGACCGCGACCGAGCCCGCGCCCGGCTCGCCGCCGCGCTCCCGGTGGACGAGGACGGCCGTGTCCGCCCCGACGCGCACATCGCGGAGACCCTCCGCCTCGGGTGGCGGCCCTGGCGCCTGGCGGCCGGCCTGATGCTGGGCCTGGCGGCGGCCACCAAGTGGAACGGCCTCTACATCATGGCGGCCTTCTGCGTGATGGCCGTGCTGTGGGACGTCGGCTCCCGCCGCGTCGCCGGCGCCCACCGCCCCTACCGCGCCGTACTCCGCCACGACCTGGGCTGGGCCTTCCTCTCCACCGTCCCCGTGGCGCTGGCCACGTACCTCCTGTCCTGGCTCGGCTGGATCCTCTCCCCCTCCGACGGCACCGGCGGCTACTACCGCGACTGGGCGGCGAAGGACGGCGCGAACAGCTCCTGGTCGTGGCTCTTCCCCGACTGGTGGCGCAGCCTGTGGCACTACGAGACCCAGGTGCTGGAGTTCCACACCCACCTGACCTCGCCGCACACCTACCAGTCGAACCCCTGGAGCTGGATCGTCCTGGGCCGCCCGGTCTCCTACTTCTACGAGTCCCCCTCGGCGGGCTCGGACGGCTGCCCGGTGGACGCGGGCGAGAAGTGCGCCCGCGAGGTCCTGGCCCTGGGCACCCCCCTGCTCTGGTGGGTGGGCTGCTTCGCCCTGCTGTACGTTCTGTGGCGCTGGCTCTTCCGCCGCGACTGGCGCGCGGGCGCCATCGCCTGCGGCGTGGCGGCGGGCTACCTCCCCTGGTTCATGTACCAGGAGCGCACGATCTTCCTCTTCTACGCCGTCGTCTTCCTGCCGTTCCTGTGCCTGGCGGTGGCGATGCTCCTGGGCGCGATCATCGGCCGCCCGGGATGCAGCGACACCCGCAGAGTCGCGGGCGCGACGGGAGCGGGCGTCCTGGTCCTCCTCATCGCCTGGAACTTCATCTACTTCTGGCCCCTGTACACGGGCACGGCGATCCCGATGGAGGAGTGGCGGGCGCGGATGTGGCTGGACACGTGGGTCTAGTCAGCTCATGACCGCGCGGGCCGCGTCCAGAAACGCCAGCCGGTTTTCCTCCAGGTAGTCCCGCACACTGTCGCCATCCGGCAGGCCCTCCCACACCGTCCGGTTGAGGTCGAGGAAGTACGCGCGTGCCGCGTCGTGCACGGGCAGGGGGAACTGGATGCGGATGAGCCGTTCGGCGACCCACAGCCTGTGCATGACGTCCCGGGTGGTGAGAAACCAGTCGTCGGTGCGTTCCCACTCGCGAGGCCGGCTGAGGGCGGAGCGTTCGGCCTCGGCCCCCACCTCGACGAACCGCTCCAGCAACGCCAGCCGTTCCGCCCGCCGGGTCTCCGACAAGGAGATCCGCTGCCGTCGCTGTTCCGCGCGTTCCGCCGAGAGCTGGGTCCGGTGCTGGACGAGATAGGACAACGAGCCACCGAGGACGACACCGCCCAGCGATATGAGGGACACCCAGACCTGACCTGACATGGCCGCGATCATCCCACGCCGCGGACCTTCGGGACGGATGCGGCGAGACATCGCTTCGTGTACGACCGGGTCACCGCAATCATCAGTGCGGGGACGGCGAACAGCGGGCCGAAGGCGACGCCCCAGACGATCTCCGCCGTACCGCTCGACAGGTACGTCTGGCTCTCGGCGGTGAAGGCGACCACGAGCTGCCACAGCGCCACCAGGACCAGAACCGCGGAGGCGGTCCAGGCCAGCGGGGCCAGGACCCCGGGGCGCAGCGGCCGCCACCGGTCGCTGACGAGCAGCAGCGGCAACAGGGCGGCCAGCTCGGCCAGGACGGAGAGGCCGACGACGTAGGCGATGCCCCATCCCGGTATGTCGTAGACGTCGCGCAGCACCTGGTCGCTGTAGCCGACGTAGACACCGGCCGCCATGGCGATGCGCCACAGGCCGGACGGGACGGCGCACAGCGCGATGGCGTGGGCGGCGCGACGAGCCCAGACGGGCGCGGGTGCGGGGAGAGCGGTGGTCGCTGTCGTCATGGCGCCCATGCTGGCCCCGGACACGGCAGCCGCGCTTCGTCCGCTGCGGCGGACCGTGTCCGCCTCGCGGGTGAGGTGACACCCTCTGAAGGAGGACCTCAGCAGGAGCCCGCCTCTGGGCGAGCCGGCTGCCGAACCGTACGGCGCCGGAGGGCACCGCTACCCCCCGGGTCTCCTTTAGGCCACCAAACGGAAACACCCGTACCGCCGGTCACTCGCTGCGCATAGAGTGCAACCACAACTGCTTCTGAACGCGTTCAAGAAGGCGGGCGGAAGGTCTGACGGGGAGGGGAGCTGCCGATGGGCAGGGGGGTCAAGGTCGCCGTCATAGGCGGGGTGTTCGCCGTGATGGTGGGCGGTGCCGGGTACGGCGCCTACAACGTGGTGTCGGCGCTGGACGGCGGCGGGGGATCCGGGTCCGCCGGGGCGGAGGCCAAGAGTGGGCCGCCGGGCAAGGAGGAGGTCGAGGAGACGAGCGAGAAGTTCTTCACGGCCTGGGAGAAGGGCGACGCCACGACCGCCGCTTCCTACACCAACAACGCCTCGATCGCCGGGACGCTGCTGACCGCCTACGGCGAGGACGCGCACATCGGCGGCGTCGAGATCACGCCGGGCACGGCGGCCGGCACCTCCGTGCCGTTCACGGTGAAGGCGAAGGTGTCGTACGAGGGGACGACGAAGCCGCTCAGTTACAAGAGCACGCTGACCGTGGTGCGCGGGGAGACCAGTGGGCGGGCGCTGGTGGACTGGGAGCCGTCCGTCGTCCATCCCAGCCTGAAGGACGGGGACACACTGGTCACCGAGGAGTCGGCGACCCCGCAGATCCAAGCCGTGGGGCGGGACGGTGACGTACTCACGAAGGAGAAGTACCCCTCGCTCGGGCCGGTCCTCGCCACGCTCCGGGAGCGGTACGGCTCCAAGGCGGGCGGCACCCCGGGCGTCGAACTGGCGGTCCGGCACACGGTCGCCAACACGCCGGACACCCCGTTGCTCACGCTGACCGAGGGCGAGCCCGGGAAGCTCCGGACGACCCTCAGCGCGAGCGTCCAGGCGGCGGCCGAGAAGGCGGTGAAGCGGTACGGCGAGTCCTCCGTGGTCGCGGTGAAGCCCAGCACCGGGGAGGTGCTGGCCGTGGCGAACAACCGTCAGGACGGGTTCAACGCCGCGTTCCAGGGGCGGGTCGCCCCCGGCTCCACCATGAAGATCATCACGTCGGCGATGCTCATCGACAACGGTGTGACCTCGATGAACGGTCCGGCGCCCTGCCCCGACACGGCGACCTGGCAGAGCCAGACCTTCAAGAACATCACCAACATGAAGCCCAACATGAGCGCCACGCTCGCCAACACCTTCATGCGCTCCTGCAACACCGGCTTCATCAAGCTCGTCGACGAGAAACCCCTCACGGACTCCTCGTTGACGCAGGAGGCCCAGGAACGCTTCGGGCTCGGGCAGGACAACTGGCAGACCGGCATCGTCTCCTTCGACGGAAGCGTCCCCGCCTCCGGCGGACCGGACCGCGCGGCCAACGCCATCGGGCAGGGCCAGGTCCAGATGAACCCGCTGAACATGGCCTCCGTGACGGCGACCGCCATCACCGGTGAGTTCCGCCAGCCGTACCTGGTGCCGTTCGACCTGGACGACCGGGAGCCGGCCACCGCCAAGGGTCTGCCGCAGGGCACCGTCTCCCAGCTCAAGCAGATGATGCGGCTCACCGCCACCCAGGGAACTGCCGTGGTCCCGATGTCCGGGCTCGGCGGCGACATCGGCGCGAAGACCGGGTCGGCCGAGGTCGACGGACGGGCCACCTCCGACAGCTGGTTCACCGGCTACCGCAACGACATCGCGGCGGCGGCCATGGTCCAGGCGGGCGGCCACGGCGGTGACGCGGCCGGGCCGATCGTCGCAGATGTGCTACGAGTGGGCGGCTGACCCGGACCGGCGGCCGTGACTGCGCCTACTGTGGTCGCCGTTGTGGGCACCGCACCATCCGGTGCCGAGCAACCGACGGCACTGATACAAGCGACGGCACCGAGGAACGGGACGCAGTGGGCAGCAGAAAGGGCGCCGCCGCCGAGCGGCGCAGGACGAAACCCGCCGTGATCGGCAGTGTGGCCGCCGTGGTCGTGGCCGGTGCCGGATTCGGTGCCTACGCGATGTACGGCGGCGGGGCCGACGGCGAGGACTCCGCGCGCACCAAGTCCGCGGCGGCCGCGGAGAAGGTGAAGTCGGGCCCGCTGACGGCGGCCGAGGTCACCTCGACCGCCCAGCGGTTCCTGACGGCCTGGCAGCAGGGCGACGTGGCCGGCGCGGCCGCCGCGACCGACGACGCCGAGGCCGCGAAGGCGCTGCTCACCGGTTACGCCAAGGACGCCCGCGTCAAGGACGCCACCTTCACCGCGGGCACCCCGGCCGGGGAGAAGGTCCCCTTCTCCGTCAAGGCCACGGTCGCCTACGAGCAGGCGGCCGAGCCGCTGGCGTACGACAGCGCGCTGACCGTCGTCCGCCGGGACGGCGACGGCGAGCCCCGCGTCGACTGGCACGCGGCCGTCGTGCACCCGGAGTTGAGGGACGGCGACAAGCTGGTCACCGGGAAGGCCGGTGATCCGCCGGTCAAGGCGCTGGACCGGGACGGCGCGGAGATCACCGCCGCCAAGTACCCGTCCCTCGGCACCGTCCTGGACGGGCTGCGCGACAAGTACGGCAAGAAGGCCGGCGGCACCCCCGGCGTCGAGCTGCGTGTGGTGCGCGGGAAGACCACCGGGGACGGGAAGGGATCGAAGGAGTCCGGGGCCGGCGAAGTCGCCGACAAGACGCTGCTGGAGCTGAGCAAGGGCACGCCCGGCACGCTGAAGACGACGCTCGACCCCGCCCTCCAGGCCGCCGCCGAGAAGCAGGTGGACGGCAAGAAGGGGGCGTCGGTGGTGCTGCTGCGCGCCTCCACCGGCGAGGTCCTCGCGGTCGCCAACGGCGGGCACGGCTTCAACACCGCCTTCCTCGGCTCACTCGCCCCCGGCTCCACCATGAAGGTCATCACGGCCTCGATGCTGCTGGAGAAGGATCTGGCGTCGGTGAACGAGAAGCACCCGTGCCCGAAGTACTTCGAATACGGCGGGTGGAAGTTCCAGAACGACGACAAGTTCGAGATCAAGGACGGCACCTTCAAGGCGAGCTTCGCCCGGTCCTGCAACACCGCCTTCATCAGCCAGGCCCCCGAGCTGAAGGACGACGACCTGACCAGGCAGGCCAAGGAGGTCTTCGGCCTGTCCATGAACAACTGGTCGGTCGGCGTGTCCACCTTCGACGGCCGGGTGCCGGTGCAGAGCAAGGCCCAGATGGCCGCGTCCCTCATCGGCCAGGGCGGGGTGCGGATGAACCCGCTGAACATGGCCTCGGTCTCGGCGACCGTGAAGTCGGGCTCCTTCCACCAGCCGTACCTGGTCGCCCCGTCGGTCGACGGGCGGGCGCTGGCCACGGCCTCCCGCACGATGTCGGGCGAGACGCTCGGCGCGCTGCGCGAGCTGATGTCCTACACGGCGGCGTACGGCACCGCGGCGGAAGCCATGGCCGGGGTCGGCGGTGACGTGGGTGCCAAGACCGGCTCGGCGGAGGTCGACGGGCAGGAGAAGCCCAACGGCTGGTTCACGGCGTACCGGGGCGACCTGGCGGCGGCGGGCGTGGTCCAGCAGGGCGGGCACGGCGGCGACACCGCGGGCCCGATCGTCGCGGCGCTCCTCAAGGCGGGTGGCTGACGCTGCCGGATGCGTGGCCGGTGGCCCGGCTCAGTGGGCCACCGGCTGGGCGGTCGCCGCGTAGGTGCGGCGCAGGAAGCGGATGAGGGCCTTGTTCTCGAACTGGACCACCGAACAGCCCTGCGGGGAGTGGAACTCGACCACGGCCTGCACCCGCCCGCACGGCCACACCCGCACCTCACCGCTTCCGGCGGGCGCGCGCAGGCCCTGTTCCAGCAGCTCGCGGGAGAAGGTCCACTCGCGGGAGCGGGACGCGCGGCCGCCCGGCCCGGGCAGGGCGACGCACACCAGCGAGGGGTCGAGTGCGGGGTCGTAGCGCAGGACGACGGGTATCGCTCCGCCGTCGTCCTGGTCGGGGAGATCCCCGTCCGTGAGGATGTGGGCTCGTGCGTACTGTTCGACTACGGACATGGGGTCGCCCCTTACGCTCTGCCACCTTTGTTGAAGCTGTGGGTCCACCCCCACTCCAATGTCCCATATTTCCCGGCTCACGCCCTGCGGGCCGGATACCACATGTGAGATCGGCCCCATCGGCAGACTGACACAGCCTTTACCTCGCTCTTGCGAACGAGTTGCAACTGGTCTCTATCATCGAACCGTGCATGTACCTGACGGATTCATCAACGCCCCGACCTCCGCCGTGACCGGAGTCGTCGCCGCGGGCGCCATCGCGGTCAGCCTGCGCGGCGCGCGCCGCGAACTGGACGAGCGGACGGCGCCGCTGGCCGGGCTGGTAGCGGCGTTCATCTTCGCCGTGCAGATGCTGAACTTCCCGGTCGCGGCCGGGACCAGCGGGCATCTGCTCGGCGGCGCGCTGGCCGCCATCCTCGTCGGGCCCTACACCGGGGTCCTGTGCGTGTCCGTCGTGCTGCTGATGCAGGGCATCCTCTTCGCCGACGGCGGCCTGACCGCGCTCGGCGTCAACATCACCGACATGGCGATCGTCACCACGGTCGTCGCCTACGCCCTCTTCCGGGGCCTGGTGAAGGTGCTGCCGCGCACCCGCCGCTCGGTCACCGTCGCCTCCTTCGTCGCCGCGCTCGTCTCCGTCCCGGCCGCCGCCCTCGCCTTCACGCTCCTGTACTGGATCGGCGGCACCACCGACGTCTCCATCGGCAAGGTCGCCACCGCGATGATCGGCGTGCACGTGCTGATCGGCATCGGCGAGGCCGCGATCACCGCGCTGACCGTCGGCGCCGTCATCGCCGTGCGCCCGGACCTGGTGTACGGGGCGCGCGGGCTCCGGCAGCGGCTCAAGCTGCGGGTCAACGGCGATCTGGTCGACGCCCCCTCCGGCGCCGCACCGGCCCCCGCGCCCGCCGCCGCCCGTTCGCACCGCAAGGTGTGGATCACCGGCCTCGTCGCCTCCCTGGTCCTCGCCGGATTCGTCAGCTTCTACGCCTCCGCCAACCCCGACGGCCTGGAGAAGGTCGCCTCCGACAAGGGCATCGACGAGAAGGCGAAGGAGCACGCCAACGCCGACTCGCCGCTCGCCGACTACGGCGTCAAGGACGTCACCAACGCCCGGGTCTCCGGCGGCCTCGCGGGCGTGATCGGCGTCGGCGTCACCGTCGTCGCGGGCAGCGCCGTGTTCTGGGCGGTGCGCAGGCGCCGCAGCGACGACGCCTCCCCGAGCAACACCGAAACGACCGTCTGACGTGGGTGCGGGTCACGCTCATCGGCTCTACCGGCACGGCCACTCCCCCGTGCACGGGCTGCCGCCGCACACCAAGCTCGCCGCGGTCTTCGCCTTCGTGGTCGTCGTGGTGTCCACGCCGCGCGAGGCGATGTGGGCCTTCGGCCTGTACGCGCTGCTGCTCGCGACGGTGGCGTACGCGGCCCGGGTCCCGGCGGCCTTCCTGCTCAAGCGGCTGCTGATCGAGGTGCCGTTCGTCGCGTTCGCGGTGCTCATGCCGTTCGTGGCTCAGGGCGAGCGGGTCGACGTGCTCGGCCTGTCCCTGAGCGTCAACGGTCTGTGGGGCGCCTGGAACGTCCTGGCCAAGGGCACCCTGGGCGTCGCCGCCTCCGTGCTCCTGGCCTCCACGACCGAGCTGCGGGAGCTTCTCCTCGGTCTCCAGCGGCTGCGGCTGCCGCCGCTGCTGGTGCAGATCGCCTCGTTCATGATCCGGTACGGGGACGTGATCGCGGACGAGATGCGGCGGATGCGGATCGCCCGGGAGTCGCGCGGGTTCGAGGCGAAGGGCGTGCGGCACTGGGGCGTGCTCGCCAAGTCGGCGGGGGCGCTGTTCATCCGCTCCTACGAACGCGGCGAACGCGTCCACCTGGCCATGGTCAGCCGCGGGTACGCCGGTTCGATGCCGGTGATCGACGAGGTGACCGCGTCCCGGGCGCAGTGGTCGTACGCGCTGGCCCTCCCGTGTGCGGCACTGGTCGTGTGTCTGCTGGGATGGGTGCTGTGACCGACCCAGTGACAGGCCCAGTGACAGGCCCCGCCTCCGACCCCGTGACCGACGCGCCCGCCTCCCTCGACGTCTCCGGCCTCGCCTTCGCCTATCCCGACGGGCACCAGGCGCTGTTCGGCGTGGACTTCTCCGTCGCGCGCGGCGAGCGGGTCGCGCTGCTCGGTCCGAACGGCGCGGGCAAGACGACGCTCGTGCTCCACCTCAACGGGATCCTGACCGGCGGCACCGGCACGGTCACGGTCGCCGGGCTGCCGGTCGACAAGCGGAACATGGCGGAGATCAGGCGCCGGGTCGGCATCGTCTTCCAGGACCCCGACGACCAGCTGTTCATGCCGACGGTGCGCGAGGACGTGGCGTTCGGACCGGCGGCGGCCGGGATGAAGGGGGCGGAGCTGGAGGCCCGCGTGGACCGGGCGCTCACGCTGGTCGGCATGGCGGAGTTCAAGGACCGGCCGCCGCACCACCTCTCCTTCGGCCAGCGGCGCCGGGTGGCGGTGGCGACCGTGCTCGCGATGGAGCCGGAGATCCTGGTCCTGGACGAGCCCTCCTCCAACCTCGACCCGGCTTCCCGCCGCGAACTCGCCGACATCCTGCGCTCCCTGGACGTCACGGTCCTGATGGTCACCCACGACCTGCCCTACGCCCTGGAGCTGTGCCCCCGCGCCCTGATCCTCAGCGACGGCGTGATCGCGGCGGACGGACCGACCGCGGACCTGCTGTCCGACGACGGCCTGATGCGCGCCCACCGCCTGGAACTGCCCTTCGGCTTCGACCCGCGGTCGGTGTCGGCGGGCGGGTGAGGAATCGCGGACGGTCGGTGGTGGTTGCACCCACTGTCACGGGCGAACGGAAGGGACACGGGAAAGTGGACGAGGACGGGGACGGGGACGCGGACGTGAACGTGCACGGCACGGTGGCCGAGGGCTTCGAGCCGGTGCGGGACGCGTTCGCACGGAACTTCAGCGCGCTCGGTGAGCGGGGCGCGGCCGTCGCCGTCTACCGGGACGGGCGCAAGGTCGTCGACCTGTGGGGCGGCGCCAAGGACGTCGACGGCACCGCCGGCACCGAGCCGTGGCGCCGGGGCACCGCCCAGGTGGTCCGCTCGGCGACCAAGGGCGTCGCCGCCGCCGTACCGCTGCTGCTGCACCGGCGCGGGGAGCTGGACCTGGACGCGCCGGTGGGCGAGTACTGGCCGGAGTTCAAGGCGCACGGCAAGGAGCGGGTGCTGGTCCGGCACGTGCTGAACCACCGGGCCGGGCTGCCGGTCCTGGACCGCCCGCTGACCCCCGAGGACGCCCTGGACCCGCTGCGGGGCCCCGCGGCCCTCGCCGCGCAGACGCCGGTCTGGGACCCGGGCACCGACCACGGCTACCACGCGCTGACGTACGGCTGGCTGCTCGACGAACTGGTCCGCCGAGTGACGGGCGGGCGGGGCGCCGGGCAGTGGATCGCGGACGAGATCGCCGGTCCGCTGGGCCTGGACCTGTGGGTGGGGCTGCCCGCGGCGGAGGAGGCGGCGGGCCGGGCCGGTCGCGTCGGACGCCTCGACGAGCCGGAGCCGTCGAGTCCCGGCAACGGCCCGCGGCTGCGCCCCAAGCGCTCCGTCACCGAGGCCTACGACGACCCGGACTCCCTCACCCGCCGCGCCTTCGCCGCGATCACCCCGTTCCCCGACCAGAACGACCCGGTGTACCGCGCGGCCGCGCTCCCGGCGGCCAACGGCATCGCGACGGCCGACGGCCTGGCCCGCTTCTACGCGGCGCTGATCGGCGAGGTCGACGGCGTGACGCGCGGCCTGCGGCTGTTCGACCCGGAGACGATGGAGCTGGCCCGCGCCGAGGAGTCCGCCGGTCCCGACCGGATCCTGGTCGTGGGCACCCGGTTCGGCCTCGGCTACATGCTGCACGGCAGTGCGTCCCCGTTCCTGGGCCCCGGCTCCTTCGGCCACCCGGGCCGCGGCGGCTCCCTGGGTTTCGCCGACCCGGAGACCGGCATCGCGCTCGGCTACGTCACCAACGGCTTCCGCAAGACCGTGACGGCGGACCCGCGGGCGCAGGCACTGGTACGGGCGGTACGCGCGTCGATCGCCCAGGGCCCGTCCTAGGGGCAGGCCCTGGACGGCCCTGGACCGGGCTCACGCGGGTCCAGGCGTGGATTCAGACGTGGATGGGGTGCGAGGTCCGCCCGGACGCCGCGTCGATCTCGTCGTGGGCCTTGGTGAGCAGCTGCATCGCCAGCTCGTTCAACGCCCGAGCGCCCGCGACCTCCTCACCGACCCGTGGCTGCTGGGAGTCGACCCGGTGCCGGCTGGCGTGGCCGTGCGCGCGGACCTCGGTGCCGTCGGGGAGCCGCACCATCGCGACCGCCCGCGTGTGCTGGTCGTCCTCCGTGAACTCCAGCTCGACATGCCATCCCACTGTGGTGTGCATCATGACGATCACCTCCGGAACACCTTCTTCCAGGGTGCGCCTCGCGACGGCCGTACGCACCATCCCGGCCCTCGCGGCTATCCGGTGTGCAGCATCAGCCCGATCCCGACGACCAGGAGACCGGCCGCCGCGATCCGGGGCGCGCCGAACCGCTCCTTGAAGAACAGGGCCCCTATCGCGGCGCCGACCAGGATGGACGACTCGCGCAGGGCGGCGATGGGCGCGAGTTCGGCGCGGGTCTGCGCCCACAGGACCAGGGCGTAGGCGGTGACGGACAGTGCCGCGCCGACCAGTCCGAGACCGGCCTGCGGTCGCAGCAGGGCCCAGGCCCCGGCGCGGTGCCGGTACAGGAAGTACGCCGGCAGGACCGTCCCCTGCACCGCCATCAGCCAGGCGATGTAGCCGAGGGAGGACCCGGAGGCGCGTACGCCGAGGCCGTCGACGACCGTGTACGCCGCGATGGTCACGCCGGTCGCCAGGGCGGCGCCGATGGCCGCCCAGTCGGGCCGGCGTCCGCGCAGCCCCCACAGGGCGACGCCGGTCAGCCCCGCGCAGGAGACCAGGATGCCCCCGGTCGCCCAGCCGTCCGGCACCTCGTGGGCGAAGACGGCGGCGAGGACGGTGACCAGCAGCGGCGCGCTGCCGCGGGCGATCGGATAGGCCTGGCCGAAGTCGCCCAGCCGGAAGGAGCGCATGAGCAGGGCGTAGTACGCGATGTGGACGGCGGCGGAGACCAGGAGGTACGGCCACGCCCCGGCCGCGGGGAACGCCGTGAACGGCAGCAGCGCGAGCCCGATGAGCATCCCGCCGCCGGAGATCAGCGCGAACCCGGTCAGCTTGTCGGTGATCCGGTGGGCGATGGCGTTCCAGCTGGCGTGGGTGACCGCCGCGAGCAGGACGGCGGCGGTGACCAGCGGTGTCACTCGGAGCGCTCGCGCACGTCCACGAGGGTGGCGCCGGCGGTGGCGACGAGGTCCTTGGGCTCCATCGGGAAGACGGCGTACGGGGTGCCGGCGGCGGCCCAGACGACGTCGTGGGCGAGCAGGGACCGGTCGGCGAGCACCCGGGTCCTGGTCCGGTGCCCGAAGGGCGGCACCCCGCCGATCGCGTACCCGGTCGTCTCCCGTACGACGTCGGCCTTGGCCCGGGTGACCTTCCCGGCCCCGAGTTCGTCGCGGACCCGGTCCAGGTCGACGCGGGAGGCGCCGTCCATGAGGACGAGTACGGGCACGCCGTCCGCGGCGAAGATGAGCGACTTGCAGATCTGGCTCAGCTCGCACCCGATGGCGGCGGCGGCCTCGGCGGCGGTGCGCGTGGCCTCCGGGAAGCGCCGGGCCCGTCCGGCCAGGTCACCGAGGCCCAGTTCGCCGAGGGCGGCGGCGAAGCGGGGGTGGGCGGCGGTGGAGCCGGTGGAGCCGGTGGAGCCGGAGGCGTCGTCGGTCGTCGTCATGGACGGCACCGTAGCGGTACGTGTAGCCCACAGGCGACCGGGTTACGGAGCCGTCGGGTGCCCTGGAACGGAGGAAGCCGGTGAGGGCAGCCCCGTCCCCACGGAGCCCTCACCGGCTGGTCTGTTGTCGTCCTCCTGTCAGAGGCGGCGGTGGCGGGTCAGGTGCGCACCAGCTCCCGGTCCTCGTCCGGGCCGGTGCCCCGCTCGGCGGCCGTGCGCAGGCCCTCGCCCTCGACGTCCACGTTGGGCAGTGCGCGGTCCAGCCACTTCGGCAGCCACCAGGCCTTCTTGCCGAGCAGGGCGAGGACCGCCGGGACGATGGCCATGCGGACGACGAACGCGTCGAAGAAGACGGCGATCGCGAGGCCGAAGCCGATCATCTTCACCATGGACTCGCTGGAGCCGATGAAGCCCGCGAAGACCGCCATCATGATCACCGCGGCGGCGGTGACGACCCGGGCGCCGTGCTTGAAGCCGGTGACGACCGCCTGGTGCGGCTTCTCGCCGTGGACGTAGGCCTCCCGCATGCGGGTGACCAGGAAGACCTCGTAGTCCATCGCCAGGCCGAAGACCACGCCGACCATGAAGATCGGCATCATCGACATGACCGGTCCGGTCTCCTCCACGCCCATCAGGCCGGCCAGCCAGCCCCACTGGAAGACCGCGACGACCGCGCCGAGCGCCGCCATGACGGAGAGCAGGAAGCCGAGGGCCGCCTTCAGCGGGACCAGGATCGAGCGGAAGACCACGATCAGGAGGAGGAAGGCCAGGCCGACGACCAGGACCAGGTACGGCACGAGCGCGTCGTTGAGCTTCTGGCTGACGTCGATGTTCATCGCCGTCGAGCCGGTGACCAGGGTCTCGGCGCCGGTCGTCGCCTCGATGTCGCCGCCCGCGTCGCGGATGGCGTGCACCAGGTCCTCGGTCTGCACGGAGGACGGCTTGGAGTCCGGGACCACGGTGATCGTCGCGGTGTCGCCGCCCTTGTTGGGGGCGGGCGGGGTCACCGCCACGACGCCGTCGAGACCCTTGATCTCGCCCGCGACGTCGTCGAAAGCGTCCTTCGGGGCGTCGCTGCCCTTCGCGTCCACGACGACCATCAGGGGGCCGTTGAAGCCGGGGCCGAAGCCCTCGGAGAGCAGGTCGTAGGCGCGGCGCTGGGTCGTGGAGGTCGGCTGGGAGCCGTCGTCGGGCAGGCCCAGCTCCAGCGAGGTCGCGGGGACCGCGGCGGCGCCGAGGCCGATGACGCCCAGGAGGAGGACGGCGAGCGGGCGGCGGACGACGAAGCTCGCCCAGCGGGTGCCCAGGTTGGCCTTCGGCTGCCCGCCCGGCCGGTCCGGCTTCGGCTCGCCCTTGCGGGAGCGGCCCAGCAGCCGGCCCTTCGCCCCGGCGGGCTTGACCCTGCGACCGGCGTAGCCGAGCAGCGCGGGGATCATCGTCAGGGCGATCAGGACCGCGATGGCGACGGTGCCGGCCGCCGCGATGCCCATCTTGGTGAGCATCGGGATGTTGACGACCGCGAGGCCCACCAGGGCGATGACGACGGTGAGGCCGGCGAAGACGACCGCGGAGCCCGCGGTGCCGACCGCCCGTCCGGCGGCTTCCTCGCGTTCGCGTCCCTCGGCGAGTTCGGCGCGGTAGCGGGAGACGATGAACAGGGCGTAGTCGATGCCGACGGCGAGGCCGATCATCATCGCCAGGATCGAGGTGGTCGAGCCCAGTTCCAGCGCGCTCGCCAGCGCGGTGATCGAGGAGACGCCGATGCCCACGCCGATCAGGGCGGTGAGCAGCGGCAGCCCGGCCGCGACCAGTGAGCCGAAGGTGATGACCAGGACGACGGCGGCGACCGCGATGCCGATGACCTCGGTGGCGCCGGTCTCCGGGACGGCCTGGAGCGCGTCACCGCCGATCTCGACGGTCAGCCCGGCGTCGCGCGCCTGCTGGGCGGCGTCCTCCAGGGCGTCCTTGGTGGACTCCTCCAGCTCCATGCCGGAGACGTCGTACTTCACCGAGGCGTAGGCGATGGCGCCGTCCTTGCTGACGGCGTCGCCGGTGTAGGGGTCGGCGACCGAGGCGACCTCGGAGCCGTCCGCAAGTTCGTCGACGGTCTTCTCGACGGTCGCCTTGTTTCCGGCGTCCGTCATCTTCTCGCCGGCGGGCGCCTTGAAGACGACCCGTGCGGTCGCCCCGTCGGCGCTCGCACCGGGGAAGCGCTGTTCCAGCAGGTCGAAGGCCTTCTGGGCCTCCGTTCCGGGGATGGAGAAGGAGGAGTTTCCGGCGGGCGGGGCGCTGGCGGCGCCGACGCCGGCGAGCGTCAGCAGGGCCACCCAGATCAGGGCGACGAAGTGCCGTCGGCGAAAGGCGAGCCGGCCGAGTTTGTAGAGGAACGTGGCCACGGGGGCGTACTCCCGGTCAGGTCGTGGGTCTTCAGGGCAGGGGTGATCAGCCCGACGACGTGAGCGGTTACGTCAGGTGGGGCTCAGGTGTCCCTGGCGTGCAGGGACGTGTCAGTGGGTGGAGACGCCGAGGGCGGGGAGGATCACGGCGTCGATGTAGGAGGTGAGGAACTCCCGGGTCGGTGGCTGGTCGTCCAGCAGCGTGCGGGTGGCGAATCCGCCGACCATCATGTGCACGAGGAAGTCCAGCGCCGGACAGTCCGCTCTGATCTCACCGCGGTCGACGGCGCGTTGCAGCACGCGCTGGAACTCCGCCATCTCCGGTTCGATGAGCTGTTCCCGGAACGCCTGGCGAAGGTCCGGGTTCTGGTGCAGCGCCATGGCGACGCCCCGCATCAGCGCGGAGTTCTGTTCCATGGTGCAGTCGTCCTCACGCGCCATCAGGGCGTGCAGGTCGCCGCGGAGCGATCCGGTGTCGACGTCGCCGATCTCGCCGGGCTTGTTGTGCCGGATGGCCTTGACCACCAGCTCCGGCTTGCCGCCCCACTGGCGGTAGAGCGTCGCCTTGCTGGACCGGGTGCGGGCGGCCACGGCGTCCATGGTGAGGGCGTCGTAGCCGACTTCGCGGAGCAGGTCGAGCACGGCCTCGTACAGCTCGGCCTCGCGCTCGGGAGTGATCCGGCTGCGGCGCGCGGTGGCGGTCTCCGTCATCTCGCTCACTCCTCTCCGTCCGGTCGGCCGGTCCACTCGACCGGAACGACACCGTTTCGTACATGACGAATGTACCCCACCGCCTAGCGAAACGAAACGGTTTCGTTCGTGGTGTGGGTCACGGTTGTCGGCGCCGCATAAGTTGCCGGTACCCGGTGCCCGGAAAAGCATGGGGCGGGTGAGTTATCTGCGCCTTCCGCACCTCAGTGGCGACCAGCTGTGCTTCGTGGCCGAGGACGACCTCTGGCTCGCGTCCCTCGACGGTCCGGGCCGGGCCTGGCGCCTCACCGTCGACCGCACCAAGGCCGGTCCCCCGCGCTTCTCCCCCGACGGCCGGCACATCGCGTACACCAGCTGGCGCAGTCTGGTGCCGGAGGTCCACCTGGTGCCGGTGGACGGCGGCCCCGGACGGCAGCTGACCCACTGGGGCGGCCTCGACACCCGGGTCTGCGGCTGGTCGCCCCCCGACCCGGACGGCACCACCGCCGTGCTCGCCGTCGCCTCGCACGGCGAGCCCTTCTCGCACCTCACCTGGGCCTACAAGGTCACCCCCGACGGCGACCCGGGCCGCAAGCTGCCCTGGGGACCGGTCACCGACATCCAGGCCGCCGACCTCGACGGCGAACGCAGGACCCTCCTGCTCACCGGCACCCCGCCGCACGAGCCGGCCGCCTGGAAGCGCTACCGGGGCGGTGCCACGGGCCGGCTCTGGCTGCACGGCGAGCGGCTCCTGCCCGACCTCGGCGGGCACCTCTCCGCCCCCATGTTCGTCGGCGGCCGGATCGCCTTCCTCTCCGACCACGAGGGCGTCGGCAACCTGTACTCCTGCGCCCACGACGGCACCGGCCTGCGCCGCCACACCGACCACGACGCGTTCTACGCCCGCAACGCCGCGAGCGACGGCACCCGGGTGGTGTACCAGTGCGCGGGCGACCTGTGGATCGTGGACGACCTCGCGCCCGGCTCGGCACCGCGCCGGCTCGACGTGCGGCTGAGCGGTCCGCGCGCGGGGCGGCGTACCTACCAGGTGCCCGCGGCCCAGCACGTGGGCGGCCTCTCCGTGGACGAGACCGGCCGCGCGAGCGCCGTCGTGGTGCGCGGCAGCCTGTACTGGCTCACCCACCGCGACGGCCCGGCCCGCACCATCGCGGACACCCCGAGGGTACGGGTGCGGCTGCCGGAGATGCTCGGGGAGAGCGGGCGCATCGCGTACGTGACGGACGCGGAGGGCGAGGACGCGGTGGAGATCTCCTACCTGCCCCGGGCGACCGGCGGCCGCGCGGCCCGGCGGCTCGCCTCCGGGCGCCTCGGCCGGGTCCTGGAGCTGGTCTCGGACCCGGCGGGCGACCGGCTCGCCGTCGCCTCGCACGACGGACGGCTGCTGATCCTCGACGTCGCGGAACCGGACACGGAGGTGGCACTGGCGCTGGAGGCGGTGGAAGCCGGGTACCCGGCCGACGCGGGGGACGAGGACGCGTCCGGGGCGGTGTCCGCCCGGGCGGACACCGCCCCGGACGCCTCCGTCGCGGACACCCCCACCGAGAACACCGACGCCGGGGACACCGGCACGCCGCCGACCGGGGCGGGAGACGGCACGCCGGGGGGCGGCTCCGCGACCGGCGGCACCGCGGGAGGCGGAACGACCGCCAGGGGGACGGCGGGGAGCGTTCCCGCGGGAGAAGGCGGGGCGGCGAGCGCCTCCGCGGACCGCGGCACCGCGGCCGACGCTCCTGGGGCAGGTGCCCCGCACGACGTCCCCGGCCCCGGACCGGCCGCCGGGGACACCGGCACCCCGGGCGGCCCGGGCGTCCCCCCGCCCGCCGGAGGCGCCGGCCCGGACGTCCCCGCAGACACCGCCGACAACGCCGACGTCGCCGCCGACACCGCCGACGCCGGGGGCACCGTGACGCCGGGCGCCCCCGGCACCCCCGACACCGCCGGAGGCCAGGTCACCGAGCTGATCCGCTCCGTCAACGGCCCCGTGCGCGACCTCGCCTTCTCCCCCGACGGGGCCTGGCTCACCTGGTCGCACCCGGGCATCGGACGCACCCTGCGGCAGATCAAGATGGCCCGGATCGACGGACCGGAGGGCACCCTCGTCGTCGACGTCACCAACGGCCGCTTCGAGGACGAGAACCCGGTCTTCACCAGGGACGGCCGCTACCTCGCCTTCCTGTCCTGGCGCGGCTTCGACCCGGTGTACGACGTGCACACCGGTGACCTGTCCTTCCCGCTGGGCTGCCGCCCCTACCTGGTGCCGCTGTCCTCCGCGACCCCCTCCCCCTTCGCCCTCAACCCCGAGGGCCGCCCCGCCGCAGGCGGCCTGGACCCCCTGGAGGACGAGCCCGGCGAGGGCGGCGCGGTGACCGTCGAGGTCGAGGGCCTGGAGAGCCGGGTGACGCCCTTCCCGGTCACCGCCTCCAAGTACTCGGCGCTGCAACCGGTCGCGGGCTGCGGCCTGGTCTGGCTGCGCTGGCCGATCTCGGGCGCGCTCGGCGAGACCTTCGCCAACCCGGCGGACCCGAGCGAGCGGCCCACGCTGGAGCACTTCAACCTGGCCAAGGCGAAGAAGTCGGAGCTGGTCGACCACCTGGACTGGTTCCGGGTCAGCGGCGACGGCAGCCGCCTGGTCGTGCTCGACGAGGGCGACCTGCGCGCCGTACCGGCGACCGAGGTCGGCGACGGCGACTCCACCACCTGGATCGACCTGCGGCGCATCCTGCACGAGGTCGATCCGGCCGCCGAGTGGCGCCAGGCGTACGACGAGGCGGGCCGCCTGATCCGCGCCTACTTCTGGGACCCGGGGATGTGCGGCATCGACTGGGACGCGGTCCTGGACCAGTACCGTCCGCTGCTCGAACGGGTCGCCTCCCCCGACGAGTTCGCCGACCTGCTGCGCGAGGTGCTGGGTGAGCTGGGCACCTCGCACGCCTACGTGGTCGCCGCCCGGCGCAACGAGGGCCCGGCGCACTACCAGCGCTGGCAGGGCCTGCTCGGCGCCAACTTCGTCTGCCGGGACGGGCGATGGGTGGCCAAGCGCATTCTGCCGGGCGACTCCTCCGACTCCAGGGCCCGCTCCCCGCTGGCCGGTACGGGCATCCGCGACGGGGCCGTGCTGACCCACGTCGACGGCCGCCCGGTCGACCCGGTTCTCGGCCCGTCCCCGCTGCTCGCGGGCGCGGGCGGTACGACGGTGGAGCTGACCTTCGCGCCCGGCGAGGGGTGCCGGGGGCCCTCCCGCCGGGTGGCCGTCGTCCCGCTCGTCGACGAACGCCCCCTGCGCTACCAGGACTGGGTGGCCAAGCGCCGCGAGGTGGTGCGGGAGTTGAGCGGCGGACGGTGCGGCTACCTGCACATCCCGGACATGGGCGGCTCCGGCTGGGCGCAGTTCAACCGCGACCTGCGCATGGAGGTCTCCCGGCCCGCGCTCATCGTGGACGTGCGCGGCAACGCGGGCGGGCACATCAGCGAGCTGGTCATCGAGAAGCTGACCCGGACCATCCTGGGCTGGGACCTGACGCGGGACGCCCAGCCGGTGTCGTACACCTCCAACGCGCCGCGCGGTCCGGTCGTCGCGGTCGCCGACGAGGCGACGTCCTCCGACGGCGACATGATCACCGCGGCGTTCAAGCTGCTGCGCCTCGGCCCGGTGGTCGGGCAGCGCACCTGGGGCGGTGTGGTCGGCATGACCGGCCGGCACCGCCTCGGCGACGGCTCGGTGATCACGGTGCCGATGAACGCGGCCTGGTTCGACGCCTACGGCTGGACCGTGGAGAACTACGGCGTCGCCCCCGACGTCGAGGCGCTGCGCACCCCGCTGGACTGGGCCGAGGGCCGCTACCCGGTCCTGGACGAGGCGGTGCGGCTGGCGTTGGAGCTGCTGGAGACCAACCCGCCCGCCACGCCGCCCGGTTACGACGCCGTGCCGGACCGGTCGCGTCCGCCCCTGCCGCCGCGGGAGTAGAGGCCTCCTCCGCAACACCTCTGGTGGCACGGGAGAAGGCGCCCACCCGGTCGACCCGGGGGGCGCCCTCTCACCTCAGCGGCGGCGCGTCAGGCGTCGAAGCTGTCCTGGAGCCGGTCGTCCTCGTCGCGACGGCGCGAGGACGGGTCCTGGTGCTCCGACTCGCGACGGCGCGAGGCCGGGGAGGACGGGTCGATCTCGTCCTCGTCGCGACGGCGGTCGCGGTTCTGGAACTGGTCCCGCGCCTGCTCGGCACGCTGCTTGCCCTGCTGCTGCATGCGCTCGGCCTTGTCCTGGAACTGGTCCTTCATACCCATGTGGGTTCACTCCTGTGGTGATCGGGCCCGACCGGATCGGCCGGGCGCTCGATCAGATTCACACGAGCGGTGACCGTGCGCATGTCGATCACTTACGGACCGTAGTCATGCTGGTCGGACGGTGTTCGTCGGCCGCTCCACCGGCCCCGACGAGGCCGATCCGCCTGCCGTTCAGCCGGTCGCCGAAGCGCCGCATCTCACGCTGTCCGACGGTGCCGATGAGGGCGGGCAGGTAACCGCGCACGCCCTGCATGCCGCGCAGCCACCACTGTCCGTAGACGTGCGCGGAGCGGCGCTCGACGCCCTCCACCAGCCGGTCGACGGCCGGGCCCAGCGGGTAGGTCTTGTTGGTCGGCCAGGGCAGCCGCTGCCGCAACTCCCGCATGACGTCGTCCTGGTCGGCGCCGCGCACCATGTCGGTGTCGGTCCAGGACAGGTAGCCGACGCCGACCTTCACGCCGCGGTGCCCGACCTCGCCGCGCAGGCTGTGCGCGTACGCCTCGACGCCGGACTTGGAGGCGCAGTAGGCGCTCATCATCGGGGCGGGAGTGAGGGCGGCCAGCGAGGCGATCTGGAGCAGGTAGCCGCGGCTCTCCAGCAGCGCGGGCAGGAAGGCGCGGGCGGTGACGGCAGAACCGATCAGGTTGACCTCGATGACCCGCCGCCACGAATCGGGGTCGGAGTCGACGAAGGGGCCGCCGGTGGCGACGCCCGCGTTGGCCACGACGATGTCGACCTTCCCGAAGCGCTCCTTCACCTCCGCCGCCACCCGGGCCATCGCCTCGTGGTCGGTCACGTCGGCGTGCCAGTGGTCGCTGTCGCTGTGCAACCGGGCGGAGACCTGCTTGAGTTCGTCCGGCTCCAGGCCGACCAGCGCCACCTTCACCCCGCGCGCGGACAGCTTGCGGGCCATCAACTCCCCCACGCCCCGCGCGGCTCCGGTGACGACGGCGACCCGCCCTTCCAGGCTCACCCTGCTCATGCGCTCTCCTCGACGGGTACGGCACGCTCAGCGCGTGCGCTGGGTATGTAGGTGGCCGCGAGGGCCCGTATCTTGCCGGTGACCAGGTCCGGGGCCTCCACCGGCGTCATGTGGCCGAGGCCCGGGAGTTCGGTGAGGCCCACGCAGTCGGGCAGCGCGGCGGCCAGCGCGCGGGCGTGCACGGGCGGCGTCAGCCGGTCCGCCGTACCGACCACGATCTCCACCGGCATCCGCAACTCCCGTACGCCGTGGTCGAGGTCGAGCAGGTCCAGCACCTGGGACCAGCCGTGCCGGACCCGGCTCGGACAGGCGTGCACGATCCGGGCGCAGGCGTCGACCGTGTGCGGGGCGGAACCGGGGCCCATGGTCCCGTACTTGAGGATGCGGCGGGCGAGCGGTGTGACCGGCCCGAGCGGCGCCCGGGAGCCGAGGATGCGCCGGGTCAGCCAGGTGCGCACCCGGCCCGCGCGCATCGGCAGCACGGTGGCGGACGCCACCAGCCGCGCGCTGCCCGTGCTGCACAGCAGGACGGCCGCCGCGTGCTCGCGCACCGCGGGCCGGGCCGCCGCGGCCATCAGCGTCATCCCGCCCATGGAGTGCCCGGCGATCACGGCCCGCTCGCCCGGCGCCAGGGTGGCCTCCAGTACGGCTTCCAGGTCGTCGGCGAGCGGCTCGGTGCCGTACGCCGGGTTGGCCGGGCTGCGGCCGTGGCCGCGCTGGTCGTAGGCGATGACGCGGTGGTCGACGGCCAGTTCGCGGATCTGCGCCGCCCAGAATGCGGTGGAGCAGCACCAGCCGTGCGCGAGGACGACCGCGGGCGCGTTCTCGGGGCCGTGCACCTCCACGTGTATCCGGGCGCCGTCGGCGGCGGTGACGGTCAGCTCGTGGGCGGGCACCGGCGGGGCGTACGGGCCGTCGGCGGCGTGCAGCAGGCGGCTCACGCGCTCACCTCCGCGTCCGCGCCGGTGTTCGCGTCGGTGGTCTTCACCGCGACCGGGCCCGGGCGCAGCACCTGGTACTCCGCGAGGTCCACGCGGCGCGTCTCCCGCCGGAACTCGGCGGTCGTGCCGGGCCAGACGGTGGTGTTGCGGCCGCTCGCGTCCAGGTACCAGCTGGTGCAGCCGCCGGTGTTCCACACGGTGCGCTTCATGCGCTCCTGCACCCGGTGGTTCCAGTTGCGCACGGCGGCGGGGCGCGGGTCGAGGGCGGTGCGGCCGCCGAGGACGTTCAGCTGGCGCAGGTAGTCCGCCATGTAGTTCAGCTGGGACTCGATCATGAGGATCATGGACGAGTTGCCGAGGCCGGTGTTGGGCCCGATGACCGTCATGAAGTTGGGGAAGCCGGCCGCCGTGCCGCCGCGCAGTGCCTCCATCCCGCCCTTCCAGGTCTCGGCCAGCGTCCGCCCGTCCGCGCCCACGACGCGCTCGGCGATGGGCATGTCCGTGACGTGGAAACCGGTGCCGAAGACGATCGCGTCGACCTCGGCCTCGGTGCCGTCGGCGGCGACGAGCGTCGACCCGCGCACCTCGCTGAGCCCGCTCGCGACCACGTCGACGTTGGGCTTGGCGAGCGCCGGGTAGTAGGTGCTCGACAGCAGGATCCGCTTGCAGCCGATGCGGTAGTCGGGGGTGAGCTTGGCGCGCAGGGCCGGGTCCTTGATGGCGGCGCCCATGTTGCGCTTGGCGATCTGCTCCACGAAGCCCAGCTCGTCGGGGTGCTTGGTGAAGGCCTGCACCTGGAGTTCGCGGATGCCCCAGAGCAGCCCGCGGCGCAGCTTGGTGGTGACGGGCAGCGCCCGGTGCAGGGCCCGCTCGGCGCCGCTGATGGCCCGGTCCACGCGGGGCATCACCCAGGCCGGGGTGCGCTGGAAGAGGGTGAGCCGGCCCACCTTCGGCTGGACGGCCGGCACGATCTGGATGGCGGAGGCGCCGGTGCCGATCATGGCGACGCGCTTGCCGGTGAGGTCGTAGTCGTGGTCCCAGCGGGCGGAGTGGAAGACCTTGCCGGGGAAGGAGTCGAGCCCGGGGACGTCCGGCGTCTTGGGGTCGGACAGCGGTCCGGTCGCGGAGACGACGACGTCGGCGGTGAGGGTGCCGCGCACGGTCTCGATCTCCCACCGCATCTCCTCGGCGTCCCACGCCATCCGCTTCACCTCCGAGTCGAAGCGGAGGTGGGGGCGCAGCCCGAAGGTGTCGGTGACGTGCTCCAGGTAGGCGCGGATGTGCTCCTGCCCGGAGAAGGTGCGCGGCCACTCGGGGTTGGGCGCGAAGGAGAAGGAGTACAGGTGGGACGGCACGTCGCAGGCGCAGCCGGGGTAGCTGTTGTCCCGCCAGGTGCCGCCGACGCTGTTGGACCGCTCCAGTACGACGAAGTCGGTGATCCCTTCGCGCCGCAGCCGCACGGCGGCCCCGAGGCCGCCGAAGCCGGACCCGATCACCGCCACCCGTACGTGTTCGTGAACCTGCTCGTGCTCGGCCATCCCGGAGCCTCCACGCTTGCCTGGACCGTCTGGAACCTGGAACCGTCTGGAACCATGCCAGTGAACACTGGCGCAATGGGAGCGTAGAGCAGCTCCGTACTCATGGGTAGGGGTCGGGCGGAGGAAAGTTACCGCTGGTACGCCATAAGGTCGACGGCGTGACCGAGAAGCGCGAATACCGCATGGAGGAACTGGCCCGGCTGGCCGGCATCACGGTGCGCACCCTGCGCTTCTACCGCGAACGCAAACTGATCCCGCCGCCCCGCCGCGAGGGCCGCATCGCCTGGTACGACGACCACCACCTGGCCCGCCTGCGCACCATCGCCGCGCTCCTGGACCGCGGCCACACCCTCAACGGCATCGCGGAACTGGCCGACGCCTTCGACCACGGCCGCGACGTCGGCGACCTGCTCGGCCTCGGCGAACCCACCGAGGAGACCCCGGTCCGCCTCACCCCCGAGGAACTCGCCGCCCGTTTCGAGGGCGAGGTCAGCGCCGAGAACCTGGCCGCCGCGATGGAGCTGGGCTACCTCGGCACCGACGGCGACGAACTGGTCCACATCAGCCACCGCCTGCTGGAGGTCTCCTCCGCCCTGGTCCGCGAGGGCATCCCGCTCGGCGAGGTCCTCCAGGCCGGCGTCCGCGTCCGCGAGCACGCCGACGCCCTCGCGGAACTCTTCGCCGACCTGATCCTGCGCCACGCCCCCGAACCGGAGCTGCACCGCCTGCGTCCGCTGGCCCGCAGCGTCGTGGAGGCGGAGCTGTCCCTGGCGCTGGACCGGCGGATGCGGAAGGGGTCGCAGTAGCCCTCCGACCGGGCCGTCAGGGGCCGTAGACCACCGTGACCGGTGCGTGGTCCGACCAGCGCTCGGCGTGGGTGGCGGCCCGCTCGACACGGCCCTTGAGCGCCTTGGCGGCCAGGCCCGGGGTGGCGGCGTGCAGGTCGATCCGCCATCCGCTGTCATTGTCGAAGGCCCGCCCCCGGTACGACCACCACGAGTACGGTCCCTCGACGTCCGGGTGCAGCGCGCGCACCACGTCCACGTACCCGCCCTCCGCCGGGTCGAGGACGCGGCCGAGCCACTCCCGCTCCTGAGGCAGAAAGCCGGAGTTCTTCTTGTTGGCGCGCCAGTTCTTCAGGTCGGCCTCGCGGTGGGCGATGTTCCAGTCGCCGCAGACGACGACCTCGCGCCCCTCGGCGGCGGCGCGCTCGCGCAGTTCCTTCAGGTAGGCGAGGAACTCGCCCATGAAGCGGACCTTCTCGTCCTGGCGCTCGGTGCCCACCTCACCGGAGGGGAGGTAGAGGGAGGCGACCGTCACACCGGGCAGGTCGGCCTCGACGTAGCGGCCGCTGGAGTCGAACTCCGTCGAGCCGAAACCGACGCGGACGGCGTCGGGCTCACGGCGCGTGTAGAGGGAGACGCCGGCGCGGCCCTTGGCGGCGGCGGGGGCGTGCGTCACGTGCCAGCCGTCGGGAGTACGTACGTGTTCGGGCAGTTGGTGGGGTTCGGCCCGCACCTCCTGGAGGCACAGCACGTCGGCGGAGGTGCCGGCGAGCCACTCCACGAAGCCCTTCTTCGCGGCGGCGCGCAGGCCATTGACGTTGACGGAGGTCACGGTGAGCATCCCGGCACGATACCGGCACACTGGACGGTGTCCCGCTCCGGACTCCGCATCGATATACGGTAGGAAGAATGAACATACGCCGGGTCCCCTTCGACCACCCCGACGCCGTGAAGCTCAACGACGAGGTCCAGGCCGAGTACGACGTCCGCTACGGCGACGGCGGCGACGCCACGCACCTGGACCCGTCGGACTTCGCGCCGCCGAACGGCCAGTACCTGATCGCGTACGACGAGAACGACGTCCCGGTCGCCTCCGGCGGCTGGCGCAGCCAGGACGCCAACGACGAGGGCAATCTCGACGGGGACGCCGAGCTCAAGCGGATGTTCGTCGTCGAGCAGGTGCGCGGGCGCGGGCTGGCCCGCCGCATCCTGGCCGCCCTGGAGGAGGACGCCCGTGCGGCGGGCCGGACCCGGATGGTGCTGGAGACGGGCACCAAGCAACCGGAGGCCGTGGCCCTGTACACGTCCAGCGGCTACGAGCCGTGCGGGAAGTTCGGCTACTACCGCTTCCACGAGGACAGCCTCTGCTACGCGAAGGCGCTCCGGGTCCCGTAGGCACCGCGCGGCCGGTGTCAGGCCGTGGTGCGGCCCGTCCTGCGGCGGCGCGAGACGGCGTACAGGACGCCGCCCGCCGCGAGCGCGAGGGCCGCGCCGGCCGAGCCGAGCAGCACCGTGGAGCCGGTGGAGGCCAGCACGCCGCCCGCCCCGCCCTGGGGCGACTGGCCGCCGGTGGTGCCGCCGCTGGTCCCGGCGGTGGAGGTGCCGCCGGTGGTGCCGCCGGTGCTGCCACCGGCCGTGTCCGAGCCGCCGGTCGTGCCGGTTCCGCCCGTCGTCGGCGAGCCGCCGGCGCTGCCCGTACCGCCCGTGGAGTCCGGACCGCCGGTGGTGCCTCCGGTGTCGCCCGGAGTCTCCTCGTCACCCGTGCCGTTGAGCACGATCCACCCGGTGTCGTTGGACGGGTCGCCCTCCCACGGGTTGTCGTACTCCGGCAGCGCGATCTTGCCCTTGGCGCCCGCGACGACCTTGTCGATGCGCAGCTTGAAGGGGAAGGTACGCGCGTCGTCCTCCAGGAAGGGGGTGTCGGCGGAGCAGCGGTAGACGGCCGGGTTCTGGTCGTCCAGGGGCTCGCACGGGCTCTCGACGACGGCGGCGCCCTCGGGGATCTGCACCGTGAAGCCGAGCGGCTCGCCGCCCGCGCGCAGCGATCCGATCCAGGCGGGCCCGTGGTTGCTCATGCGGACGTCGACGGTGACCGTCTCGCCCTGCTCGCCCGCGACCCGCGCACCGGTGAGGTCGAGGTCGTAGGTGTTCTGCGTGGGCAGGTCGATCTCGGCGTACTTGGAGTAGTCGCTGACGTGGCCGCTCTCGACCGGCTCGAGCGTGAGCGTTCTGCCGGTTCCCTGCCGGTGGCCGGTGCCCGACCGCAGCGCGTCGGCGGCTTCGGCGCCGACGGCCTCGAAGCCGTAGGTGAAGATGTCACCGAGCGCGAAGTCCGCAGTCTTCACCTCCACCGGCTCGCTCAGTTCGTAGGCCATGCCGTGCAGGAACTCGCCCTCGAAGGTGCACAGCGCGACCTGGCGGTAGCGGATCAGGTTGTCCTTGTTCTCCTCGGCGTACGAGCAGTTGTCGTACGACTCGGGGAAGGAGAGGCCGCGGGTGCCGGCAAAGCGGAGCACGACGCCGTGGGCGGGCATGCTGCCGACGTTGCGGAAGCCGAGCGGGGCCCGGTAGGTGTCGCCGGGGCGGAAGCCCGCCGGTTCGGCGGGGAGCTTCTTCTTGAGCAGTTCCGGACCGCCCACGAACACGTCGACGGTGTGCTCGTTGAACTCCAGTCCCTCGCCCTTGCCGGTGACCTTGATGGTGCCGTGGTCGCCGGCCTCGGCGGTGTCCTTCGGGTCGAGACGGATCCTCCAGCTCGGGTTGTACGAGGCGCCGGGGTAGAGGGTGCTCTCGTGGCAGACGGCGACGAGACCCTTAGCCTCGCACCACTCCGGAAGGGTGACCTTGGCGAAGCCCTTGAGCGCGGTCGCGTCGACGGTGATCTCGTAGCCGTTGTTGGGAAGCGGCTGCGGTTCGGTGTCGCCGTCGGGCTCCTCCCCCGGGCCGGTGAGCCCCAGGCGGATCTGCGGCTCGCCTGGCTCGCTCTCTGCCCCGTCCAGCGCCAGGCCCACCCGGTCAGGACCGGTGATGGTGACGGGGAGCGGCGTCCCGCCGTTCGCCACCTGATCGTCCGCCGCATGGGCGACGCCGGCCAGTCCGGCCGCGGCGAGCCCGGCGGCCGCCGCCCCGGCCACGGCCGCACGCGCCCACGGCGAGTGCAGGGAGCTAGGTCTCATGTGTGCTTCTTCCGTTCCCCAGACGACAAGAAGGTGCCACTGCGTGACACCGCGCACAGGTGACCCGCGGGAAACGCCGAAGGTTGCGCTGTACATGATCACGGATGCGTCTCGGCGACGCCGCGGGCGAGGCCACGGGCCACGGCCACGGGCCAGGGCCGGGAAACGACGAAGGTCCCGTCCGATCGTGATGATCGGACGGGACCTTCGTCAATGTGCGTGGACCTGAGGGGATTTGAACCCCTGGCCCCCTCGATGCGAACGAGGTGCGCTACCGGACTGCGCCACAGGCCCTTGCAACGAGTGAAACTCTAGCACCCTGTCCGGCCTGCTCAAAAATCCATTCCGGCTACTCGTTGGCCGCGCGGGGACGGTCGCCGTCGTCGTACTGGTCGAAGAGCGGCGTGCGGCCCCGCTCCCTGGCCCGGCGGGCCGACGCGGCACGGCGGGCACCGCTGCGGCCCGGGGTCTCCGGACGCTCCTCGGCCGGTGCGTGCGCCGGTGCGTCCGCCGGGCGGTCCCGGTCCGCGCCGGAGGCCCGGGCGGCGTCCTCCTGGTCGGGCGCGACGGCCGAGGAGCGTGCCGAGCTCCACGCGTCCGGCGCCGCGAGGTCCACGTCGGGCGTGGCGCGGGGGGCGACCGGGGCGGTCACGTAGGTGGGCAGGGGCACCGGCACCGGGTCCCAGCTGTCGCCCTGCGGGTGCCCTCGGCGTTCCCGCTGCTGGTCGACCCATTCGGCGTGGTCGGTCTGCTCGACCAGCGCGCGCCGGTCCGCGGCGAGCGCGGACATTCCGGCGCCGGACTCCGGCTCGGGTCCGTCGTCCGGCTCCTCGGTGTCCAGGTCGCCGACGGGACCGCCGGGGCCACCGGGGGTGGAGGCGGCGGGTCCGCGCCGGCGCGGGCGGGGGTCGCGGTCGCGCAGTCGCTGTGCGGCGGCCTCGGCCTGGCGGCGGTCCATCTGGAAGGCGAAGCGCCGGCGCTCCTGCGCCCGCAGATGGGCGATGTAGGCGCTGAGCAGCAGCGCGGGCACCCCTGGTGCCCACAGGAACGCGAGCCCGCCGACCGCCGCGACGACCGAGCCGAGCGTGAAGGCCAGGAACAGCATCACGGTGGTACGCCGACGGCGGGCGAGCGCCTTGCTGCGCCGGGCCCGTGCCGCGGCCCCCGGTGAGAGGGGTGCGCGACGGGCCTGCGGCACCCGCCCCCGCGCCGGTGCCGCGCCGGATCCGGCCTGCCGGCCGGGTTCCGCGGACTGTCCGGGTCTCGGGCCGTCCTCGGGTCCGCCCGGCCGCGGGCGGGCCGTTTCGGGCCGCTCCGCCGCCTGCCGGGGCGGGGTCGGCCGGGTGTGCCGTCGGGTCCTGGACACGGCGAAGGCCCGGACGTCCACCGAATCGGTGACGGCGTCCGGGGCGTCGGCGTCGGGCCCCGCCTCGTCGGCGGAGCGCGACCGCAGGTCCTTGGCGTACCGGCGCTCCATGCCCGCCCGTCCGGACAGGAGCCGGATGGCGGTGCTGAAGCGTTCGGTCGGACGGGCCTCGTTCAGCTCGTCCTGCCTACGGAGCCACATCGGCACCAAGTAGGCGGCCCAGGCCCCGACGATGACTGCGTAGATGAGGCCGCTGCTGCTCACGCCTCACACGGTAGAGGGGTTTGCGTGAGGCCATCCGCCAATTGAGCCGGTGTGTCGCACGATCTGGCTGATATTTCGAACTTTTCTTGTGACCGATCCGATCAGCCGACTGCCAGGATCGCGAAATTATCCGCTGCGGGATGGTCACGGCCCGATCAATTTCGAACGTTTATTCAATTCCCGGCGTTGCCGGTACTGCCGCTGTTCCCCGCGTTGGGGGTACTGCGGTGCCGTGACCGGTGCCATCGCCGCAGCAGTCCTTCGGGAACCTCTTCCGCGGTGAGCGCGAAGACGAGATGGTCCCGCCAGGCTCCGTCGATGTGCAGATATCGCGGCCTGAGACCCTCCTCACGGAATCCGAGTTTCTCCACGACCCGGCGGCTGGGCGCGTTCTCGGGGCGAATGCAGACCTCGACGCGGTGCAGTCCGACGGTGCGGAAACAGTGGTCCACGGCCAGCGCCACGGCCGTCGGCATCACCCCGCGGCCGGCCACCGCCTCGTCCACCCAGTAGCCGACGTGTCCGGAGCACATCGAGCCCCAGGTGATGCCGGCCACCGTCAACTGGCCGACCAGCCGCCCCTGGTACTCGATGACGAACGGCAGCATCCGGCCCGCGTGGGCCTCGGACCTCAGGTGCCGCACCATCTGCCGGTAGGTCGGCCGGTGCGCGATCGGGCCGCCGGGCCCGGGCGGCGGAATGGTGGCCTCCCACGGGCGCAGCCAGTCCCGGTTGCGCCGGTTGACCTCGCGCCAGGTCCGCTGGTCGCGCAGCCTTATCGGCCTCAGGACGATGTCGCCGTCCGTCAGCTCGGCGGGCCAGGACGGGCCGTTCAGCTCGCACCCCCACCGCTGGCGGGTCTCGGGTGGTCGCCGCCGCGGAGCTGGTCCACGGCGTGCTTCAGCAGCGGCTCCAGCACCGCGAGGCCGTCCCTCACCCCGCCGGAGGAGCCCGGCAGGTTGACGATCAGCGTGCCGTTCGCCACCCCGGCCAGTCCCCTGGAGAGCGCCGCGGTGGGCACCTTGTCCCGGCCGTACGCCCGGATCGCCTCGGCGATGCCCGGGACCTCGTGGTCGATCACCGCCCGGGTCGCCTCTGGGGTGCGGTCGGTCGGCGAGATGCCGGTGCCGCCGGTGGTGACGATCACGGCGTAGCCCGCGTCGGCGCCCGCGCGGAGGGCGGCTTCCACGGGGTCGCCGTCGGGGACGACCTGCGGGCCGTCGACGTCGAAGCCGAAGCGGCGCAGCCCCTCGGCGATCAGGGGTCCGCCCTTGTCCTCGTAGACACCGGCGGCAGCCCGGTTGGACGCCGTGACGACCAGGGCGGCGTACGGCTTGAGGAGGGCTCCTCCCACGCCGGTGCCCGGCGTCATGACCGGTTCCAGTCGCCGGACTTGCCGCCCGTCTTCTGCTCCACCCGCACGTCCGTGATGACCGCTCCCTTGTCGACCGCCTTGACCATGTCGACCACGGTGAGCGCGGCGACGGAGACCGCGGTGAGCGCCTCCATCTCGACGCCCGTGCGATCCGTCGTCCGCACCGTGGCGGTGATCTCCACGGCGTCGTCCGCGACCGACAGGTCCAGTTTCACACCGGAGAGGGCCAACGGGTGGCACAAGGGGATCAGGTCGGGGGTCCGCTTGGCGCCCATGATGCCCGCGATCCGGGCGGTGGCCAGGGCGTCGCCCTTCGGCACGCCCTCGCCGCGCAGCAGCTCGACCACGCGGGGCGCGACGAGGACGCGTCCACTGGCGCGGGCGGTGCGTGCGGTCACGTCCTTGCCGGACACGTCGACCATCCGGGCGGCGCCCGCCTCGTCGATGTGCGTCAGCCGGCCTTGCGGGTCCTGTCCGCTGCTCGGCGGTCGGTCCTGCGTACTCATGCTCGTGTGGCGCTCCCGGTCCTGGCCCGGCGCGGTGCGGCGCGTGGGCCTGCTGTGCGCGACACGCTACCGCCATCGGGCCCCGCTCAGCCGAGCAGGACCACCTCGACCTCGGTGCCGGGCTCGACCGACTCGGTGTCCTCGGGGACGACGATCAGCGCGTTCGCCTGCGCGAGGGCGGCCACGAGATGCGAGCCGGAGCCGCCGACCGGGGTGACCGAGCCGTCGGCGTGGCTGCCCCGCAGGAACTGCCTGCGGCCCTTCGGCGAGGTGAGCGCCTTGTTCGCGGCCAGGGACGCGGTGACCGTCGGACGGTGGACGTCGGGCAGCCCCATGAGGGTGCGGATCGCGGGGCGCACGAAGAGCTCGAAGGAGACGTACGACGACACCGGGTTGCCGGGCAGGGCGAGCAGCGGGGTGTGGTCGGGGCCGATGGAGCCGAAGCCCTGGGGCTTGCCGGGCTGCATGGCGAGCTTGCGGAAGTCCACGCCGCCGCCCGGCTCGTCCTCGTCGCCGACGTGTGCCAGCGCCTCCTTGACCACGTCGTACGCCCCGACGCTCACGCCGCCGGTGGTGACCATCAGGTCGGCGCGCACCAGTTGGTCCTCGATGGTGGACCGCAGGGTCTCGGCGTCGTCGGTGACCGCGCCCACGCGGTAGGCGATGGCTCCGGCGTCGCGGGCGGCCGCGGTGAGGGCGAAGCTGTTGGAGTCGTAGATCTGACCGGCCGCCAGCTGTTCGTCGGGCTGGACGAGTTCGCTGCCGGTGGAGAGCACCACCACGCGCGGGCGCGGGCGCACCCGAACCGTGCCCCGGCCGATCGCGGCGAGCAGGCCGATCTGCGGCGGGCCGAGGACGGTGCCCGCCGCCAGGGCGCGGTCGCCGGAGCGGACGTCGCTGCCCTTGGCGCGGACGTGCGCGCGTTCCTCGGCCGGCCGGTACACGTGCACGTGGCCCTCGGCGCCCTCGGGGGCCAGACTGCGGGCGCGCATCCCGGCCACCGGGCCCTCGCCGAGCCCTCCGTCGGTCCACTCCACGGGCACGACGGCCTCGGCGCCGGGCGGCAGCGGGGCGCCGGTCATGATGCGGGCGGCCTGGCCGGGGCCGACGGACGGCGCCTCGGCCTGACCGGCGGCGACGTCCCCGACGACGTCCAGGACGGCGGGGAACTCCTCGCTGGCGCCCGCGACGTCGGTGACCCGCACCGCGTACCCGTCCATGGAGCTGTTGTCGAACGGCGGCAGGGACAGCGGCACCGTGATGTCGTCGACCAGCACGCAGCCCTGGGCGTCGAGCAGGTTCAGCTCGATGGGGTCCAGGGGGCGGACGGTGGCGAGGACGTCGTCCAGGTGGTCCTGCACCGACCACAGCCGGTCCGGGCCGGAGCCCGCGGCGGCGTGGTCGTGGCCGGTGTCACGGTGCGCGCTGCTGCTCAACGTCCCTGCATCTCCTCGGCTACGTAACTGCGGAGCCAGGTCCGGAAGTCCGGGCCCAGGTCTTCACGTTCGCATGCGAGTCGGACAATGGCACGCAGGTAGTCACCGCGGTCGCCGGTGTCATAGCGGCGGCCCTTGAAGACGACGCCGTGCACCGGGCCGCCGACGGACTCGTCCTCGGCGAGCTGCTGGAGGGCGTCGGTCAGCTGGATCTCGCCGCCGCGGCCGGGCTCGGTCTTGCGGAGTATGTCGAAGACGTGCGGGTCGAGGACGTAGCGGCCGATGATGGCGTAGTTGGACGGGGCGTCGGCCGGGTCCGGCTTCTCGACCAGTCCGCCGACCTTGACCACGTCACTGTCCGCGGTGCTCTCCACGGCCGCGCAGCCGTAGAGGTGGATCTGCTCCGGCGCGACCTCCATGAGGGCGATCACGCTGCCGCCGTACTGCTCCTGGACGTCGATCATGCGCTGGAGCAGGGGGTCGCGCGGGTCGATCAGGTCGTCGCCGAGCAGGACCGCGAAGGGCTCGTGGCCGACGTGCGGGGCGGCGCACAGCACGGCGTGACCGAGGCCCTTGGGGTCGCCCTGGCGGACGTAGTGCATCATCGCGAGGTCGCTGGATTCCTGGACCTTGGCCAGGCGGCTCGCGTCGCCCTTCTTCTGGAGGGCGGACTCCAG
This sequence comes from Streptomyces sp. NPDC001599, assembly GCF_042893535.1. Classification (NCBI taxonomy): domain Bacteria; kingdom Bacillati; phylum Actinomycetota; class Actinomycetes; order Kitasatosporales; family Streptomycetaceae; genus Streptomyces; species Streptomyces sp. NPDC001599. The sequence continues at coordinate 201,446 of NZ_JBIAVA010000012.1, forward strand.
TTCGTAATTGCGGTCGAAGTGGTCCTCGAGGGGGCGCTTGTTGCGGCCGGTGACCATGAGGACGTCGCCAAGGCCGGCGGTGACGGCCTCTTCGACCACGTACTGGATCGCCGGCTTGTCGACGACCGGCAGCATCTCCTTGGGAGTGGCCTTGGTGGCCGGCAGGAACCGGGTACCGAGACCGGCTGCTGGGATGACAGCCTTGCTGATCCTGGGGTGGGACTGAGTCATGCGCGCCACCATATCCGGTGCCTATTGGGAGAATCTGTGTCGCCTCAGCCTCCATGCTCATATGAGCAGATCAGAGTGGTACGGGAGTGACCATTGCCTCACAACGACCCCGCGGACGGAGCCGGTAAGCGCCTCCTGCGGCGGGACCTCCTCACGGCGCGCACCCGGATGACGCCGGATGACGTGCGGGAATCCGCGGACGCGCTGGCCCGGCGGGCACTCGGGCTGCCGGAGGTCGCGGGGGCGCGCGCCGTGGCGGCGTACGTCTCCGTGGGCGCCGAGCCGGGCACCCTCGCGCTCCTGGACGCGCTGCGCGCGCGGGGGGTGCGCGTGCTGCTGCCCGCACTGCTGCCGGACAACGACCTGGACTGGGGCGAGTACACCGGGGAGGGCTCCCTCGCGCGCGTGCGCCACGGCGGGCGGATGGAGCTGTTCGAGCCCGCCGGTGAGCGGCTGGGGCCGGAGGCGGTGACGCGGGCGGACGTCGTGCTGCTGCCGGGGGTCGCGGTGGACGCCCGCGGTCTGCGCCTGGGGCGCGGGGGCGGCTCGTACGACCGCGTACTGGCCCGGCTGGAAGCGGCGGGCGCGCGGCCCGCGCTGCTGGTGCTGCTCTACGACCGGGAGGTCGTCGCGCACGTCCCCGCGGAGCCGCACGACCGGCCGGTGGACGCGGTGGTGACGCCGTCGGGGGTGCGCAGGTTCCGCTGACGTCCGGACACACGGGTGCACACGGCTGTGCGCACGGGTGCACACGGGAAACGGCCTCCACGCGCGCGTGGAGGCCGTTCTCGTACGACGGGTGCGGGACGGCTACGGCTTGAGGACCAGCGTGTCGCTCGTGCTCTCGTCGACGGCCTTCCTCGTGAAGGACCACGGCAGCAGCTCGCCGTTCGCCCACTTGTCGGTCTGGTCCGTGTAGTGGGCGCTGTAGGCGTGCCCGGAGGCGCCGGTGAGGTTGATCCAGCGGGACTTGTCGAGGTCGCCGAGGTTGACCACCATCCGCATGGACGGCACCCAGATCACCCCGTAGCCGCCGGCCGCGTTCCAGCCGGAGGCGTTGACCGCCGCCTCGCCGCCGCTGAGCTTCCAGGGGCCGCGGTTGAGGGCGTACTTCAGGAAGCCGGGGCCCTCGGTGCCCAGGGTCTGGTTCTTCAGGAACAGGCGGTGCAGCCGGCCCCAGTTCCAGGTGTCGATGTCCTTGCCGAGCTTGGCGGTCAGCTCCCAGCGGGCGTCGGTCATGGCGCGCTTGAACAGGTCGTCGCGGTTGTGGTCGGCGCCCTTGCGGGTGCCGTTGGCCGGCGTCGTCCACCAGTCGCTCTTGGGCTTCTCCATCAGCGTGCGGACCACCTCGAACCAGCGGTCGCCGCCGTCCGGCTGCGCCTGGTCGGCGTCGCGCTGGCCGCACTCGCGGACCTTGTTGGTCTCGTCCGCGGGGCCGGTGGTGTTGACCGGGTCCACCCACAGGCACTGGCCCTCGACCCGCAGCTCCTTGGGCAGCTTGTTGCCGAAGGCGAGCTTGAGGATGTTGCGCCAGACCGCGTTGAAGTAGGCGGCGGCGGCCGAGTCGGCGTCCTGGGTGTAGTCCCAGCCCTCCAGCAGCTTCTGCGCCTCGCGGACGTCCTTGTCGGCGATGTCGATCTTCAGCAGCTGGGGCACGAGCAGCTTGGCCATCTCGCTGCTGTTGTCCAGCTGCATCTGGCGCATGTCGTCCGTGGAGATCTTGCCGCCGTCCTTGATCTTCTGCTCGATCAGGGAGGTGATGCGCTGGCTGCGGGCGCCGTAGCCCCAGTCCGTGGTGATCGTGTACGGGTACTTGTCCGCGTCGACGACGGCCTGGTTGGCGGTCACGATGTAGCCGCGCTCCGGGTCGTACTCGTAGGGCAGCTCGTCCTGGTCGATGTACTCGCCGGTCCAGCGGAACTTCGGGTCCCAGCCCGGCGCCGGGACGGAGCCGTCGTGGCCCTCGGCGCGCACCGGGATCCGGCCCGGCAGCGTGTAGCCGATGTGCTCTTCGTCGGCGTAGACCAGGTTCTGCGAGGGGACGTCGAACAGGGTGGCGGCCTCGCGGAAGTCGTCCCAGTTCCGCGCCCGGTCGATGGCGAAGACGGCGTCCATGGTGGTGCCCGCCTCGAGCGCGGTCCAGCGCAGCGCCACGCCGTACCCGTCGCCGCGGTCGGGGGCGGCGGTCTCGACGGTGGCCTTCTTGCCGGTCTTCACCAGCTCGTCGTCGCGGTCGGAGAGCAGGGGGCCGTTGTTCGTCTCGCGGACGACGATCTTCTTGGAGTCGCCGCCGGCGACCTTGATGGTCTCCTCGCGCGTCTCGAACGGGACCACCTTGCCGTCGTACTGGTAGCCCTCGCCGGTGATCTTCTCCAGGTAGAGGTCGGTGACGTCGGCGCCGGAGTTGGTCAGGCCCCAGGCGATCTCCTGGTTGTGGCCGATGACCACGCCGGGCATGCCCGCGAAGGTGTAGCCGGCCACGTCGTACCGGCACTTGTCGGAGACGGTGCGGCAGTGCAGGCCCATCTGGTACCAGACGGACGGCAGGGACGGCGACAGGTGCGGGTCGTTGGCCAGCAGGGGCTTGCCGGTGATGGTGTGCTTGCCGGAGACGACCCACGAGTTGGAGCCGATGCCATTGCCGTTCACGCCGACGGCGGTGGGGACGTTGTCCAGGACGTTCTGGAGTCCGGCCAGTTGGCCCTCCAGGGCGCTGCCGGAGCCGGTCCCCGTACCGGAACCGGTCCCCGTACCGGTGCCGGTCCCCGTGCCCGTGCCCGTGCCGTCGCTCTCGTCGCCGCCCGACGTGCCGCCGCCGTCGAACGTCTCGGTCAGCTCGTCGTACTGACCCTCCTGGACGATCGCCTTGTTGCGGTCGTACGGGTAGGCCGGGTAGAGGTCGGCGATCTGCTTGGGGCCGAGGCGGCTGGTCATCAGCGCGCGGTCGACCTCGTCCTGCATGTTGCCGCGCAGGTCCCAGGCCATCGCCTTCAGCCAGGCCACCGAGTCGACCGGGGTCCACTCCTGGGGCTTGTAGTCGTTGGTGAAGCCGAGGGCCGCGTACTCCAGGGAGATGTCCGCGCCGTCCTTGCCCTTCAGGTAGGCGTTGACGCCCTTGGAGTACGCCTGGAGGTACTTCTTCGTGGAGTCCGAGAGCTTCTCGTCGTACTCCTTCTTCGCCACCCGGTGCCAGCCCAGGGTGCGCAGGAACTCGTCGTTGTCGATCTGGCTCTTGCCGAACATCTCCGACAGGCGCCCGGCGGTCATGTGCCGGCGGACGTCCATCTCGTAGAACCGGTCCTGCGCCTGGACGTAGCCCTGCGCCATGAACAGGTCCTCCTCGGTGGAGGCGTAGACCTGCGGGATGCCGTACCCGTCGCGCTTGACGTCGACCGGGCCCGACAGGCCGTCCAGCGTGATCGAGCCCTTGGTCTGCGGGAAGGACGCGCGGACGGTGCTGATCGACCAGTACGCCCCGTAGGCGAGACCGCCGATGAGGGCCAGGACCAGCACGAGGACGAGCAGGCGGCCCTTGCGCCCCTTGCGCCCCTTCTTCCTGCCGGACGTGCCGGTCTGCTGACCCGGGGAGGCGGTGGTGGTGGGGGGCATCGCTGTCCTTGCTGTCCTAACACGAGCGGCAGGGGCGGGCTGTGCTTCGTACGGAGCGCCGAGCGCTGAACGCCGAACGCTGGAGCAACTGTAGGCGCAGGCCCGGCTCCGCCTTGACGCGGAGTCGGGTACACGGACGCACGGGCGTTCGATCCTGCCAAGCCGAGCGTCAAGAAAGCGTCAAGAGTTAGGTAAGGTAACGAAGTAGTTGCCCGCAGAGCATGGCGGATTCGTGTGCCATGGGGTGGTGCGCCGGTGCACCACCGGTGCACGCCTCGCGCGCCGAGCGGGCGCGCTCGCCCGCGCTGTGATCCATGCGGTGCGCCAGGGAAAGGGAACGGCCGCTGACTGTCCACCACCTCAACCAGCTCCTGCTCGTCTGCTCGCTCGTCCTGCTCATCGCCGTGGCGGCGGTCCGGATCTCCTCGCGCAGCGGGCTCCCCAGCCTGCTCGTCTACCTGGCCATCGGCGTCGCCATGGGCCAGGACGGCATCGGCGACATCAAGTTCGACAACGCCGAACTGGTCCAGGTCATCGGCTACGGGGCCCTGGTCGTGATCCTGGCCGAGGGCGGACTCGGCACGAAGTGGAAGGAGGCGAAACCGGCACTCCCGGCCGCCTCCGCGCTGGCGCTGGGCGGCGTCGCGGTGAGCGTCGGCGTGACCGCGGCGGGCGCGCACTACCTCACCGGGCTGGAGTGGCGGCAGGCACTGATCGTCGGGGCCGTGGTCTCCTCCACGGACGCCGCGGCCGTCTTCTCCGTGCTGCGCAGGATTCCGCTGCCCAAGCGGATAACGGGCACGCTGGAGGCCGAGTCCGGCTTCAACGACGCCCCGGTGGTCATCCTCGTGGTCGCCTTCTCCACGGCAGGACCGATCGAGCACTGGTACGTACTCATCGGCGAGATCGCCCTGGAGCTGGCCATCGGCGCGGCCATCGGACTCGCGGTCGGCTGGCTCGGGTCGTGGGGGCTCAAGCACGTGGCGCTGCCCGCCTCCGGCCTCTACCCCATCGCCGTCATGTCGATCGCCATCGCCGCCTACGCGGCCGGTGCGATGGCCCACGGCAGCGGCTTCCTTGCCGTCTACCTCGCCTCGATGGTCATGGGCAACGCGCGGCTGCCGCACTGGCCCGCCACCCGGGGCTTCGCCGACGGACTCGGCTGGCTCGCCCAGATCGGCATGTTCGTCCTGCTCGGCCTGCTGGTCACTCCGCACGAACTCGGCGACGACATCCTGCCCGCCCTGGTCATCGGGCTGGTGCTCACCATGGTGGCGCGCCCGCTGAGCGTCGTGCTGTGCCTGGTGCCCTTCCGGGTGCCGTGGCAGGAGCAGGCCCTGATGTCCTGGGCGGGGCTGCGCGGCGCGGTGCCCATCATCCTGGCGACGATCCCCATGGTGGAGGGCGTCGCGGGCAGCCACCGCATCTTCAACATCGTCTTCGTGCTGGTCGTCGTCTACACCCTGGTGCAGGGCCCGACGCTGCCGTGGCTGGCCCGCAAGCTGCGCCTGGGCAAGGGCGACGAGGCGGCCGACCTCGGCATCGAGTCGGCGCCCCTGGAACGGCTGCGCGGGCACCTGCTGTCCGTGACGATCCCCGAGGGTTCCAGGATGCACGGCGTGGAGGTCAACGAGCTGCGGCTGCCCACCGGGGCCGCCGTCACGCTGGTCGTCCGCGACGGGACGTCCTTCGTACCGCTGCCCACCACGGGGCTGCGCCGCGGCGACGAACTCCTGGTGGTCGCCACGGACCCCGTGCGGGACGCGGCCGAGGCACGGCTGCGCGCGGTCGGCCACGGCGGAAAGCTGGCCGGCTGGCTCGGCACCGGAGGCACCGAGGACCCCCGCGGGAATCGCAGGTGAGCGTACGAGGGGTGCTCCCTTTCACAGGCCGCCCCTCCCCCGCCCCCTGTACGATGAAGGCCGCACCTGATCGAACCACCTCTGTCTGAAGCAGAGCTGGCGCGACCGTATGGCGGCCGGATCGCCCCCTCATCCACGCGGGCTCCGGCATCTACCGCAGTCCGCGCAAGTGGACAGCTCTCGGCGCTCCCGCACGACGACCGTCACACAGCGGGACCGCGCTACCAGGCGGCAGAAAGGCACGGGCCGTGGCATCCACGGTCACCCGTCCGGGATACGGGCAGCTGCTGCGCACCCGCGGCGCCTGGACGTTCCTGCTCCCCGGCTTCGCGGCACGCCAGCCGTTCGCCATGCTCACGCTCTCCATCGTGCTGCTGGTGCAGCACACCACCGGCTCCTACGGCGTCGCGGGCGCCGCCGCGGCCGTCACCGGCGTCTCCATGGCCGTGTTCGCCCCGTACAGCGGCCGGCTCGCCGACCGCCACGGGCAGCGCGCCGTCCTGCTGCCCGGCGTGCTCGTGCACGCGGCGTCCGGGCTGACCCTGACCGTCCTCGCGCTCGCGGACGCGCCCCTGTGGGCGCTGTTCCTGGCGGCGGTGCCCACCGGCGCCTCGGTGCCGCAGGTCGGGCCCATGGTGCGGGCCCGTTGGGCCGTGAGGCTCAAGGACTCCCCCCTGATGAGCACGGCGGCCGCCTTCGAGTCCGTCACCGACGAGCTGACCTTCGTCCTCGGCCCCCTGGTGGCGACCGCCCTGTGCACGGCCGTCGACCCGGCCGCGGGCCTGGTCACGGAGGCCGCGCTCACCCTGGTGGGCGGTCTGCTGTTCGCCGCTCAGAAGAGCACCGAGCCGAAGACCGGCGACGCCGACGGCGGGCACGCGCGCGTGGAGCACGTTTCCGCGCTGCGGGTCCCCGGCGTGCGGGTGCTGATCGTCGCCTTCCTGGGCATCGGTTCCGTCTTCGGCGGCATGCAGGTGTCGCTGGCCGCGTTCACCGAGTCCATCGGCGAGCCCGGCCTCAACGGCGTCCTGTACGGCGTCTTCGCGGCGGGCAACATGATCTCCGGCCTGGCCTGCGGCGCCATCGCCTGGAAGGTGGCCCCGCAGCGGCGCCTCCTGGTCGGCTACGCCGCCCTCGCGCTGACCGCGTCCGGCCTGTGGGCCGCGCACTCGGTGCTCGTACTGGCGGGCCTCGGCCTGCTGGTCGGCATGTGTGTCGCACCGGCCATCGTCACCGGCTACACCCTGGTCGAGGGCCTGGTCCCGGCCGGTGCCCGCACCGAGGCCTTCACCTGGCTGACCGGCGCCGTCGCGCTGGGCCAGGCGGCGGCCGTGACCGTCGCCGGACAGCTGGAGGACAGGTTCCGGGACGGCGCCGGGTTCCTGGTGCCGATGGGCGGCACGGTCCTCGCGCTGGCGGTCCTGGTGGCGCTCCGGTCGCGGCTGGCGCCCCGGTCCCACGGCCGCACCGTCGCACGTGGTGTCGGTCACCGCGCGCCCGCCACAGTGGACTGATCCCGCGGAATAGGTCACTATGGACCGTCGTTAGCACTCATCGAGTGAGAGTGCCAGGAGGAAGACAGTGCCGACGTACCAGTACCAGTGCACCGAGTGCGGCGAGGGCCTCGAGGCGGTGCAGAAGTTCACCGACGACGCCCTCACCGAGTGCCCCAACTGCCAGGGCCGCCTGAAGAAGGTGTTCTCGGCGGTCGGCATCGTCTTCAAGGGCTCCGGTTTCTACCGCAACGACAGCCGCGGCAGCTCGTCGAGCAGCTCGCCGGCGTCGTCGTCCTCGAAGGCGGCCTCGTCCTCGGCTTCGTCGTCGTCCTCGGACTCGGGTTCGTCCTCGGCGTCCTCCTCCGGATCCGGTTCGTCGTCGGGCTCCGGCAGCTCCTCCGCGGGAAGCACCGCCGCGTAGCACCCGGCTCCCACCGTCGCGCGGGACCCGGTTCCTTCCCTCCCGCCGTGTGGGACGCACTTCTTACGAGACCCTGTCGTCGCCCGACGACGGGGTCCTCGGCGTTGTACCGGGCGGTTAGGGTGCGGTCATGGCGAACAAGGTGAAGGCCGGGAACGGGCAGGCCCAGAACGAGCGGGTCGAGATCGGCGTGATCGGGGGCTCGGGTTTCTACTCGTTCCTCGACGACGTGACCGAGGTCCGGGTGGACACCCCGTACGGGCCGCCCAGCGACTCCCTCTTCCTCGGCGAGGTCGCCGGCCGGCGGGTCGCCTTCCTCCCCCGGCACGGTCGCGGCCACCATCTGCCGCCGCACCGGATCAACTACCGGGCCAACCTGTGGGCGATGCGTTCGGTCGGCGCACGCCAGGTCCTCGGCCCGTGTGCGGTCGGCGGCCTGCGCCCCGAGTACGGGCCGGGCACGCTGCTGGTGCCGGACCAGTTCGTCGACCGCACCAAGTCCCGCCCGTCGACCTACTTCGACGGGCTGCCGATGCCCGACGGCACGGTGCCCAACGTGGTGCACGTGTCGCTGGCCGATCCGTACTGCCCCACCGGCCGGGCCGCCGCGCTGAAGGCGGCCCGGGGGCGGGAGTGGGAACCGGTGGACGGCGGCACCCTGGTCGTGGTCGAGGGGCCCCGCTTCGGGACCCGCGCGGAGTCGCTGTGGCACCGGGCGCAGGGCTGGTCGGTGGTGGGGATGACCGGCCACCCGGAGGCGGCGCTCGCCCGTGAGCTGGAGCTCTGCTACACCTCGCTGACCCTCGTGACCGATCTCGACGCCGGCGCGGAGAGCGGCGAGGGCGTCTCGCACGAGGAGGTGCTGCGGGTGTTCGCGGCGAACGTGGACCGGCTGCGGGGCGTCCTGTTCGACGCGGTGGCCGCACTGCCGTCGTCCGGAGAGCGGGACTGCCCGTGCGGGGCGGCGCTGGGCGGGATGGATCCGGGGATCGCGCTGCCGTAGGGGTACGGAGGGCCCGCAGGCCGGGGGAACGCCACGTTCCGGTGAGGGAGTTGTCCACAACCGGTCCGTGGTCCACGGGCTTCGGCGGGACGCGGCGATAAGCCCCATCGTGGGAGCGCAAGCCGGTCCCTCGTCACAGGTGGTGGTCCCCGTGTTCCGTCCCGCCCTGCCCTCCCCCTCCCCTTCCCCGTTTCCTTCTCCTTCCCCGTTCCCGCTTCCGCCCGGCACCGATGCGCCGCCCACCTGCGAGGTGCCGCAGTTCGCCCCCGTGCGGGTGCGCGGCGGACGTCATCGGCTGCACCGGCTCGTACGGCACCGGCGGCGTGCCCTGGCCGCCGGGCTCGCGGTCACGGCCGCCGCGCTGGTGGCGGCGGGCCCGCATCCGGGGGCCGGCGGACAGGACGCGCGGCGGGCACGCGGACATCCGGTGGCCGATCCGGTGGGCGAGCGGCCCGCCACCCGGTTTGTGGCGGCACCGGTGCGCATCGCCGACGCGGCCACTGTGCGGCTGCTCAGGCCGGGCGACCGGGTCGACGTCGTGGCGGCCGGGGACGGCGGTGCGGACGACGCCTCGGTGGTCGCACGCGGTGTGCGGGTGACGAAGGTGCCGGAGCCCGTGGCGGATGCGGCGGCGGGCGGGGCGCTGGTCGTCGTCTCGGTGCCGCGCGCCACCGCCCACCGGCTGGTCGGCGCGGGTACCACGGAGCGGTTGGCGGTGACCCTGTGCTGAGCCCGTCAAGTCCCTCGTTCGTGGGATCGGATTGGACAGGACGGCCCAACGCTGTCGTAGGTTGCGGAGCGTTTGGTTCCTACACCTGTTCAAGCGAGGAGTGCTCCCACCGTGAGCGAGAAGAACGAGCCGAGCGTCTGGCAGGGCTTCAAGGCCTTCCTGATGCGCGGAAACGTCATCGACCTGGCGGTGGCGGTCGTCATCGGCGCCGCCTTCACCAAGATCGTCAACTCGGTGGTGGACGGGGTCATCAACCCCTTGGTCGGCGCGTTCGGCACGCAGAGCCTGGACAGCTACAGCTCCTGCCTGAAGGGCCCGTGCACCGGGACCGGCGACAGCGCCACGGGCGTGCGGATCCTCTGGGGCTCGGTGCTGGGCGCCACCCTCACGTTCCTGATCACGGCGGCCGTCGTGTACTTCCTGATGGTGCTGCCCATGTCGAAGTACCTGGCCCGGCAGGAGGCCCGCCGCAAGGCGAAGGAGAGCGCCGAGGAGGTCATCGAGGTCTCCGAGCTGGAGGTGCTCAAGGAGATCCGCGACGCCCTGATCGCACAGCGCGGTTCGGGGCACGACCGCCCGTAGCGCGGGCGGTACGGGCCCGGGCGGCTCACAGGTGGTGGGGAGGCTTCTCGTCGAGGAAGCGCTTCAGGTCGGCCGCGCTGTCGCCCTCGGGCCGCTCGCCCCAGCCGCGGTCGGTGTCGTCCGAGCTCTGCTGGTCGAGCGGGTCGTCGAAGACCAGCGCGGGCCGGGGCGCGCCGGGCTCGGGGTCGGGGGTGGTACTCATGCGTCCAGGGTACGGCTCGCCCCGTGGACGCCGTTCCCTGCTCCCCGCCCACCGCGGCGGACGGGGGGTCGCGCAAGCACGTCCGCGCCGTATCTGCTGTGCTGGGAGCCATGATGTCCAGTCCCTCCTCCGCGAGCGCGCCCGCCGGGCCGCCGCCCGACGGCCACCCACCGGTGCGCCGCCTGAAGGCCCGCCACCGGCACGAATCACACCGCGCCGCCACGCCGCTGGAGCTCTTCTTCGACCTGTGCTTCGTCGTCGCCATCGCCCAGGCGGGCGTCCAGCTGGTGCACGCCGTCGCGGAGGGGCATGCCGGCGAGGGCGTCCTCAACTACGCGATGGTCTTCTTCGCCATCTGGTGGGCGTGGATGAACTTCACCTGGTTCGCCTCCGCGTACGACAACGACGACGTCCTCTACCGGGTGGTCACGCTGGTCCAGATCGCCGGTGTGCTGGTCCTGGCGGCCGGGATCTCCCGGGCCTTCGAGGACCACGACTGGGTGGCCGTCGTCATCGGTTACCTGATCATGCGGGTCGCGATGGCGGCGCAGTGGCTCAGGGCGGGCCGGTCGGCCGCGCCGCCGGAGAGCACCATGGCCCGGAGCTACTCGGTGGGCGTGCTGCTGTGCCAGATCGGCTGGCTGGGGATCCTGTTCCTGCCGGAGGACGACCGCGGCTGGCTGTTCCTGGTGATGGTGGTGCTGGAGCTGTGCGTGCCGGCGTACGCCGAGCGCAAGCACCCGTCGTCCTGGCACCCGCACCACATCGCCGAGCGGTACGGGCTGCTCACGATCATCGTGCTCGGCGAGACCATCGCCGCGGCCACGGTCGCGGTGAAGTCGGGTATCGAGGAGAACGACGCGCTGAACGAGGTCCTTCCGATCGCGGCCGGCGGACTGCTGATCGTCTTCGCGGCCTGGTGGATCTACTTCGTGGTGCCCGTGCACAGTTATCTGAGGTCCAGCAGACAGTCCTTCCTGTGGGGTTACGGCCACTACCTCGTGTTCGCCTCGGCGGCGGCGATCGGGGCGGGTCTGGAGGTGGCGGTGGAGCAGGCCGTGGGCAAGGCGCACATCTCCGCGGTGGCGGCGTCCGCCGCGGTGACCGTGCCCACGACGGTGTTCCTGCTCACGGTGTGGGCCCTGCACGCGCGGCACTTCAAGGTGGGCGTCGCCGAGCAGCTGGTGCTGCCGACGGGCGCGCTCATGGTGCTCGGCTGCACCTTCCTCGGCGCCGAGGCGGTGCTCGTGGCGGGGATCGTCCTGGCCCTGACCGTGGCGGCCGGGGTGGCGCTGACCGCACGTCGCACCGAGCGGGAGCGGCGCGCGGCGGCTCCGGCCGCCTGAAGCACCGCCGCCTCCCGCCGGGTCCGCCGCCTCCCGCCGCCTCCCGCGCCGTCGCGGGTGGCTGGTCGAGACTGGCCGTATGACAGTTGACGCATTGACGGACGTCGCCGGTCTGCTGGTGGGGCACGCGACCCGCGCCGGGGACGGGTGGCTCACGGGGACCACGGTGGTGCTCGCGCCGGAGGGCGGGGCGGTCGCCGGTGTGGACGTGCGCGGCGGCGGCCCCGGCACCAAGGAGACCGACGCCCTCGATCCGCGCAACCTGGTGCAGAAGGTCCAGGCGGTGGTGCTGACCGGTGGCAGCGCCTACGGGCTGGACGCGGCCTCGGGCGTGATGGCCTGGCTGGAGGAGCGGGGGCGGGGCGTGCGGGTCGGCCCCGATCCGGCACACGTGGTGCCGGTGGTGCCCGCGGCCTGTGTCTTCGACCTGGGACGCGGGGGCGACTTCCGGGCCAGGCCGGACGCGGCCACCGGGTACGCGGCGGTGGAGGCGGCGCACGCGAGCACGCCGGGCGCCGCGGTGGCCGAGGGGTGTGTCGGGGCGGGCACGGGCGCCGTGGTCGGCACGCTGAAGGGCGGGGTGGGCACCGCGAGCACCGTGCTGGACTCGGGGATCACGGTGGCGGCGCTGGTGGTGGCCAACGCGGCGGGGTCGGTGACGGATCCGGAAACGGGGGTGCTGTACGGGGAGTTGTTCCGGGGCGGGCGGGTCGCGTACCCGGCGCCGGAGGTCCACGAGGCCGCGGGGCGGCGGCTGGCCGAGGTCGCGGCGAGGAACGCGCCGCCGCCGCTGAACACCACGCTCGCCGTGGTCGCCACCGACGCCGGTCTGTCCAAGGCGCAGGCGCAGAAGCTGGCCGGCACCGCGCACGACGGGATCGCGCGTGCGGTACGGCCCGTGCATCTGCTCAGCGACGGGGACACCGTGTTCGCCCTGGCGACCGGGGAGCGTCCGCTCGACGCCGGGCAGCCGCTCGCGCTGAACGAGGTGCTGGCGGCGGGCGCGGACATGGTGACGCGGGCGATCGTGCGCGCGGTCCGGGCCGCCGAGCCGGTGGACGGTCCGGGCGGGGCGTGGCCGTCGTACGGCGAGCTGTACGGCGGACCGGGAGGCCGGGGGGTCTGAACGGGCCGTCGCCCCGGGCCGGTTGACCCGTCCGTGTTGCGATTGTCCGGGTTTTGTCACGTGACGGCGTTTCCGGCGGCCGGTGGGAACCCCACGGGTCGCCGGGCCCCTCTACACGGCTGAAGCGAACATCGCACAACACCCGAACCTGGAGCAGCCCGTGACAACGCCGGACATAGCCACGCGGCGCGTACTGGGGGCCTGTGCCGCCCTGGTGGTCGGCGCCCTCACCCTCACCGCCTGCGGCGGGAGCGCCAGTGCCGACGACAAGCAGGACGGCAAGGGCGGCGCCGGGTCCGCCGACACCTCGGTCGCCAAGCTCGTGATCTCGGCGAAGGACGGGTCGACCGGCGCCTCGATCAACTCGACCGGTGTGAAGGTCAGTGACGGCAAGCTCACCGACGTGAAGATGACCGTGGCGGAGAGCGGTGCCGCCGTACCCGGCGCGGTGTCCGGCGACGGCGGCAGCTGGAAGCCGAAGGAGCAGCTGGAGCGGGGCACGAAGTACCGGATCACGGCACGGGCGAAGGATGCGAACGGCCGCACGGCCGCCGCCGACTCGGTCTTCACGACCGTCTCCTCGGACAACAGCTTCGTCGGCACGTACACCCCGGACGGCGGCAGCACGGTCGGGGTGGGGATGCCGGTGTCGTTCACCTTCGACAAGGCGATCACCGACCGGAAGGACGTGCAGTCGCACATCTCGGTCACCTCCAGCAGCGGGCAGGAGGTGGCCGGGCACTGGTTCGGCGCGCAGCGGCTCGACTTCCGGCCCGAGGAGTACTGGAAGGCCGGTTCCAAGGTCACGATGAAGATCAACCTGGACGGGGTGGAGGGCGCGAACGGCCTCTACGGCGTGCAGAAGAAGACCGTGACCTTCACCGTGGGCCGCGCGCAGGTCTCCACGGTGGACGCGAACACGCAGACCATGACGGTGGTGCGCGACGGCAGGACGCTCAAGTCGGTCCCGATCTCCGCGGGCAGCGCCGCGAACCCGACGTACAACGGGCAGATGGTGATCTCGGAGAAGTCCGAGCAGACGCGCATGAACGGGTCGACGGTCGGGTTCGGCGGCGAGTACGACATCCCGGACGTGCCGCACGCGATGCGGTTGAGCCAGTCGGGCACCTTCATCCACGGCAACTACTGGTACAGCCGCGGCAACCCGCCCTTCGGCGCCCAGGGCACCAGTCACGGCTGTGTCGGACTGGCGGACGCGCAGGGCGCGCAGGGCGACACCCCGGGCAAGTGGTTCTACGACAACTCGCTGATCGGGGACGTCGTCATCGTCAAGAACTCCCCGGACGAGACGATCGCGCCGGACAACGGGCTCAACGGCTGGAACATGCCCTGGAGCGAGTGGAACGCCCAAAGCGCGGCCTGATCGGCCTGTGACCAGGGTTTTTTGACGGTTCGTCGGGCCGCGCGGAAACTTTTCGCGCGGCCCCCGCGTTTTTCGTGCGTACGTTTTCTCGGTTCCCGGACATGATGTCCGACCGAGGGGCTACGGTATGCACCCACAAGGTGACATGCAGCAACGCCGGGAGAAACCTTGAGCGTTCCGTACGAGACGGCAGCGTACGAACCACCCGAGTCGCCCGAGTCTCCGGAGGAGCACCTCATGCGACTGCTGGGTCGCGCCCTGAACTCCTTCGAGCTGCCCGAGGAGACCATACGGCGGCTGGACTGCGCGCTGGCGCACGACGGTTCGCTGCACTCCGCGCACCACAGCGCGGGACTGCACCGCGAGACGTACCGGCACACCTGGCTGCTCGCCGACGGTTCGGCGCTCACGCTGTGGGAGCTGGTCCACAACACCGCCCCGGGCAGCGAGCCGCAGCACGAGGTCTACCTGGACGAGGAGGAGCTGCGCGCCGCGGGTTCCCGGCTGGCCCTGCCGCCCGAGGCCCCCGACTTCGAACTGCCGGTGCAGGTGCAGTTGTCGCCCGTCCCGGCCCCGCGCCACGCCTACGTCCCCGACGCCTCCGCGGACCACGCCCGCAGGCTGCTGCGCCGCGCGGAGAACGCGGACCGTCCGGACGCCGGCCTCGCCGACCGGCTGTCGACGGCGTGCGGGCACCAGATCACCCAGGCCTTCGGCGGTCCCGGCCGCGCGGGCCGCACCCGGGTCGGTTTCTCGCTGTACGAGCACGCGTTCCTGCTGCACGACGGCGTGGAGGTCTCCCTGTGGGAGGTCGAGCACACGGCCACCCCGGACGGGCGCCACATGTGCGAGGTCTACGACAGCGAGGACACGGCCCGCCGGGCGATGGAGCGGCGCGCGGCCCAGGTCTCCCCGTAGCGCGCCCCGCTCCACCGGCCCGTCGTATCGCGTCCTACGCGGCCACCGCCTGCTTCGCGCCCGGCGTCGGGGACGACGGGTCCGCGCCCCCGCCGGGTCCCTGGACGGCCGCTCCCGGCGCCGCCTTGCGCAGCCCCTTGAGGACGATCACCAGAGCCGTGGTGACACAGACCCCGGCCGCGACGGCGACCAGGTAGAGCAGCGGGTTGCCGATCAGCGGGACCACGAAGATGCCGCCGTGCGGGGCACGCAGCGTCGCACCGAAGGCCATCGACAGGGCGCCGGTGACCGCGCCGCCCACCATCGAGGACGGGATGACGCGCAGCGGGTCGGCCGCGGCGAACGGGATCGCGCCCTCGGAGATGAAGGAGGCGCCCAGGACCCAGGCGGCCTTGCCGTTCTCGCGCTCGGCGGCGTTGAAGAGCCGGCCGCGCACGGTGGTGGCCAGGGCCATCGCCAGCGGCGGGACCATGCCGGCCGCCATCACCGCCGCCATGATCTTCATCGCCGACTCGCTGGGGCTGGCGACCGCGATGCCCGCGGTGGCGAAGGTGTAGGCGACCTTGTTGACCGGGCCGCCGAGGTCGAAGCACATCATCAGGCCGAGCAGCGCGCCGAGCAGGACGGCGTTGGCGCCGGACAGGCCGTTCAGCCAGTCGGTCATGCCCGACTGCGCGGACGCGATGGGCTTGCCGATCACGACGAACATCAGGAAGCCGACGACCGCCGCCGAGACGAGCGGGATCACCACCACCGGCATGATGCCGCGCAGCGCCTTCGGTATCGGCACCCGCTGGATCGCCAGCACCACCGCGCCGGAGATCAGACCGGCCGCCAGACCGCCGAGGAAGCCGGCGTTGATGGTCAGCGCGATCGAGCCGCCGACGAAGCCGGGGACCAGGCCCGGCCGGTCGGCCATGCCGTAGGCGATGTAGCCGGCCAGCACCGGGACGAGGAACGCGAAGGCCACGCCGCCGATCTGGAAGAGCAGCGCCGCCCAGCTGTCCGCCTGGGTCCACACGAAGTGGTCCATCACGGAGGGCGCCTTGTTGATCTCGTAGCCGCCGATCGCGAAGCCCAGGGCGATCAGCAGACCGCCCGCGGCGACGAACGGGACCATGTAACTGACGCCGGACATCAGCCACTTGCGGAGCTTGGTGCCGTAGCCCTCGCCGGACTCGCCACCGCGCTCGACGGGCGTCGCGCCCGGGGAGGCGGAGGTGACCTCACCGCGGGCCGCCTTGCCGCGGACCTCGCCGATCAGCTCTCCCGGCCGGTTGATGGCGGCCTTGACGCCGGTGTCGACGGTGGGCTTCCCGGCGAAGCGGTCCTTCTCGCGCACGGCGACGTCGTGGGCGAGGATCACTCCGTCCGCCGCCGCGATCACCGCCGGGTCGAGCCGCGTGAAGCCGGCCGAGCCCTGCGTCTCGACGACGACCTCGACGCCCTCCTCGCGACCCGCGTTCTCCAGCGACTCGGCCGCCATGTAGGTGTGCGCGATGCCGGTGGGGCAGGAGGTGACGGCGACGATGCGGAAGGGGCGCTCGGGCCCGCCGCCGTCCTCGCCGGTGCTGCCCGGGGCGGTCTCGGCGGAGGCCGCCGCCGAGACCGCCCCGGTGTCCTCGGCCGGTGCCGGCTCCTCCCCGCGGATGAGCGCTGCGGCGCCCGCCGCGTCGCCCACCGAGCGCAGCGCGGCGGTGAACTCGGCGTTCATCAGCTGCCGGGCCAGCGAGGAGAGGATCGTCAGGTGGGCGTCGTCGGCGCCCGCCGGAGCGGCGATGAGGAAGATCAGGTCGGCGGGTCCGTCCGCCGCCCCGAAGTCGACACCGGCCGTGCTGCGTCCGAAGGCGAGCGTCGGCTCGGTGACGTGCTCGCTGCGGCAGTGCGGGATGCCGATCCCGCCGTCGAGGCCGGTCGGCATCTGCGCCTCACGGGCGGCCACGTCGGCGAGGAAGCCCTCCAGGTCGGTCACCCGGCCCAGGGCCACCATCCGCTCCGCGAGGGCGCGCGCCGCGGCTTGCTTGGTGTCGGCGGACAGGTCGAGGTCGACCAGGTCCGCGGTGATCATGTCGCTCATCGCGGGCTCCTTAGCTCGCGTATCGCCCGGAACGTGGGGTGAGGGGCGGGGGCGGGGAGGGGGACGGGGGCACAGCGGTGGGGGCTGGGGACGGCCCCCGGGCGGAAGCGGGGGGCGGGGCGGGGAGTCATGGCGCCGGCTCCCCCAGTACGCGGTCCACGGGTACCTCGGCCGTGACCGTCACGGCGGCCGGGTCCAGGTCGTGCGGCGTCGGCATCACACTGCCGGGCAGCTGGACGGCGGCGGCGCCGTGCGCGACGGCGGCGGCGAGGGCGCCGGGACCGGTCCCGCCGGCGACGAGGAAACCGGCGAGGGAGGAGTCCCCGGCGCCGACGTTGCTGCGTACGGCGGCCACGCGGGCGGTGCCGAACCAGGTGCCCGCCTCGTCCACGAGGAGCTGCCCGTCGGCGCCCAGGCTGGCGAGCACGGCCCTGGCGCCCAGCTCGCGCAGCTCCTCGGCGGCCTTCACGGCGTCGCCGACCGTGGCCAGTGGACGCCCGACGGCCTCGGCCAGCTCCTCGGCGTTCGGCTTGACCACGTCGGGCCGCTCGCGCAGGGCCCGCAGCAGGGCCGGTCCGGAGGTGTCCAGGGCGATGCGGACCCCGGCGGCGTGCGCGCGGGCGACCAGGTCGGCGTACCAGGACGGGGCCAGGCCGCGGGGCAGACTGCCGCAGCAGGCGATCCAGTCCGCGCCGGGCGACTGGCGGCGCACGGTCTCCAGGAGCAGTTCCCGTTCGGCCGGGGTGAGTTCGGGGCCCGGCGCGTTGATCTTCGTCAGGACGCCGTCGGCCTCGGCGAGCGCGATGTTGGAGCGGGTGGGTCCGGTGATCGGCACCGGTGCGACCTCGATGCCCTGCGCGTCGAGCAGGTCGGCGACGAGCGCGCCCGGTGCCCCGCCCAGCGGCAGCACCGCGACGGTGCGCCGTCCGGCGGCTGTCACCGCGCGCGAGACGTTCACGCCCTTGCCGCCGGGGTCGACCCGCTCGCCGGTGGCGCGGACGACCTCGCCGCGGTCGAGGGAGGGCACCTCGTAGGTGCGGTCCAGCGACGGGTTGGGGGTGACGGTCAGGATCATGCGCGTACTACTTCCGTGCCGGCGCGCTCGATGTCGCCGGCGTCCTCGGGGGTGAGTCCCTTGTCGGTGATCAGAAGGTCCACGTCGCCGAGGGCGCCGAAGCGGGCGAAGTGCTCCTGGGCGTACTTGGAGGAGTCGGCCAGCAGCACCACGCGCCGGGCGGCGGTCAGGGCGGCCCGCTTGACGGCGGCCTCGGCGAGGTCGGGGGTGGTCAGTCCGTGCTCCACGGAGAAGCCGTTGGCCGCCACCACGGCCATGTCGGCGCGGATCTCGCCGTACGCGCGCAGCGCCCAGGCGTCCACCGCGGCGCGCGTACGGTGGCGCACGCGCCCTCCGACGATGTGGAGCTGGATGCCGGGGTGGTCGGCGAGGCGGGCCGCGATGGGCAGGCTGTGGGTGACCACGGTCAGCGAGGCCTCCGGCGGGATCGCCGCGGCCATGCGGGCCACCGTGGAACCGGCGTCGAGGATCAGCGTGCCCTCGGCCGGCAGTTCCGCGAGGGCCGCCCTGGCGATGCGGTCCTTCTCGTCGGCGGCCGTGGACTCGCGCTCGGCGAGGTCCGGCTCGAAGTCGAGCCGGCCGGCCGGGATCGCGCCGCCGTGCACCCGGCGGAGCAGTCCCGCGCGGTCGAGCGCCTTGAGGTCGCGGCGGATGGTCTCCGCCGTCACCTGGAACTCCTCGGCCAGCGACACCACGTCCACCCGGCCGCTGTCCCGGGCGAGCCGGAGGATCTCCTGCTGCCGCTCCGGTGCGTACATGACCGTTCACCTCCGACCCGTGCCCGAACCTGTGGTTTCGCTCGGAGGCTACGCCTGCTTGTCCGGAATGTAAACAGGAAGCAGAAACACTCGGACACAAACAGACGTGAACGGGCAACGACATGAAGGAGGGCGGGCCCGGCACCTTCGTGCCGGGCCCGCCCCTGTCCGCCTACTCCTGTCCGCCCGTCCGTCCGGCGCGCGTCCGCGGTCTCAGACCAGCGCGGGCTCCTTCTCCTCCGCGCGGTCCTCGGCCGGGCCGCCTTCCACGTGCTGGGCCGACCGCCGGGGCAGCGCGAACATCAGCAGGAAGATGACGGCCAGCACCGCGGCCACCCACCCCAGGGCGTTCTGGAAGGCGTCCACGTAGGCGGGGCCGATGCGGTCGGGGGTGAGGCGGTCGCTCATCGTGCCGAAGAAGACCACCGACACCAGCCCGAGTCCGAGCGCGTTGCCCATCTGCTGCACCGTGTTGATGAGCCCCGACGCCGACCCGGCGTGCTCGCGCGGCACCTGGGAGAGGACCGCGTCGGTCAGCGGCGCGACGATCAGGCCCATGCCGAGGCCCATCACGACCAGCGGCAGCGCCATCTGCCAGGACGTGATGGCGAGTCCGTAGCGCCCGGACTCCCAGATGTAGAGGAGCACTCCGGCCGCCATCACCAGCGCGCCCGTCTGGAGCACCTTGCGCCCGAAGCGCGGGACCAGCTTCTGCACCGAGATCCCGGCGGCCGTGGAGACGGCGATCGAGAACGGTACGCCGGTCAGTCCGGCCCGCAGCGGGCTCCAGCCGAGCCCGAACTGCATGTACAGCGTCCACACCAGGAAGAAGACGCCGAGCGCGACCCCGAAGACGGTCTGCACGGCGATCCCGGCCGCGAAGCTCTTCACCCTGAACAGCGACAGCTCCACCAGCGGCGAGCCGTCCCGCGCGCTCTTGCGCCGCTCGTAGGCGACCAGGACCGCGAGGACCACCAGCGAGCCGGCCATCGACAGGTGGCCCCACAGCGGCCAGCCCAGCTCCTCGCCCCGGGTGAGCGGGTAGATCAGCATCAGCAGGCCGAGGGTGACCAGCGCGACCCCGACCAGGTCCAGCCGGAGGGCGCGCGGCGCCTTGGACTCGGTGATGAAGCGGCTGCCGAGGACGAGGCCCGCGATGCCGACCGGCAGGTTGATGAGGAAGATGGGCCGCCATTCGAGGCCGAAGAGGTTCCACTCGGTGAGCAGGGCGCCCAGCAGCGGGCCCGAGACGGCCCCCAGCCCCACGATCGCGCCGAACAGCCCGAAGACCTTGCCGCGTTCGTGCGCCGGGAAGGTGGCGTGCACGATCGACAGCACCTGCGGCACCATGAGCGCCGCCATGCCGCCCTGGAGGATGCGGGAGGCCACCAGCATCTCCGGGTTGGCGGCCAGGCCGCACAGCGCCGAGGCGAGGGTGAAGCCGCCGATGCCGACGAGGAAGACCCGCTTGCGGCCGTGGATGTCGCCAAGCCGCCCGCCGGTGATCAGACCGGCCGCGAAGGCGAGGGCGTAACCGGCGGTGATCCACTGGATCTGGCTGAAGGAGGCGCCCTCGTCCCGCTGGATCGAGGGGATGGCGATGTTGACGATGGTGACGTCCACCAGGTCCATGAAGGCCGCGGTCATCACGATCGCGAGGGCGAACCAGCGACGCCGGTCGCCCGCCGCGGGCGGGACGGGAGCCGGTTGCGGGGTCTGCTTGAAGGTCATGGGAGGAACGTATGCGGCCAGTAGGTCGGATCGTGTCCTAGATATGCGGCATCCTCACACGCATGACGACGGACACTCCGGCCCGGCTGCTGACCCTCCTCTCCCTGCTCCAGACGCCCCGCGAATGGCCCGGCGGCGAGCTGGCCGACCGGCTCGGGGTCTCCCGGCGCACGGTCCGGCGGGACATCGACCGCCTGCGCGAACTGGGCTATCCGGTGCAGGCGACGATGGGCGCCGACGGCGGCTACCGGCTGGTGGCGGGCAAGGCGATGCCGCCGCTGGTCCTCGACGACGAGGAGGCGGTGGCCATCGCGGTCGGGCTGCGGGCCGGCGCGGGGCACGCGGTCGAGGGCCTGGACGAGGCGTCGGTGCGGGCCCTGGCCAAGCTGGAGCAGGTGCTGCCCTCCCGGCTGCGCCACCGGGTCACCACGCTCCAGTCCGCGACCACGCCGCTGACCAGCGGGGACGGAGCGAGCATCGCGCCCGAGACGCTGACCGTGATGGCCTCGACGGTGGCCGGGCACGAGCGGCTGCGGTTCGCCTACTGCGCGGCGGACGGCAGCGAGACGCGGCGCGTGACGGAGCCGTACCGGCTGGTGTCGACGGGGCGGCGCTGGTACCTGGTCGCCTACGACCTCGACCGGGACGACTGGCGGACCTTCCGGGTCGACCGGGTGAGCGAGCCCTTCGCGACGGGGGCGCGGTTCGCTCCCCGGGAGCTGCCGACCGGGGACGCGGCCGAATACCTGCGGCGCTCGATGCAGCGGCGGCACGACTCCTACGGGATCACGGTCGTCTTCCACGCACCGGCCGAGGCCGTCGCGCCCCTGCTGCCGCACTGGATGGGAACGCCCGAGCCGGTGGACGGGTGCACGTCGTGCGTGGTGCGGGCGACCGTGTCCGGCCCGGTGGAGTGGACCGCGGCCCGGCTGGCGACGACCGGTCTGGAGTTCCGGGTCCGGGAACCGGCGGAACTGGTGGAGTGCGTACGGGAGCTGGGGGCCCGGCTGGGACGCGCGGCGGGGTCCGGCTGACCGGCGGGCCCACGGAGCGACCGGCGGCGCGACCGGCGGCGGGGTTCGCCCGGGGGCGGCTCACCCCTCTACCGCAAACCCCGCCTCCCAGGCGAACCCCCGCAGCACCTCCAGGTTCAGCAGCGCCTGCTCCAGGGGACTGCGTGCTGCGTGCGAGGCGGACGACGCCCAGTACTCCGCCGCGACGCGCACGGACGCGCCCGCCACGGCGGCCGCGAAGTGCAGCCGGGGCGAGGCGGCGAGGCGGGCGGCAACGTTGTCGTCGCCCCCGGACATCCGCGCGGCCAGCGCCTGGACCAGCCCCCGCTCCGTGGAGTGGCAGACCTCCGCCCACACCTTGCGCAGCGCCGGACTGCTCTCGGCCAGGCGGATGAGGGTGCGGGCCCACTCCCAGGAGGGCGCCGACACACCGGCGCCCGGGGTCAGCGTGTGCCGCACGGCCTGTTCCAGTGCCTCGGGCGGGGACAGTTCGGCCGGGGCCTCGCGCACCGCCCGCACCCAGCGCTCGGCGCCCAGGGCGTAGAGCGGGGCGACGGCCTCTTCCTTGGTGGCGAAGTAGCGGTAGAAAGTGCGCGGGGCGACTCCCGCCGCCCTGGCGATGTCCTCGGCCCGGGTGGCCCGCAGGCCCTGTCCGACGAAGAGGCGGGCCGCCGCCCGGGCGATCTCCATCCGGGTCTCGGCCTTGCGCCGCTCGGTCAGGGAGACCGGTCCGGCCGGTTCGGGTCCGAGGCCGGGTCCGGGGAATGGCGGAATGGTGCTGCTCACTTCGGCAGGCTATGCCGCTGTGGCAGAATCTGCCATTCGGCGGGCCACCCCGGGGTTCAGGTTCGGGGTGCCCCGCCTCCCCCGTGACGTGGAAGGAGCCGGGCTGCGGCGCCCCAGGGGGGAGGGGCGGCCGAGCCCGGCTCGGGAAGTCCCGGCGCCGGGGGGAGTGCGTCGGGACGTGGTCTCCAGTGGTGCCGCGGTACCGGCTCGAACGTCTTGTTCCCGGCCGACGCGGATTGAAGCAGCGTTGTACGGCCATGTTCGCGCCGGGTCCGGCACCCGGCGTACGCCCCATCCGCCCCGTCACGCCCCCACGTCACGCGGCATCCGGGCCGTACGGCCGGCGTGGTCCTGCGGCCGGGTCAGGCCGCCGCCTCGAAGCCGGTGTCGCGGGCCAGCTTCTTCAGCTCCAGCAGCGCGTGCTTCTCGATCTGGCGGATGCGCTCGCGGGTGAGGCCGTGCTCCTTGCCGACCTCGGTCAGCGTGCGCTCGCGGCCGTCGTCGATGCCGTACCGCATCTTGATGATGGAGGCCGTGCGCGGGTCGAGGCGGCCGATGAGGTCGTCCAGCTCCTCGCTGCGCAGCAGGGTCAGCACCGACTGCTCGGGCGACACGGCCGAGGTGTCCTCCAGCAGGTCGCCGAACTGGGTCTCGCCCTCGTCGTCCACCGACATGTTCAGCGAGACCGGGTCACGGGCCCAGTCGAGCACGTCGACGACGCGCTCCGGCGTCGAGCCCAGCTCGGCCGCGATCTCGGCGGGCTCCGGCTCGCGGCCGTGCTCCCGGTTGAACTCGCGCTGCACGCGCCGGATCCGGCCCAGCTCCTCCACCAGGTGGACGGGCAGCCGGATGGTGCGGGACTGATCCGCGATGGAGCGGGTGATGGCCTGACGGATCCACCAGGTCGCGTACGTGGAGAACTTGAAGCCCTTGCGGTAGTCGAACTTCTCGACCGCGCGGACCAGACCGGCGTTGCCCTCCTGGATCAGGTCCAGGAGCGGCAGACCGCTGCGCGGGTAGCGGCGGGCGACCGCGACGACGAGGCGGAGGTTGGACCGGATGAAGACGTCCTTCGCCCGCTCGCTCTCGTCGATCAGGGCCTGGAGCTCCTCACGGGTGGCGTCCGCCCCGGTCTCCTCGTACCCTTCGAGGACCTGCCGCGCGAACACACCCGCCTCGATGGTCTGGGACAGCTCGACCTCCTTGGCGGCGTCGAGCAGCGGTGTCCGGGCGATCTCGTCGAGGTACATGCCGACCAGATCGCGGTCGGCGAGCTCGCCGCCGTTCGCGCGGACGCTGGTTGCCGAGCCGGAGGTCTCGCCGGTGGCGGACTTACGACGGGCGACGGCACGGGTTGCCATGCGTGCTCCCTTGCGATGGTGGTTCAGCGGGTGGTCCGGTGGACGCTCGGGCTCCTTGCGGGGTGGTCTCCGTGTCTCCAGCCCCTCTCGGGACTCTCCTCGGGTGCCCTGCATCCGATGGAAACAACGACTGGAATCCGGACAGAATTCCCAACCTGCCCCTCGATTTTTCTGATCATGCAGTACCCTGTGCCGCCACAGAGGGAGGGGCGGCCATGCCGGGAACTGCCGAGGTCCAGGTCAGACCGGGAGTCGAGGAGGATCTCAAGGAACTCACCGACCTCTACAACCACTACGTACGTGAGACGCCCATCACGTTCGACACCGAGCCGTTCACCCCGGAAGAGCGCCGCCCTTGGCTGCTCTCCCACCCTGAAGACGGCCCGTACCGCCTGAGGGTTGCCACGGACGCGGACTCACAGGAGATTCTGGGGTACGCCACATCCAGCCCCTACCGCGCCAAGCCCGCCTACGCGACCTCGGTGGAGACCACCGTCTACGTCGCTCCGGAGGCCGGCGGCCGCGGCATCGGCTCGCTCCTCTACACATCGCTCTTCGACGCCCTGGCGGGCGAGGACCTGCACCGCGCCTACGCGGGCATCGCGCAGCCCAACGAGGCGTCGGGGCGACTGCACGCGCGCTTCGGCTTCCGGCACGTGGGCACGTACCGGGAGGTGGGCCGCAAGTTCGGCCGGTACTGGGACGTGGCCTGGTACGAGAAGCCGCTCTAGCCGAACTGCACCGACCGCTTCGCCAGCCCCATCCAGAACCCGTCGATCACCGACCGCCGCGTGTCCAGTTCGCCGGCCGCGTCCGCCGCGCCCATGGTCACGAACAGGGGCGCGAAGTGCTCGGTGCGCGGGTGGGCGAGCCGTCCCGCCGGGGACTTGTGGGCGAAGTCGAGCAGTCCGTCCACGTCCCCGCCCTCGAGCGCGCGCCGGCCCCAGTCGTCGAACTCCGCGGACCAGGAGGGGATGCCGCCCTGGCGCAGCGCGGCCAGGTTGTGGGTGAAGAAGCCGGAGCCGATGATCAGCACGCCCTCGTCGCGCAGCGGCGCGAGCCTGCGGCCGATCTCCATGAGCCGCGCCGGGTCGAGGGTCGGCATGGAGACCTGGAGGACCGGGATGCCGGCGCCGGGGTACATCTCCACCAGCGGCACGTAGGCGCCGTGGTCGAGGCCGCGGTCGGGGACGTCCTGCACGGGCGTGCCGGGGGCGCGCAGCAGCTTGCGCACGGACTCGGCGAGCGCGGGCGCGCCGGGCGCGTCGTAGCGCACCTGGTAGTAGTGCTCCGGGAAGCCCCAGAAGTCGTAGACGAGGGGGACGGTCCGGGTGGCGCCGAGGGCGAGCGGGGCCTCCTCCCAGTGGGCGGAGACGACGAGGATCGCCTTGGGGCGCGGCAGGTCCGCGGCCCAGGCGGCCAGTTCGCCGGGCCAGACGGGGTCGTCGGCGAGCGGCGGGGCGCCGTGGCTGAGGTAGAGGGCGGGCATGCGCTCCCGGGCGGCGGCGGCCATGACTACTCCAATACTTGAACTCTCAATCTCTACTTGCCATCAATCTACGCGGATTTTGTTTAATGTTCAAGGAACCGTCTCGTACAGTGGGACGCATGAACGACGAACCCCGTTGGCTCACCGCCGAGGAGCAGTTGGTCTGGCGCTCCTACATCGAGGCGGCGACCCTTCTCGAGGACCACCTCGACCGGCAGCTCCAGCGCGACGCGGGCATGCCGCACGTCTACTACGGCCTGCTGGTCAAGCTGGCCGAGTCGCCGCGCCGGCGGCTGCGGATGACCGAGCTGGCCAAGTACGCGAAGATCACCCGGTCCCGCCTCTCGCACGCCGTGGCACGCCTGGAGAAGAACGGCTGGGTCCGCCGCGAGGACTGCCCCTCCGACAAGCGCGGCCAGTTCGCCATCCTCACGGACGAGGGGTACGAGGTGCTGCGCCACACCGCACCGGGCCACGTCGACGCCGTGCGCCAGGCGGTGTTCGACCGGCTCACCCCCGAACAGCAGAAGTCCCTCGGCGAGATCATGCGGATCGTCGCCGAGGGACTTCAGCCGAGCGAAGCGGGTGCGGACCTGCCCTGGCTGCGCTGAGCGCGCGGCCGGGGCAGGTCCGGGGGAACCGTGTGTACGGGGCGTCCCCTCCCCGTACACACGGGTGGAACAGGGGCCCGAGCGGGTATCGGGGCGGTCGTCAGTGGGCGACGACCGGCACCCGCAGCTCGTCCTCGGCCTCCTCACCCGCACCGGAACCGGTGACGGCGCCGCCGCCCGGACGGCCGGCGTTGATGAGGGTCAGGGCGATCGCGGCCGCGACGACCAGGATGCCGACGGCGAACCAGATCGCGCTGGTGTAGCCCTGCACCTGGCCCTCCAGCTGGACCAGCTGCTGCTGGGACCGGGAGGCCGCGCCGCCCATGTGGTCGGCGATGTAGGACGTGGTGGCGGAGGCGGCGATCGTGTTCAGCAGCGCCGTACCGATCGCGCCGCCCACCTGCTGCGAGGTGTTGACCATCGCGGAGGCGACACCGGCGTCCCGGGCTTCCACGCCCATGGTGGCCATGGACATGGCCGGCATGAACGCCGTACCCATGCCGAGGCCGAGCAGCAGCATGCCGGGCAGCAGCACACCGGCGTAGGAGGTGTTGATCTCCAGCTGGGTCAGGAACAGCATGCCGACGGCGGCGACCAGGAAGCCGGGACCCATCAGCAGCCGGGGCGCGACCCGGGTCATCAGCCGGGCGCCGATCTGCGTGGAGCCCGTGATCATGCCCGCGATCATCGGCAGGAAGGCGAAGCCGGTCTTCACCGGCGTGTAGCCCTTCACGATCTGCAGGTAGTAGGTCAGGAAGAGGAACAGGCCGAACATCGCGATGATGGCCAGGCCCAGCGAGAGGTAGATCCCGCCGCGGTTGCGCTCGGTGATCACGCGCAGCGGCAGCAGCGGGGCCTTGACCCGGGACTCGACGAGGACGAAGGCCAGCAGCAGCACGGCCGAGCCGACGAACATGCCGATCGTCAGGGCGTCGCTCCAGCCGTTGGACTCGGCGCGGGTGAAGCCGTAGACCAGCGCGACCAGTCCGAGGGTGGACAGGATGACGCCGGGGATGTCGAGCGGCGAGCGGTTGCGGCCGCCCTTGGGCTCACGGATGACGAGGTACGCACCGGCCGCGGCGACGATCGCGAACGGGATGTTGACGAAGAACGTCCAGCGCCAGTTCAGGTACTCGGTGAGGAAACCGCCGAGGATCAGACCCACGGCGCCACCGCCACCGGCGATCGCACCGTAGATGCCGAACGCCTTGGCACGCTCCTTGGCGTCCGTGAACATCACGGCGAGCAGCGAGAGCGCGGCGGGCGCGAGCAGGGCACCGAAGACGCCCTGGAGGGCGCGGGAGCCGAACATCATCGCCTCGTTGGTGGCCGCGCCGCCCAGCGCGGAGGCGACGGCGAAGCCGGCCAGCCCGAGGACGAAGGTGCGCTTGCGGCCCCACAGGTCGGCTATCCGGCCGCCGAACAGCAGCAGGCCGCCGAAGGCGAGGGCGTAGGCCGTGACGACCCACTGCCGGTTGCCGTCGGAGATGCCGAGGTCCTGCTGTGCGGAGGGGAGGGCGATGTTCACGATGGTGGCGTCGAGGACCACCATCAACTGGGCGAGCGCGATGAAGACCAGCGCTTTCCAGCGACCGGCGTCCGGGGCGTCGCTGACGCCGGAGGCCTTGACGGCTGCTTGAGACATGGGGATACCCACTTCGGACTTCGTGACGGAAAAAGATGAGAAAAGGGACGACTGAACCCGCACCGACGGCCTGCTGTCAGCGGCGGAGCCGAGAACCCGGCGTCGGTGGCGGTACTGGCGGTACTGGCGGTACTACTGGTCGCAGGGCCGGCGCAGGTCCTCCAGAGTCACGGCCGTTCCCGGGAGCACGGAGCGGGCAGGAGCCCGCAGCCCGTCCAGGAACAGCTGAAGATGGCGATGGACGAACCGGTCGGCGCTCACGCACCCCGTACCGGCCGGGGGCCGGCTGAGCTGGGCCGCGGCGATCATCAGATCGCCGACGCCCACGTCGCCGCGGAGCTGACCGGCCGCCTTCGCCCGGTCCATGACCTCGGCGACCAGGCGCTCGACCCGTCCGCGGGCCGCCTCCAGGTCGGGGTGGTGCTGGTCGAACGTGCTGGCCACCATGGGGCACAGGGCGCTGATCCGCTCGTCGGCGGAGGCGTGCACGAAGCGCTCCAGCGCCTCGAACGCGTCTCCGGTCTCCGCGAGGGCCAGCTCGGCCGCCCGTGCCGTACGGTCCATGACCGAACAGACGACCTCGCGGACGAGGGCGTCGCGGTCGGGGAAGTTGCGGTACACCGTGGCGTTGCCCACGCCGGCCCGGCGGGCGACGTCGTCGAGCGGCACGTCCGGCCCGTGCTCGACGAACATCTCCCGGGCGGCGAGGACGATCCGCTCCCGATTGCGCAGAGCATCGGCGCGGGGCCGGGCCACCTTGCGCTGATCGGGGATCGCGGTCTGCACGGCGCACTCCTTGGTGTCTGTGACGACTGTGGTGTCTGTGGTGTCGGCCACGGGTGTGGCGACTGGGTTCACGATCCGGGGAGGGAATCCCCGTTTCGCTCGGACACAGGTCTAAACGGGGAAACGATCCCCGGTTATTTCCCGCTTCCGAAGAACTTTCCGGTGACCTGAGTCACAACGGGATCCCGGCCCGTCCCCCGGTCGGCGGCTACCGGCGAGAAACCCACGATCGGCCTCTCCAGCGCGCGCCCGCCGACCCCTCGGCACAGGGTGAGCGCAAGGGTGCAGCCGGTGTCGGGCGGCTGCCGTGGCCGGGGAGGTCCGCATGCAGCCGCACGGGCAGGTGCAGCCGCCGAGCCGCCGCATACGCCCGCGCAGACTGGCCGCGGCCGGGACCGTCGCCGTCCTGACCCTGGCGCTCAGCACCTCGGCCGGCACCGGCCGGCTCGCGCCCGGCACCTCGACCGCGGGCCCCGGCCCCGCCGCCCTCTCCCGCTCCTCCGCGCACGGCCCCTGCATGATCAGCGGCGGCGCCGAGATCCAGATGTCCGAGGGCGTGCCCACCTCCACCGGCTACGCCCGCTCGACCGGCACCGTCCGCGCCCTCAACCTGATGATCGACTTCTCGGACGCGCCCGGCGAGGGCAAGGCGCTGGACCGGTACGCGGAGTTCTTCCCGCAGACCGAGGAATGGTTCCGCACCAGCAGCTACGGCCGCCTCGACTACCGCCCCGAGACCCCGGTCCGGGACTGGCTCAGGATGCCCAAGCCCTTCGCGGAGTACGGCATAGAACGCGGCGCCCCCTTCGAACCCGGCTACCGCAAACTCGTCCAGGACCTGGTCGCCACGGCCGACTCCAAGGTCGACTTCCGCTCGTACGACCTCCTGAACGTCCTGGTCACCCCGAACGCGGGCCCCTCCGCCCTGGACACCGTCCTGTCCGTGACCTTCGCCGGGAACCAGGAGGCCCCGGTCGCCGACGGCGTGCCGGTGGCCAACGCCTCCTTCGTCTACTCCCGCCAGGACGACGGCTCCGGCTCCTACGACGAGACCGGCTACCGGGTGCTCCCCCACGAGAACGGCCACGTCTTCGGCCTCCCGGACCTCTACACCCAGGAGGGCGGAGGTGCCGTCGGCCACTGGGACATCATGAGCGAGGACTGGGGCGCCAACAACGACCTCCTGGGCTGGCACAAGTGGAAGCTGGGCTGGCTCGACCCGTCCCAGGTGCACTGCGCGTCCGCGCCGGGGACCACGGAGTACACGCTGACCCCGCTGGCCCGCAAGGGCGGCGACAAGCTGGTCGTCCTCCCTCTGAGCGGCACCTCCGGCTACGCCGTCGAACTGCGCACCCGCGAGGGCAACGACGAGACGGTGTGCCGGCCCGGCGTACTGATCTACAAGGTCGACGCGGACGTCGACACCGGCATGGGCCCGGTGCGGGTGTACGACTCCCGGCGCGACAGCGGCGGCTGCACCCGCAGCCCCAACGTCCACGCCGAACTCTCGGACGCCGCCTTCACCCCGGGCGAGACCTTCAAGGACCCGCGCAAGGGCGTCACGATCAAGGTGTCGGAGAAGGGCGGCGGGGGAGACGTCCGGGTGCGGGTGACGCGGAGGTGACGGCCGGGCGATCGGGGCTACCGTAGGCGGCCTGCCGTGATCGCCGTACCGGAGAGCCGATGCCCGCCCACACCACTCACGACGCCGCCCGTGACGAGGCGGTCGCGCCGCTGCTGCGCGGCATCGCCGTACTCGGCCGGCTGACCGAGGCGGGCGACGGCACCCTCAGCCTCAGTGCCCTGGAGCGGACCACCGGCCTGGCCCGCTCCACGGTCGACCGCCTCACGGCGACCCTCGCCCGCATGGGGTACGTCCGGCTGGACGGCCGCGACGTGACTCTCGCCCCCCGCCTGATGGAGCTGGGCAACGCCTATCTCGCCGCGCTCCGCCTCCCCTCCCTGCTCTCCGCCCGCGCCGACGCCCTGGCCGACGAACTGGACGAGTCCGTGTCACTGGCGGTCGGCGACCGGGACGGCATCCGCTTCATCCACCAGGCCACCCGTCGGCGCGCTATGTCCCTGAGCTTCCGCATCGGCGACCTGCTGCCGGCCGAACGCACCGCCCCGGGCCCCCTGTTCGCCGCGGAGTGGACCGAACCGGACTGGCACCGCTGGCGGGAGCGCCGGGCGGCGGACCCGGGAGACCACTCCTTCCCCGCCGTGCCGCCCCGCGAACCCGGCGCCACCGGCGAACACGAGGCCCCCGGCGCGGACTTCGCCCGGCGGGCGGCGAAGGCGGCGGCCGACGGCTGGGCGCTGGACGACCAGCTGATCGAACCGGGCCTGGTCGCGGTCTCGGTCCCGGTACGGGACCCCGGCACCGGCCGGGTGGCGTGCGTGGCCAGCGTGGTGAGCCACACCAGCCGCCACACGGCACCGGACCTGCGGGCGGCCCTGCTCCCCGGGCTGCGCGCGGCGGTCTCGGCGATGGAGGACGACCTGCGCGCCGCACCGGCCCCGGAACCGGGACCGCCGCGCGCCGGTCTGGCCCTGTGGACGGGCGCCTCCAAGCAGGAACTGGGCCGGGAGTTCGTCGAGTCCCTGGCCCGCGGCCTGACCGTACTGACCGCCTTCGGCGAGGGCCGCTCCGCGCTGACCCTGACCCAGGTCGCGCAGGCGACCGGCCTGGCCCGCGCGACCGCCCGCCGGGCACTGATCACCCACGAGCGGGCGGGTCTGGTGGCGCCCGCCGCCGGGCACACGTTCACCCTCACCCCCCGGGTCCTGTCCCTCGGCTTCCCGCCGCTGTCCCGCATCTCCCTCCCCGAGATCGCCCAGCCCCACCTGACCGCCCTGGCCGACCGCGTCCACGAGTCGGCGTCCCTCGCCGTCCTGTCGGAGTCGGGCGAGGAGATCCAGTACACGGCCCGGGCGTCCGCGGCCCGCGTCCTGAGCGCCCGGGTCACGGTCGGCACCCGGCTGCCGGCCCGTGCGACGGCGCTGGGCCGGGCCCTGCTGGCCCTGCCCGAGGTCCGGGCGCAGGGCTACGCCCTGGTCGACGAGGAGCTGGAGGCCGGGCTGCGCGCCATCGCGGTCCCGGTGCGGGACCGTACGGGGCGGGTGGTGGCGGCCCTGAACGTCGCGCTGCACGCGGCCCGCCGGACCGCGGAGGACTGCGTGGCGCAGATCCTGCCGGAGCTGCGGCACACGGCGGACCTGGTCGAGACCGAGCTGCGGGTGGCGGGGCGCTTCTGCCGCGTGGCGGCCGTCTGACCCCCCGGCGGCAGCCGACGGGGCCGGGGGGGGGGGGGGGGGGGGGGGGGGGGGGCCGCCCCCCCCCCCCGCGCGGGGGGGGGCGGGGGCGGCGGGGGGTGTGTGGGG
>NZ_JBIAVA010000013.1:0-212249 GCF_042893535.1 Streptomyces sp. NPDC001599
CGTGCGCAGAACAAGCTGAAGCGGCCGTCGGTGCGGCCGTCGGTGTCGCTGCAGGCGCCGGAGGCGGGTGCCACGGGCACGGTGACGATCACGGCGGATCCGGGGCGGACGGCGGGTGCGCGGGTCGTCCTGGCCGCCCAGGTGGGCAACGGCAGATGGCAGACTCTCGGTTCCGCCGACCACGCTCCGTACAAGTTCACGCAGAAGATCCCCGACTCGGTGGCAGCCGGGACGTCTCTTCGCTACAAGGCCGTGGTGGTCGACCGTGCCGGCCGCACCGCGAGCACACTCGCCGACACCGTGACGGGGCAGGCACCGACGCCGAAGAAGCCGAGCGCCGTGGACCGCGCACACGCAGTCGTGCACTACAAGCGGGCCAACGGCGACTACGACAACGTCCTGCTCAAGTCCGGGGACACGGAAGCACGCTTCGTCGGCCGGGACGCCTACGGTGCCTTCGCCTGGGTGAGGGTTCCGGAGGGATCGGACTCGGTGACGTACACGATCGAGGACTCCGGCACGGCGGAGGGCGGCGAGCGCACCATCGACCTGGCGCAGACCGGTGAGGTCTGGGTCGAGCAGGGCAAGGAGGGCCAGGCGACCACCAAGCCGGACGGGGTGTACCCGTCCCCGGACAAGACGAAGGCGGTCATCCACGTCCACCGCTCCGACGGTGACTACGACGGATGGGGCCTGCACACCTGGACCGGCTCCGCCAAGGAGACGGACTGGACGAAGCCACTGCAGCCCGTCGGCAAGGATGCATACGGGGTCACCTTCGAGGTGCCGCTGGCCGACGGCGCGACCTCACTGAGCTACATCCTGCACAAGGGCGACGAGAAGGACATGCCCAGCGACCGGTCCCTGGACCTGGCCGTGTACGGCAACGAAGTCTGGCTGAACGCGGGGGAGAGCGGCTACTTGCTGCCCTCGGTCGGTTCGGCCCCGGACCTCGACATCACCAAGGCTCAGGCGCAGTGGATCGACACCGACACCGTTGCCCTGCCGCCCTCCATGAACGTCAAGGCCGCCGCGTCGACCCAGTTGGTGTACTCCCGCGACGGTGGCATCACCGTCGACGACGGCGCGCTCAGCAGCGAGGGGCGCTGGCTGCGGCTGCTGCCCGCGCAGCTCACCGAGTCCCAGAAAGCCGCGTATCCCCACCTGAAGGCGTACACGGCGTTCACGGTCGACCCACGTGACCGGGACCGAGTGCGTGACGCGCTCTTCGGGCAGCTCATCCTGACCCAACGCCTCGCGAACGGTGCTCTGGCCACCGCGACCGGCGTCCAGATCCAGGGTGTCCTCGACGACGTGTACGCGGGGAAGGCGAAACGGACGGTGTTCGGGCCGGTGTTCAAGGGCCGCACCGCGTCCTTGACGGTCTGGGCACCGACGGCTCACAAGGTGTCCCTCGAACTCGACGGCAGAACCATCCCCATGCGCCGTGACGACGCGAGCGGTGCTTGGTCGGTGACCGGCCCCGCAGCCGCCTGGCGAGGCAAGGAGTACCGGTACGCGGTGACTGTGTGGGCACCCAGTGTCCAGAAGGTCGTCACCAACAAGGTCACCGACCCGTACTCCCTCGCCCTGACCACCGACTCCGAGCGCAGCCTCGTCGTCGACCTGGACGACCGCTCCCTCGCCCCGCGAGGCTGGGAGCACTACCGCAAGCCCGAGGCGGTGCCGCTCAGGGACGCGCAGATCCAGGAGCTGCACATCCGCGACTTCTCCGTCGCCGACCCGACGGCGGACGCGGACCACCGGGGCACCTACCTCGCCTTCACCGACGAGAAGAGCGACGGCTCGAAGCACCTGCGCGAACTGGCCGGGGCCGGCACGTCCTACGTGCACCTGCTGCCCGCCTTCGACATCGCCACCATCCCCGAGAAGAAGTCCGATCGGACGACGCCCGACTGCGACCTCGCCTCCTACCCGGCCGACTCCGAGAAGCAGCAGGAGTGCGTGACGAAGGCCGCCGCCAAGGACGCCTTCAACTGGGGCTACGACCCGTACCACTACACGGTCCCCGAGGGCTCCTACGCCACCGACCCGGACGGCACCGGGCGCACCGTCGAGTTCCGCAAGATGGTCAAGGCCCTCAACGACGACGGGCTGCGCGTCGTCATGGACGTCGTCTACAACCACACGGCCGCGAGCGGCCAGGCGAAGACCAGCGTCCTCGACCGGATCGTGCCCGGCTACTACCAGCGGCTGCTCGCCGACGGCTCGGTCGCCAACAGCACCTGCTGCTCCAACACCGCCACCGAGAACGCCATGATGGGCAAGCTCGTCGTCGACTCGGTCGTCACCTGGGCCAAGGAGTACAAGGTCGACGGCTTCCGCTTCGACCTCATGGGCCACCACCCCAAGGCCAACATCCTCGCGGTCAGAAAGGCCCTCGACGAACTGACCCTCAAGAAGGACGGCGTCGACGGCAAGAAGATCATCCTGTACGGCGAGGGCTGGAACTTCGGCGAGGTCGCCGACGACGCCCGCTTCGTCCAGGCCACCCAGAAGAACATGGCCGGCACCGGCATCGCCACCTTCTCCGACCGGGCCCGCGACGCCGTGCGCGGCGGCGGCCCCTTCGACGAGGACCCCGGCGTCCAGGGCTTCGCCTCCGGCCTCTACACCGACC
Organism: Streptomyces sp. NPDC001599; assembly: GCF_042893535.1. Taxonomy (NCBI): domain Bacteria; kingdom Bacillati; phylum Actinomycetota; class Actinomycetes; order Kitasatosporales; family Streptomycetaceae; genus Streptomyces; species Streptomyces sp. NPDC001599. The sequence continues at coordinate 2,642 of NZ_JBIAVA010000013.1, forward strand.
CCAACTCCTCGAAGGCCAACGGCACCGAGGCCGAGCAGAAGGCCCGCCTCCTGCACTACCAGGACCTGATCAAGGTCGGGCTGACCGGCAACCTCGCCGACTACGCCTTCACCGACACCGACGGCAAGGAGGTCAAGGGCTCCGAGGTCGACTACAACGGCGCCCCCGCCGGATACGCGGCGGCACCCGGCGACGCCCTCGCCTACGCCGACGCGCACGACAACGAGTCCCTGTTCGACGCGCTCGCCTTCAAGCTGCCGAAGGACACGTCCGCCGACGACCGGGCCCGCATGCAGGTCCTCGCCATGGCGACCGCCACCCTCTCGCAGGGCCCGGCGCTCTCCCAGGCGGGCAGCGACCTGCTGCGCTCCAAGTCGCTGGACCGCAACTCCTTCGACAGCGGCGACTGGTTCAACGCCCTGCACTGGAACTGCGCCGACGGCAACGGCTTCGGCCGCGGCCTGCCACCGGCCGCCGACAACCAGGACAAGTGGCCCTACGCCAAGCCCCTGCTGGACACCGTGCGGGTCGGCTGCCCGCAGATCGACGGCGCCTCGGCGGCGTACCGGGACCTGCTGAGGATCCGCAGCGGCGAGAAGGACTTCTCCCTCGCCACGGCCGCGCGGGTGCAGTCCCGGCTCTCCTTCCCGCTCTCCGGCAAGGACGAGACACCCGGGGTGATCACCATGCGCCTCGGCGACCTCGTCGTCGTCTTCAACGCCACGCCCGAGAAGCAGGAACAGCGCGTCGGCGCTGCGGCTGGGACCGGCTACCGGCTGCACCCGGTGCAGGCGGCGGGCGCGGACCCGGTGGTGAAGGAGTCGGCCTACGCGGCGAAGACCGGCACCTTCACCGTGCCGGCCCGCACCGTCGCGGTCTTCACCGACAAGTGATGACAGAGGCGTCGCCGGAGACAGAGGGCGACACGTGACACAGGACTCTGCCCTGTTTGTTGCCTGATCCCGGCAACAAACAGGGCATTGTTCCGTGTGCCCTGGAAGCCCGTCCGGCCACGACTTTGATGCCTCGGTGGCGGCGGCAGATGTCCTCACTTGGGTCAGACCTGACGACCGTCGGCACCTGCATCGCGCCGCGAATCAGGAGGGACACCGCCCTCCTCCCGCGGCGCGAGCACGATGTCGAGACGCCATACCGCCCACCCGGCCCGGATCGGTCGGACCCGCATTCTCGTAACGGAGAATCAAGCACGGCCATGTCGTCGTGTCTCTGGTGCCTGCTGGCGACGAGGTGATCGGCCAGTTCCCGCACGGCTCGGATGCCGTCCTCCAGGAAGAGGTGGCCGACTCCACAGGTCCGTCCGTCGGGAGTGTGATGACCGCGGCTGGACTGTGCCGCTCAAAGGACCTTGCCAAGAGTGGGAACGAGGCGAGGCCACTGCTTCGTCACGAACGAGGGCCGCGGGCTGCAGCGAACGGGTGGCGTGGCTGGCCACTTGCCCGGGCATCCCGGCATGCCCTCCGCCAGTGCCTGTCCGCACCCGGGCAACGCCCCGTTCGAGCTCGTGCTCAGGACTGTCCGGTACGTCTCCTCAGACATGCAGTGATGTGTCCGCCGGCCCTTGGACGAAGCGAGTGAAACGCACCTCAAGGCCCTCCCTCTGGGGAGAACAGCAGAAGGGCCCCGCCAGGGCGTCCGCGTCCGGCGCGAGGGGAGCCAGTCTGACCATTTGCCAGGCGCCTTCCTCGCAGCGTGCCCTTATGGTCACCGCGTTGCCGGTGCGGCTTGCTCGAAGGGTGACGCGACGCCCGAGCCAGTCGGGGACGGGAGACAAGGACCAGTCCGACTTCCCGGAAGTGACCACCGCACCCAAGTGCGGAACGCCGTCGGTCAATTCGACGCCCGCTTTGATCCACGTCCCCTCGTCCACCCGTACCATGAGTCCTGCTTGGTCGTAGAGCGTTTCGAACTGGGCGACGACGAAGGTCACTTCCGTGGCTGATGCAGGGGGAAACTCTGCCAGCAGTGCGTGACCATCGTCCTTCACGAAACCGTAGCTGGTGGTACGCCAGAAGTCGCTGTGATCCTTGGTGGTCACAACAAGCTCGCGGCCGTCCCGCTCGGTCCGCAGCGGCGGGTTCAGCCACTCGGCGTCTGCCCAGTCGATCACGCGCTGTCCGTCCATTGGCCGCCTGCCCCGTTTCATTCGGCCCCGGGCGAGACCCAGCACACCCGATGCGTTGAAATTTTCAGCAAGATCATTCAACCCCATTGGTGCCTTGCTGGGCCAGTGCTTCCCTTGCCGGGCTTCTGCCGGCTCGGAGCCGAGCCAGGGCGCGGCCTTTGCCGACGTCGACGCGGCCCGTGCGTTCGTCCAGCAGATCCGGTGCGGAGGGGGAGCCGCTACTTCGTGGCTCCTTGGGGGATTCGGTCTTCGCGTCCGGCCCCGACCGCAACACCATCTTCTCCATCCACAGGTACGGGGTCTGCGACACCGACCGAGGCGCGGGACTACCTCAACGCCTTCGACCCGAATGCGCTGACCGCTTGGAGCAATCGGTTCTTCAACGGAAGCAACGGAATCGCCGCCACGTCCAAGACGGCCACCGTGTACGGAGACGGGGGCAGCGGTGACGATGGCAGCACCGGAGACATCGCGCCCAACGGCTACCCGTACTGCGTGAACGGAAGCGCATCCGACCCCGACGGCGACGGGTGGGGCTGGGAGTACAGCCGGTCCTGCGTCGTCCGGGGCAGCGCTGCGGATCGCTGACCTGCGGAGGCGGTGGATGCCCCGCCCAACGGAAGGCCCACGAGTCGCGCTTCGCCGGGATCGGCGCCGGCACTGTGCGGCAGTCGCCCTCGTCACCGGGGGCCTCGCCGAACTCCGCCCTGGTCCGCTCTCCGGTGGTCGTGCCTCGACCGAGGGACATGCTTTCCCGCGCCGCCCACTGCCAAGCCGTCGGGGCTACCGCCAGCGGATCATGTCGTGTGTCTGCGCTGGCGAGTTGAAAGCACATGAAAGAGTCACTCTTCCATGCTGACCGTGAGGAGGGCAGAGACATGCAGGGAAGGGACCCTTCGGAACCTGCTGGACACGCTCCTGCGGACGGGTCGGGACTTCAGTCCGCCTGGCTGGATTCACTGGCCGCCGCCGCGTACCTGGCGGACGAACACGGCGTCATCACCGCCGTCAACGCAAAGGCGGAACAGCTTCTCGACCGATCCGGCGCCGAGCTTCTCGGACGCGACGCGCATGTAATACTGCACCGAAACGCCCTCGGCCAGCCCGAGCCGAGAAGCGAGTGCCCGATTCGGCAGGCCACCCTGGCGAGCCGTACGGCGCAAGGTGGAGAGCTCTGGTTCGAGCGGGGCGACGGCTCAGTAACGCCTGTGGCGTGGCTGGTGACCGGATACGACGACGGCAGCCGACGGGGCATGCTGGCGCTCTTTCACCCATTGGAGGACACGGAGCCCGGTTCGGTCCAAGAACCTCTGTCCGAGCTGGAGCGCCTGGCGCTGCTGGCCGAGCTTACTACCCAGCTGACCTCGACGATGGACGTTGAAGAGGTCCTGAACCGGCTGGTGCGTCTGCTGGTGCCGCGGCTGGCGGACTGGGTGGTCGTCGACCTGTTCGCCGAGACGGGTGAACTCCGGCGGCGTGCCGTTGTCCATGTCGACGGCAGTGATCTGAAGAACCGGGAAGACCTCATCGGGCCCATGCCTGCAGTTCCTCAAGAGTCCCAGCTCCCACTGTCCCGTGCGCTGAGGGGCGCCGCGTCAGCCCTGGCAGACCCCGGGACCTATCTGGGAGAGCAGGACTCGGAAATCGCGGTTGAACAGCGTCGGCTCTTTGCGGTTACAGGGATCCAGTCCGCCATCATCAGCCCGGTCCGGGGCCTCCGGGACGTGCTGGGTGCCCTGACGCTGGGCCGCTCCGAGGGCTCGCCCCCTTTCACGATCGTCGATCTGCCGCTGCTGGAAGAGATCACGCGGCGGGCAGGACTGGCCTTGGACAACGCTCGTCTCTACCAGAGGCAGCGCAGGGTGTCAGAGACGATGCAACGTCACCTCTTGCCAGGGCTGCCGCGTGTGCCCGAACTGCAGATGACAGCTCGCTACATGCCGGCACCGGACGCTTCCCAGGTCGGCGGAGACTGGTACGACGCGTTCGTCCTGCCCGACGGTGCAACCGCATTGGTCATCGGGGACGTCGTCGGGCACGATCTCGACGCAGCGGCGGACATGGCCCAGTTGCGGAGCATGCTGCGCGCCCACGCCTTCTCCCAGCAGAAGCCCCCCAGCAAGATCGTCGAATGGCTGGACCAAGCGGCCATGTACCTGTCCCGATCCGACATGGCCACCCTCGTCCTGGCTCGGCTCACTCATGTCGCATCCCTCGGCTGGGAGCTGACCTGGAGCAACGCCGGCCACCCGCCACCACTGCTCATCACCCGTGAAGGGGAGACCCGGTACCTCACCGACGGGCACAGCATCCTGCTCGGAACCGGTTTGCTGGAACCACGCCCAGACGCCTCGCTGTTCCTGCCACCCGGCGCCACACTGTTGCTGTACACCGACGGCCTCATCGAAGAGCCCGGCGCATCACTCGACGACGGACTCGACAGGCTGAGCCGACAGGCCGGCATCCTCGCTCATCGCCCCCTGGACACCTTCACCGACGAACTGATTGCCCGTGCGCGCCCCGAGGCCAACGAGGACGACATCGCCCTTCTCGCCCTGCGCATCGCGGACGGGGCCAGTACGCGGACGTAGTCATTGAGAACTGGCCGAGGCCGGAAACGGGGGGTCGACAGCGGATGCGTCAGCGAAAGCCGTGGAAACTGATCAACGAGTTGGACTAGGAGGGCAGTGGCGAGCGGCTCACCCGGATCTTGGACTGGCCGTGCGGCCGTTTCTCCCAGTCCTCCATGAAACGGGCGTGCAGGTTGTGCTGGGCGGCGAGGGTGAGCAGGGTGTCGGTGCGGTAGTAGAAGTCCTCGCGGAGGACCTGGTGCTCGGTGCCCTCCGTCCGGTCGAAGGTGAAGTCGAAGAATCCCGTGTCGGTCAGGATCCGGCCCACGTGTGCGAGGCACTCGTCGATGACGTCCAGGGGCGAGTGCGAGAAGACGCTGTGCGCGTGGATGACGTCGAAGTGGTCGTCGGGCAGGAACTCCAGCCGCAGGTCCGCGGTGAGGGTCAGGTGGGGCGGCTTGGCCTGGAGTCCGCGCTCGGTGAGGGTCTTCTTGGCGGCGATCAGGATGTCCGGCGAGATGTCGATGCCGTAGTAGTGACCGGTGTCGAGGTGGTCGATGAAGCGCCAGCCGCCGCGCAGGTTGCCGCAGCCGATGTCGAGCATGCGGTGTCCGGGACGCAGTCCGTGCTCGATCAGGTAGTCGAACTGCATCTGACCGAGTGCCAGCCAGCGGTCGTGGGTCCGGCTGCCGACCGCGGCCTCCGGGTCGCGCCGGGTGTCGGACGCCATCACCGCCCGGTAGTAGCCGACGTGGTCGGGGTGCTTGATCCGCAGCCACGCGTCCCGGCCGGCCCGCCGCACGTACGGGCCGACGCGCTCGGGGTGGCGCAGCGCGTACCCGACCTTGTGGGTGAGCGCGGCACGGTTGCTGCGCAGCTTCTTCGGGGACTTGGCGTCCTTGGGCATGGGGAGGTTACCTCCGTACGGTGAAGAGGACAGTGAGGGGTGCTGGGGGGGGCGGGTCAGACGCGGCGGCGCAGCAGCAGGGCGGTGGCGAGGACGAGGACGACGGCCAGACCGCCGAGCAGCACCGTGTCGGCCCATTGGAAGGCCCAGTAGTCGCCGGCCGGGTTGGCCTCGTAGTATCGGGAGACATACCCGCGCCCGGCCATGCACTCCCGCAGTTCTCGGCCGGAGGGGGAGGGGCACGCCAGCGCGGAGTCCTGGCGGCCGGAGCCGGTGATCAGGCCGTAGTGCCCGGTGGACCACTTGTCGCCCATCGGTTCCTTGGGCTGCCAGCCGTCGCTGACGTAGCGCTGCGGCGGGACCAGCAGGCGGGCCCGGTGCGTCCACTGCACCAGCACCGCCACCGCACCGGTGACCAGGAGCGTCCAGGCCGCCGCGGACAGCACCCGGCGCGTCAGCAGACCTGCGAGGGTGCCCACGGACAGGCCGAACAGCGCGGCGGCGACCAGGGAGGGGCCCGAGCCGGTCAGGGCGGTGGCCTCGTACCAGAAGACGCCGTAGCTGCGGTTGACGGCGGGCTCCCACCACCAGCGGAACAGCAGCGCGAGCGACCCGGACAGCGCTGCGGTGCCCAGGGCGGCGAGGGCGAAACGGGAAGCGAACCACTGGGCGCGGCCGACGCCCTGGGACAGGATCATCCGGTGGGTGCCCAGCTCCCGGTCCCTGCCCAGCAGCGGCGCCCCCCAGAACATGCCGACCAGGACGGGCAGCGTCATGTTGAGCGCGCCCAGCAGCCTCAGCGGCTCGACATCCAGGAACCGGGGCAGCCCGTCCGGGGAGCGGGTGCAGTACAGCGGCCCGGGGTCGCAGCCGTCGAACAGCCCGCTGCGCAGGTCCTCGACCAGGCCCGCCCGGGAGTACGCGGCGAGCGCGGCGGCGGCCAGGAGGACGAGCGTGCCGCAGCCGATCAGTGTCCGCTGCTGGCGCCAGGCCAGCCACAGGGTCCCCCTCACGCCGCCGCCTCCTTCGAGGCCGCGCCGTCCTGGAGGTGCCCGAGCAGGATCTCCTCCAGGCCGGGCCGCTCGACGTGCCAGCTGCCGCCGACCGGGCCCCGCGGGCGCACCAGGGCAGTCAGCTGACGCCCGTGCGTGCGGCGGTGCACGACGGTGTGCTCCCGCAGCGTCGGCTCCTCGTCGACGTGTCCGGTGAGCAGGGCGTGGCCCTCGCGGAGCGCGTCGGCGTCCTCGCTCAGCTCGACTCGGCCCGCCCGCAGCAGCACCCAGTCGCAGGTCTGCTCCAGGTCGGGCAGGACGTGCGAGGACAGGACGATGCTCAGCTCGCGTTCCGCCGCCTCGGCCATCAGCGTTGCCATGATCTCGGTGCGTACCACCGGGTCGAGATCGGCGAGCGGCTCGTCCAGCAGGAGCAGGTCCGGCCGCTTGCCGAGTGCCAGGGCGAGCGCCACGCGCGTGCGCCGGCCCGGGGACAGCTCGCCCACCTTGGCGGACAGGGCGATGTCGCCCTCGCGCACGACCCGCTCGGCAACCTGCCGGTCCCACGAGGAGTTCAGCTTGCCGCCCATGCGCAGGGTGTCGGCCACCGTGAAGCGGGGGTAGAGCGGCTTGTCCTGGGTCAGCAGGGCGACCCGGGTGCGTGCCCCGGCGCTGTCCGGCGCGGTGCCCAGGACCCGTATTCGTCCGCGCGTGGGGTGCAGCAGCCCGCCGGCCAGGTGCAGCAGGGTGCTCTTGCCGGCGCCGTTGCGGCCGACCAGGGCGGTGATCCGGCCCCGGGGCACCATGAACCCACAGTCCCGCAGCGCCCGGTCACCGCGTGCCCGGTAACGGAAGCCCAGCTCCGTGGCGTGCAGCGCGGCGGGCTCGTCCGGCCCGGTCATGCGTCCTCCTGTTTCCGTCCCCGGTCGCCCGGGTCGTGCTCGTGTTGCTCGTCGTGCTCGTCGAGGGCTGCCGTGACCAGGGCGAGTATGTCGTCCCGCTCCAGTCCGGCTGCCAGGGCCCGGGCGACCCATGCGGCGAGGTCCGTCCGCAGGGGCGAGTCGTCCTCCGCGCCCGGCCGCGCCAGCGACCGGGTAACGAAGGTGCCGAGCCCACGCCGCGAGCGGACCAGGCCTGCCTGCTCCATGTCGCGGTACGCCCGGAACACGGTGTTGGGGTTGATGGCGGTGGCGGCGACGACTTCTTTGGCTGTGGGGAGCTTGTCCCCGACCCGCAGCACACCCATCCGGAGCGCCTGCTCGGTCTGCCGCACGATCTGCACATAGGCCGGGATGCCGCTCTGTCGATCGATCCGGTACTCGACCACGTCACCTTCCATGCTTTCATTAATTCATTAGTAGAAGCATGATCGGATCGTGTCCCGATGTCAAACGGCGCTGCCCCTGGGCTTCTGGTCCAGAGCCTGACTCCGGACTTGCCGCCCTCCGCCCGGTCTGCGACGCGGTGCTTCATGACTACTGGCACCCCGAGCACTCGGGCGTCGCCGTCGCGTCACGCAGGGGGGAACGAACCGGGTGCGGTCGGCCCGGCCCACATGGCGCGAAGACGCAGGACCGAAGAGTCCCGACGGCGTCCGCTCTGACCTGCCTACGAGTTGATCAAGACGGATCGAACAGAGCGACGACGCTGTGCGGTGCCCCCTGGCCAAAGAAGACATCCAGGTTCTGTGAGGAGCGGTGGGCCGCGTCGCTGCTCCGTGGAAACAGCCGCCTTTCGTAGGCGGTGAGCGCGGCCTCGGTGTCGGGCTCCTCGACCAGCTTGCCGGCCAGATCGGCGCCGTCGAACATGGCGAGATTCGCGCCCTCGCCGGCGAAGGGCGACATCAGGTGCGCGGCATCACCGAGGAGCGTCACTCCGGGCACCCTTTCCCATTCGAGCCCCGCTGGAAGGGCATGGATGGGTCGCAGCCACGGTTCGGTCTCGCTCTGAGTAACGAAGGCCGTGAGCATGGGTGACCAGCCGTCGAACTCGTGGGCGACCTGACGGAGGGTGCTGGCCGGGTCGCCGCAGCCCATCGACCTCACCCACTCCTCCGGCTTGTTCAGCGCGGCGTATCCGCGCACGTACCCCTCGGCGTAGCGGTGGACGATGATGCCCTTGCCCGGAGCGACAGCCATCAGTGTGCCGCTGCCGGTCGCGGCCACGCTCGTCCGAAGGTTGTGACCGTCCGGGGCGAGGGCGATCTCGACGAAACAGGTTCCGGTGTAGGCAGGCGTGGCCGGAGTGAGCAGCGGTCGCACCTTCGACCAGGCGCCGTCCGCACCGATGACGACATCGGCGTACGCGGTGGAACCTTCGGCAAAGGTGAGGCCGTAGTCGCCCGCCGTACGGGGCTGGACTGAGACGAGCTTGTGACCCCACCTGATCGTCCCGGGCTCCAGCGAGTCGATGAGCAGGCGTCGCAGTTCGCCCCGATCCACCTCTGGGCGGGTCGACCGGGGGTCCGTCGGCTTGTCGAACAGGATCCTGCCGTGGCGGTCGACCACCCGTTTGGCGTCCTCGCCCGGGCGGACCATGGCGAGGAACCCGTCGTACAGACCGGCCGCGCGAAGCGCGACCTGCCCGGACTCCTCATGGATGTCGAGCAGGCCCCCTTGTGCACGGGTCGTTGCCGAAGTCTCGCTCTCGTAGATCGTCACGGTGATGCCGTGAGCCTGAAGCACCCGGGCGAGCGTCAGCCCGCCCAGTCCCGCTCCGGCGACGGCGATGGTCTTCTGCATGGTGCGCTCCTGTGTAGCGCCGACACACGTCGGCGATGGCCAGCGCCAGGAGCGGACAGGATCGCCCGGTCCCGGTAGGAGACGCTCACCGATCAGAGCCATCTGTTCGATGTACGAGCGACGGCCGACGGGCGGAACCGCGGCACATCGTTTTTCGCGACCTCGCAAGAATACCCGGCGCCCACCTGACAGCGGCTGACACGGCGACGCGTCGCGCCCCGCGCGTCCACGTCCGAAAACCGGGGGGCGGAATGCGTCGTCCCGGTCCATACGGGCGCTTGGACAGCTTTCCTGTCGCCGCGCGCGGTTGCCGGCCGGGGCACTGCGACGGCAGGTGGAGCCGGAGAGGGATGTCGTGCCGACTCGGGGGTGCGTCGAGCTGCTCCGCTCCTGACGCAGATTCTGCTGGTGCCGCCGCGCGTACAAGATCGTGTGGACGGCCATGGGCTCACCGTGATGCTCCTGACCATTGCCGAACGCTCGGGTCTGGGGACGGCCGTTCAGCGGTGAGTCGAGGGCAGGAGGGACTCCGCAGTCGTCTGGTGCCGACGTTCCGTCAGGCCGGAAACCCATGAGGCGTATTGGAGCTCCCGTGCCTCGGCGGGGCCCCGTTGTCCCCTCCCGCCTGAACCAGGCCCGTCTGGTATGCGATGACGACGAGCTGTGCCCGGTCGCGGGCGTTGAGTTTCGTCATCGCGCGGTGGATGTGCGTCCGTACCGTCAGCGGGCTGACCACCAGCAGCTCGGCGATCTCCGCGTTGGACTTGCCTTCGGCCGCCAGCGCCATCACTTCCCGTTCCCTTCCGGTGAGGTCGGCGAGCCGTTCCGGGGGCGCCAGGTAGGTGCCGGGGGCCGGGGAGGTGAGGAAGCGGGTGATCAGGGTGCGGGTGGCGCCGGGGGAGAGCAGCGCCTCTCCGGAGGCCACCGTGCGGATGCCGGCCAGCAGGGCGTCCGCGGTGACGTCCTTGCCGAGGAAGCCGCTGGCCCCGGCCCGCAGCGCCTGAGCGACGTAGTCCTCGGTCTCGAAGGTGGTCAGGATCAGCACCCTGGTGGTCGCCAGTTCCGGATCGGCGCAGATCCCCGCGGTGCCGGACAGGCCGTCCGTCCCGGGCATGCGGATGTCCATGAGCACGACGTGCGGGTGGTGGGTTCGGGCCAGCTCCAGCGCTTCCGCCCCGTTGGACGCCTCTCCGACGACCTCCAGGTCCGGGCAGGAGTCGATCAGGATGCGGAACGTGGCCCGCAGCAGGGCCTGGTCGTCCGCGAGCAGCACCTTCACGGTCATGGAGACTCTCCTTCGACGGCGGCGGACGGCTGCAGCGGCAGCGCGGTGGTGACCTCGAAGCCGCCCTCGGGGCGGGGGCCCGCGCACAGGTCGCCGCCGATGGACTGGGCGCGCTCCCGCATGCCCCGCAACCCGAAACCGCCGGACGTCCCGCTGTCGGCGGTGGCGCCGGCTGTGGCCGGGCCGTCATTGCTGACGGTGATGAGCAGCCGGGAGTCGGCGTAGGTGAAGCCGACACGGGTGGCGCGTTCGGGGGCGTGCTTGGCGACGTTGGTGAGGGCTTCCTGCACGATCCGGTACGCGGTCAGGTCCACGCCCGGCGTCAGCGGGCGGCGCACGCCCTGCTGGTGGACGACGACTTTCAGGCCCGCCGAGCGGTAGGAGTCGATCAGCTCGGGAAGGCGGGCGAGCCCCGGCGCCGGTTCCAGGCGCTCGCCCTTGGGCCGGTCGTCCTGGCGCAGCAGGCCCAGGGTGGCCTTGAGCTCGCGCAGCGCCGCGGAGGTGGTGCCGGTGAGGTCGTCGAGGATCTTCCGGCTCTGTTCGGGGTTGCTGCGCGAGAGGTGGGCGGCGGTGCCGGCCTGGGCGTTGGCGAGGGCCAGGTGGTGGGCCACGACGTCGTGCAACTCGCGGGCGATGCGCATGCGTTCTTCGGTGACCCGCAGTCGGGCCTCCTCCTCCCGGGTGCGTTCGGCGTGCTCGGCGCGGGACTTGACCGCTTCCAGATAGTCGCCGCGCAGCCGGGTCAGGCTGCCGCCGACGAGCGGCAGGGCCATCCAGAACACCGGGCCGATCACGGTCAGGACGGGGGAGAGGTCGCGCATGCCGTCGGAGAACAGGTTCACGGTCAGCAGGGCCACCGTGGCGACGAGCGCGTACAGGCGGACGGTCCGGCGGTCGCACAGGACGGCCAGCCAGTACATCGCGGCGAGCAGCGGGGCCAGCAGCATCGGGGTGAGCAGGTAGCCGCGCGCGATCGCGGCGATGGTGACCCCGGCGACCACGACCACGACCGTGCGGGTGTGCGTGCGGTACTTCAGCAGGACGAAGCAGGACAGGCCGAGCAGGACCTCCAGCGACTTCCCCGTGTCCGGGCGGTTGTCGCCGGGGAGGCTGAGCTGCGTGCCGAAGAAGGCGCAGCCGATGAGGGCCAGCACCATCATCACGTCCACGAAGCGGGGAAAGCGCGGGAAGCGCGACGCGTACTGTTCCACGCGCTCGGTGTAGCGCTCCAGGCTGCTGTTCATGGTGGGCTCTCTCGGTGAGGGGCTGGCATCCATGGTGGACGATGCGAAGCCGCCCGGATCGCTGGGACGACGCCGGGCGGCTCCTGCGCACCCGGGTCAGGTGCGGGCGAGGTCCTTTTCGGCCGGTTCCGCCTCGGGACCGGCCGGGCGGGTCAGGGCCTCGCCCTCCACGTCGACCCGGGGCAGGATCCGGTCCAGCCACTTCGGCAGCCACCAGGCCCGCTCGCCGAGCAGGGCGAGGACGGCAGGGACGATCGCCATCCGGACCACGAAGGCGTCGAGCAGGACGGCCGAGGCGAGACCGAAGCCGATCATCTTGATCATGGCGTCGCTGTCCCCGATGAACCCGGAGAACACCGCGATCATGATCAGCGCGGCGGCCACGACGACCCGGGCGCTGTGCTGGAACCCGGAGGTCACGGCCTGGGCGGGCCGCTCGCCGTGGACGTACGCCTCGCGCATCCGCGAGACCAGGAAGACCTCGTAGTCCATGGCGAGGCCGAAGACGATGCCGACCAGGAAGATCGGCATCAGGCTCATGATGGGACCGGTGGTCTCCACGCCCAGCAGATCGGCGCCGTGGCCCTGCTGGAAGACCACGACCACCGCGCCGAGCGAGGCGAGCACCGAGAGCAGGAAGCCGGCGGCCGCCTTCAGCGGGACCAGGATCGAGCGGAAGACCACCAGCAGCAGGATCACGGCGAGCCCGACCACCACGAGCAGGTACGGCACCAACGCGGACTGCACCTTCTCGGAGACGTCGATGTTCATCGCGGTAGTGCCGGTGACCTCGAAGCTCGCCCCGGCCTCGGACTCGATGCCGGGCCGGTCGTCTCGGATCGTGTTGACCAGGTCCTTGGTCTCCTGGCCGGTCGGCGCGGTGGCGGGGACGACGGAGAAGACGGCCGTGTCGCCGGACTCGTTGAACTGCGCCGGGGACACCGACACCACACCCTCGGTGCCGCCGACCCGCCCGGAGACGGTCTCGGCCGCGGCCTTCGGGTCGTCGGCGTCCCTGGCGTCCACGACCACGGTCAACGGTCCGTTGAAGCCGGGCCCGAAGCCCTCGGCGAGCGCGTCGTAGGCCCGCCGCTGGGTGGTCTCCGTGGACATGGCCTCGTCGCCGGGCATACCGAGCTGAAGGTCGGTCATCGGCAACGCCAGGGCGCCGAGGCCCGCGACGGCCGCGAGCAGCACGGGCAGCGGGCGGCGCAGCACGAAGCTCGCCCAGCGGGTGCCGCCGTTGACCTTGCGCGTCTCCGGCGGCGCACCGCCCGCTCGGCGGGCCTTGCGGTCCTTGCGGTCCTTGCGGTCCTTGCGGTCCTTGCGGTCCAGGATGGCGTTGGGCCAGAAGCCGAGGAAGGCCGGGACCAGGGTCAGCGCGATGAGGACGCCGACGACGACCGCGCCCGCCGCGCCCAGGCCCATCTCCGTCAGCATCGGGATGCCGACGACGGAGAGACCGGCGAGCGCGATGACGACGGTGAGCCCGGCGAAGACCACGGCGGAGCCCGCGGTGCCGGTGGCGAGGGCGACGGCCTCCTGGGCGGTGCGCCCCTTGGCGCGCTCCTCGCGGTAGCGGGAGACGATGAACAGGGCGTAGTCGATGCCGACGGCCAGCCCCAGCATGATGGCCACGGTGCTGGTGGTGTCGGCCAGGCCCAGCGGACCGGCCAGGGCCGTGATGGCGAACAGGCTGATGCCGACGCCGATGAGCGCGGTGAGCAGCGGGAGTCCGGCGGCGGCCAGTGAGCCGAAGGTGATCAGCAGGACGACGGCGGCGACGGAGATGCCGATCGCCTCGGCGGTGCCGCTGGGTCCGCCCATGTCCTCCATCGCGTCGCCGCCTGCCTCGACGGTGAGCCCCAAGTCACGGGCGTGCTCGAGCGACTCGTCCAGGTGGCTGCGGCTGGCGTCGGTGAGGCCGGCGGCGTCGACCTTGTAGGTCACGGTCGTGTACGCGGTGGAGCCGTCCTCACTGACCGCGCCGGACTCGTACGGATCGACGGTGCTCGCGACCTGCGTGCCGTCCCCGAGTTCGGCTATCGCGGCCTCGACGGCCTCCTTGTTCTCGGTGGCGGTGACCTTCTCGCCGTTCGGCGCGACGAAGACGACGCGGGCGGTGGCACCGTCGGCGGCGGCGCCGGGGAACCGCTCCTCCATCAGGTCGAAGGCTTCCTGCGACTCGATCCCCGGCATGGAGAAGGGTTCCTCCTCCGCCTCCGGCGCGGTCATGCCGGCAAGTCCTACGGCGGCCAGCACGGCGGCCCAGACAAGGGCGACGGTCCAGCGTCGCCTGAAGGCCAACCGGCCCATTCGATACAGAAAAGCAGCCACGGGGAGGTCTCCACATCGGGTCTCGAAGGTGCCTCCAGACTCCTGAAGAAGGGGGTGTCCTGTCGTCGTCCCGCTGCCGACACCGCGCGGTACTGAATCCGCAGTACTACGCCCTCCGGGGGTCCCACCCGGGGACGAGACCAGGTCGGCCAGTTGGGCCTTCGAGTCCCGCAGAGGCAGTATCGGTCCTGCACCGGTGAAGGTCACGTGAGGCGAAGCGATCGAGGGCCGCACCGCGCATGTCAGCCGGTCGGCTTCGAAAGCAGGGAGCCAGGGCTGCGCCTCGGCCGAGTCCGCTAGCGTGCCGAACCGGAGGGTCCGGTCGTCCGGCAGAGAGGAACCATCGATGAACCAGCAGGGTGAGCGCTTCGACGTCGTCGTACTCGGGGCGGGACCCGGCGGCTACGTCGCCGCCGTCCGGGCCGCGCAGCTCGGCAAGAGCGTCGCGGTGGTCGAGGAGAAGTACTGGGGAGGCGTCTGCCTGAACGTGGGCTGCATCCCCACCAAGGCCCTGTTGCGCAACGCCGAGCTCGCGCACATCTTCACCCGGGAGGCGAAGACCTTCGGCATCAGGGTCGAGGGCACCGTCTCCTTCGACTACGGGGAGGCCTTCCGGCGCAGCCGCAAGGTCGCGGACGGCCGGGTCAAGGGCGTCCACTACCTGATGAAGAAGAACAAGATCACCGAGATCGACGGCCGCGGCACCTTCCTCGACCCGCACACGCTCCAGGTGGCCGCACCCGACGGCACCGTCCGCACCGTCGGCTTCGACCACTGCGTCATCGCCACCGGCGCGACCCCCAAGCTGCTGCCCGGCACCCGCCGCAGCTCCAGGGTGGTGACGTACGAGGAGTAGATCCTCTCCGACGACCTGCCGCAGTCCGTCGTGATCGCCGGCGCCGGCGCCATCGGCATCGAGTTCGCCTACGTGCTGAACAACTACGGCGTGAAGGTCACCGTCGTCGAGTTCCTGGACCGCGTCGCCCCGCTGGAGGACGCCGAGGTCTCCGCCGAACTGGCCAGGCAGTACCGCAGGGCGGGCATCGACGTCGAGCCAGCCACCGCCGCTGCGCAGCGAGGGGGCCGGGCCGGCCGCCAGGTCGGTCCACCGCTCGCCGTCCGGCGAACCCTGTATCCGGTAGGAGCGGCCGGCGGCCGCCTCCCAGCGCAGCGTGACCCGGTCCAGCGCGCGCTCGGCGCCGAGATCGACGGCCCACCAGCTGTCCGCCCGCTTGCGGTCCTCGCGCGAGACCGCCCAGCGGCTTGCGCCGTTGCCGTCCACGGCCAGCTCCGGCCCCATGCCGGCCGACTGGGAGGAGGCCGTCGCCGTGCCGCCGCGGGCGAGGTCGGGACCCTCGGCGCCGTCCCGCGCCTCGACCGCGTACAGCGAGTACCCGTACGTCGGGTCGGGCCGGACGCCCAGCATGCGCAGGTGCCGCACCGTCGCGCGGGGGAAGGTCAGTTCGTCGACGCGCCCCGCGGCCGAGGGCGTCGCGTCCTGCGCGCGAACCGTGGCCGAGCCCTCCGCGAACCGGTAGGTGCGGCTGCCGTCGAGGCCCGCCACCCCGGGCATGGTCAGGTTGTGCACCTCGAGTCGCGACGCGGCCGCGTCCGGCCCCTCACAGGCGTAGACGACGGCGCCCGTGGGGAGTGTGGCATACCCGGCGAAGCCCTCGCCGAGGCGCAGCAGCGTGGCGCTGCCGTCGAAGCCGTCCCGCAGCGCCGTGTGCACGCGCACCGTCCTGCCGGTGACCTCCGCGGCGGTCGAGGGCAGGAACATCGGGGTGGCGCCGCCGAGCCGGAACAGCCAGTCGTCGTGCGCCGGCTGCCAGGCGAACTTCACGAACCCGGGCTTCGTCACCGCACCCGCCCAGGCCGCGGGCGTCTGGTGGGACAGCAGGCCGGGTCCGGTCCCGAAGTCGGTGACCCCCGACGCGTAGGCGAACAACTCCTCGCGCGACAGGGGACGTACCCGCGGCCCCGTCTGCGGCCACACGTGCAGCAGGTAGCTGATGGCCAGTTCGGCGCGCGCCTCCGGCTCGTACTTCGGTTCGCCCGAGAACTTCGCCAGCCGGTACTCGGGCGGGTACGCCTGGTACGCCGCCAGGCGCGCGGCCAGCTCCGTCTCCGCGCGGGCCGCCGCGCTGTCTCCCGCGACCCGGGACAGGAAGGCCAGCGGTATGACGTCCCTGCCGTACAGGTGCTCGCGGTCGTCCACCATCGGCATCAGCGGCTCGCCCGCGTCCGACATGACGCCCAGCAGGGTCCGCCACAGCGGCTCCGCGTTGGGCTGTCTGGTGAGCACCTCGGGCAGCGGCTGCCCCGCGGCGAGGAAGTGCGCCGCGTTGCGGCCCGAGGTGCGCCACATCTCCTCCTGGTAATGCGGGCCGAAGGAGCCGTGGTTCTCGACGATGAAGGTGTCGTACGTGTTGTGCGCGGTGTTGCGCGAGACCGGCACGCCGTCCACCCGCGCGGGGTTGGCCAGGTCGGCGGGCGGCAGGCCGCCCTCGTTGCGCGACCAGGTGCCGTAGTCGGCCGCCCACTCGGAGCGGCGCCGGTCGTCCGGCGCCCAGGCCAGTGCCGGAGCGAGGGTCTGCGCGTAGAGCCCCATCTCCTCCAGCTTGGTGTCGCCGACGTATCCGCCCGCGAGCCCGTTCGGGGTCCAGGAGCCGGAGTACGGGTCGTCGCCCGTTCCCAACGAGTGCGTGTACGCCGCCTGTTCGCGGGTGATGGTGTCTACGGCGGAGCGGGTATCGGCGTCGAGTTCGTCCCACAGCAGGTGCGCGGCGAGGACGAAGTACGACTGGAAGGTGGTGTCGAAGAACAGGGTGCGTCCCCACTGGGTGCCGCCGGTCAGCCGGTTGGAGGCGGCGTAGTGGCGCAGGGTCGCCAGGGTGCGGCGCCTGAGGGTCTCCCGGTCGATGCCGGCCGCTTCCTCGTCGAAGGTCCCGTGCGTCAGCAGTACGGCATGTCCGAGGACGACGGCGAACCCGAAGTCGCGGTCGCTGTACGCCCCCTTGGCCTCGTCCCACCGCGTCTCGGACCAGCGGGTGTGCCGCAGCAGCACGCGGTGGTACGTGGCGGCGACGTCGTCCGGCGGGTCGACGCTCCGGGCGGCAGCGGAAGCGGCCGCGGCGGCCGAAGGGGACCCCAGCGCCGGCTGGAGGGCGGCCGCGGCGCCGGTCGCGCCGAGGAGTTGCAGGAGGAGCCTGCGGCCTACAGGGAGGGAAACGGGGCCCATGATGGTCCTCTTCGCCAGACGACAACGTTGTCAACGAAGGTCATCCTTGAACGACCCCGAGGCGCCTGTCAATGGCCGTTCAGCGCAGGATCCGCCAGCGGTTGTCGGCCGTACCGTCGTCCGCGTCCTGCACGACGAAGGCGCCGACTCCGGGGGAGTCGCTCTGGACGGCGAGCAGTGTCCCGCTGGGGGCGTTGCGGATGGTTGCAGGTTCCGTCGCCCTGGTCGAGGAGCGTCCGACGGTGGTCCGCGGTGCCGGACGGAGCCGAGGCCGCTGGGTGACGACACCGAGGGCCGGGTTGTCGTTGGTGGGCCGCCTCGGGGAGTGGTGCCAGCACCCCCCGAGATTCGGAGTCTGGGCCAACTGCCTCACGGGAGAGGGCGGGACAGAGTTGATCCGTCACCACGAATCCGGCCGAAGCAGCCGGACGGACAACGGAGCGAGGGATCATGATGGCCAGTCACACGCGGCGGAGACTCCTCAAGGGCGCCGCGGTCGCGGCAGCGGGCAGTGTGGTGGGCAGCGGCCCGGGGCCCGGCTTCCTCTCGGCTTCGGCCGAGGCGGCCACCGCGGCCCCGCAGCGCGGTGAGAGCGGGGCGACCCCCTTCCTGGAAGGGGCCTTCGCGCCGGTCACCGAGGAGCTGACCGCCTTCGACCTCCACGTCGTCGGCCGCGTCCCGCGGGACCTGGACGGCCGCTACCTGCGCAACGGCCCGAACGCGCTGGGCATCGAGGACGTCCGGGCCCACCACTGGATGATCGGCGACGGGATGGTGCACGGGGTCCGGCTGCGCGGCGGACGCGCGGAGTGGTACCGCAACCGTTGGGTGCGGGCCTCGCCGGTGACGGCGAAGCTGGGGGAGACCTATCCGGGCCAGGCACCGCCGGACGACTTCGCGTGCAACACGCACGTGATCCCGTACCAGGGCCGCATCCTCGCGATGCAGGAGAGCGGGCCGCTCCCGTACGAGCTGGACGGCGAACTCAACACCGTGCGCCCCCACGACTTCCGTGGCACCCTCCAGGGAGCCTTCGCCGCGCACACCAAGTACGACGCGGCCGCCGACGAGCTGCACGCGATCGCGTACTACCCCACCTGGGACCACGTGCGTCACCTCGTGATCGACCGGACCGGCAGGGCGAGGCCGGCCACCCGGATCCCCGTCGCGGACGCGCCGATGATGCACGACTTCGCGCTCACCGAGAAGTACGTGGTGATCGTGGACGTCCCGATCACCTTCGACGGTGCCGCCGCGGAGGCCGGCGCGATCGTGCCGTACGTGTGGAACGACAGGCATCCCATGCGCGTCGGGCTGCTGCCGCGTACCGGCGGCACCACGCGCTGGTTCGAGATCGACCCCGTGTACTACTCGCACACCCTCAACGCCTACGACCAGGGTGACACGGTCGTGCTGGAGTACATCGGCTTCCCCGCGCCGTTCTACGCCGCCGGGCGCGGCACGGGCGGCCCCTCCGCCACCGGGGCCCCGACGCTCGACCGGTGGACGATCGACCTGCGGGCGGACCGGGTCCGCAGCGCTCGGCTGGACGACCGGCCGCAGGAGTTCCCGCGCATCAACGAATCCCTGGTCTCACGGCGGCACCGCTACGCCTACACCGCGAGCGCGGCCGAGATGTGGCGTGCGTACGAGGCCGTCGACGGGACGTGCCCGGACGAGAAGTTGACCAACCACCTGGTGAAGCACGACATGCTGCGCGGCAGCAGGCAGCTCCACCGCTTCCCCCGGGGCGCGGCGGTCAGCGAACCGGTGTTCGTGCCGCGGCGCGGGGCGCGGGACGAGGACGACGGCTACGTCCTGTCGTACGTGAACGACCCCGACCGCGGCGCGACCGACCTGGTGATCCTCTCGGCCCAGGACTTCGGCGGTCATCCGCTGGCCCGAGTCCAGCTGCCCGGCCGGGTGCCGCTGGGATTCCACGGCAGCTGGATCGCGGACGCCTGAGCCCGGGCTGGGGGGTGTCGTTGGGATCAGGCCGGCTCGGGGCGACGGTGCCTTGCTGCCACCCCGCGACCGCCGCAAGATCCAAACGGCACCCTAGGGGAAGTGCTGCTCCGCGTAGTGCCCGCGGAGCAGGTCGGTTCCCCAGTCGTGGCGGACGTGCCGCCAGACCGAGTGGGCGTGGTTGCCGTCGTCCTGCGTGTTGTCGTACTCGATCAGGAAATCCGGGGCGCGGACGCAGTAGTAGTGCCGGTCCCCCGGGGCGAGGCCGCCGGCCCAGGCGAAGGACAGGGAACCCAGCCCACGGTCCACGGCGTCGGACCAGCACGCGCGCGCGTACGCCTCGGGCGCACGGTCGAGATAGCGGCGCACCAGACGCTCCAGAAGGCGCTGTTGCCCCGGCGACAGGCGGCCGTACGGCAGGCCCTTGGGAAGGAGACCCGGATCGGCGAACGGATCGGCCCGGGTGAGGATGTCGTCCGGTGGCGTGGCGGAGAAGAGTGCCGACGCCCGCGCGGTGCCGCGCAGGCTCGTGATCAGCTCTCTGGCCAGGTCCTCCTCCGGACCCAGGGGCCGGAGGCCGGCCCGGGGGCCGCTTGCGGTGCGCGCCGGTTCCGCGCCGACGAAGTGCGGGGTCACCCGGATCCCGGCCCCCGTGACCACTACGTGGACGGCCAGGTGGTGGCCGTTCAGCCGCCAGCCCCATGGTTCGTCGCCGTCCGGGTCGCCGAGCAGCCGCACCCAGTAGCGGTCCGGGCCCGAGTGCCCGCCCCGGGCGCGACGGTGCCGTTCCACCTCGATCGCCGCGCGCACCAGCTCCGCACCCGCCGCGCTGTGCGCGGTGGTCAGGAGCGCGTCGACCGCCTCGCGCTGCCGGCCGTCGAGCCCTTCGGTGGATAGTCCGGGGCGCGGGCCCGGCAGATACGTCCACGCGCGCAGCTCGGGCGCGTCCAACCGGTTGGGCCCGGCACGCAGCTCACGTACCTGCTCCGGCTCCAGGACAGCGAGCAGGGCGCGGGCCGCCTCCCGCATCCCGGAGACGACGTCCTGCGAAGGGTTCCCGCCCACGCTGCTCCTTCCGCCGACGGCCACCGTGCCGGCGACGGAGTCCATTGTGCGCGGTGGGCGGAGCGCTGTCAGTGCGGGGCCGGTGCCGGGTCCAGGGCGTTGGCGACGGTACAGCCGCCCTCTCCGGGCATCCGCTGGATGCGGGGCGGCACCCAGACGTCGGCCGCGCCGGGGACGACGCGGGCGAGCAGACAGTCCTGCGGATCGAAGTGGTTGCCCCGCACCGAGAGGAGGACGCCGACCCGGCCGCCGTCCGCCTTCACTTCGGTCCGGATCCGCGGATCGAGGTCGAGCGCGGCGAGCGTACGGCGAATCTCGGTCTCGTTCACCCGGCCGCCCGTCGGGACCCGGGGGAGCCTCTCCCGAAGCTCCTCGGCGGGCAGCCGGGGCGGTTCGGGCGGCGGGGGGAAGGTCAGCGCGGGGCCTTTTGGGCAGTCCACGTCGTGAGGGTCCTCGCGCCACCGCGAGCTGGGGGACACCCGTACCGTGAAGCAACTGCGCACGGTGATCTCCTCGAGATCGACCCACGAGTTGTACGCCGAGCCGGACGTGCGGACGACCACGTCGATGCCGTCCCCCTCGTGTGTGGAGGCACCCGTCACCCGCATCACCTCCACCCCGTCCAGCTGCGAGGCGGCCCGCCCGACCTCCTCCGCCGTGCGGGGACGCGGGCCGTACAGCCGCTCGCCCACCGTCCTGGCGGCCTCCCGCGCGGCATCGGCCGCCCCGCTCCGGGAGGACTGGGCCGGTCCGCAGCCGGAGGCGAGCAGCAGCAGCGGGGCGAGCAGCAGTATTCGGCGCACGCGTGCGTCCTTCCTTGGCCGCACGCCTACCGCGTCGACGAGCGGGACCGGGTGACCGCGGCACTCGTCCGCTCCGTCGTGACGAGCACCCCGCTGTCCGAAGAGAGGCGCTCCGTACCGCGTACGGTAGCGGCCGGCCGCCCACCACGAAGCCGTCGGCGGCAAGTTGGTCCCGGCCGGGGCGGCGCGGCCCCGGGCGCGTCGCGCACCGTACGAGCCGGAGACGAGGCCTCCCGGACTTCGCCCGCCGTTCACCCGCCGTCCCCGTGGCCCTCGTCCCCGGCTGAAAACGTTCGGCGACGGAGTGGACCGGACCGGAGGAAAGATGTCCCCCAGGAGCAAGAGAACCCGCGCCGCGCTGGCCGCCCTCGTCGTGGCCGCCGGCAGCCTGGCGACCGCGGGAGCCGCGCAGGCGGAGCAGCCGCACCGTGGGCGGCAGCATCGCGGGCAGCAGGCCCAGCAGCACCAGCAGGGGCGACCGAGCCTGTTCGAACGCACCGCCACCTATCCGGTCTTCCACAACCGTCCGGCCGGCGAGGACGCGGCGGCCGGGACCGTCGCGGAGATCTCCTCGGTCAGCGAGGACGGCCGCACCCTCGTGCACACCGACGCGGTGGCCCGGCGGATCGGCTTCCTGGACATTTCCGACCCAAGTCACCCGCGCGGCCTCGGCACCCTGTCGCTGGCCCGGCTCGGCGACGCCGAGGACGAGCCGACCTCGGTGACCGTGGTCGGCCGGTACGTGCTGGTGGTCGTCAACACCAGCGCGAGCCACGCACGGCCCTCCGGACGGCTCGACGTCGTTTCTCTGAGCGACCGCGAGCGGGTGGCGAGCTTCGACCTCGGCGGGCAGCCCGACTCCGTAGCGGTCAGCAAGGACAAGCGGTACGCCGCCGTCGCGGTCGAGAACGAACGCGACGAGGAGGCGACACCGCCCGGCCGCGACGAGGGCGACCTGCCGCAGGCACCGGCCGGCTTCGTGCAGATCGTCGACCTGGGCCGGGGCGTCGCCCCCGCCCACTGGCGGACCCGGGCGGTTCCGCTGACCCGGGCCGACGGCCGGGCGCTGCCCGTGCTGGCCGAGGCCGGAATCGCCGAACCGACGGACCCTGAGCCGGAGTACGTCTCCGTCAACAGCCGCAACCAGCTCGCGGTGACGCTCCAGGAGAACAACGGTGTCGTCCTGATCGACCTGCCGACCGGCCGGATCGCCAAGGCGTTCAGCGCCGGCACGGCCTCGGTGCGCGGCATCGACACCGAATCCGACGGCAGGATCGACCAGACCGGGTCCATCGAGGACCTCCCGCGCGAGCCCGACGCCGTCGGCTGGATCGACGACCGCTATCTCGCCACCGCCAACGAGGGCGACTGGCGCGGCGGTACCCGCGGCTGGTCCGTGTTCGACAGCCGCACCGGCAAGCCGGTCTGGGACGCGGGCAACGGCTTCGAGCGGCTCGCCGTACGCCACGGCCTGCACGACGAGGGCCGTTCGGGGAAGAAGGGCGCCGAGCCGGAAGGCATCGCGATCGCCGAGTACGACGGCGTGCCCTACGCCTTCGTCGGCTCGGAGCGCGACAACTTCGTCGCGGTCTACGACGTCAGCCGCCCCACCCGGCCCGTCTTCCGCCAGTTGCTGCCCGTCACCAACGGCCCCGAGGGCCTGCTGCCGATCCCGTCGCGCGGACTGCTCGCCGTCTCCAGCGAGGAGGACGACGCCGAGGCGGGCGTGCGCGCGTCCGTGAGCCTGTTCCGGCTGGGGCGGGGCACCGGGCACGCCCCCTCGTTCCCGGGCATCGTCTCGGCCGACGACGACCGCGGCGCCCCGATCGGCTGGGGAGCGCTCGGCGCCCTGTCCGCTGCACCGGGCACACCGCACCGGCTCTACACGGTCACCGACGCCGCGTACTCCACCACCCGCGTCCTCACCGTCGACACGGCCCGCCGCCCCGCCGTCATCACCGGGGAACTGACCGTCAAGGACGCCGAGGGGCGGCCCGTGGGTTATGACGCCGAGGGCATCCACGCCCGGGCGCAGGGCGGCTACTGGCTCGCCGTCGAGGGCGGGACGGGCGCGGGCAACAAGCTCGTCCGGCTCGACGCGCGGGGCGTGACCCGGCAGGTGGTCCCGCTGCCGGCCGAGGTCGCCGCGGGCCTCGGCAAGCAGGGCTTCGAGGGAGTCACCGCCACCACCGACCGGCGCGGGCACGAGGTCGTGTGGGCCGCGCTCCAGCGCGAGGCCGCGGGCGACCCGGCGGGCGTCGTACGGCTGGGACGCTACGACGTGACGGCCGGCACCTGGAGCTGGTACGGCTACCGGCTCGAAGCCACCGGCACGGCCGGTGACTGGATGGGGCTGTCCGAGATCACCGCGGTCGGAGACCGGCTCGCGGTGATCGAGCGCGACAAACTCAGCGGCCCTGCCGCCAAGGTCAAGCGGATCTACACGGTGGATCTGCCGAAGTCGGCGGCGCCTAAGGGAGCCCTGCGGGTCCTGCCGAAGAGGCTCGCGCACGACGTGCTGCCGGACCTGCGGGCCACGAACGGCTGGACGCAGGAGAAGCTCGAAGGTCTGACGGTGGGCGGTGACGGCCACGTCTACACCGTCACCGACAACGACGGGCTGGACGACGCCACAGGGGAGACCGTTTTCCTCGACCTCGGCACGGCCCGACAGGTCATCGGTCGCCGGGGCTGACGTACCAGACGTCAGCCCCGGCCGGGGACGCGGAAGTCTCGAGCCGAGCGACTGGGCCTAGCAGGTGCGGCCGGTGTACCAGGCGCCGTCGATGTCGGAGCTGGAGCCGATCCAGGTCACGCCGGGCACCACACACCGCTCGCTGTTGGGCCCCCAGTCGTCGATCTCGATGACGATGTGCGAGCCGTCCGAGGTGCAGTGGTTGTAGTAGGCGTCGGAGGCGGTCTCGTAGAAGCCGCAGGGATTCGCTGCGGCCGGACCGGCGCTCAGGGTGATGGCGCCGGCGGAGGCGAGTGCCAGGGCGAGGGAGGCGAGGGCGCTGGTCACGATACGACGAAGGGGCAAGGAAAGCTCCAAACGGTAGGGGACCGCCAGGCGGGACTGCCGCTGTCTGCCGATCCGTTGTCGATGCGACGCCCAGACTCACAGCATCGGGGCCGCCGTTCTGATCAATGGCGGCACCGTTCACCCGGCGTAACGATTCACTGCTGCGCCGATCAGTTGATCTTCACCGGTTCACGGTGCGCCGCGCTCGGGGCCGCGCCGGCGGACAAGGCGAGACGTATCGTCTTGCCAACATGTGCGCTGTGGCGTACCGTCCTTCGCATGGGTTCCCTGTGAGATCACCGGCGCCGACGGCGTAGAGCACCGCTCCGCCGTCGCCGCGCCTCGCCGTGCCGTCCATCCACCCCGATCCGGCCCGGGCTGATCCCGTGCGGCCAGGAGGGACCCGACCTTGCACACCTCACAACTCACCCTGTCCCATGTCACCAAGCGCTACCCCGGCCGCACCGTTCTCGACCAGGTCTCCCTCACGCTGACACCGGGCGAGAAGGCCGGACTGATCGGTGACAACGGCGCCGGCAAGTCCACCCTCCTCAGGATCGCCGCAGGCCAGGAGCGCCCGGACAGCGGCGAAGCGACCGTGACCGCCGCCGGCGGCATCGGCTATCTTCCGCAGTCCGTCCCCCTGCCCCCGACCGCCACCGTCCAGGACGCCGTCGACCTGTCCCTCGCGGACCTGCGCGCCCTGGAGGCCGAGCTGCGCCGGGCCGAGCGGGCGCTCGGTACCGGCGAGGATCCGGAGGCACTCGCCGCGTACACCGTGCTCGTCGAACGCTATGAGGCCCGAGGCGGCCACGACGCCGACCGCCGGGTGGACATCGCGCTGCACCACCTCGGCCTGCCGGCGCTCCGCCGCGAGCGCCGGCTCGGCACCCTCTCCGGAGGCGAGCGCTCCCGTCTCGCCCTGGCCGGCGTCCTCGCGGGCCGCCCGGAGGTCCTCCTGCTGGACGAGCCGACCAACGACCTGGACGATCAGGCCGTGGAATGGCTGGAGACACAGCTGCGGGCACACCGCGGCACGGTGCTCGCCGTCACCCACGACCGCGTCTTCCTGGAGCGTCTCACCAGCACGATTCTGGAGGCAGATGGGGGAAGGGTCACCCGCTACGGCGACGGCTACAACGGCTACCGTACGGCGAAGGCCGCGGAGCGCCGCCGCCGGCTCCAGGAACACGAGGAGTGGCGGTCGGAGCTGGCTCGCAACGAGCGGCTGGCCACTGGTCACGCCGCCCGCCTCGGTGCCATTCCGCGCAAGGCGTCCCTGGCCAACTTCGGCCACGGTGGCTTCCGGGCCCGCGGCCGTGCCCACGGCGCCATGTCCCGCATCCGCAACGCCCGCGAGCGGGTCGCGCGCCTGGCCGAGAACCCGGTGGCGCCACCTCCGGAGGCGCTGGCCTTCACCGCGCGCGTGGGACTGCCAGCGGAGGAATGCGGAGGCACTGGGACCGCTGCCGCGACGCTCCCCGCCGTACAACTGTCGGACGTGCGCGTCGGTGACCGCCTGCACCTGGGCTCCCTCAGCCTCGGCCGTCACGGCCGACTCCTCGTCACCGGCCCCAACGGCGCCGGCAAGACGACCCTGTTGAAGGTGCTCGCCGGTGAACTGCGGCCGGAAGAGGGCACGCTACGGGTGCCCGGCCGGGTCGGGCACCTGCGCCAGGAGGAGACGCCGTGGCCGCCGGAGCTGAGGGTCGCCGAGGCGTTCGGGCTGGGCCGAGTGGGTGCCGCCGACGAGCACGCCGACACCCTGCTCGCCCTCGGCCTCTTTCGCCCGGCGGAACTGCGCCTGCGCATGGGCGAGCTGTCGTACGGCCAGCGCCGCCGCGTGGAGCTGGCCCGCCTGGTCTCGGAGCCCGCGGACCTCCTCCTGCTCGACGAGCCGACGAACCACCTGTCACCGGCGCTGGTCGAGGAACTGGAAGAGGCACTGACCGGGTTCCCGGGGGCGATCGTGCTGGTCACCCACGATCGCGCGCTGCGCGGACGGTTCCAGGGCAGGCATCTGGCACTCCCGGAGCCGCCGGGAGCCCGGCCGGGTCGGCCCGCGGTCGCGGCGCACCCACCGCGCCCCGGTTCAGGGGCGTAGGACCGGAAAGCCGGCCCCGGCCCACAGAGCTCGGACGGCGGCGGCCCGGTCGCCGGTGTCGGCGGCCTGATGGTCGGCAGTCCACACCCTGACCTCGGTGGTGGAGTCACGGACAGGCGCCCAGCCCGGGTCTCCGGTGGCGGCGAAGTCCGCCCAGGCGCGCACCATCCGGCGTGCCAGTCCGTGGTCGTCGGCGGTGGGTGTGCCGCCGATGAGGAAGGCCAGACGCTCGTCGTCCAGGTTGCCGAAGGCGAAGGGAACGTCCGCACAGTGCCAGGCCCGTACCACCGCACCCGGATCGGCGCGGCGCCGGTCGAAGCGGGACAGGAACGTCCGGCCGCCCGCCCGGGCGTGGAGTCCGGCGAGTCGGTTGGCGTACTCACCGAACAGCAGGTCGCCGAAGACGGCGAGGTAGACGTCCAGCACCGGGGCCTGGGGCAGCATGGCGCGGTAGCCGGCCACCAGGCCGTCGGGGAGGCCGAAGTCCGCCGCGAAGCGAGCGAGTTGCTCGCCGGTGGTGACCTTCGCGCTGCTGCCGACGGCGTCGAGCAGCCAGTACTCCTCCGTGGTGTGGCACACCAGCAGCTCCACGTCCCTGGCCGCACCGGCCGCCATCCCCGTGAGGGGGTCGGTGGGCAGGACGTCGCCGTCGAGGACGGGGGCGTACAGCGAGGGGTCGTAGTGGCGGGACCCGGAGGCGGGGTCGTGCCGGTAGTGGTCGACCACCTGGTCGGTGGCGGCGACCAGGGCCTGCGGAGTCGCCCGGACCAGGCCCTCCGACGTGGCCGGGCAGCCCGCCGCGGCGGCGACCTCGCGCGTGGTCGCGGCCGCGATGTCGCGCGTGTAGCAGGGGCTGGCGGGGCTGTGCGCGATGGCCCGGTGGAACAGGCCGCGGGCGCGGTCCATCACCATGAGGCAGGCGACCGAGGCGGCGCCGGAGGACTGGCCGGCGACGGTGACGTTGTCGGGATCGCCACCGAAGGCGGCGATGTTCTCGCGCACCCACCGCAGGGCGGCGACCTGGTCGAGCAGCCCCCGGTTGTCGGGGTGGGCGATCGGCCCGTCCGCCGGGACGTGGCCGAAGCCCTCGAACCCGATTCGGTAGTTGAGAGTCACCACGACCAGCCCGGCACGGGCCAGTACCGTGCCGTCGAAGTCGGGCTGGGCCGAGGAGCCGAACGTGTAGGCACCGCCGTGGATCCAGACGAGCACCGGCAGGGGGCCACCGTCCGGGGCCGGCGTCCAGAGGTTGACGGTGAGGATGTCCTCGTCACCGGGAGACCACACGGGCGCCCCGGGCAACCGCGCGGACTGCGGGGCGACCGGACCGAATCTCCTGCCCTCCCGCACCCCGGTCCAGGCCGGTGCCGGTGCCGGCTCCCGGAACCGGTGGACACCGAACGGCGCGGCGGCATACGGAACACCGAGGACGGCGACGACGTCGCCGGAGGCCCGAAACCCCCGGACCGAACCGTGCCGGGTCTTGAACACGTCCACTGGGAACGCCTCTCGCTGCATGCCGATGGGACGGGGCGCCTCAGCATGGCAGCGCCCCGCCGGTCGGGGCCAACACCAAGATCGCCAGGATTGACGCTCCAACGTTGTCAATCCCTTGGTGCCGCCCGTGCGCACCGGACTACTCGCCGCCCTGCTCGCCGCCCATCACGAGCAGTGACTTGCCCACCGTCGTACGCGCGGCCAGAGCGCGGTGAGCGTCCGCGGCCCGCGCCAGCGGGTAGGTGGCGCCGACGGCAGGGCGCAGGCGTCCCTCGGCGGCGCTGTCCAGGGCCAGGCCCAGCAGTTCCCGGACGGTCCCCTGGTCCGGAGGGCCGTCCATGAGCGGCATGAGCAGCCGGATGCCTCGGCGCGCGGCGGATTCCCGGTCCGGGGCGGCGAATCCGTCGGCGGTCCCGTAGGTGACGAAGCGCCCGCCGTCCGCGAGCGCGTCTACGCTGGTCGCCCCGAGCGCCCCGCCCGCGCCGTCGTAGACGAGCCCGGCGCCGCCGCCGGTCGCCTCGCGCACCCGCTCGACCCAGTCCGCCCGCGTGTAGTCGACGACGACCTCGGCGCCCAGATCCCGGGCCAGAGCCAGCTTGGCGTCGCTGGACGCGGCGGCCACCACCCGGGCCCCGGCATCGACCGCCAACTGCACCAGCAGTGTGCCCGCCCCGCCGGCCGCGGCCGAGACCAGTACCCATTCCCCCTTCTGCGGCGCCCCCAGCCGGTGGAAGCCGAGAGCGGTCACGCCGTCGTGCACCAGTGCGGCCGCCGTCACGGCGGGCAGCCCGTCGGGGACCGGCATGATCTCCTCCTCACCCGCGACGACCCGTTCGGCGTATCCGGTCCCGGTTCGTACGGCCACGTTCCGGCCGATCCAGCCCGGGTCCACCCCGTCACCGACTGCCAGCACCTCGCCCGCTCCGCCACCACCCGGCACGTACGGCAGGGTTCGCGGGAAGAGGTCCTGACCCCAGCCGTCGCGCAGCAGCGTGTCCAGGAAGATGACGTCGGCCGCGACCATGCCGACGACGACCTGGCCGGGGCCGGGCACGGGATCGGGCAGCTCGATCAGGGTCAGCACGTCCGGGGCACCGAACGAGGCCACGTGGATCGCGCGCATGAGCAGCACCTTTCGCCGGAGGCAACGTCCCGTTCAGCCTCCAACCTCAAGTCCGGTCGAGGTCAAGGATCGTCCTCGGCGACGACGTGAGCGGCTCGAGGGGATACTTCACGGTTGGCGTCACGGCGACGAGCGGTGCGGCTCCGGTGCTCGCCGGAGCAGGTGCCGGATGGAGGGACGTATGGACAACAGGCGACTGCACGGGTGCCTCGGGGCAGTGGTCGGGCTGGCGCTCGGTGGTGGCCGGACTTCGCCCCGGCGCCGGGATTCTGAGGCGACGGCCGCCGCATCACGGCTCGGGGTCAGCTGGGCCGGGCTTCACGGAAGTCCAGGGCGTCCGACTGCAGGGCGACGAGTGCGGAGTACGTCCCGCCCTTGGCGAGGAGCTCCCCGTGCGTGCCGGTCTCTGCCGTGCGGCCCTCCTCGAGGACGGCGATGACATCGGCGTTCCTGACGGAGTCCAGCCGGTGGGAGATCAGGAGGGTGGTGCGGCCCTGGCGCAGTGAGCGCAGCAGGGACCGCAGCCGGTGGTCGGCGGCGGGATCGAGCCGGGAGCTGGGCTCGTCCAGCAGGAGCAGGTCGGCGTCGTCCTGGAGGATCGCCCGCGCCAGCGCGAGGCGCTGCCACTGGCCGCCGGACAGGGTATGGCCGCCGCGGCTGTCGGCCCGGGGGTCGTCCTGGCGGAACACGAGACTCAGCAGCGTGTCGTAGCCGCCGGACAGCCGGGTGATCTCCTCGTGGATGCCCGCGCGGCGGGCCGCGCGCTCGATCCCCGCCGTGTCGCCCAGCGCCTCCAGCCGGCCGATGCCTATGTTCTCCCCGGCGGTCAGGTCGTACTCCATGAAGTCCTGGAACACGGCGCTCAGCCTGGCCCGGTACACCTCGGGCGCGAAGTCCCGGATGTCGACACCGTCCCACAGGATGCGGCCCTTGCAGGGGTCGTAGAAGCGGCAGAGGAGCTTGACCAGCGTGGACTTGCCCGCGCCGTTGACCCCGACGAGCGCGGTGGTGCGGCCCACCGGGATGTGCAGGGTCACGCCGCGCAGGATCCAGTCCTGAGCGTCGTGGTGGCGGAACCAGACGTCCTCGAGGCTGGTGCCTTCCCGCAATGGGCGCACGGGGGCGGGTACCTCGCACCGGGGCAGGTCGTCGGGGGTGTCGCGCAGGTCCAGGTACGCCTCGAAGCGCAGAAGTGCGCCGTAGCATCGCGTGGTGTCGTTGACCAGACCCGACAGTGCCCCCTGGGCAGCGGTGATCGCCGCCAGCAGCAGCGTGAGGTCGCCCACGCTGAGCCTGCCGTGCCACACGTCCACCGCGGCCCAGGCCAGGCCCGCCGTTGTGATGACGGCGGCGATCGACTCGGCGGCCAGTTCGTATCGCAGGACCCTGCCGTCCAGTCGCCGGGCCACGGCGTTGGCGCCGGCCATCTCCTGGGCGGCGCGACCGGCCACGAAGGCGCCGGCTCGGAACAGCCGGATCTCCTTGGCCGCACGATGCCCGGTCAACAGCTCGGAGTAGAAGGCCTCCTTGCGGTGGGCCGGGCTGAGCAGCCACATGTTGCGCACCTGCTGGCGGTGGATCCGCGTCTCCATGACAACGGCGGGCAGCGCGCCGAGGAGCACCAGGACGGCGAGCGCGGGCCGCAGGGCCAGGAGCGATGCGGCGAACCCGGCGGAGATGACCAGCGACCTGATCGCGTTCGTCCCCGACTCGACGATCTCCAGGGAGGCCGATCCCGCCGAGTCGCGCGCCATGCGAATCCGGTCGGCCATGCGCGGGGACTCGAAGTGGGCGAGGCCGGAGAAGGAGTTCATCACCTCGGCGACCCGTCGGTGCGCCGCGAGCCGGGTGCTGCGCTGCAACTCCTTGACACAGTAGGCCGAGAAGCCGGGCAGCACGGCAAGTGCCGTCCCGGTGGCGGCCATCACCGCCCCCCAGGTGAGCAGGTACCCGGCCGGCCGCCGGTCGATCAGTCCGTCCACCAGGAATTTGGTGGCCCAGGCGCTGGTCAGCGGAACAGCGGCGAGCAACAGGCTGACGCCGATGTAGCCGACGAACGAACCGGATGCGGAGGCGACGACGAGCCCGGCCGCGCTCCGTACGCCGCGGCGGATCCGAGCGGGCCGACGCCCGGCCCGCGCGGTGCGGGCGGGATCGCCGGGCACGGTCACACCAGCTCCAAGAGACGGAAGTGACGTGTGGTGGGAGCCTCGGCGACGACGACGTGCCCTCGACCCTCACGGCGGACCCGGTAGAACAGCGGGTAGGCGCTGACGCCGAACGCGGTGATGATGCTGCCGTCGCCCTCCTCGTGCACGACGACGGCGGTCCGGCTCAGCCGTTCCGTCTCGGCGTCCAGCTCATGGCGGGCCGCCGGACGGTCCAGCTCGTGGGGCTCGTGCCGGACGACGGCGATCGCCGGGATGCCGCTGTCCGCCAGCCGGCCGGCCAGGGCGGCGTAGTCGTCCACCGCCGCCTGGCAGGGCGGGCAGCCGATCATGAAGAACCCCACGACGTACTCGTCCATCGCCGCCGCACCGACCGGCCGGCCCTCGAACGACGTGGCCTCGAACGGGGGCAGCTCATGTCCGACGGGAAGGGAGAACGTGTCGGGGCGGTCCAGCTCCGCCGGCGGGTCCGCGGGGTCCCGCCGGACGGCGCGGGCGAGCCGGATGGTCAGGACGAGGTTGGCGCACACCGCGACGGCCAGGGCGCCGCAGACGACGTAAAGGGTGGTCATCGCTTCCTCGGGGTCAGGGCCGCGGCCACGGCTTCGTGCAGGACGACGGCGATGCCGATACCGGCGCCGGTCGCCGTGAGCAGGACGCGCTCGGCGGGGTCCGGCAGCGTGGCACCGGTCGACGCCAGGGCGAGGAGCAGGGCGAGCGCCGACAAGGTGGTGTTGCGCCACAGGTGACGGCCGCCCAGTGTCTCGCGGGCTGTCCCGAAGCAGGCGCAGCGCAGGCCGAGTTGCCGACGCGTGCTCACCAGGACACCTGCGGCGAGTACGGCCAGCAGCAGCGCGGCAAGGCCGAGCTCCGCCGACGCCGGGCCAAGGAGCAGCACGGTCGCGACGGTCGCCTCGGAGACGATCAGGCACGTGGCAGAGAACCGGCTGAACCGTGTACCGGTCGGGCCGAGCGCGGCGAGAGAGGCGGACAGGTCGGCGAAGGCGGGGGCCCGCAGCTTGCTGCCCGTCGCCACGGCGAACAGAGCTGTGAACGCACCGCGCCCCACCTCGATGAGGGCTTCCAGCACGTGGGTACCTTCTGGAGGGAAGGGGGCCGCCCGCCCACCGGAGACCGGGACGGGCGGGCAGCCCCGTTCGGGAACGGACCCGCGGATCAGCAGCCGCAGCGGATGAACTTGCGATCGCCGGAGACCTCGACCGGGTACCCGTCGTAGCAGGCGTAGGTGCGCCGCTGGGTGTACTTGCGCCGGGTCGCCTCACAACTGCCCGCGGACGCGGTGATGCAGGCGTACTCGTACCACGTTTGACCGGGAGAACAGGACGCAGCCATTGCGTTGACCTTCCTGGGAGACGGATGCGGACCCGGACGCGGCGGTCGTACCGCCGCTGGTCCGCGGTGACCCCGGACTCGAACACGGCGAGCCGGGCACCACAGAGATTGCTGACGGCCGGCGGGCCGGAGCAACGGCAACCGGCTGTCCCGGACAGTTGCGGGCTGTCCGGGCTGGTCAGGGCCTTGTCCGGATCACGTCCCGGACAGCGGGGCATGGCGGGATTGCGCTGTTGCCCCTTTGACATGGCCGCAGCAAGATGAGGTTCATGGGGAATCTGGGGGGCGAGTTGTCGCCGCATGCGGCCCGAGACGCCGCCGGCCTTGTCGAGTCGATGCGGCGGCTCAAGGAGCGCTCGGGACTGACCTATCGCGCATTGGAGGAGCGGGCCGCCCGGAACGGCGACGTGCTGGCGCGCAGCACGCTGTCCGACGTCCTGCGACGCACGAGCCTGCCGCACCCCGACGTGCTGGCCGCGTTCGTCCGCGCCTGCGGGGACGGACAGCGGGTCGGCGTCTGGCTGGACGCCAGGGACCGGATCGCCGCGGGTGTCGCCGCCGTGCCGGCCGTGGTCCCCGGGTCGAGGCCCGATGACGCGACGGATCGATCAGGGGCCGAAGAGACCGCGGCCCGGCCACGACGCCGGGGCAGAGGTCGCGTGCTCACCCTCGTGGCCTCGCTCATGGTTCCGCCGCTCGCCCTGGGCGCCTGGGGACTGCTGCCCGACAGCTCCGGTGCGCCGGCCGCTTCCCGGGCCCCCTCCGAGGGCTGGGTCACCATCCGTCCCGCCCGAACGCCCGACCTGTGTCTGACCGACGGACGCGACCGTGAGGGCGCCTACGCCAGCGCCGTAGCCGCCCAGCTCCCCTGCGCCCGGGCCACCGTCCCGCGTACCTACCTCGAGCCGGCCGGTGACGGTCTCTACCGCATCCAGTGGCACCACCCCGAGGAGGGAAAGGGGTGCCTGACGGTCATGAGCACCGGCCCGGTGAAGGGCATGCTCGAGCCCCGGGACGACTGTTCCGAGGCCACCCGGTTCCGCCTGGCAGCCGCCGCTGACGACGGCGAGGGCTTCCGACTGCGCCCGGCCGACGGCAGCGGGTGCATCGGCATCGCCGACGACGACACCACCGTGGGAGCCGAAGCGATCGAGGAACGCTGTACCGATGCGGCCGACCAGCGCTTCCTCGTCCGGACGGGCTGAACGCGGGAGGGTGGACCCCTCGCCCCGGCGTGGGCGGGGGCGTGGGCGCCGGGTGTGTCGGTCGTCTGTCGGCGGTGCGTGTGTTCTGTCGGCGTTCTGTCGGCCGGGGGAGCGACCTTGGGCGAGTCGGTGCTCCTCACGAGCACACCGCCCGAGCACAAGGAGTCTGTCATCGTGTCCTCCGCACCCCAGAGCCGCCCGTGGGACGTACACCGGCTGCCGTCCGCCGAGGGACGGAACTTCCTCGTCACCGGGGGGAACGCCGGGATCGGCTACTTCACCGCGGAGCAGCTCGCCGCCACCGGCGCCCTCGTCGTCATCGGCAGCAGGAACCCCGCGAAGGCCGACGCTGCCCTTGCCTCGATCCGCTCCCGCGTCCCGGGCGCTCGGGTGCGGCATCTGCACCTGGACCTCGCCGACCTGTCCACCCTGAAATCCGCGGTGGACGGCCTGGCGCTGGACGTCGGTCGTCTCGACGCGGTGGTCCACAACGCCGGGGTCGCGCTCGACGACCCGCCCCGTCGGGAGACCGAGGACGGCCACGAGCTGATGTTCGGCACCAACCACCTCGGCCACTTCGCGCTCACGCGGTGGCTGGCCCCCCTGCTGTCCGCGGCGCCGACGGGCCGCGTCGTGACGGTGGGAAGCTTCGCGGCGCGATCCGAGCGGCTGGACCTCGACGACCTCCAGTCCGCCCGGGACTACCGGCCCAAGCGCACCTACGGCCGGTCGAAGCTCGCGCAGATGTGCTTCGGCTTCGAACTCGACCGCCGGCTGCGTGCCGTCGGCAGCACGGTGCTCAGCGCGGTGGCCCACCCCGGTGGCGCTCTGGACTCCCTCACCCCGCCCCGCCCGCCGGTCAGTGGGTCGAGCCCCGGCGAGCGACTGCGCGGTCTGCCCGCGGCGCTCATGGTGCAGGGCAAGGACGCCGGGGCATGGCCGGTCGTCCGCGCCGTCCTCGACCCCGGCGTACAGGGAGGGCAGCTGTGGGGGCCGAGGGTCTTCGGTCTGCGGGGCCGACCGCGACGAGAGCCGGTCCCGGCACACATGGCCGACCCGGCGGTCGCCGCTCACCTGTGGGCCGCCAGCGCGGAACTGACCGGTACCACCGATCCGCATCTCGGCTTCCGGTAGGCGGACCCGCTTGCGCGAAGAAGCCGACACGCGGGGCGACCCGGTCCGGACACTGGAAAGACCGCTCGGAGATCAAGGACAATCGAGAACCATGTCTGAACGAGCGACGGAATCCGTCCTGCGGTCCCCGGGCATACCCCACCTGCTGACGGTGGGAGCCTTCTGCTTCGCGGGACTGGCCCTGCTGCTCCCCGTCTCACCGGCGTGGGCCGTCGCCGGAGGCGCCGACGAGTTCGGCGCCGGACTCGTCACCGCCGTCCTGATGGCCGCCACCGTCCTGGCCCAGCTGTGTGTCAGGACGGCGCTGCGCGCCATCGGCTGGCCCCGCACGCTGGCCCTCGGCGCTCTGCTGCTCGGCCTGCCCGCCCTCCTGCAGAGCCTCAGCGACCACCTGGTGCCCATCCTGGTGACGACGGCCCTGCGCGGAGCGGGCTTCGGCATCGTCACCGTCTGCGGTGCCACCGCCGCGGCCGCCCTGGCCCCGCGCGGCCGCCAAGGGGCTGCCATCGGCCTCTACGGCCTCGCCGTCGCGCTGCCCCAGGTCGTCCTCACCCCGGCGGCACCCTGGCTGATGGGCACGTTCGACCTTCCCGCGATCGTCGCCTGCGGTGTTCTCCCCGTCCTCGCGCTGCCCTGGACCCGGGCCCTGGGCCGCGCGGTCGAGGCCCGCACGGACGGCCCGCCCACCCAGGACGGCCGTACCGGGCCCGCCGCTCCCGCCGCCGCGGTGCTCCGGCGCATCCTGCTCCCGCTCACCGTCCTGCTCCTGGTCACGGCGGCGGGCGGAGCGGTGCTCACCTTCGCCCCGCAGTTCACGAGCACCCCCGCGCTCGCCGCCGCGGGTCTGCTCGCCCTCACCGCCACGGCCGCCTTGGCCCGCTGGGGCTGCGGAGAACTGGCCGACAGGATCGCCCGGCGCCCGATCACCGCCCTCCTCGCCTCGACCGCGTGCGCGGGACTGGCACTGATCGCCCTGGGCGTCGGCTCGGACGGCGAAACCGTCCTCCCCCTGCTCGCCGGACTGCTCCTGCTGGGAACCGCGTACGGAGGACTCCAGAGCCTCACGCTGGTGCAGGCCTTCGACCTGGCCGGCGCGGAGGACCGGCACGTGGCCTCCGTCGCCTGGAACATCGGCTACGACGCCGGTACCGGGCTCGGTTCCCTCGCGCTGGGCATGGCGGCGCAGGCGGCCACGTTCTCGGCCGGTTTCGCCGTCATGTCCGTGGTGATGGCAGCCGTGGTCCTGGCGGTGGTCCTCACCCCCGGCCGGCCGGGCGGGCGTACTACGGGAGACCGGCCGCGCACCAGCGGCAGGACCCGTCGCTCACCCACCCGGCCCCGAAAGCTGCCGTAGCGACCTGCCCCTTCGCCGTGAGGGAGAGCCACCGGCGAGCCGGCGAGCCGCTCGGCCGACCAAGATGGAGCCATGGCAGCAAGGGAACCGGACCGCCGCGACGGCAGGCCGTCGCTCGAGCAGATCCTCCGTCTGATCGCCCCCGGAATGCTGGACGTCGTCGTGGCGCCGCGCGGATCCGGTGTGCCGGTGGCCGACGTGGTGCTGCACGACCCGGGTGAGGAGCGGGACGACGGCACCTGGGCGGCGTCCGGACTGATCCTGCTCGCGGTCGGGGTGGACGTCGCCGCGCCGGAGGCGATCGACGTGCTGCGTGGCGCGGAGCAGGCCGGAGCCGCGGCCGTGGTGCTGCGGCGGGGGGCCCGCGGGCCCCGGGCGGCGCTGCTGGAGGAGGCCGCCTCGGGGCGCACCGCGCTGCTCACCCGGCGGCCGGGGCAGGGGTGGACGGAGGTGCTCGGTCAACTGCGCACCGCTCTGGTCCACAGCGCCCCGACCGCGGGGACCGGGGTGGAAGGGCTGCGGCTCGGCGACCTCCCGGAGCTCGCCAACACGGTGGCGACCCTGGTCGGGGGCGCGATCACGATCGAGGACCCGCAGTCGCGGGTGCTCGCCTACTCGCGGATGGATCACGAGCCCGACCCGATGCGCAGGCTGACGATCCTCGGGCAGGAGGTGCCGCGCTGGCGGGTGGACGAACTGCGTGAGAGCGGCTTCTTCCAGGCCCTGTGGAACACCGACGGCGTCGTACGTCTGCCCGCCGACGACCGGTACGCGGAACGGCTGGCCGTCGCGGTGCGCCACGGGTCGGAGATCCTCGGCTCCCTCTGGGCCGCCGCCGACGGCCGGCCGCTGGCCGAGGACGCGGCGGCGGCGCTGCACACGGCGGCGCGGGCCGCCGTGCCGCACCTCGCCCACCACCAGACGTGGGGCCGGGCCGCGGCCCGGGCGCGGGAGGGCGCGGTGCACGCACTTCTCGACGGCAGCGGCCCGGCGGCCCGCGTCGCGCACGACGCCGGGCTCGCCCCGGACCGGCCGTACACGGTCCTGGTCGCGGAGGCGTACGACAGCCGGGATTCGACACTCGTGCCCGCCCCGGCTGCGGGAGGCGCCGCCGAGCAGCGGATGCTCGACGTGCTCGCGCTGCGGGCCGAGGCGTACCGGCCGGGCTGCGTGACCGCGCGGTCGGGGCGGCGGCTGTACGTCCTGCTTCCGGCGGAGGACGGCGAGACCGACCCGGCGCGTGCGCTGGCGGCCACGGCGCGGTCGGTGTCGCGCGGTGTGCTGTTCGTCGGCGTCGGCCCGGTCGCGGCGGACCTGCCGGGGCTGCCCGCGTCGCGCGAGGCCGCGGAGCTGGTGGTGCGGGTGCTGCGGGAGCGGGCCGCGCGCCGGCCGGCCGGGGACGTGGTCTTTGCGGTGGCCGCGTTCGGCGAACTCGTTCCCGAGGTGTCGGCGCTGCGTGTGCTCGACCTGATCGCGCCGTTGTGGGAGAGCCTGTCGGGCCCCGTGCACGCGATGGTCGAACACGACCGGGCGCACGGCTCGGAGTACGGCGCGTCCGTCGGCGCCTACCTCGACGCCTTCGGTGACACGGTCACGGCCGCTCAGCGCCTCAACGTGCATCCGAACACCCTGCGGTACCGGCTGCGGCGGGCTCGGGAGCTGTTCGGCGTCGACCTGGCCGACCCCACCCTGCGACTTCTGGCGGACGTCGGACTGCGGCTGGCGCGGCGCACGGAATGAGGTCCCCGGTTCCGCGTGAGCGGTGGTGGCCGTCCGAGCAGCTTGATCATTGAGTTGTCCTGTCGCACAGGGAACTGCCCCGACCATGGTTGCCGGGTACGAAGACGCACCGGGCTCGGCGGAGCGAGGCTGTACAAGACAGAACGGCCGGCCGCTCCACGAGCGCCGCGCACGACCGACACCCCTGGAGTGTGGTGCAGTGACTTCCGGTTCCCTCCACCAACGCGGCAGCGCCCGTGAAGCCGCGCTCGCACGGGCCGTCGAGGGCGGCCTGCTGGGCCCGCGAGCACCCCTGGTCGGTCTCCTCGACATCGACGGCGTGCTCGCCGCCGTCGACGCGCTGAACGACGCGTTCGAGGGACCCGCCCCGGTGCAGCACACGTTCGCGGCAAAGGCGTGCGGGCTGGTCCCGGTGCTGCGGCTGCTCGCGGAGGCCGGCATGGGCTGCGAAGTGGCCTCGCCCGGGGAGCTGGAGCAGGCGCTGGCGGCCGGATTCACCTACGACCGGCTGGTGTTCGACAGCCCCGCCAAGACCGTCGAGGAGCTGGAGTTCGCCCTGGCCCACGGCATCGCGATCAACCTGGACAACTTCCAGGAGATGGCCCGCGTCGACGGCCTGCTGGCCGGCCGGGAGGCCTCCGGGCCCATCGGACTGCGGGTGAACCCGCAGATCGGTGCGGGAGCCATCGGAGCGATGAGCACCGCCACCGCGACCTCCAAGTTCGGCGTCGCGCTGCGCGACGAGGGCGCCGTCGACGCGGTGATCGAGGCCTTCGCGCGCCGGCCCTGGCTCAACCGGCTGCACGCCCACGTCGGCTCCCAGGGCTGCCCGCTGCCGCTCATCGCCCAAGGGGTGCGGGCGGCGTACGAACTGGCCGAGCGCATCAACAAGGAGCTGGGACGCGCCCAGATCACCGGGCTCGACATCGGCGGCGGCCTGCCCGTCAACTTCGACGGCGAGGACGACCGTCCGACGTACGCGGACCACGTCGCCGAGCTACGCTCCGCCGCACCCGGGCTGTTCGACGGCCGCTACGCCCTGATCACCGAGTTCGGCCGTTCCCTGCTCGCCAAGAGCGGCACCATCGGCACGGTCGTCGAGTACACCAAGTCGGCCGGCGGTCGCAGGATCGCGGTCACGCACGCCGGTGCGCAGGTGGCCACCCGCACGGTCTTCATGCCGGACGCCTGGCCGCTGCGCGTCGGGGTGTTCGACGCCGACGGCCGGCCCAAGCAGGGCCCGGCCGAGGTCGTCGACATCGCGGGACCGTGCTGTTTCGCCGGTGACCTGACCGCGACCGGGCGTGAGCTGCCGGCCGTCGAACCGGGCGACGTGGTGGCCCTGTACGACACCGGGGCCTACTACTTCTCCTCGCACTTCTCCTACAATTCCCTGCCACGTCCCGCTGTCTACGGGTACCGGACGGATTCCCGCGGGCAGATCGCCTTCGCCCTCGTGCGCGAGGCCCAGAGCGTGCGCGCCGTCGTCGAGGAGAGCGGACTCGCCCAGGCGGACGCCCTGGTGACACTGGGCTCGGGCAAGACCGCGGAACGGTAGCCCACCGGCGGGCGCCCGGACGTCACACCTCAGGGAGTGACCACGGGGAAGCGGTGGTCCGGAGTGTCCAGGACCGACAGAAGCCGCGCCAACTGAGCGTCGTCGCCCGTCATGGTGATGCCGTCGGTGCCCCGGCCGGCGAGCACCGCGAGAAGCTGCGTCTTGGTCATCGTCATGGTCAGCCCCGCGTGGGGGTCGGGGCTCGCGTCGCTGGTCCAGGTGAGGACACCGTTGGCGAGCCGAAGGTGCCAGTAGGTGTCGCCGATGTGCCAGTCGACCGCCAGCCGCAGCGACCACGCGTCGGGCCCGTTGACGCGTACGGCCAGGCCGTCGACGAGCTGTCCGACCGTCAGTGCCCGGTGCAGGTCCGGTCCCGAGGTCGGCTTGGGAGCCGGCTCGGCTCCGTGCACGAGCTCTTGGGCACCGGTGAGGAAGAAGTTGCGCCACACCGCGTTCTCCGCGGCCCGGCCCAGGCGGATGTAGAGCGTGGCGAGTTGCTGCTTCGCCCTGGAATCGGCCGGGTCGTTGAAGACGGCATGGTTGAGGAGCGTCACGGCGAAGCGCAGGTCGCCCCGCTCGCTGTAGTGCCGGGCGCGTGCCCGCACGGCGGCCTGTCCGCCGAGCGACTCGACCCACCGCCGTGCCTCCTCGGCCGGCGGGTGTTCCCACAGGTGCGCGGGGTTGGCGTCGAACCAGCCCATGTAACGCTGGTAGACGGCCTTGACGTTGTGGCTGAGGGAGCCGTAGTAGCCGCGGTTGGCCCACACCTGTTCCAGCTGCGGCGGTAGGCGCAGGGCTTCCGCGATCTCGGTGCCGTTGAGGCCCTTGTTGATCAGGCGGACGGTCTGGTCGTGCAGATAGCCGTAGAGGTCCCGCTGCCCGGTGAGCAGGGCGACGATGTGGTCGTTGCCCCAGGTGGGCCAGTGGTGGGAGGCGAACGCCACGTCGGCCGCGCCCGTGCAGAGGCCGATCGACTCCGTCAGATATCCCGCCCAGGCGTGCGCGTCGCGGACCTGGGCGCCGCGCAGCGTCAGGATGTTGTGCATCGTGTGGGTGGCGTTCTCGGCCATGCACACGGCTCGCAGGTCGGGAAGGAGGAAGTTCATCTCCTCCTGGCACTCGGTACCCGGAGTCATCTGGAAGCGGAACCTCACCCCGTCGAGGGTGACCTCCTCCCCGGTGGCCTCGATGTACCGGGTGGGTGGTATCAGACCGATGGTGCCGGTGGAGACCGCCAGCCCGAGTCCGCAGCCGACCTGGCCGGCGGCGTCCGTGGGCAGGTTGGTGCCGTACATGTAGCCCGCGCGGCGGGACATGGCGGGACCGGCGTAGACGTTCTCGCTGACCGCGTGCTCCATGAAGCCCCGCGGCGCGAGTACGGGGGTGCCCTCGGTGCCTTCGGTGCCCTCGGGCAGGATGCCCCGGCAGCCGCCGAAGTGGTCGACGTGGGGGTGGGTGTAGATCATCGCCTTGACCGGGCGGTTCCCGCGATGCGCACGGTAGAGCCGGAGCGCCGCGGCCGCGGTCTCCGCGGAGGTCAGAGGGTCTATGACGATGATGCCGGTGTCGCCCTCGACGACGGTCATGTTGGCCAGGTCCAGGCCGCGGACCTGGTAGATCCGGTGCGTGACCTCGTAGAGCCCTTGGCGGGACAGGAGCCTGGCCTGGCGCCAGAGGCTCGGATCGACCGTCGTGGGCGCGGTCTCGGCGGCGTCCGTGAGGAAGCGGTGGGCGTCGGGGTCCCAGGCGGTGCCGCCGGAGGGCGTGGTGACGGGTCCGCCGGTGTACGCGGCGACGAAGCCACGGTCGGCGTCGGCGAAGTCGGTTCGGTCGTCGTAGGGGAGATCGCCGGTGCGGGTGGGAGTCGGTGTCCCGGAGGGCCCCGGGCCGGGCGACGCCTCGGACGCCGGTGCGTTCAGGGGCACGGTCGCCGCGGCGGCGCCCGCGGCAGCGGCGACGAAGCCGCGCCGGTTCATCGGATTCATGCGGGTACACCCTTCTCGGGGTCGGTCGCGGGGTGGAGCAGTCCGAGCCGTCGCGCGTCGTGTTCCGGCCGGATGGTGGTGATGGCCGTGGCGCCCGCCGACAGCATCACCGCGGCCGCGATGAGGAACGCGGTCGTATAGCCGGAAGACGCCGTGTCCGCCGTGTCGATGAGGTGACCGGTGACGAAGGGGGCGATCAGTCCGGGGAGGGTGCCCGTCGCGGCGACGATGCCGAAGACGGCACCGCGCTGGGCACCGGGGACGACCTCGGCGGCGGTCACGTAGTGCAAGGGGATCGCGACGGCGACCGTGCCGAAGGCCAGTCCGATCAGGAGCAGGCGGACGACGGCGCCGTCGGTGAAGGGAAAGGCGGCCATGGCACAGCCGGCGACACATACCGACGCTCCCTGTACGGCACCGCTGGACCAGCGGCTGGACACCCCGCGCGCCTTGAGGGCGTCCACGAGCGGCGAGACGGTCAGCAGCAGCACGAGGCTGAGGGCGGAGATGGCGCTGATGGCGGTCGCCACCACGTGGGGACTCATGTCGAGCTGGGTCCTGAGGTAGGCCGGCAGCCAGGCATGGGCCAGAGCGAGCGCCCAGGCGGCCCCGAAGGCGCTGGCGATGCTGCCCAGCACGGTTCCGGTGCGCAACAGCCTGCGGTAGGGCAGGTGTTTCACGGGCCGTGGGGCGTCGGCCCGAGGCGGGCGTGACTCGTCGAACGGTCCGTCATGGCCGGTCCGCCGCCACACCAGCGCCCACAGCAGGCTGACCACCGCGAGGACGGCGTACGCCGATCGCCATCCGAAATCCGTGATCAGCCAGGTGAGTACCGGCGCTGAGACCAGTGTGCCGATCGCGGCGCCACCGATCTGCAGGGCCGAGGGCAGTCCGCGCCGCTCGGGCGGGAACCACTTGTACAGCGCGTGCATGGACATCGAGGCCGCCGGGCCTTCCGCGACACCCAGCAGGACGCGGCCCGCGATCAGGGTCGGGACCGCCGCCACGGCCAGCACGGGCAACTGGGCGACCGCCCACAGCAGCGCCATGACGAAAAGCATGGTCCTGCTGGAGATGCGCGAGGAGAAGAATCCGACGACGAGTCCGGAGAGACTGAAGAACAGGTAGAAGGAGCTCGAGATCAGCCCGTAGGTGCTGTTGCTGATGTTCAGCTCGTCCATGATCGGGACAGCGGCGAGACCGAGGACCGACTTGTCGGCGAAGTTGATGACCATGAAGGTGACGATCATGGCCGTCACCAGCCAGGCCCGGCGGCGGTCGTACGGAGGGACGGCGGGCCGGCGGGCGGAGCGGTCG
The DNA here is from genome assembly GCF_042893535.1 of Streptomyces sp. NPDC001599. Taxonomy (NCBI): domain Bacteria; kingdom Bacillati; phylum Actinomycetota; class Actinomycetes; order Kitasatosporales; family Streptomycetaceae; genus Streptomyces; species Streptomyces sp. NPDC001599. The sequence continues at coordinate 45,495 of NZ_JBIAVA010000013.1, forward strand.
GCGGGGGGCGCGGAGGATCGGACTGCCATGGGTGACTCCTGCGGATGCGGGGCGGGCACCGGCGGGCGCGGACCGCCGGTGCCCGCCGGGGTCAGACGAGTGCCTTGACGATGGCGTTCTTGTGGATCTCGGTCGTGCCGGTGACGATCCGGAACATGCGCAGGGACCGGAAGATCTGCTCCACCTCGTGACCGCGTGTCAGGCCGTCCTTGCCGTGGATCTGCACGGCCTGGTCGGCCGTGCGGAAGCAGGCCTCGGCGGTGAACAGCTTGCACATGTTCGCCTCCACCGCGATGTTCTCGCCGCGGTCGGCCTTCGCGGCGGTGGCGAGCACCATCGACCGGGCCGCGTAGAGGTCCGTGGCCATGTCGGCGAGCTTGTGCTGGATGGCCTGGAGCGCGAGCAGCGGCTGTCCGAACGCGACGCGGGTCTTCGCGTGGTCGACGGACAGGTCCCAGGCCCGTCGCGCGGCACCGATCAGGGACGGACAGTGGAGCAGCCGGTTGAGGGTGATGCGGCCGATCCCGATGCGCAGTCCCTGGCCGGTCTCCCCGAGCAGGTTCGCGACGGGGACGCGGCAGTCCTCGAAGACGAGGTCGCCTTCCATCTGCTGGCCCGACATGGGCACGGCGCCGTCCAGGACACGGCAGCCGGGGGTGTCCAGATCGACGAGGAAGGCGCTGTACGTCTCCTCACTGTCCGCCATCCGGGCGACGACGACCGCGAAGTCGGCGAACGGGGCGGCGGAGCTGAACACCTTGTGCCCGTTCAGCACATAGCTGTCGCCGTCCCGCGTCGCGGTCGTCCGCATGCGGCGTACGTCCGAACCCGCGTCCTGTTCCGTGAGGGAGAAGCAGCAGGCGCGCTCGCCCCGGACCACCGGGAGGAGGTAGCGCTCCCGCTGCTCGTCGGTGGCGTACTTCACGATCGCACCGACGCGCAGCGGCCCGCCCATGTCGCCCAGGACCGAGTGGGACAACGCCGCCCCGGAGGCGGTGAGTTCCTCCTTCAGGGCACACAGTTCGGTGAAGCTCAGCCCCTGGCCGCCGAGTTCCGGCGGCAGACTGATGCCGTAGAAGCCGAGCTCGGCGCTGCGCTTCCAGACGCCTTCCAGGGTGGTCCGGTCCAGCTTGCTCTCGGGGGTGATGCCGTGTGCCCGCTCGTACGGGAGGAGTTCGTCGGTCAGGTAGGCGCGCAGCCGGCCGACCAGGTCCTCCAGGCGGGGGTTGTCGTCGTAGCGGGGAGTGAGGCTGAAGGGCATGGAGTGGTTCCCTGTTCAGTGGACGCGGCGCTCGGCGCCGGACCAGTAGGTGTCGCGTATGGCGCGGCGGTCGATCTTGCCGTTGGGGTTGTGGGGCAGCGCGGCGACTACGTCGACGGAGCGGGGCTTCTTCATGCGCGCCAGGTGCTCGGCGCAGAAGGCGATCAGTTCCTCCGCGTCGAGCGTGACCCCCGCCCGCGGGACGACGACGGCCTTGACCGCTTCGCCCCACTGCTCGTCGGGTACGCCTACGACCGCCGCCTCGAAGACGCCGGGATGCTGGTGGAGGACGGATTCGACCTCGACGGCGTAGATGTTGAAACCGCCGGAGATGATCATGTCCTTCTTGCGGTCGACGATGAAGACGTATCCGTCGCGGCGCCGCCGCGCCAGGTCGCCGGTGAGGAACCAGCCGTCGCGGAAGCTTCGCGCGGTCAGTTCCGGCTCGTTGTGGTAACCGGGGACGACGTCGGGACCGCGGACGGCGATCTCGCCGATCTCGCCGTCCGCCACCGGGTCGCCGCTGTCGTCGACGATCCGCACCTCGGCCTCGGCGAGCGGGCGGCCGCAGGACAGCAGCAGTTCCTCGTCGTCGCCCTCGACGGCGCGGCGGTGGTCCTCCGTGGAGAGGAAGAGCACCCCGGAGGTCGTCTCGCCGCATCCGTAGCCCTGGCTGAGCACGGGGCCGAAGAGATCCCAGGCCGCCCGCACCCGGGCGGGTGACATGGGTGCCGCGCCGTAGAGCAGATGGCGGAGGCTGGAGAGGTCGTGGTCGCGGGCGTTGTCCAGCGCGAGGACCGTGTTGACCATCGTCGGGACGAGGAACGCGTGCGTGGCACGCTCTCGTTCCACGGTGGCGAGGAACTCCGCGGCGTCCCAGCGCGGCAGCACGACGGCGCACCCGCCGGCGAAGAAGATGCCCATCAGCGGCATGCCGGAGGCGTGGGTGACGGGACCGGCCAGGATCTGCCGGTCGCCCGTGCCGACCCGAGTGGCCTGGTTCATCACCGACTTGCGCAGCAGGGCCAGCCGATTGCCGTACGTCTGCACGGCCGCCTTGAGCTTGCCGGTGGAGCCCGAGGTGAAGTGCAGGACGGCGATGTCGTCCTCGGCGCACTCCACGTCCACGGCCTCGCGGGAGGTGGACGCGAGGAGTTCCGCGTAGCCGGGACCGAGGTCGGCGGGACCGTCGTAGCCGATGACGGCCTTCACGGCCGACCCGGGCACCGCCCGTCGTGCCGCGTCCAGGTGGGCGGCGTCGGTGAGCAGGACGCGGGCGTCCGACTCCCGCAGCAGATGGGCGACTTCCCCGTCGCCGAGGCGGGCGTTGACCGGCGCCCGGGTCAGTCCCGCCTTGTAGAGGGCCACCTCCGTGACGACCAGCTCCGCGCGGTTGGCCGCGAGCGTCGCCACGCGCTCACCCCGGCCCAGGCCCATCCCGGTGAGCGCGGCCGCCAGCCGGTCGCTGTGGTCGTCGAGTTCCGCATACGTCAACCGGACGTGGCCGCAGACCACCGCCTCCGCGCCCGGGTGGTGCTCGGCTGTCCGGCGCACGTAACGCCCGAGATTCATCGCGCCTCCAGAGTTTCAGTACATTGTGTTCAGTATCAATCGGGTTGTCGGGCAAGGTACGGGCAGCGCTAGGGTCAGGTCAACGGTCCTGACGAGAAGGAATCGAAGTGGACATGAAGCCCGAAGACCGCCGCGTCCGGCGGACGCGCGCCGCGCTCCGCAAGGCCTTGGTCGAACTGGTGCTGGACAAGGGGTTCCAGGCCGTCACCGTCGAGGAGATCACCGAGCGGGCCGACATCGGCCGGGCCACCTTCTACGCGCACTACCGGGACAAGGAGGATCTCCTGGTCGGCATCGTGCGCGACCTCGCGCAGGACCGCGAGCGTCTGCTGCCGGCCGTGCGCCAGGCGCACGCCCAGGGTTTCACCGGACTGCCGGTCAAGTACATCTTCGAACACGCCGCCCAGGAACGGGGCGTCTACCAGGTGATTCTACGGGGGGAGGGCGACGGGCGGGCGCTGCGGGAGTTCACCGAACTCATCCGCTCACACGCCGAGATGGCCTTCCGCGACCGGGCGCGGCAACTCGGCGTGGAGCCGAGGATCCCGCTCGGCATCGTCGCCCGCGCGTGGACCGGCGAGCTCATCTCGGTGCTGGGCTGGTGGGTCGAGAACGACACGGGTTACACCGCCGAGCAGATCACCGCCCACCTGCGGGACCTCTCCGTCTACGGCAGGGTCTGGGCCACCGGGCTGACCCCGGTGGACGCGCCCGGAGCCGTCGACCTCCCCGGAGGGCAGGGCGCCGGACCCCGGTAGTCACGCCGGGACGGCCGACCCTGCCGACCTCTTCCCTCGTTTCCGAACAGTGTGTACGGTATCGATCTCGTGATGAGCTGATTCCGAACGAGCGGAGCGACGCGTGACGGGCACGGACTCACTGGCCGACCTCGTCTGGGCACGAGGATTCACGGACTCGGCCTGGGCACGACGACACACGACGGCAGGCCGGGAGATCATGCCCAGTCGTCGCGTCTGGCGGGGCCGGGGCGGCCCCGGTGACCTGCCGGCGTCGCCGCCGGGCGCCCTCGACGACCTCGGCGTCACGGGCTCGTACGGACGTACCCTCACCCTCGCGGAACTGCTCGCCGAGGCCGAGACGGACGCCCTGCTCGTCCTGCACCGGGGCAGGCTCGTCCACGAGGAGTACCGGCACGGCTACCAGGCCCACGTCCCGCACTTCAACGCCTCGGCCGCCAAGTCCTACCTCGGTCTCCTGGCCGCGGCCCTCGCCCACGAAGGACACCTCGACCGGGGCGCCCGGGTCGCCCGGTACGTGCCCGAACTCTCCGGCACCGCCTTCGGCGAAGCCCAGGTCGACCACCTGATGCACATGGGCACGCGGATGAGCTACGCCGGCCGCCCGTACGACAAGGCCCTGGAGGCGCAGCGCTACTTCGCCGTGCTCGCTCCACGGCTGCGGCCCTACGGCTACTCGGGGCCCGCGACCATCCGCGAGCATCTCGCCACCGCCAGGGCCACGGGCGAGCCCGGCACGGAGTTCCGCTACGAGAACGGCAACGTCGAGGCGCTCGCCGAGGTCCTGCGACGGATCACCGGACTCAGCACCTCGGCACTGATGTCCGAGATGATCTGGTCCCGGATCGGGGCGGAGGAGGACGCCTACTATCTCGTCGACGCGGACGGCGCCGAGGCAGCCTGCGGCGGCTTCAGCGCCACCGCGCGCGACGTGGCCCGCCTGGGCGAACTCGTCCGCCGCGGCGGGGCCGTCGGCGACCGCCAGATCCTGCCGGAAGCGGTGACCGCCCTGGCCGGGAGCGTCCCCGATGGCTACCCGCGGCGCGTTCGCTTCCCCGCGGCGCCGCCCGACTCGCCGGCCACCCTCTCGTACCACGACCTGTGGTGGATCCTGAACGACCCCTACGGATCCTTCATGGCCAGCGGCATCCACGGTCAGCGCCTGTTCGTCTCACCCGCACTGGACCTGGTCGTCGTCCACTACGCCTCCCAAGTGGTCTCCCCGGCGGTCCCTCAGGTCCCCCTCGTGCAGGCGTTCCTCTCGATCGGCAGGCACCTCAACGCGTGAGGCGGGCCACGGCCCCGTAGATGCCGACCCCGGCCGTTTGCGCCGTCGGCGGTGTGTCCGGCCGCCACAGCGGGACTGGGACCAGGCCGGGCCCGACCAGGTCGAAGCCGTCGAAGAACCGCTCGATCTCGGCGTGGGAGCGCAGGTTGAGAGGGGCGGCGGCCCGGTCGTAGACGGCCTGCGCCGTGCTGCGGTCGGCGAAGTCGCCCGTGGCGTGCGAGAGCACCAGGAAGCTGCCGGCCGGCAGTGCCTCGCGCAGGGTGGCGACGACCCGCTCGGGCTCCTGCGCCTGCGTGAGGAAGTGGAGGACCGAGACGAGAAGCAGTGCCACCGGCTCGTCGAAGTCGATGACGCCGCGGACGCCGGGGTGGTCCAGGACGGCCCGCGGATCGCGAAGGTCGGCGCGTGCGACGCCGATCGCGTCGGAACTGCGGAGCAGGGCGTCCGCGTGCGCCGTCACGATCGGGTCGTTGTCGACGTACGCGACGCGCACGTCCGCCGCCATCCCGAGGGCGATCTCGTGCACGTTGGGTGAATGGGGCAGCCCGGCGCCGATGTCGAGGATCTGCCGGAGGCCGCCACCGACGACGTGGCGGACCGCGCGCTCCAGGAAGGCGCGGTTGGCCCGGGCACCGATGCGTTCCTCGGGGGCGGCGGCGACGAGTTCGTCACCGGCCTCCTGGTCCACCTTGTAGTTGTCCTTGCCGCCGAGCAGGTAATCGTAGATCCTCGCGGAGTGCGGCCTGCCGGTGTCGATCTCCGGGGCACGTAAGCCGTGCTGCCTCAAGTGGCGCTCCTCTCAGCACGGAATCCGGCCGACAACACGATCCTGCCCTTGCGTCCGACGGTGTGTCAACTAAAGTACACAGAAGCAGGATCGGCGATGGCGGAAGAGACCACTACGTGGGTGTGAGCGGTGACGAGGAAGAGCCCTTGGGGGGCGCCGCCGCGGTACCGGGCCCGCAACCGAACTCCCTTGCTCAGAAGCTGAAGTGGCTGATGGCCGGCCGAAAGGACGCCAGGGGCAGGGCGTATGTCTCCCGCACCCTGTCGCAGGCCGTCGACGAGCTGCCCGATCCGCCCACATCGACGTCGTTCGCACTCATCGCGAAACTCGCCAACGGTCAGCAGGACAACCCGACCATCAAGACCGTCCTCGCCCTGTGCCGGGCACTCGGCGACGTGCCGCCGGCCTATCTGCTGCCGCATGCCGGCTACGACGACCTCGAGGCGCTCGAAGCCTTCGAGGACCCGCTGGCCCGCCGTGTGCTCGCCCTGCTGAGGGACCTGCCGGAGAGCGAGGTGCGCGATGTCGTCGCGTATGTGGAGGGGCGGCGGGAAGACCTCGGCCTGCCTTCCGTCGCGGACGGCCCGGGCGTGGAGAAGCCGACGAAGGCCCGACGGCGACGGACTGGAACCGAAGCCGCCCAATACGCGGCCGATGCACTGGAAGGTCTCTGAGATGCGCTGGAAGGTCTCCCCTTGGACGGCATAATCTTCGGCTCCTGCACCGTGGCAGGGGTGATCGCCACCGTGCTCTGCACCCGGAGAGCCTTGCACAACCCGCGCGTGTTCACCTGGTTGATCGCCGTGGCGTTCGGCGTGTGCACGGTGGGGGTCTTCTTCGCGGTACCCGCGGTCGCCCGGGTGGCCGAGGAGGTCACCGGCCTGGACAACGCGGGCAAGCTGGTGGCGCACATCTGCGCCATCCTCTGGTGCGCGTCGCTGCAGATCACCATGGTGGACCTGGCCTACCGGCCGGAGTACCTGCGAACCGCCATGTACCAGCGGCTGTTCGCCGCCGCCGTGGAGCTGGCCGTCATGATCCCGCTCTTCGTCGCGACGAACGGCGACGACGTCGAGTTCACCACCGCCTACGTCGACCACCCGTCCGTGGCGGCCTACCTGCTCATCTACCTCTCCTACGTCCTGGTCACCTGCGGCGAGCTCGCCTTCATGTGCGGCCGGACCGCCCGGCGCAGCCGGACCGCTCGCCCCTGGACCGGCGTCGGCTTCGCCCTGTGTTCCGTCGCGGCCGTCCTGGGCGTCGGGTACACGATGTCCAAGGGGTCGTACATCGTCTTCCACACACTCGACCACCCGTGGTCCCTGGACGTCGAGGAGGCGCTGAGCCCGGCACTGAGCGGGCTCGCCGTCCTGTTCCTCTTCGCCGGCCTGACCATGCCGATGATCGGCGGGATGCGCCGGCGGCTGCGGCAACGCGGGGGCGGCGCGGTGGGCTGAGCCGGAAGCCGAGTCCGTCAGTAGCTGACCGGCAGGGCAGTCAGGCTGCGAGAGCGCATTGAGGGCCGCCACCGGGGCTCGGCGTCGGCAGGCCGGAGCCCGGGAAGGCGCACGAGCAGAGTCCCCAGGGCGATCTCCGCCTCCGCCCTGGCCAGTGCGGCCCCCAGGCAGTAGTGAATGCCGAGGCCCAGGGCGAGATGCCCGGTCGGCTCCCGCCCCAGGTCGAGCCGGTCCGGGTGGTCGAAGCGCTCCGGATCACGGTTCGCGGCGGCCAGGGACAGCAGGACCGTCTGTCCGGCCGGCACCGTGACGCCACCGAGCACCAGGTCCTCGGTGGTGAAGCGCCTGATGGCGAGGAGCGCGGGCCCTTCGAACCGCGCGAGTTCCTCGACGGCGTCCGGCAGCCGGGTGGGGTCCTCGCGCAGCAGCGCCATCTCCTCGGGGTGCTGCAGCAGGCTGTGCATGCCGTTGCCGATCAGATGCACGGTGTTCTCGAAGCCCGCGACGAGGACGAGGAAGGCGAGCGACATCAACTCGTCCTCGCTCAGCGCGTCCCCCGCCTCCCGCACGCGGATCAGGTCGGAGAGCAGATCGTCCGCCGGCCGTCGGCGCTTGTCCGCCAGGAGCCCGGTGAAGAAGCCGAGCATCGCGGTGACGGCGTCCCGGGTCGCTGCCGGACGGGCGGGGTCGGGAGCGACGAGTGCGTGGGTCCACCCGCGGAAGTCGACGCGGTGCTCGTCCGGTACACCGAGCAGGTCGCAGATCACGGTGATCGACAGGGGAGCGGCGTAGGAGGCGATCAGGTCGGTGTGACCGTGCTCGCCCAGCGCGTCGACGAGTTGGCCGGCCTTCTTCTGGATGGGCCCGCGCAACTGCTGGATCCTGCCCGGCGTGAAGGCGCGGCCGACCAGACGGCGGACACGGGTGTGGTCGGGCGGGTCCATGGTGAGGAGGTTGGCGTCGAGCGCGGGCGGCAGGGCGAAGCCCGTGTACCCGTCCGTGGAGTTCCGCTTGTCCAGCGAGAACCGGGGATCCGACAACGCCTGGCGCACGTCGTCGTAGCGCGTGACCAACCAGGCCGTGGTCCCGTCCGGGCCGGCGACCGGATGCACGGGTGACGTACCGCGCAGGTGCCGGTATGCCCGGTGGGGGTCCCTGACGAGGTCGTCCACAGTGTCCATGGGATCCACCCTAGAGCCTTCCCTCACGCCAACTTCTCGGCCCCACTCACGGGTTGCGAGGGTCAGCCGCTCAGCAGCCCGTCCAGTTCCGCCCGCGTCCCGCGCGTGTCCCGGTGCTCCTCGCCCAGGACCCGCGCGCGGTCGGCGACGACCTCACGGAGGAGGGCCACCGCGCGCTCCACCTCCCCGAGCCGGGCCAGGGTCCGGGCCCGGCCGAACGCCGGTGGCCCGCGCGCGCAGGGCCACCGGCGCGTCCGCGCCGAGGCGTTCCCCGAGGCGCTCGGCTCAGCCCGCCCGGCGGGTCCGGTTCACCGTAGCCTCCGGTGTGGCGCGCAGCTCGGTTCCCGGTGCCCGGGCACGCGCCGTCGCCCCCTGCGATCGCGGTCACCGGCGAGGGGTCGCCCGGGACATCATCGCCAACATCCGCCGGCACGCCTCCGATCCGGGAGACAGCGACGAGGCCGCCGACGCCCTGGCGGAACTGAGCGTCGAAGTCGGCCCCGAGCAGGAGCCGTTGGAGCCACCGCGCATGTTCATCCCGACGACGGGGCGGCTCGGCCCGATCGCCCGCTCCGGGTTCGCCGCGCTCACCAGCACCGGCGCCTTCCACCTCGGGCATGTGGCCGCCTACCTGCACGACGAGCGAGTACGGGAAGGCGCGATCGAGGCCACATCGTCGCCACGCCGAGGCTGCGCAAGCTCTTCCCCGAGGGCGACGCGGTGCGCGAACGCACCCGGCGGGTCAGCAACCGCGACGTAGACCCGCACGCGGCGACGGAGTACCTCAGCCGCTGGGAAACGGTGGAGCCGCGCGCCGAGCTGCTCCGAGCCGTCACCGCCCGGGTCGCCGGGACCGTCCGGGCCGGGAACGCCGGGAACGCCGTGAGCGCCGGGTCGGCCGCTCGGAGGTGGCGTCTTCCGGGGCGGGCAGGCGCAGCGATATCCGGCGTCGCGCGAGCAGACCGACGGCGATCAGCAGCAGGAAGGGCAGCCAGGCAAGCGCGTACGCGACACCGTAATGGTGGAGGTCCAGGATCGACCGGTTCGGGTCCACGTCGCTGCTGTTGACGCCGAAGTACGCGAGGAGCAGCGCGGGCGGGAGCGCGATGAGCGAGCCGACGGCGATCACCGCCGCCAGCACCCTGTCCCGGTCCTCGGCGTACTGCTGGGACGCCGTCTCGAGGCCGACGCGGCGCGTCGCGAGGACGGCGTTCACGCGCTCGACGATGCGGGAGGTGTTGGCCAGCGCGTCCGCCAGTGACGAGACGTCGCGCAGTGACGCATGGAAGCTCTCGACCAGCAGCTCCGGTATGAGGATCGTGTCGGCGTACACCTCGACGCTGAAGCTCAGGTCGAGCTGGAGATCGTTGAGCCGGTGCGAGAGCTGCGCGACCAGGGCACGGGCGTCGTCCGTCGTCTCGACTGCCGCTGCCCGGTCCAGTTCCAGTGCCTCGAACGCCTGACGTCGGATGCGGTGCACGGCCGCGACCGCGGTGAGGATGCCCGCGGCGGCCAGCCCGAACGCGTTCTCCACCGGCGGCGCGTAGCCGACGATCAACGACACGCCTCTGCCGTGCGCGACCATGGTCTGGCCGGCGTTGTTCAGCGTCGTGGGGCGCCGGATGCCCAGTGTGGCGCCGGTGCCGCTGTCCAGCGTGCCGCGCAGCACGATGGTCACCACGTCCTGGCCGACCGCGTCGCCGGGCACGTGCTCGGCCAACAGCCCTCGTGCGAGGGCCGCTCCGGGAAAGACGCTCTGGTGGACGTTCCGGCCGAACTCCAGCGGTGGCTGGTCCGAGGGCCGGTCCGTGCTGCCGTACGCCCGCAGGCGCTCGTCGAGCCATGCGGTCAGCGGCACACCGCCGACGCGGGTGGCCGAGCGGTCCTGCCAGGTGGCGTAGAGGGTTTCGGCGATCGCGTCCGAGTCGCCCGCGTCGTCCGGGACTTCGACGTCCACGAAGAGCAGCGGGTCCTGGCGAGGGGTGACAGCCAGGGTGATGTCCGCGCCGTCGACCCGGGCCGCGTGGGGCGGCAGCGTGATCTCCGGGACGCGCTCGTGCAGCACCAGCCGGGGCAGCAGCAGTCCGGCGGCTTCTACGTGGGCGGTGAACCGGCCGAGGCCGAACGCCTCGGACAGCGGACGGAGCCTGTCGTCGGGCACCTGCACCTGTGGCGTGAGGTTGTACATCAACAGCAGGCGGGTACGAATCCTGACCCCCGCGTCGGACCGTGGCACAAGGCCTCCCTACGGCTGACACCCGTGTGGGGCAGCAGCCTAGGGGGCCGCGGATCATTTGGGTGCTGCTTCGCGGAAGGGGCGTCGTCCCTCAGCGGCAGGGCTCCTCCACGTCCAGGTGCTTTCAGGTAGCGGTCCCGTTCCCGGGCAGGCAGGGGCCGGCTCACCAGGCCGCACGGCAGGTCGTGCCACGCCTGGTCGCAGGCCCCGTCGTCCCGGGCGATCCCACCCGCCCGCGCCACCGGAGCCATGATCCTCGTCGTCCCGCACATCATCCGCCGCAACGGCTTCACGTCCTTCGCCGTACCCCTCGCCCACCGATCCGGGCGCTGCCGAGGGCCCGGGGCAGCTCACTCCAGCGGCTCGTGGTTGACCCAGATCGCCTTGTAGGGATGGCGGCCCTGCCAGCGCTTGATGAGGTCGACGGCCCCGGGCAGGGCGAAGATCGCGTCGAGGGCGTCGAGGTCGGCCAGGCCCAGTCGCACGATGGCGCTGGCGACGGCCACCGGGGCGTGGTCGTCGCCCGGGACGCGGATGTGATGCCGGGTGGCGACCGACTCGACCAGACCGGATCCGCTCACGAGCTCCTGGAATTCCTCGAGGTACCGGTCCAGCTCACTCGCGGGAATCGGATTGTCGAACGCTACGATCATCGTGTGGTGAATCATGCCCCCAGCGAACAGGCAGTCTTCCCGCATGTCCAAGATCTGTCCGTTCTCGTCCCATGCCTGCCGGGAATGGATCAGGGAGTAGCCTTGCGGTATGGCCGAACTGGAGACCCGCGAGCTGGAGTACTTCGTCGCCGTGGCCGAGGAACTGCACTTCGGCCGTGCCGCGGCCGGTCTGGCGATCGCGCAGCCGGCCCTGTCCAAAGCGATCCGGCGCCTGGAGTCCCGGCTCGGAGTGAGGCTGCTGGAGCGCTCCAGCAGGCACGTCGCCCTCACCGCCGCGGGCGAAGTGCTCCTGCACCATGGCCGGCACGCACTCAACGCTGTCGGCGCGGCTGCCGAGAAGACCCGCAGGGCCGGTGACCGGCAAGCCCACCTGCGCCTGGTGATCAAACCCGGCGGTGACGGAAACCTGCTGTCCGGCATCCTGGCCGGCTACGCCGGCCGGCCCGACGCCCGCCAGGTGGACATCCTCTTCGGCGGAGCCACCGACCGCGCGGATCACGTCCGCGACGGCCGCGCCGATGTCGCCCTGTTGTACGCGCCGTTCGACGACATGACCGGCCTGGACCACGAAACCCTCGCAGTCGAAGGGCGCGTCGCGATCCTGCCTCCGGGCCACCGGCTCGCCGCTCGCCCGGAGGTCACTCTCGCCGACCTCGCCCAGGAGACACTGCCACGCTGGAAAGGTGTGCGCTGGACCGGAGCGCCCGAGGCCGGGCCGGGTCCCGAGGTCACGGACGCGGCCGAAGTCCTGCAGATGATCAGGCTGGGGCGCACCGTCGCGATCCTTCCCCGGTCACTGGCCCTGCCCCCGCACCCCGACCTCGTCTACCGTCCCGTGACCGACGCCCCCGACAGCGAACTCGTCCTCGCGTGGGCGCAGGACGACCGCCGCCGACTGGTTGCCTCCTTCGTCGCCGCCGCAGTGGATGCTGCGGGTCAGGCGTCGCCCGAGACCGACGGGCTCCCCGCGCTCCCGGTCGTGGCGGAACGCAGTTCGAGGACCACGGCCGCCGTTCCGAGCACCGGTACGTCGACCGGTATCGCACCGTCCGGTTCCGGGCCGATCTCCCGCAGGGGCTGGCCCAGGTAGGTGGTGCGGACGGCGCTGACCACGGCGAAGGGTGTGGTCAGGCGACAGGTGACGGGGACGTCGGACAGGGACTGCAGACGCACGAGGAGTTTGCCGCCGTCGGGGACCGTGACTCCGACGAGCCGCACCCGGGGATCGTCCAGGGCCAGGAATCGCGCCTGCGCCGGGGATGCGGCCCCTGCTCCGGCGCGGGCGCGCACCGGCACGAGGGGGTGGCCGGTGACGGCGGCGACGCGTACGGCGAGTTCGTCGGCCCGGGCCCTGTCGTTCTCCTCGGTCGTGGTGAAGCCGACGCTGTAGCGGAAGACGTGGTCGAAGGCCTGCTGGGCGGGGAAGTTGGTGTCCCAGATGTTGTTGTGCACCCAGGAGAAGACGGTGGCCGGCTCCGTCCGGGGCAGCGACTGGGGGTAGGGGACGTAGGGGATCGCGATCCCGCCGAGCTGGACGAGCGGCGCGTCGGCCGTCGCCAGTGCCGCGTGGTGGGCGCCGTCGCTCAGGCTGATCCAACGCCGGACAGCGCGCATGTGGGTCGCGGAGCCCGGCACGGTCTCGCGGTCGGTGCCCAGGACGCCGCCCGTGGCCTCCGTGTGCACGGCGGGTTCGTCGAGGGCGAAGGGGAAGGCGAAGAAGGCACTCTCCTTGGTGAGGGTCGCGTTCTTGTCGATACGGTTCTCGATGTCGATGCGGGCCGCGCGGTGCGGCAGGTGCACGCGCACCCGCAGCCGACGGGTACCGGCCGGGGCGCATTCGTAGACCAGGGTCTGCCCGGTGGCGTCCGTGGTGCGGTCGACGAGTGCGGCGGGCGGCGCGGTGCTGCGGGAGGCGAGCAGGTGCATCGAGTCGTCGGCCACGGTCTTGCTGGACTGGTGGTTGAACGCGCCGGCCGTGGCGTACTCGTCGTAGACGTAGCCGTTGAAGCCGACCACGGCGTCCTGGCGGACCATCTCGCGTCCGGTCGCCTTGTCGACGATGGACGAGATGCACGCCCCGTGCAGGTCGACCGTCACGCGCAGGTGGTCGTTCTCCAGGACGGTGGCATCGGCGGGCGGGTTCGCCCCGTCGGCCGGTGCGGGGGAGTCGTCGCCGGTGACGACGTCCAGGCGCACGGCTCCGCAGGCCGGTACGTCCGCGACCGGCACGTGCAGGAACCGCCCGGCCGCGCGGTGGCGTTCGTTGCTCTGTGCCTCCTCCGCGAAGGGCAGGGGCTCGCCGGTACGCCCGTCGAGGACCCGTACCGCGTCGCCGAGCGCGACCGTGCTCTCCGGCAGGAAGAGGCGTGCGGTCTCGGTGCGCGGCCAGCTGCACGTGTTCACGACGTAGAACGAGGCCGGCGCGTCGTCGGACGGGGCGAAGGCTTCACCGAGCAGGGCGGAAGCGGCGTCCAGGAGCGTCTCGGCGTCGTCGTGTGCGCGCATGGCCTGGGAGTACTTCCAGTGCCACTGCTTCTCGCCGGAGCCGTGGCCGTGGTCGCCGTGGGTCCAGGGGTCGCCCGCGCCCCACGTGTGCTCGTTGAACAGGGACGCGGACCGGTAGACGTCCGGTGCGGCCGAGGTGACGGCCGTGCTGCCGGGTACGCCCATCAGGTGGGCGTACCCGGCCACGGTCTGTGCCTCGGCGAGGGCCGCCTGCCCGCGCCGGGTGGCCGCCAGCGGTACGGCGCCCGCGCCGACGCCGTCCACCCACCAGTCGCTCCAGTCACCCCGGTAGATCTCCAGGCGGTCTCCGACGCGCTTCTCGGCGTCCTCGAAGAAGTCCTGGTTGCGTGAGGCGCGCAGCCGCGGGTAGGCCCACTGTTCGTTCCAGCGGCGCACGGTGTCGGAGATGATGCGGCGCGGCGGGCCGTTGTCCGCGAACTTGCCCAGCACCCGCAGGTGCAGCACGTCCCAGGGGTAGGGGTCGGCGGTGCCGGGCAGGTCGAGGGCGGGGAAGCCGGGGATCCCGCGCCCCTGGTGGGGGTAGGGGAAGCTGGCCAGGGCGCCGAGGTAGGCGGGCAGCAGGTCGTCGACGTGGTCGTAGGACTCGTCGAAGCCGAGGATCGAGCCCTCCATGTAGGCCAGGCCGTGCGGTGTGTCCGTCCGCCAGACCAGGACGCTGTTCCCGCTCGGCGCCTGCCAGCGGAACAGGCGGGGCAGGTGTTCCCCGCCGACGAGGTGGGGCACGGCGCGGCCGGCCCAGTTGTGCGCCACGGACAGGTAGCGGATGCCGTGGTCCGCGAGCACATCGGGCAGTCCCACCACCTGGCCGGGCACGTCCGTCTGCATGGCGGTCGTGATGCCGATGCCGTGCCGGTCGCGCAACGCGGTCACCGGGCGCAGCAGTTCGTGCAGTTCGTCGGTGGAGCAGGTCTCGGTGTGCAGGTTGAACGGCATGGCCGTGAGTTCGACGCGTCCCTCGCGCACCCGCTCCAGGAAACTCTCCACCTGGCGGCGGGGCCGGTTGGCCCGCCAGTCCTGGAAGGAGTGGAAGCCTTCGACGGCCCAGCGGAAGCGGGCCGCTTCCGGCCAGTCGTCGGTGTCGCGGCACAGTTCGAGGAGCGAGTCGAGGTAGGCGCGGCTCTCGGCCATCACCCGGCCCTGCGGGTCGGTGTAGCCGATGTCCAGGTGGGAGTGCTGCACCAGGTGCAGCGTCCAGTGGCGCTGCGGCCGGGCCTCGAAGGCGACCTGGGTCCCCTCTTCGAGTTCCGGGAGCTCGATCAGGAGCGGGGTGGGTGCGTCCACTTCCGGGACCAGGAGACGGGTGTCGTCTCCCGGTCCCGGCATGACCTCGCAGCGGACGGGGGTGCCCCCGGCGGTGCTCACGCGGGCCCGGGTGACGCGCTGTCGCAGGTGCGCGCCGCCGGGGTGACGTACCCCGACCCGGATGGACTGCAGCAGTCCGCCCGTCCCGTCGTGACGCAGCAGCGGCTCTCCCGACAGCCGCACCTGGCGGCCGCCGAGGCCGACGGTGGTGGCCACGCGCTCCTTCAGGAGGTCGCGCGCGATGTCGGAGTCCCACCAGGACGGCCGGGTCAGCGGTGGCTTGGGCATGGTGCGTGAATGTCCTTTGCGTCGAGGGGAGCGGGGGCGCGGTCCGCCGCGTCAGGAAGTCCGGTCGTGCGGTGGGTGGCGTCGGCGAGGGTGGCGAAGATCTGGACCATGGCCGACTGGTTGAGGGTCGCGGCCGGCGCGCCGGGGTCGTAGTCGCCGCCGTTGGAGGGCTGGAAGCGGAACAGGCCGGTGGAGGCGTCCCGGTTGGACTTGTAGGTGCTGTCCGCGTATGTGCTCATGGCCTTCAGATAGGCGGGGTCCGGGCGGACGGAGTCCAGGTCGAGGAGGTCCTTGAAGTAGAAGGCGTTGAAGACGGCCGGCTGGTCGTGCAGGCGGGTGCCCCCGGTCCAGTACGCCAGGGAGCCGCGGGCGTCCGCCACCGCCTTCTTCAGGTACCGTGCGTCACCGGTGCCGCGGTAGAGCGCGGTGGCGGTGCCGATCATGGCGCCCGAGTTGTAGGTCCACAGCGTCTCGTTGGTGCTGCCGTCGTCGCCGCGGTCGTTGGCGTACAGGCCGGGTGCCTTGCGCATGCACGAGTACACCCAGCCGTACCACCGCTCCGCCTTGTCGAGGTAGACCCGGTCGCGGGTGTGTTCGTAGAGCCGGGCGGCGAGCTGGGCCGACAGGGCGGTGACGTTGGTGGCACGGATGGTGTTGCCGGGCGCGTCGTACCAGTCCATGCCGCCCGGGCACGTCTTGGTGGCGTCGCCGTCCCAGGCCCGGGAGACGACGGGCACGACCCGCTCGGCCCGCTTCAGGTACCGCGCGTCACCGGTCTCCTCGTACTGGTCGAGCTGGCTCAGGGCGACGACGGCGTTGTCGTCGTAGTACACGTCGCCGCCCGTGCCGAGGGGAGCGGGCAGGTACGACTGGTAGCCCGGGCGCTCGCCGCCGGTGTGGTACAGCTCGGCCGTGTCGAACCGCTCGGCCGCGTCATGTCGGTAGGCGGCCCCGGTGCGCGGCAGTCGCTGCATGTCGACGGCTGCCTGGGCGGCCTCGCGGAACGGCCACAGATAGGAGTGCTCGGGGTCGGCGGCCTGCCGGGGTGTGTGCTCCAGGTACAGCCCGTGGGCGCCGGGGCCCTCGTACAGGTGCCGTTGCAGGGCGCGGTAGGTACCGGTGGCGCGGTCGGCCCAGGTGTCGGAGGAGACCGGACGGGCGTGTCCGGGGCTCTGGGCGTGTGCGGGGGCGGCGGTCCAGAGCAGGCCGGCGCAGACGACGGGGGCGGTGGCGCGGACGAGCAGCGATCGCAGCACGGGTGTTTCCCTTCGCGACGGTGACGGGGGAGGCGCGGGCGCGCGGGCTCAGCGGTGGATCTTGAGGCTGCTGACGAAGAAGCGCTGGGCGGAGAAGAACAGCACCACGGTCGGCAGCGACACCAGGAGGGCGCCGGCCAGGACGATGGGCGGGCCGACGTTGGAGTAGTTGCCCTGGAGGTCGGCGAGCGCGGCCATGACGGGCCGGATGTTGCGGCTCGTGACCATGGTGATGCCGAACATCAGGTCGTTCCAGACGGCCACGAACTGGAACACGAACACGGCGATCATGGCGGAGCGGGTCAGCGGAACGTGGATCTGCCAGAACACCCGCCACCACGACGCACCGTCCATGCGGGCGGCCTCCACGACCTCCCGCGGCAGCGTCAGGGCGTAGTTGCGCATGACGAAGAACGCGAACGGGACCGCGATCGCCGTGTAGATCAGCATCAGGCCGGTCTGGGTGTCGTAGAGCGAGGTGTGTGCGTAGGACAGGAACAGGGGCCTGATGAAGACCTGAAGGGGCAGCAAAGTGCCGGCGTAGATCACCCAGAACCACAGAGCCTGTCGTTTGACGGGCATGACGATCGTGGCGAAGGCGGCGAAACCGGCGATCACCGCGGCCGCCGCGGCGCTGACCACGGAGTACAGGAGGCTGTTGCCGAGAGCCGGGCCCAGGTTGGCCTTGTCCCAGGCCTGGGACATGTTGTCGAACAACCCGAAGTCCTGCGGCAGCCAGTGCGGACTGCCCGAGTAACTCCCCGAGGGCACCAGCGCGTTGACGACGAGGAGCCAGGTGGGCACCAGCCACAGCAGGGCCATTACCGCGATGACGGCGTTGCGCAGAACTCGGCCGAGGGACATCGTCACACGCCTTTCACGTCGAGCTGGCGGCGCAGGTAGAGCCAGGAGGCGGCCAGCACGATCACGGTGAGCACGACCGCGATCGCCGCTCCCGCGCCGGGCCGCAGTTCGAGGAAGGTCTCGTTGTACATGGACACGGCGAGTGTTTCGGTGGCCCGTCCGGGGCCGCCTTGCGTGAGCACCCAGATCAGGTCGAAGGACTTCAGGCCGTTGACCAGGCTCATACCGATCACGATGATCGACACCGGGCGGAGCTGGGGCAGCACGATGTGGCGGAACTGCTGCCAGCCGCTCGCCCCGTCCAGGGCACCGGCCTCCAGGGTCTCGGGCGGGATGGACTGAAGTCCGACCAGGAAGAGGATGACGGCCACGCCCGTGGCCTGCCAGGCGTTGGCGAGGATCATCACCACGGTGTTGCCCGGCCAGGTCAGCAACCAGCCCTGGGCCAGCGAGTCGAGCCCCAGGCCGGTCAGGACCTGGTTGACGGCGCCGTCGGTGGTGAGCATGAAGTTCCACACCACCGCCACCGCGGACCCCGAGAGCGCGTAGGGCAGTACGACGCACAGCCGCGCGAGGCGGGAGAGGCGTCCGGCGTTGGTCATGCAGGCGATGGCGAGTCCGAGCACGAACGGCAGCGCGACCGTGCCCACCACCCACATCAGGGTGTTCTGGATGGAGCGGGACAGGGCCGGGTCGGACGCGAACAGCGAGTAGTTGTCGAACCAGCTGAACGGCGAGGTCCGCGTGTCGCTGAAGAAGCTGCGGTAGACGGTCCACACGAAGGGGGCCAGCAGGAACAGCGTGACGAGGAGGACGGCCGGAGCCATGAACCCGCCGGCCGTCAGACGTTCACGCGCGGTGGCCCACGTACGCGTCGAGGGGGGCCGCCGCATCGTGCGCCGGGGCGCTCCCGGTCCGCCGGCCGGGGTCGGCGGGCGCCGGTCGGTCACTGAGGTGCTCATGCTTCGTCTCGCTTCCAGGCCGCCCATTCGTCGTGTGCGCGCTCCTGCATCCGGCGCAGTGTGGTGGCCGGCGAGGTCTGTCCGGCCATGAAACCGCCGAGGTCGTTGGTGTTGCCCTGAATGAGGCTCGGCGGGCTTGCCTCCCAGTAGCGGACCAGCGCCGTCCGGCGGTTGCGGGCGACGTCCCGCTGGAGCCCGGCCACCACCGGATTACTGGCGCGCACCTTCGGGTTGGCGGAGCTGTCCTGGAGGAAGTCGCTCCACACTCGCTGGACGGACGGGTCGAGCCAGGCCGCCACGTTCGCCATCGCCGCCTTGTGCGAAGAGGCGCGGCCGGGCACGGCGAAGACCCCGGACTCGGCGATCACGCTCTTCGGGGTGGAGGGGCGCACCGTCGGCAGGATGAAGGCGCCGTAGTCGGTGCCGGGCTTCATCCCGGCCGCGGACATGCCCGACGCCTGCCAGGTGCCGTGCAGGAACATGCCCACCGTGCCCTCCTTCAGCGCGCCGGGGCCGCGCGCCTGGTCGAAGTCGGGCGAGGTCATCCAGCCCTTGCGCATGAAGTCGTGCCAGATGTCCATGGCCCGGAGGGCACGGTCGTCGGTGTAGGAGGCTTCACCGGCGACCAGCTGCTGGTAGAAGCCGGGGTCGACCTTGCTGACCAGCTCCTGGAACCACTCGATCGCCGGCCAGCCCCCCACCTGGCTGGCGAGGAAAGGCGTGATCTTGTTGCGCTTGAGGACCTCGGCGCAGTGCAGCAGTTCGTCCCAGCTGCTCGGCGCGGACAGACCCAGCTTCCCGAACACCGGCTTGCTGTAGAAGAGCACGTAGTACGACTCGTACAGCGGGATCCCGAAGACCTTGCCCCGGTAGGACACGGACTCCCGCGACGTGCCGCGCACCCACCCTTTGGCCCCGTACCCCTCCCAGACGCGCGTCAGGTCGGTGAGCCCGCCGGCGCGCGCCAGACGCTTGAGCTGGTAGCCGGACGCCCACTTGACGAGGTCGGGGGACTTCGAGGTCTGCAGGGTCATCTGCACGACCTGTTGGTAGGAGGTGACCGACGGATTCGACAGCGGCCTGAGCGTGTATCCGGTGATCCTCTTCAGTTCGCGGCCGGCCGCGCGGTAGCCGTCGTCCCAGGTGGCGTTGTCGTTGGAAATGCTCGTGGTCCCCGGCTGCGCGGACGTGCCGGCTCCCCGCGCGCAGCCCCCTGCCGTCAGAGCGGCCGCGCCGGCGGCCACCCCGGTGAGGAAGCGGCGCCGAGCAAGCGGCAAGGCCGCACTGCTGGTCCTGCCCGATGCTGACATTGATCACCTTCACGGAATCGGGCCACCTGCATGGCCGGATGTGAATCACAGGACGTGTGCGGCGTCGGAAGACCCCGGAGCAGCCCCGGTGCGTGTTGCGTGGAGGTTAACGACACCATTCCGTCGGTAGCAAGGGTGTGAAGGGAAAAGAATCTCCATTACCGGAAAGGGGTTAGAGAAATGCCAGGTCAAAGGCCCGTGTGTCGCTTCGGGGGATGACGGATCGGTCGTGGACACCTCCAGCCAAGGACTGTTATCGTTAACATATCCGTGGAGCCGAGTAAGGAGCAGCTGTGCCCGCGTCTCGTTCGTACGACCCCCTCCCCAGCTACCCGCCGGTTGACGGCACGGTGGCCGTCGGCTGGCCGGCCCTGACCGCGGAGCTGCCGCCGGGTCCGCTCGTCCTGGCCGTCGACGGGCCCGCGGCCCTCGACTGGACCGCGCTGGCCGACGGCCTTGCGGGAGCCGTACGCGCCACGGGTCGCGACGTCGATCCAATCGATGTGCGCGACCACTACGCGGCGGCGGCCGGCGAGCGGATCGCGGCCCCGCCCGCACCCGCCGACGACCCGTTCTTCACCCCGCTGTCCCAGGCGCAGGTCGCGGACCTGTTCGACTCTCCGCCACGGCCCGAGCGGCCCGTGCGGGACGGAGTGGTCCTGGTCCATGGTCCGGGCGCGTCGCTGTGCGAGCCGGATCTGCTGTGGTACGCGGACCTGCCGAAGCGGTACGCCGAGGCGGCCGTGTCCAAGGGCGAGCTGCCGGTGGGCGTCAACCTCGGGCGCTCCGCCGCGCCCGGCGATCTGGTGCGCCTGTTCTACACCGACTGGCCGGTGCTCGACCGGCACCGCGACGCGATCGCGGGACGAATAGACCGCTGGATCGACGTGCAGGACGCCACCGGCCCGGCCTCACTCGACGCCGCCGCACTGCGCGGCACACTGGCCCACCTGGCCCGCGGCCCGGTACGCACCCGTCCGTACTTCAACTCCACCCCGTGGGGCGGTCAGTGGGCGGCGAGCGAACTCGGCTTCACCCCGCGGGCGGGAAACACGGCCCTGGGCTACGAGCTGATCGCGCCCGAAGCGGGAATCCTGATCGGTGCCAAGGGCGCGGCCCAGGTCGAGGTCCCCTTCCAACTGCTGTGCGCCGCACACCCCGAGGACATGCTCGGTCAGGACGTGCACCGCGAGTTCGGCACCTCCTTCCCGATCCGGTTCGACTACCTGGACACCATGGGCGGCGGCAACCTGTCCCTGCACCTCCACCCGCGGGAGCGGTACATGCGGGAGGTGTTCGGCTGGCCGTACACCCAGCACGAGACGTACTACGTCACCGCGAGCGAGGACGGCGCCCGGGTGCTGCTCGGCCTCACCGAGGAGGCGGACCTCGACGTCATGCGGAGCCAGGTCGAGGACGCCATCCACCACGGCACCCCGATGCCCGTCGAGGAACACATCCAGTCGCACCCCGCGACGGTGGGCCAGCTGTTCATGATTCCGGCGGGCACACCGCACGCCTCCGGCGCGGGCAACCTGGTGCTGGAAGTGAGCGCGACCCCCTACCTGTACTCCCTGCGGCTCTACGACTGGCTGCGCAAGGACGCCGCCGGGGCGTCCAGGCCCCTGCCCTACGAGCACGGCTTCGCCAATCTGGACACGGCCCGGCGCGGTGACGACGTCACGAAGGACCTCATCCAGCAGCCGCGAACGCTGCGTTCCGGTGAGGGCTGGCGCGAGGAAGTCGTCGGCGCACTGCCCGAGATGTTCTACGCCGTGCACCGCCTCGTCGTGTCGCAGGGCTGCGACATGCCCGACGACACCGCCGGCCGCTTCCACATCCTCAACGTGGCCGCGGGCGAAGGCGCCGTCATCGAGACCCACGACGGCCGCACCCACACGCTGGCCTTCGCGGAGACCATCACCGTCCCCGCCGCGGTCGGCCGGTATCGCGTCCGCGCCCTGGGCGGCGACGAGGTGCGCATCGTCAAGGCGCTGGTGGTCGAACCATGACCGCGGCCGCCGCGAGGCAGTCCTCGCCGCCGGTCCCGGTGCTCGACATCGGCGGCACGCACGTCACCGCGGCCCTCGTCGACCCCACCGCGAGCCGAGCCGTGCCCTCCCCGGTGATCCGCAGGCCGCTGAGGGCGCACGCGGAAGCCGACGACATCCTCGACGCCGTCGCCCGGGCCGCCCTGGCGCTCCCGGCCGGTCACGACCCGCGCTGGGGTGTGGCGATGCCCGGCCCCTTCGACTACGCCACCGGCGTCGGCCGCTTCGCCGACGTCGGCAAGTTCGAAGCCCTGAACGGCGTCGACGTCGGCGCGGGACTGCGCGAGCGGCTGGCCGGCCGGTGCGAGCGGCTGCGCTTCCTCAACGACGCCGACGCGTTCGCCGTCGGCGAGTACGGTGCCGGTGCCGCCGCGGGACACGAGCGCGTGATCTGCCTGACGCTGGGCACGGGTGTGGGGTCCTCGTTCCTGTCCCGCGGCCGCCCTGTCCACACGGGTGCCCTCGTCCCGCCCCGCGGACACGCGTACCGCCTGACGGTGCACGGACGGCCACTGGAGGACACGGTCTCGCGCCGCGGCATCCGCAGGCACTACGCCCGTCTCACCGCCGCGACGGGGGATCAGCACCTCCCCGACGTCCGCGACATGGCCGCACGCGCCAGGAAGGGCGACGCCGCCGCGGTGGAAGCCTTCCGCTACGCTTTCGACGCACTCGGCCAGGCTCTGGCTCCATGGATCGACCGCTTCGACGCCACCGCGGTGGTCATCGGTGGTTCCATGGCCCGGTCGTGGGACTTGATCCACCCTGCGCTCACCACAGGGTTGGCGCCGGCCCGCCGACCGGACGTACCCGTTGTGCCGGCCCGGCAGCCCGAGGAGGCCCCCCTGCTCGGGGCCGCGCACTGGGCACAGGGCACGCCGGAGACGTCGTGAGGACGGCGCACCGGTGCAGGACGGCAGAGGAAGGGGCAGGAGCATGACCGCTCGCCGGGGCAGCGGGCCGACCATGCACGACGTCGGCAAGCTCGCGCAGGTCAGCGCCATGACCGTCTCACGTGTGCTCAAGAACGACCCGGGCGTCTCGGAAGCGACTCGCGAGCGCGTCTTCGCGGCGGTCGACCGACTGGGGTACCGCCGCAACCAGACCGCACGCAGCCTCCGCCTCGGGGGCAGCGGGATGATCGGCCTCGTCGTCACCAACCTCGCCAACCCGTTCTACTCACGCCTCGCCCTCGGCGTCCAGGAAGTCGCGACCGAGTACGGCCTGCGCGTGCTGCTCAGCAACTCCGGAGAACAGGCCGACCGAGAACCCGGGCTCATCGACGGACTCGTGGACCACCAGGTGGAAGGGCTGATCGTGGTCCCGGCCGGCAGCCGGCAGCAGCATCTCGCCCGTGCCATGCGGCACGTCCCCGTCGTTCTCGCCGCACGCCCGCCCGCCGGACTCGACACCGACTGCGTCCTGGTCGAGGACTTCCACGGCGCACGCGAAGCCACCGCATGCCTCCTCGCCGACGGACAGACCCGCATCGCCTTCCTCGGCAACCCGCCGGCCCTGTACACCGGTGCCGAACGCCTGCGCGGATTCTGGGCGGCACACGAAGAAGTCGGCATCGAACCGGACAACGTCCTCATCCGCCAGGGCCTGGTCGACTCAGCGACGGCGGAGCGCGCCACCCTCGACCTGCTCGGGCTGGCCGAACGCCCCACCGCGCTGTTCTGCGCCAACAACCGCATCAGCCAGGGCGCCATCCGGGCCCTGTACAAATCCGGCACCAGCCTGCCCGTCGCCGGTTTCGACGACTTCGAGCTGTCCGACGTGCTCGGTCTGCCGCTGACCCTCGTCTCCTACGACGCCGACGAGATCGGCCGCCAGGCCGCGCGGCTGCTGATCGACCGACTCGAACAGGACGACGACGCGGCGCCGCGGGCCTCCCGCCGCGTCACCGTCCCCACCCGCGTCGTCCGCCACGGCGCACCCTCCGGCTCGGACGGGCCGGGGGGCCGCCCGCCCGCCAGCGCCTGACGCGCCGTCAGGGAACCTCCGCCCGCAGCCGGTAGCCCGCAGCCGGTCGCCCCCGCAGTCCTCCGTCCGCCGAAAGGCCGCCCCATGGGCTTTCCCACCAGCATCAAGGACCACCCGATCGTCCAAGAGGCCGTCCACCGGCTGGACACCCTCGGTGACCCGCGCTTCGGCCGGACGCTGACCCGCAGCCTGGACGACACCCTGGCCCGCACCATCCGGCGGATGGCCGACGGCACCGCCTTCGTCGTGACCGGTGACATCCCCGCCATGTGGCTGCGCGACTCCTCCACGCAGATGATGCCGTACCTGGCTCTCCTGAAGGAGGACGGCGGCCTGCAGGACCTCCTGCTCGCCGTACTGCGCCGCCAGTTCCAGCAGATCGCACACGATCCCTACGCCAACGCCTTCAACGCGGAACCCTCCGGGCGGGCCCACGACCCCGCCGACCTGTGCGAGGACCCCTGGGTGTGGGAGGAGAAGTACGAAGTCGACTCCCTCGCCTTCCCCCTGCTCCTGGCCCACCGATTCTGGGCGGCGAGCGGGCGGACCGACCACGTCGCCGGGGCGCTGCGGACCGCGCGCACCGCCATCTCGGTGTGGCGCACCGAGCAGGACCACGAACGCCTCTCCACCTACCGCTTCCGCCGCGAGAACGGCCCACCGGGCGACACGTTGCCGAACGCGGGACGGGGAACGCACGTCACCCGGACCGGGATGACCTGGAGCGGCTTCCGGCCCAGCGACGACGCGTGCGCCTTCGGCTACAACATCCCGGCGAACCTGTGCGCCGCCGCCGCCCTCGACGGCACCGCCGAACTGGCCCACCACGCACACGACACGGAACTCGCCGAGAACGCCGACCAACTGGCGGCAGAGCTGCGAGCGGCCGCCGTACGGCACGGCACCGTGCGGCACCCCGACTTCGGCATGATGTACGCCTACGAGGTGGACGGCAACGGCAACGCGCTACTGATGGACGACGCCAACATGCCCGGACTGCTCTCACTGCCCCTCGTCGCGAACATCCCCACCACCGACCCGGTGTACCTCGCGACCCGGAGGTTCGTCCTCTCACCGGCCAACCCCACCTGGCACCGGGGAACAGCGGCCGAAGGCATCGGCAGCCCGCACACGCCCGACGGGCACATCTGGCCCATCGCCCTCGCCGTACAGGGGCTGACCAGCAACGACACCACAGAACGCCTGAGGGCTCTGACGACCCTCCTGTCGACCGACGCGGGCACCGGCCAGATGCACGAATCGTTCCACAAGGACGATCCCCGCCGGTTCACCCGCCCCTGGTTCTCCTGGGCCAACGCGATGTACGCCGAACTCGCCCTGGACACCGTCGGACTCGGCACCCGGCCCCTGTGGCAGGCGGGGACCTGATCCCGGCACGGAACGACGGCCGGGCCAACCCGCTCATGGTGTCGGTCCGGGCTCCTCATGGAAA
Organism: Streptomyces sp. NPDC001599; assembly: GCF_042893535.1. Lineage (NCBI taxonomy): Bacteria > Bacillati > Actinomycetota > Actinomycetes > Kitasatosporales > Streptomycetaceae > Streptomyces > Streptomyces sp. NPDC001599. The sequence goes on from NZ_JBIAVA010000013.1 coordinate 70,707, forward strand.
TCGGCCGGCACCACCGCGATGCCGCGGGCGGTGAACGGTGCCACGTCGGCGTCCGTCGCCGAGGCGTCGGTGACCAGGGTCCAGCCGGGCGGGAGCGTGGCCCACGCGTGGAAGGGCGCACGGCCCAGCTTCGCCGCGTGAGCCAGGACGTACGTGCGGGCGGCGCGGCGGGCCATCAGCTCCTTGAGCCGGGTCTGACGCAGATCCGCCTCGCAGAGACCGCCCTCGGCCGTCACACCGCCCGCGGACAGGAAGACCCGGTCGAACGTCATCCGCTCCAGCGCCGCCTCCGTCAGCGGGCCCACGAAGGCCTGGCTGAGCGGGCGCAGTGTCCCGCCGAGGCACTCCACGCGCACGGTGTCGACGTCCGCCAGTTCGTGCAGTGCCGTCAGACCGGTGGTGGCGACCGTCAGGTCCTTGGCGGTACGCGTACTGGACGAGCCCGCCGTCCACGGCGCGGCACTCGTCCCCACCGCCGAGGCGAAGGGGCCTTCGTCGAACCGTCCTGGGAAGCCGAGGACGCCTGGAGCGCCACCCTGGCCGAACACACCCCCGACCACGCCTGGTTCCACGCCGAATGCACCCCCGGCTACTACAACGCCGAGGGGCGCGGCAGGCCGAACGGCCCCACCGCCTGCCCCCATGGCGCCGCCGCCTTCCACCAGCTCTCCGGCGGTGGCGCGAGGAGTCCATGGACGAGCTCCTGATCCCCAGGACGGACGCCTGGGCGGGCTCGGGTTCCTGATCGGCGCACCGGGCCTCTCCGTAGCGGCAGAGCCCTGCTAGTGGCCGATCTTGTCCAACTCGGTGAGTTCCTCGTCGGAGAGCGCGAGCCCCGCGCCGGTCACGTTCTCGCGCAGGTGCGCCACCGACGAGGTGCCGGGAATGAGCAGGATGTTCGGCGACCGCCGCAGCAGCCAGGCCAGGGCGACGGACATCGGCGTCGCACCCAGCCGGGTGGCCACGGCGGACAGGGCCGTGGACTGCAGCGGGGTGAAGCCGCCCAGCGGGAAGAAGGGCACGTAGGCGATGCCCTTGTCGGCGAGTTCGTCGATCAGCTCGTCGTCCTGACGGTAGGCGAGGTTGTACATGTTCTGGACGCACACGATCGGCGCGATCGCCTGTGCCTCGGCGACCTGCTCCGCGGTCGCGTTGCTCACTCCGAGGTGCCGGATCAGGCCCTGGTCCTGGAGTTCGACGAGGGTCTCGAAGGGCTCGGCGAGCGAGCCGGGCCGGGGGCCCCGAGCGTCGCCGAGCCGGAGGTTGACCACGTCGAGCGAATCGAGTCCGAGGTCCTCGAGGTTCTCGCGGACGGCAAGGCGCAAATCCTCGGGCCGACGGGCAGGGGGCCAGCCGCCCTGCTGATCGCGGACCGCGCCGACCTTGGTCACGACGTGCACCGACGCGGAGCCGGGGCGCAGCGCTTCACGGATCAGCCGGTTGGTGACACGAGGTCCGTATGCGCCGGCTGTGTCGATGTGGGTGATCCCCAGGGCGGCGGCCTCGCGCAGGACGGCGAGCGCGCCCTCCTGGTCGGCGGGCGGGCCCATGACCCCGGGGCCGGCGAGCTGCATGGCGCCGTAGCCGAATCGGGTGACGGTCAGGTCGCCCAGGGCCCAGGTGCCGCCGGGCAGTGAGGCGGAGGGTGTGTTCACGGTTTCGCTCATGCAGAACATGCTCGCTCGCCGAGCGGCTGCGCATCCAATACCGATGCGGTGCTCTGTCATACCCGGCAGGTATCACCGAGGTACGCTGTGGCCGTGGACGACGCCCTGGAGACCCGCGAGCTGAGGTACTTCGTGGCCGTCGCGGAGGAACTGCACTTCGGTCGTGCCGCCGAGCGCCTCGGCATGGCCCAGCCACCGCTGTCCCGGGCGATCCAGCAGCTCGAACGGCGCCTCGGCGTACGTCTGCTGAAACGCAACCGCCGCGGTGTCGCCCTGACCGGCGCCGGAGAGATGCTGCTGCACGAGGGCCGCGCCGCCCTCGACGCGACCACCGCGGCCGCTCGCCGCACCCGTCGCGCCGGCGGCGCCGACAGCCCGGACGGCGGCCCCCGCAACCGCCTGGTGCTGGCGGTGAAGGCCGGTGCGTCCCACGAACTGCTGCACAAGCTCCTCGGCGCCTACGCGGCCGAGCCCGACGCTGCCGAGATCGAAGTGCTGCCGAGCGGCACGTGTGAGCAGGAAGGGATGCTGCGCGACGGCCGCGCCGATGTGGCGCTCATGCACGCGCCGTTCAACTCCCTCGCCGGGTTCGACAGCGAGGAGCTGATGACCGAGGGCCAGATCGCCGTGCTGCCCGCCGGGCACCCTCTCGCCGCCCGGACGACCCTGTCACTCGCCGACGTCAGCGACATCCCCGGTCTCCCGCTCGCCCGCTGGTCCCGCCACGGCACGTACCCGCCCGGCCCGGGCCCGGAGATTCACGACCAGACGCAGCTGGCCCAGCTGATCGCCCTCGGACGCACGGTGGCCGTCTACCCCGACTCGGCCCGCGCCTGGCTGTGGGCCGAGCACGCCGCCGTCCCCCTGACCGATGCGCCCTGCGTCGTCACCCACATCGCCTGGCCCGCGCACAGCAGTTCCCCCGCCCTCGCCGGGCTCATCCGGACGGCCACACGGCTGTGACTGCCCGGCGCGGGCGGCCGGGACCGCCCGCGCCGGGAGTCGCGTCGGCCGCATCCCGGACCGTCAGACTCCGATCAGGCTGTACGTGCCCGTACCGTCCTGCCTGCCGCTGGCGTACTGACGTATGAACTCCCCGTCCGCGTACCGGTCGTGGCCCATCATGGAGCCGGTGTACTTGTTTTGCACACCGATCTGCGAGCTGCCGGGGACGTCGCGGTAGATGTAGAACCGCTGGAGGTCGTCCTCCGCGCAGGGGACCGTCATCAGGATCGCCCGATCGGTGGCCGCGTTCTCCTCGGCGATGGTCGCGCATCCACCGTTGCCCCAGTTCCACAGGGACGCCTCGAGGACCCCGTCGCGCTCCGTCACGTTGCACAGGCGCCAGTTGTCCAGGTGGGCGCTGAAGATCGACGAGGGCCGCAGCCGGACACCGTCGTCCGCCAGGAGCGGTGCGCCCCAGGACAGGGGCTTGCCGGGTACGGCGATCTTGTAGGCCTCGGCCGAGCAGTCGAGGGCGGCCCGCGCGCTGTGCCCGGTGGACCTGGGCCGTGCGCCGGCGGCGCCGCTCGTGGGGGCCGGGCGCTGCGCGAGCGGCGCCGCCGGCTGCTGCCGCGCGGTCGGGGCCACCGCACCCGCCGGGTGGTCGGCCCGGGCGGCCGAGCCGCAGTCGAGGAGGGTTTGGGCCTTGGCCATGATGCTGTCGGCGGGGACGCTGTCCTGGCAGCGCACCGCGCCTTCCTCAAGGGTGGTGAAGGTGGTGAAGCTGCCGCTGCCCGGCCCCTCGGTCCACTCCAGCGCCCAGCCCCCGTCGTCCTGTTGGGCGCGGTTGCAGTTGAGGCTGCCGTACGTGCCGGTGACCTTCTTCGTGCCCTTGTAGAAGCCGTAATAGCCCGGCTGGGTCAGGTTCCAGGTGACCGAGTTCGACTCTTCACTGGTGGAGGTGTACTCGAGCTTCACGTCCAGACCGACGGTCGCCTTGACGTTGCTGAGCGCCTCGACTTCGAAACTGGTCTCGATCGTGTCGTTGAGGCCGACGGAGACCGCGATGACCGTCGTGGTGTCGGTGCTGACGGTCTGCTGGCCGGTGGTGCCCTCGGTGACGTACCAGCCCTTGAAATGGGTGATCGTCGGCGACACTTCGGTGGTCTTGATGTACGGGTGGCGGGTGCCGAGGTCGGCCGCCGTACAGGTGTCGCCGGGCCGGGGCGCCGTCGTGTCGGTGGGCGCCGCGGCAGCCGGCGGGGCGGCGAGGCCCAGGGCGGCAGCCGCCCCGGCGGCCGTCGCGGCGGTCACCGCCATGAGTGATCTGCCGATGCGACTGACGGGTCCTGTGGAGCGCATCGTTGCCTGTTCCCCCCTGGTCGAGTGGGTTCGGTCGGGGTGAATGTATCGGCCGCACGGGGTGGCGGTGTGAGGCCCGAACTAGCCACAAATGATCACGGAGGGGCCTGTTCCGCCCCTGCCGCGGACCGTCGCCGGGGGGCGCACGGACTAGGTTTCCGTGTCCCCCAGCAGCCGGTCGACCAGCCCGTCGACGTAGTCGGGGGCGAGCGGCACCACGCCGAACAGGACGCGGATGTACATCGGGGCGAGGACGTGGTCCAGCACGTCGAGCGCGTCGGGTGCGGGCTCGCCGCGGTCGCGGGCGCGATCGAGCATGGACTGCAGTTGCCGGGTGCGTTCGGCCCGCAGGTCTGCCCCCGCCTGCCGGCCCTGCCGGCCGCTGCCGGACAGGGCGACCGCCAGATGCAGCACCGCCGGACCGTCGGGCCCGGTGATCTCCCGGGCCACTTGGGCCGCGTACGTACGCAGGTCCCCGGCGAGGCTCCCGGTGTCCGGCATCGGGGACTGCGCATTGAGGCGGGTGAGCGCCACGTCGGTGAGCAGGGTCTCGAGGCTGCCCCACCGGCGGTAGACGCTGCTGTCGGCCACGCCCGCGCGGTCGGCGACGTCGCCGACGGTGAACTTGCCGTAGCCGCGCTCACTGATCAGATCGGTGACGGCCTGGTGTACCTGCGCGCCGACACGGGCACTGCGGCCGCCGGGTCGCCGGACTCGCTGTTGCTCGTTCATGCCCTCCAGCTTAACGCAGTCGAGACTTGCGTTTGTGGAGGAGCCTCTCTATAGTCACCTAACGCAGTCGATGACTGCTTTAGGAGTGCTCGGATGTCCGGGCGCAGCCAACGACGGAGGGGGATCCCATGGCCGCACCGCATGCGACCGCAGGCAGTCGGTCGGACCGGGCCGTGCTGCTCGCGGTGACCTGCCTGGGGCAGTTCATGGTGCTGCTCGACAACACGATCGTCGGAGCGGCCCTGCCCGACATGCAGGAGGGCCTGCACACGCAGCTGACCGGACTGCAATGGATCGTGGACGCGTACGTACTGCTGGTCGCCATGCTGCTGCTGTCCGGCGGGGTCTTCGCCGACCGGTTCGGCCGCAAGCGGGTGTACCTGACCGGTGTGGCCGTGTTCACCGTCGCGTCGTTGCTGTGCAGCCTCGCGCCTTCACTGGGCTGGCTGGTCGCCGGCCGGGTGTTGCAGGGCATCGGGGCCGCGGCGCTGAGCCCGGCCTCGCTGGCCCTGCTCGCCGCCGCCCACCCCGTGCCGCAAGAACGGATCCGGGCGATCGGGCTGTGGGCCGGAATCAGTGGAATCGGTCTGGCCGCAGGCCCCGTGGCCGGGGGCGTACTGACGGACGCCTTCGGCTGGCCCGCCATCTTCCTCGTCAATCTGCCCGTCGGAGTGGTCCTGGTGCTGGTCGGCCTGCGTCACCTCGGCGAGTCCCGCAACGCCGGCGCGCCCGCGATCGACGTCCCGGGCACGGCGCTGTCCGTGCTGGCAGTGGGGGTACTGACCTACGGGCTGATCGAGGGAGGCGCCCGCGGCTGGACCTCACCGGTCATCCTGGGCAGCTTCGCCACCGCGGTGATCCTCCTCGCCGCCTTCGTCGCCGTCGAAGCCCGTCGCGACGCTCCGATGCTGCCGCTGCGGCTGTTGCGGCAGCGCCTGTTCACCGTGTCCAACACCGCCATGGTCGTGGTGGGGTTCGCGCTCATGGGTTCGTCGTTCTTCTTCTCCCAGTTCTTCGTGTACGTCCAGGGCAGCTCGATCCTGCGCGCCGGCCTCCAGACCCTGCCGGTGTCCGTGGCCATGGTGATCGTCAGCCCGTACGCGGGCCGGCTCGCCGCCCGGTACGGCTTCCGTGTCGTGGTCACCGCCGGCCTCGCCCTGGCCGCCCTGGGACTGCTGGCGCTCGGTACGGTGCACGCCGACACCGGCTACGCGAACGTGTGGTGGCGGCTGGGACTCGCCGGCGCCGGCTTCGCCCTGGCCATGTCCCCGCTGACGGGCGCCGCCATCCAAGCGGTCAGCCCGCAGGAGGGCGGCCTCGCGTCGGGCATCAGCAGCACCACCCGGCAGATCGGCGCGGTGCTCGGCGTCGCGGTGCTCGGAGCCGTCGTCCGCACCCGGCAGTCGGGCGGCGCCTCCTTCGAGACCGGCCTCAACAGCGCCTTCCTCGTGGCCGGCACCGTCACCGCGGCCACCGCCGTGTTCACCGGCCTGTGGCTGACGAGGTCCAGGCCCGCGAAGGACTCCACGACCCCCGCACCCGCCACCGGCGCCGAACCGGTCACCTCCCCGAACGGGGCTTCCACGCACAGCGGTTGACCACGGACAATCGCCCCGTTCGACAACTACGCAAAGGACCCCGATCTTGTCCCCCGACCCGACCACCCTGCACCCGCTGCCCGCCCACGACCGCGTGGTGTTCCTCAACCCACTGGTCACCTCTCCGAACATCACCGTGGGCGAGTACACCTACTACGACGACCCCGACGGCGCCACGGACTTCGAGCACCGCAACGTCCTCTACGCCTACGGGCCGGAGCGCCTCACCATCGGCAAGTACTGCGCGATCGCCACCGGCACCACCTTCCTGATGGCCGGCGCCGAGCACCCGACGATGGGGGTGTCGACGTACCCGTTCACCATGTTCGGCGGCCGGTGGGCCGAGCAGACGCTGGACATCGTCACCGCCATGCCCAGCCGCGGCGACACCGTGGTCGGCAACGACGTCTGGTTCGGCTACCGGGCGACCGTCATGCCGGGCGTACGGATCGGCGACGGCGCCATCATCGCGGCCGGCGCCGTAGTGACCGCCGACGTCCCGCCCTACACGGTCGTCGGCGGCAACCCGGCCAGACCGATCAGGCAGCGCTTCGACGACGCCGACGTCGAGCGGCTGCGCCACGCGGCCTGGTGGGACTGGCCCGCCGACCTGGTCACCGCACACGCCCGCACCATCATGGCCGGAACCCCGGCCGACATCGCGCGCATCGCCGCCGAGCTCGGACGGACGGCCCCTTGAACCTCGGGTGAGGAACCACGGGTGAGCCGATGGCCGGGCCGGCACCTCGGCCACGCGAGGCTCGCCCCACCACCGGCGCCGCGGCCGAGCGCCGGGGGGTGCGGCTCGCTCGGCTCAGGCACGGGCAGCCGGCTCCTGCTCGACCACGGAGCGCAGGCGCCGGGTGTGGTCCAGGTGGCGTTCGACTCCGGTCAGCGTGACCCTGGCGGTCAGGCGTGGGTCCGCGCTGGAGGCGGCCAGCCTCAACTCCAGCTCGCCCGGTTCGACCACACGCCGTCCGTCGCGTCCGGTGAACGAGGCGAGATCGGCCGGGACAGTGACACGCAGGCGCCGGGCCTCACCGGGCTCCAGGTCGACCCGGGCGTAGCCGACGAGGCGCTGCACCGGCTGGACGACGGAGGCGACCGGGTCGTGCAGATAGAGCTGGACGACTTCGGTCCCGGACCGACCGCCGGTGTTGCGGACGGTGAAGGCGAGGGTGAACTCGCCGTCCGTCGGTGCCTCCCGGACGTCCACGCTCAGGTCCGTCCAGTCGAACCGGGTGTAGGACAGGCCGTGACCGAAGGCGAACGCCGGTGTCGGGTCGACGGCGGACACCTCTCCGGCGTGGGCGAGCCTCGCTCCGAGGTAGGTGGCCGGCTGGGAGCCAGGCCCGCGCGGCACCCCGACCGGGAGCCGGCCGGACGGGTTGACGCGGCCGCTGAGCACACCGGCGATCGCACGGGTGCCTTCCTCGCCGGGGAAGAAGGACTGCACGATCGCCGCGGACTCCTCGACCGCGCGACCGAGGGAGTACGGTCGTCCCGCGAGCAGCACGGTGACCAACGGCGTCTCCAGGTCCAGCAGGGTGTCGAGCAACCGCTGCTGTGCCCCGGGCAGTGCCAGCGACTCGACGTCGCATCCCTCACCACTGGTGCCCCGCCCGAAGAGCCCGGCACGGTCGCCGAGCACCACCAGGGCGATGTCGGCCTCGCGTGCCACCCGGGCGGCCTCGGGGAGGCCGGTGAGATCCCCGTCGTCGACGCCGGTGCCGCGGGCGACCGTGATCCGGGCGTCGGGGAACTCGGCGGCGAGGGCGAGGCGCAGCGTGGGCAACTCGATGCCGTGCGGGGTCCCGGGGTGCCGGACGCCGATGTGCTGGGGGAAGGAGTAGCAGCCCAGTACGGCGACGGCCTCGTCGGCGTTGGGGCCGAGCAGGGCGATACGGCGCGGCCTCGCGAGCGGTAGCGTGCCGTCGTTGCTCAACAGCACTACGGCTTCCTCGGCGACCGTGCGGGCCAGTGCGCGGTTCTCCGGACTGTCCAGGTCGATCCGGCCGCGCAGGGCGGCGGGATCGTCGAGGTCGGCCTCTTCGAGCGCGGCCGGCAGGGGGTTCCAGTCCGGATCGAGCAGGCCGAGCCGCGCCTTCTGGGTGAGTATCCGGCGAAGGGCCCGGTCGACCAGCTTCTCCGGGACACGGCCGTCGGCGACGGCCTCGGCCAGGGGCGCGCCGTACGTCTTGACGTTGGGCAGTTCGACGTCGATGCCCGCCCGCAGCGCCAGGCCGGCGGCGTCGGCCCAGTCGGCCGCCACGCCGTGCAGGGTCTTCAGGAAGGCGATGGCGAAGTAGTCGGCGACGACGGTGCCGTCGAAGCCCCACGTGTCGCGCAGCAGGCCGGTGAGCAGCTCCTCGTCGGCCGCGGAGGGTACGCCGTCGGTGTCGGTGTAGGCGTTCATCACCGACCGCGCGCCGCCTTCACGGACCGCCATCTCGAAGGGGGGCAGCAGGACGTCGGCGCGCTCACGCGGGCCCATGGAGGAGGGAGCCAGGTTGCGCCCGGCGCGAGAGGCCGAGTACCCGACGAAGTGCTTGAGGGTGGCGACGATCCCGGCCGACTCGAGACCCCGCACGTACGCCGTCCCGATGGTGCCGACGAGGTACGGGTCCTCACCGATGGTCTCCTCGACCCGGCCCCAGCGGGCGTCGCGGACGACGTCCAGGACGGGCGCGAGCCCCTGGTGCACGCCGACGGCACGCATGTCCCGCCCGATGGCGGAGGCCATGCGCCCCACCGTGTCGGGGTCGAAGGTGGCGCCCCAGGACAGCGGGACGGGGTAGGCCGTCGCACCCCAGGCGGCGAAGCCGGCCAGACACTCGTCGTGGGCGAGAGCGGGGATGCCGAACCGGTTCGTGGCGGCGATCCGGGCCTGGGTGCGGGCCAGGGAGAGCGCACCCAGGGCGGGGTCGACCGGGACCGTGCCGAAGGGCCGGGTCAGCTGGCCCAGTCCGGTGGGCAGGAGCGCGTCGAGATCGACGGCCTCCTCCATGTCGTGCTGGTGGGGAGCCACTTCACCGCCCACGTTGGAGGCGCCCACCCAGACTCCGTACAGCTGGGCGGTCTTCTCCCGCAGGGTCATCGCGTCGATCAGCGCGTCGACTCTCGCGGTGACGGAAGCAGTGGTGTCGTTCCAGCGGGAGACTCCGGCGGTGTTGTCTACGGCCACGTTGGCGTTCACTTTCCCTCCCACGGCCCGCGGATCCCCGACCGGGGCGTGACGGGCGAACAGGTGGACGAGCAGGAATCGATGCGGGACGGGGCGCGTCCGGGTTCCGGCCGGCGTCGGCGTCGGTCAACGGCTGAATCCGGCGGTCAGACCGCTCAGCAGTTGGCGGCGGCCGAACGCGTAAAGGATCAGGACGGGCAGTGTGGTGAGGACGACGGCGGCGAGAACGGCGGGGACGTTGACCCCGTACTGGCCCTGGAAGGTCCACAGCGCGAGCGGCAGTGTCCGGCGCTCCGGACTCTGAGTGAGCACCAGCGGCAGCAGGAAACCGTTCCATATGGTCAGGGCGTTGAAGATGGTCACGGTCAGGATGGCCGGCCGGGTGAGCGGTGCCGCCAGCCGCCACATCGTCGTCCATTCGGTGGCGCCGTCGACCCGCATCGAGTCGAACAGCTCTTTGGGCACGTCGCGGACGAAGTTGGCGAGCACCAGGACCGACAGCGGGATGGCAAAGGCGATGGACGGGAGGATCAGCGCCAGCAGGCTGTCGTACAGCTGCAGTTTGATGATGATGAGGTAGACCGGGATGACCGTGGCCTGCAGCGGGATGGCCAGGCCCATGAGGAACAGTCCGTTCGTCGCGCGCAGCACCCGCAGCTGCCGGCCCCGGACGATCGCGTAGGCCGCCATGAACGAGAAGACGACCGCCGGTACCACGGCGCCCGCGGTGACCGCGACGCTGTTGAGGAAGTAGCGGAGGAAGTCGGACTCGACGACCAGCCGGTAGTTGTCCAGTGTCGGCTCACCCGGGGGCACCAGCGGGTTGCTCGCGTAGTAGCGGCTCTGGGCCTTGAGGCTGGTGATGAGCGTCCAGTACAGAGGTACGGCGACGACGACGAGCCAGAGCCATCCGGCCAGCCCGCCGGCCCAGTTGCGACGGCGGCCCGGCCGGGAGGGGCGGCGTTGCCGCTCGCGGGGAGCGGTCCTGGACGGTCGTCGTGCCTCGGGCAGTGTGGTGGTCACCTCAGGCCCCCTCGAGCTGGCTCGCACCGGCGTCCCGGCCGCCGAGCCGGCGCAGCAACAGGGCGAGGGCCAGGCCCACCAGGACCAGGATGACCGCGATGACGCTGGCCGGTCCCATCAGGCTGGCCTGGAAACCCCGCTTGTACATGTCCAGGGCCAGGACCCGCGTGGCGTCGCCGGGGCCGCCCTCGGTCAGGACGAAGATGAGGTCGAAGAAGGTCAGGGACCCGACCACCATCAGCGTGGACGAGGTGATGATGGTGTACCTCAGCTGGGGCAGCGTGATGCTGAAGAACTGCCGGATCCGTCCGGCCCCGTCCATCTGGGCCGCTTCGTACAGGGACTTGGGTATCTGCTGGACACCGCCCTGGTAGATCAGGGAGTGGAACGGCACGAACTGCCAGGAGACGACGAAGACGACGACCCCGAAGGCGAGTCCGGGCCGCCCCAGCCAGTCCTGGCTGAGCAGGGGGAGCTTCAGCCCGGCCCCGAGCCCGAAGTTGGGGTCCAGCAGGGCCTTGTACGCGATCGCGATGGCCGCGGAGCTGAGCATCAGAGGGACGAAGTACACCACGCCCAGCACCGCACGGTAGCGTTGGCGGCCGGCGAGGAACGTACCGAGCAGAATACTCAGCGGTGTCTGGACGGCCCACGACACCGCCATCACCATGAAGGTCACCCAGAGGGCGTGCGGCAGCCCCGGGTCGGTGAGCACGGCACGCCAACTGGTCAGCCCCGACGGTTGGATGGCGCCGATCCCGTCCCAGGTGGTGAAGCTCAGTGCGAAGACACCGACGAGCGGGACCACGGCGAAGCCGACGAAGAGCACCAGCGCCGGTGCCGCCAGCCAGGGCAGGATGCTGCGCTGTCGGCGATGTGGTGGACGACCGGTGAGTGAGCTCATTTGCCGATGACCGCGTTGAGGCTTCCGGCGAACTGCTCGGGTGAGATGGACAGTTGGAACAACTTGACGACGCTGTCCAGCAGAGTCTCGGCGGCCGTCGGACTGAGTGCCTGGTCCCAGGACTGCACGAACGTCTTGGCCTTGCTGGCGATGCCGTAGTTGAACTGGAGGAAATCGGCGCTCTTGGAGGCGGCCAGGAGCTTCTCCGTGCCGACCCGGACCGGTACGGACCCGTTGTCGATCCACGCCTGCACCTCGGCGTCCTGCAGGACGCCGGTCGCGAAGAACTCCTTGGCGATCTTCTTCTCCTCCTCGGTGGCCTTGGAGGAGAGGGAGAGGTACTGGGCGGGGTTGCCCACCGCGTTGCTCGGATCGCCCTTGCCGCCGTCGACGGGCGGGAAGTTCATGTAGCCGAGGCCGCCGCTGGAGACGAAGTCGCCGCCGTCGGCCTGCTGGATGCCGTACGACCACGCGCCGTGCAGCATCATGGCGGCCTTGTCGGTGTAGAGCAGCGCCTGGTCCGCGTTGGAGTCGGCGGTGATGGACGAGAAGCCCTTGATGAACGCGTCGGCCCTGACCAGTTCCTGCACCCTGGTCAGCGCGGTGATGGCGTCCGGGTGCGACCAGGCGTCCTTCTGGCCCTCGATGACGGCCTGGAACACCTCGGGACCGCCGATGCGGTCGAACAGGAACTCCAGCCACATCATGTTCGTCCACCGGGACTGACCACCGAGGGAGAACGGCGCTATGCCCTTCGCGTTGAACCGGGGCACCAGCGCCATGATGTCTTCCCAGGACTCCGGCGGCTCCGCGCCGACCTTCTCGAAGACCCTCTTGTTGTAGTAGAGAACAATCGGCTGCACGGCGTCGCACGGGACCGCGTAGATCTTGCCGTTCACGGTCGCCGCGCCGAAGGACGACGGGAACCGCGCCTTCTTGACCTCGGGATGCTGGTCGAACCACGAGGTGAGGTCATCGACCTGGCCGGCTTCCGCGTAGGTGCGCAGTGTCCCGCCGCCCCAGCCGAAGATGACGGTGGGCGCCTGCCCCGCGCCGATGGCCGTCTTGATCTTGGTCTTGTAGGCGTCGTTCTGGAACGTGGTGTCCTTGATCCGGCCGTCCGGGTGGGCCTTGTTGAAGGCGTCCACCGCACCGGCCCGGACGCCTTCCTGCGGTTGGCCGTTCAGGTACCAGTACGTGGCCCCACCGTCACTCTTGCCGGGGCCGGACGAGCCGCAGGCCGCCAGTGCCGCGGAGACCGGCACGGTGGCGGCCAGGCCGAGGAGGGTACGTCGGGAGAGCGCCATGTCTTTTCTCCGCACTCGAGAGCCGCCGGCTTCTCGTGAGTCGTGGTGAAAGATTTTCGAAACAGCCTTCTCCGAGCTCTGTTCGTGCAAATTAGGTTTCGGGCTGATGGCCTGTCAAGGCCAGTGACAGCGCCCGACAGGTTCTCGGAAGCTTCGAAATTGTTTCGAAAACGCTTGACCAGGGGTAGGCAGGTCAGGCGGTGATCCCCCCTCGAGCGGCGTCGTGGCCGGTCGGGGCTCGTGGTGGGGGTGCCGTACTGTTGACCGGTTCCACCCGCGTCGCCGACCCGACGGCGACTCACCACACCGGTGGACGTATACGGGAGGGGACCGATGCGACCGAGCGCGAGACGCACCACTTTGGCGGACATCGCCCAAGCGGCCGGGGTCTCCGTGGCGACCGTGTCCAAAGTGGTGAACGGCCGCGGTGACGTGGCGCCGCGGACCCGCGCCCGGGTGCAGGAGCTGTTGCGCCACCACGACTACCTCGCCCCCGTGTTCCGCCACAGCGAGCTGGTCGAGAGCCCGACCATCGAGGTGCAGTTCAAGGGCAGCCTGAAGTCGTACGTCGCCGAGACCCTGGAAGGGATCATCGACTCCGCCTCCGAACTGGGGGCTTCGGTCGTGATCAGCAAGGCGTCCCGTGCCCCGCACTGGGCCCGGGACCTGGTCTCCGCCGGGCGTCGTGCCGTCATCGCGGTCACCAGCGTGTACACCTCGGCGCACCTGAACGAACTGGCCAGGTCCGGGCTGCCGCTGGTCGTGCTGGACCCCTTGCACCTGCCGGACAGCCGGGTGAACAGCGTGGGGGCCACCAACTTCGCCGGCGGTCTGGCCGCGACGCAGCACCTGCTCTCCCTGGGCCACCGCCGAGTGGCCTATCTCGGCGGACCCGCCATGGCCGTGTGCAACCAGGCGCGCATGCACGGCTACCGCGCAGCCATGGAAGCCGGAGGGGCCCAGGTGCCCGAGGCCTACGTCCGGCCGGGAGAGTTCACCTACGAGACGGGACTGCTCGGCGCCACGGCGCTGTTGGGCCTGCGAGAGCCGCCGACGGCGATCTTCGCAGGCAACGACGAGATCGCCGTCGGGGTCGTCGAGACCGCCCGGCGCCGGGGCCTGCGCGTCCCGGAAGACCTGAGCGTGGTCGGTTTCGACGACACGAGCCTCGCCCGGATGGCCTCACCGCCCCTCACCACCGTGCGCCAGCCGCTGCGGGAGATGGGCGGCGCCGCCCTGCGCACCGCGCTCCGACTCGCCAACGGAGAGAAGGTCGAGTCCCACCACATCGAGCTCGCCACCGAACTCGTGGTACGCGCCTCGACGGCGCCGCCACCCGAGGAGTCCGCGGAGCGCAGGTGACTGCGGACAGGTCAGTCCGCGAACGCGGCGACGTACGACGCCACGCACGACTCGGGTGTCGCCAGTGAGGTGACGACGTGGCTGTCGACGGTCGCCGGCGGATCGAACGGTACATGGAGCAACCGCTCGGAACGGAACCCGGCGAGTTGCTCGGCCGGCATCAGAGTCCAGGCCTCGGGATCGCGGCCGACCTCGAACAGCACGTTGGACAGGTCTCCGGCGGGCCGGCGGAGTGGGGCCACGGGCACGGCGGCGAGGAGCGCGTCGTGCAGCGGCGGGTCGCTCTCCCGCGCGGGAAGCCTCAGTCCCGGCGGATCAAGATGACGCAGGCCGACCGCCGGCTCACCGGCAGCCGCGTGGTCGCGCGCGAGTACGGCGTGTACCGGCTCGGACCACGCACGCGCCACCGTCACCGCCGACGAGGCGATCACTCCTCGTACCAGCGCCACATCCAGCTCGCCGTCCCGGACGGCGGCCAGTCGTGCGGCCACCGGGAGGTCGACCAGCTCCGGTTCGGCAGGGCGCTCACTCACACGCAGGCGCTCCAGTGCGCGGTCGAGCCGCCACATGGCACACGACGCCGTCCCGATGCGCAGCGCCGCGGCCGGTTCCCCGGCGACCACCCGGACCCTCGCCGCCGTGGCAAGGGTCTCGCGGGCCGCGTCGAGGACCCGTGCACCGGCCGGAGTGAGACGCACCCGCCGTGAGGTGCGTTGCAGCAACTGCACTCCGAGTTCGCGCTCGAGTCGGCTGATCTGCTGGCTCACCGCCGACTGCACGATGTTCAGCCGTTGCGCCGCCCGCCCGAAGTGCAGTTCCTCGGCAACAGTCACGAAGTAGTGCAGCGCTCTGAGCTCCATCTCTCTGATCTATCACATGATGTGATCGCTGCTGGAGGGTGCTGGTTCTTGTTCGCCCGGGACGTCGCGGCTGTGATGGGTCCGAGGCCGCCGCAGAGGCCGAGGAGTCGGCTGCGGCAAGGCGGCAAGACCCTGAACGGAGAACGCAAGTGAGCGGAACGACCTTGGGAATCATCGGCACCGGCATGGTCGGCGTCGCAGTGGCCCGCCGCGCAGCCGAAGCGGGTGTGCGCGTCGTCCTCAGCAATTCCCGCGGCCCCGAGACGCTGGCCGGGCTGGTCGCGGACATCGGTCCCCGTGCCCGCGCGGCCACCCCTGCCGAGGCCGCGGCGGCCGGTGATCTGGTCCTGGCCGCCGTACCGCTGGCGGCGCGCGAGCGGCTGCCCCGAGCGGCGCTGTCCGGCAAGACCGTCATCGACCCGATGAACTACGCGTTGTATCCGGGCTTCTCGATTCCGCAGCTCGACGGCAACGAGCTGACCTCCAGCGAGCTGGTGCAGAGCCACCTCGCGGACAGCAGGGTGGTCAAGGCCCTGCACAGCATCGGCCCCAAGCAACTGCTGGAGCTCTTCCGCCCTGCCGGAGCGGACGACCGCACAGCGATACCGCTCTCCGGTGACGACGGGACCGCCAAGAAGGAGGTGGCCGACCTGCTGGACGTCCTCGGCTTCGACGCCGTGGACCTCGGCACGCTGGCGGAAAGCTGGCGCAGCGAACCCAATACGCCGCTGTACGCCCTGCCGTACGTCGGGCAGCCGCCGGCCGGCCTCGGCCCCGAAGAGTTCGTGGCCTGGGTCCAGCAGGCCGCCGGCATTCCCGCATCCACCGCCCGGATAAGGGACCTTGCTGCTGCCGCAGTGCGCGGTCCCGCCGGATTCCGCATGTAGTGCTCCTGCCCCGCGGGGGAGTGGGCCCGGCCGGGTGGCGGCCGCCACCCGGCCGCCGTGCCGGAGCCTGGTTCGCCCTCAGAGCGGGAACGACAGGCTGAGGGCGGAGGTCATGGACGAGCAGGACCGGCGCAGGAGTCCGGGCAGTTCGGCCGGTGCGCAGTCGGGCAGCCATTCGTCCAGAGTGCAGCGCCAGGACGCCACGAAGAACTCGATGAGGAGCCGCAGTTCGAGGCAGTCGTGTCCGTCGAGCCTGCGGGCGATCTCGGTCTGGACCTCGGCGCAGTGCCGCAGTGTGTGCCCGTCGAGTGCGGGCGAGTCGGCGATCAGCCGCAGGGTGAGCGGGAATCGCCGGTACCAGTCCTCGTCCATGCGTTCGAGGGTGGTCAGCATGGCGCCGAGGAAGACGTCGGCCAGCGGGCCCGGCTTCTCGATGCCGTCCAGGACGTCCAGGTAGACGTCCCAGAGCTGTTTGACGGCGGTGAGTGCGACGTCCTCCTTGGAGCGGTAGTTGCGGAAGAAGGTGCGCCGGGACACCTCCACCCGCTCCAGCAGCGCATCCAGCGGAGTGCTGTCGAATCCGCGTTCGCCGAAGAGCGTGACGGCGGTGTCGGCGAGAGCCTGGCGGGTGCGGCGGAACCGTCCTCGGCTGGGACGCGGCCGGGGTGGTCGTCCAAGCGGCTGCCGACGGCTCCGGGCCGGCCGAGGGGGAGAGGGTCGTCACGCTCGGCGAAGCCGGCTGGGCCGAACTGCGCGCCGTACCCGCCAACCGGATCGGAACCGCACCGTACGACGCCGACTCCGGGGCACTGAGTACGGTGCCCGTCGCCGGGCTGAGCGCCCTGCACGTGCTGCGCCGGATGGGACCGGTGCTCGGTCGCCGCGTGATGGTGACCGGTGCGTCCGGCGGCGTCGGCCGCTACGCCGTCCAGTTGGCCGCCCGCGCGGGCGCCCACGTCGTGGCGATCAGCCGGAACCCCGCCCAGGCGGACGGGCTGCGCGCCCTGGGCGCCCACGAAGTCCTCCCCGAGCCGGCCGCCGCGCGCCAGTCCGTGTCCGCCGTTCTCGACAACGTCGGCGGACAGTACCTCGTCGACGCCTTCGCCGCCCTGTCGGCCGGCGGTGTCCTCTACAGCGTGGGCCGTTCCTCCGAGGCCGACGTGGTGCTGTCACCGGAGGCCCTGCTGGGTGACGGAGGACGGCATGAGCGTTCGATCCGCACCTTCTTCCTCCTCGGTGACCCCACCGCCGACTTTTCCGGTGATCTGACCTGGCTGGCTGGAGAGATCGCCGCAGGCCGCCTCGATCCGGGCATCAGCTGGCGCGGTCCCTGGACGCGTCACTCCGAGGCCGTACAGGCTCTGCTCGACCGGCGCCTCCACGGCAAGGCCGTCCTCGATCTCACGAGGTAAGGACCAGCCACCGGCGTCCGTCGATCAGCTCACGGGCGGCGTCGAGGTGGCCGGCGTGGCACGCGGTCTCGGTGATGACATGCAGCAGGACGTCGCGCAGGGTGTGCAGGTGCGGTGCACCGAACAGGTCGTGGGGCCACCAGGCCAACGGGGCGTCGGCGGGCGTGGCGGTGATGACGGCATCGGCGAGTTCCGCCTCCCGCCGATATCGGTCGAGCACGTCGACGGCCGGCGCCTGCGTAGCCACCCGCCATGCTTCGTCGCCGCTCGTCAGACCGTGGATGACCTCCTCGTTCCCCGCGACGACCGCTCGGAACCAGAACCGCTCCACACCGAGCGCCAAGTGCTGGACCAGCCCCAGGCAGTGCCATCCGGAAGGCAGTACGGACCGTCGGAGATCCTTCGCGTCGAGCCCGTCGAGGATGCCGAGAACGTGCCGTCGCTGTCCGTCCAGGACCCGGAGAAGCGCTTTCGTCTCACTGTCCGAAGTGGTGTCGCTCAAATGTTCTGTCACGGTCACCCAGGATCCCTGAATCCCACCTGCCGCGCAGGGAGTTGTCGTCCTTCACCCGGAGGGGCGGGAGTGGTTCTGGTCGCGCCAGGCCCGAGGCGAGAGCCCGTACGCCTGTTTGAACACCTTGCTGAAGTGGGTCGCGTTCACGAAGCCCCACCTTCGTCCGATCGCCGCGATGGTCCGCAGCCGGCCGTTCGGCCCGGACAACTCTCGCCTGCACTCCGCCAACCGGTGGGTACGGATCCAGTCGCCCAGGCTGATGCCCAACCCGGACAGTACTGCGTAGAGATGACGTACGGAGATGTCGTGTGCGGCAGCGATCCGGGCCGCCGACAGATCGGGCTCGGCCAGGTGTGCCCGGATGTACTGAGTGATCCGCAGGCCGAGCGTTGACTCCAACGGGCCTTTGGCAAGGCCTGAGTTGCCGTGCTGGGTCGTCAGGACGGCGCGAAGGAGTTCGACGCTGGGCTCCACGACGGCGTCCGCGTGCACACCCTGGTGCAACGCGTCGCTGGCGGCCAGTTGGGAGAAGTAGGTGAAGGCGAGACGCGCAAGGGGATTGTCGGGCCCCAGGGCGACCGAGCTGGTGTCCCGCAGCAGCCGGTCGGGGAGCGCGAGTGCCGCGCGGGGGAAGCGCAGGAAGTGGTGGTCGACTCCCTCGTCGAAGAGAAGCGTGTAGGGAGCGATCGATTCGTAGACGGCGAATTCGCCCGGTCCCAGTACACACTCGCGTCCGTTCTGCGCCACGAGGCTGCTTCCCGTCACCTGCAGGCCGAGGAAGACGGCGGGCTCCTCGTCCTCCCGGGCCAGCCGTTCCGTACGACGGATCGTGACCGCGGTCGCCCGTGCCGAACAGATTCTGAGAGGTCCGACGGTGCCGAGCCCGATACGGACGGACAGGTCCTCAGCGGGAGGACGGTGATCGATGTCGACCGCCACCACGGATTCCCACACGGCGTTCCGGACCACTTCCTCCCGGTCGCGCGGCGGTATGAACGCGGTGTCCAGAACCGGGCTCATGAGTCAGACATCCGTCTGCGCCGGTCGTACAGCCGGCCTGACCGTCCCTCGGCCCGTTCCCTCACAAGCGCCCTCCCCGACACGGACAGCTCCCCCCGTCAGCTTGGCAGGATCCGATCTCGCCGCGCAACGGCTTCGCCGGGCGGACGCCGTCGACCGATACGGCGTCAACGCGCGGCGGTGCGCCACTGACACATTGCCCTGCACGGACGACAAAGTCCGAAGCTCACGATGACTCTAAGGTCCATGGACGAGGCCGTCACCGAGACGCCATCACCGACCGGGAGGATTGCATCGTGCAACGAGTACCGACGACGCTCCGCGTGCGGATCGGAGTGCTGGGAGCTTTGGCTCTCCTCTTCGCCGCAGGCCTGACGGCCAGCCCGATGATGACCGCGCCCGCTCATGCCGCCTACGGTCCGTGCAACACGACGGTGAAGCGCACCGACGGGCTGGGAAGTGGCGGCGTACCCGGCAATCACTACAAGATCCCCGCCCGCACCGGTAACGGCCTGAGCTGCTACATGGAATATCAGACGGGCAGCTCGAACGCCGTAACGGCGCTGCAGAGAGCCATCCTTTCGTGCTACAGCGGCACCTACGCCGCCAACCGGATCAACGCCACCGGCGGGGCGGACGGATCCTACGGCACCGGCACGGAAGATGCCGTCCGGTGGCTCCAGGCCAACCGACTCGGCGTGAGCGCAGACGGCGACTACGGTCCGGCGACCCGTGGCGAGATGCGGTGGCCGCTCTACACCGCGGGCGGATCCTTCATCGCCTGCCTCAACCCCCCGTTCTAGTCACCACCACGTCTTGTCGACGCCGACCTCGGTTCCTGAGGTCGGCGTCCGACGTCTGCCCCACGGGCCAGTACCGGTGGGCACCCACCCGACCCGCCCCGGATCACCCGGCCAGCGCACGCTGCCGGGCCAGCTCCACAGCCCGCGTGAGCGCGGCGATGTCGTAGGCCCCGTGATGGCGGCGCCCGTTGATGAAGAACGTGGGCGTCCCGGACACCCTGCTCAGATCCGCCGAGTCGACGTCCTCCGCCACCCGCCGGGCACCGTGATGGTCCTTGAGGTCCTGCCGGAAGCGCTCGACGTTCAGACCGAGCTCACCGGCGTAGCGCAGCAGGTCCGGTGGACTGAGGGCGTTCTGCCGTTCGAGCAGCAGGTCGTGCATCTCCCAGAAGCGGCCCTGCCGGGCAGCGGCCTCGGAGGCCTCCGCGGCCAGCTGGGCCCTGGGATGAACGTCCCTCAGCGGCAAGTGCCGCCACACATAGCGAACGTCGCTCTCCTGGCCGAGGAGGTGCCGCACCACTGGTTCGGCCTGCCCGCAGTACGGGCACTCGAAGTCCCCGTACTCCAGCACCGTCACCATCGCGCTCTCCGGCCCGCGGATGCGGTCGTGTCGCCTGTCGACGGGCACGGCCAGGTCCGTCAGCGGGTCGACGTCGCCCAGCAGGGCCCGCGCCCGGCGTCTCTCCGGCAGCAGACCGATCACCGCGGTCACCGCCCAACTGGTCAGGAACGCGCCGGCCAACGTGACCAGGATGCCGATCCGTGCCTCTTCGAGTTGTGCACCCTCGAATGCCAGGGACGCGATGAGCAGCGACACGGTGAACGCCGACCCGGCGATCGCCCCGCCGACGGTCACCGATCCCCAGCCCACGTTCGGGCGCAGCCGTCCACCCGAGAGCAGGCGAGCGGCCGCCATGGACCCGACCGTGCCGACGACCTTGCCCACCACGCAGCCGAAGACGATACCCAGCGTGATGGGCGAGGCGAAGGCGTCGGCAAGGACGGAGCCGGAGAGTTCGATACCGGCGTTGGCCAGGGCGAACAGCGGGACGATGCCGAAACTCACCCACGGCAGGAACCGCTGCTCCAGCCGCTCGTTCGGCGAGATCGCCGCATCCAACCCCTGGACGGCGCTGCGGTGCAGTGCGGGCGTCGGCTGCTCGCGAAAGAGCCGGAACAGCCGGCTCGCCCGTTCCAGATCCCCGCGGGGCGCGGGGTAGGCCGCCACCAGGGCACCCACGGCCAGACCCGCGACGACCGGGTCGACCCCCGCCTCGTGCAGCGCCACCCACACCACCACCGACAGCACCGCGCAGTACGGGGCCCTGCGGAAGCCTGCCAGGCGCAGCAAGGCGATGGCCAGCAGCGTGCAGACGGCGACCACCAAGGCGGGCGGGCGGATGTCGTCGCTGTAGAAGACGGCGATGACCAGCAGTGCGACCAGATCGTCGACGACGGAGATCGACAGCAGGAACGCGCGCAACGAGGCGGGCAGCCGGGACCCGAACACTGCCAGGACGCCCAGCGCGAACGCGGTGTCGGTGGACATGGCGGTGCCCCAGCCGTGCACCGATTCCCGCCCCGCGTTGACGACGACGAAGACCAGGGCCGGGACGATCATGCTGCCCAGACCGGCGATCGCGCTGAGCAGCAGCCAGCGTCGGTCGCGCAGCTCTCCCACGTCGAAGTCCCGCCGCGCCTCCAGGCCCACCACGAAGAAGAAGAGGCTCATCAGCCCCGAGTTGATCCACTCATGCACGGTGAGCGACAGGTGGTGCGTGTCGAATCCCACGGTGAACCGGGCCTGCCACACCGCGTCGTAGGAGTGCGGACCCACATTCGCCCAGACCAGGGCGGCGGCGACCGCCGCCAGCAGGAACACCGCACTGCTCGTCTCGGTCTGCACGAAGGTCCGCCATCGCACCGTGCTCCGAGCAGAGAGGCTCGGCGTCGCTTCCTCGGGCTCCTGACCGCTCACGACGCCGATTATCACTGCCTTGGCCCCATTCGCCCGGAGCCCTCTCCCTCCCGCCACGGAAGACCGCTGAGTGGCACCAACCGGAACGGTCCGACCGTAGGACTTTCTGCCTGGGCCGGCAGCGGCGGGACCGGCGCCCGGCTCCGTCCGAGGGCGGCTCAGGTGCAGGTGACCCGCAGGTCCGCCCATGATTGATTCTGGGCGCCGTTTCGGACTGTGTTCCACAAGAGCGCAGACCGGTCACTTTGAGGCGAGACGCTTCGTCTTGCTATGGTGAAGGCATGGCCTTCCTCTTCTTCGTCTGAGTCCGGGCACGGCACTGCCGTCGTTTCTGCTGCCCGTAGACCCTTCGTTTGCACAGGGAAGCCCCATGCGCGATCGCGCCCATACCGCCCTGCCCACCACCGCTGTGGCACAGCTGTCCGTCAGGTCCGTCACCAAGTCGTACGGCACCCGGATCGTCCTCGACCAGGTCTCCTTCACCGTCCGGCCGGGTGAGAAGGTCGCCGTCATCGGGGAGAACGGCTCCGGCAAGTCCACCTTGCTGCGGCTGCTCGCCTCGGTCGAGACGCCGGACGCCGGGGAGGTCACCGTCCGCTTCCCCGGCGGAACCGGCCACCTCGCCCAGACCCTCGGCCTGGAGGCGGACCGCACCGTACAGGACGCCGTCGACCTCGCGCTGAGCGACCTGCGCGACATGGAGCGCAGGCTCCGTGCGGCAGAGCAGTCCCTCGCCGACGCGTCGGAGGAGGAACTCGCCACTTACGGCGAACTGTTGACCGCCTTCGAGGAGCGCGGCGGATACGAGGCGGACGCCCGGGTGGCTGCCGCCACGCACGGACTCGGGCTGGCCCGGATCACCCGCGAGCGTCTGCTCGGCTCCCTGTCCGGCGGCGAGCAGTCGCGCCTCGCCCTCGCCTGCACCCTGGCAGCCGCACCCGAACTGCTGCTCCTGGACGAGCCGACGAACCACCTCGACGCGGCGGCCGTGCGCTGGCTGGAGGAACACCTGCGCGCCCACCGCGGCACCGTCGTCGCGGTCACGCACGACCGCGGCTTCCTGGAGCGCATCGCCACCACGATCCTCGAGGTCGACCGGGACGAGCGCACCGTCCGCCGCTACGGCGACGGGTGGGCCGGCTACCGCGCCGCGAGGGCCGCCGCCCGGCGCGGAGCGGAGCAGCGGTACGCGGACTGGACCGAGGAGGTGGCCGCCGCGGAGGAACTGCTGGAGGCCGCCGCCCGGCGGCTGAACACCACCGGCCGCGACCCGAAGCAGGGCTTCGGCAAGCACCGCCGCTCCAGCGAGGCGAAGCTCGGCGGGCAGGTGCGCTCGGTGCGGGAGCACCTGGACCGGCTGCGGCGCAACCCGGTGGCGAAGCCGCCGGAACCGCTCCGGTTCACGACGGCACTGCCCTCGGCAGCCGACGGCCCGGCGCAGGGCACACTCGCCGAGCTTGCCGACGTACGGGTCGGGCAACGGCTGCGCCTGGACGGGCTCCTGGCGATCGAGCCCGGAGGGCGCCTCCTTGTCACGGGCGAGAACGGCGCGGGCAAGACGACGCTGCTCCGCGTGCTGGCGGGCGACCTGCGGCCGGACGCGGGCACGGTGCGCCGCCCGGCCCGGATCGGCTACCTCGCCCAGGAACTGCCCGCGCACGCCATACGGTTGCCGCTGCTGACCGCGTTCGCCGCCGGGCGACCCGGGCTGCCGGACGAGTACGCCGGACAGCTCCTGTCACTGGGCCTGTTCCGCGAGCAGGATCTGCACGTTCCGGTCGCCGCCCTGTCCGTCGGGCAGCGGCGGCGGCTTCAGATCGCGACCCTGGTCACCCGGCCCGCAGACCTCCTCGTCCTCGACGAGCCGACCAACCACATCGCACTCGACCTGGTCGAGGACCTCCAGGCGGCGCTCGCCGCCTACCAGGGAGCGGTGGTCGCGGTCTCCCACGACCGCGACTTCCGGTCGCGCTTCGAAGCCGAGCGGCTGGAACTGCACGCCGGTCGCAGACGCTGACCCGGCCGGGTCCACCCGCTCGGCCTCAACGGCCCGGCATCGCCTGACAGGGCGCCGCGCGCGGCGCCCGTCTCACGCGCGGCCCGGACCGGTGTACAGCTCCAGTTCGCCGTCGAGTTCGAGGGCGAGGACGCTGCCGTGCGGGGCGAGGTCCGCCGGTGCGGGCGCCTCGATCCAGAGGTCTCCGGGGACGTCGTGCAGACCGCCGGTGCGCCGGTGGGCGAGTTCCCTCCCGGTGCCCAGGACGCTGACCCGGCGTACGGCGTTGCGCAGGCCACGCACGCAGACGGTCTCGCTCGGCGGGTCGAAGCAGACGAGGTAGAGCGTACGGCGGTCGGGGGAGAGGGTGCTCGGACCGTAGTGGTGTCCCGGCGGCAGGCCCCGCCCGGTGCCGTGGACGGCCGCCGAGTGGCGCCGTATCCAGTCGCCCAGCCCCTCGAGCCGTTGAGCCTGTTCCGGAGTGATGGTGCCGTCCGCGCGCGGGCCAACGTTGAGCAGGAGGTTGCCTCCCATGCCGATCGTCTCCGCGAAGTACCGCACGAGTTGCCCCACGGTCTTGTGGTTCACATCCTGGGGCCGGTACCCCCAGGAGTCGTTGACCGTCAGGCACAACTCCCAGTCGGTCTCCGGCGCCGAGATCGGCAGGCCCTGTTCGGGCGTGGCGTAGTCGCCGTGGCCGAGCAGCCGGGAGTTGCACACCGTGTCCGGTGCCAGATCACGGATCACCCGGGCCAGTTCCGACATCCGCCACTGCTGGGCCGAGCGCTCCCACTCGCCGTCGAACCAGAGCAGATCCGGCCCGAACCGGGTGAGCAGCTCGCGCACCTGGCCGTCCCGGTAGTCGTGGTAGCGCTCCCAGGCACGTGGGTCCTCGGCACCCGGGGCGGGGGAGACGTAGGGGCTGTCGACCAGTTCGGGATGCGGTGGCCGGGGGTGCCGTACCGATGCGTAGTCCGGATGGTTCCAGTCGGAGTGCGAGTAGTACAGACCGGCCCTGAGGCCCCGCTCGCGCATCGCGCTCACGTACTCGGCGACCAGGTCGCGTCCCGCGGGGGTGCGCCCGACCACGCTCAGGTCGCTCAACCGCGTGTCCCACAGGGCCACTCCGTCGTGGTGCCGTGCCGTCAGCACGGCGTAGCCGGCCCCGGCACGCGCGAAGAGCCCGGCCCAGGCGGTGGGATCGAAGGCGGAGGCGGTGAAGCCGTCGAGTTGGCGCATGTACTGCTCGTGCGGCACCACCCGGTCGAAAAGGGCCCAGGACTCGGGCACTCCCTCGACCGAGTAGATGCCGTAGTGCACGAAAATGCCCAGCTTGGCCTCGTTGAACCAGGGTTGCATGGTCATGATGGACCGTCCTCGCAGGACTCGTGGTGGACACGTGCCGACAGACAAACAGCCGCCGCTCTCGAGCAGAGGACAGGAAGACCAGCCGGCCCCCGGGGCATCGCACGGCGTCGGCGATCAACGTGTCCTGCGGGGCCACCAACACGGAGGAAAGCGAATCAGGGCAGGGGCCGGGACGGTGTCACCTCCTGCGTGTGGACGACGACGTCGAACCAGCTCGCGAGTGACCCGCCCGACATGTGGTAGGACGCATCATCCCGGGGGTCGTAGAACGGGCCGATCAGCCGCGTGCGCGTCGGGACGTCCAGGAGGCGGCGGATCGGCTGGGGTTGCGACGTGCCCAGATCCAGGAGGTATCCCGCCCTGTTCTCGGCGGCCGCATGCAGCAGGCTGTCGACGAAGTCCGGGCGTGGCGCGGGCAGTGGCTGGCCGATGGACCCATGCGCCATGGTCAGGCCCACGGACCGGTAGTCCGGTCCCAGACGTTCCCGCAGGTATCCGCCCATATTCTGGTGCGACTCCAGGGGCTCGGAGGGGGACACGGTTCGAGGGGCGCCGACGGCGGTGTGCGCCATACCGCCCCAGTAGACGACCTTGTCGCCGGTGAGCTGTTGCCACCAGTCCACACCGTCGGCCAGCGTGCGTTCCAGTTCGGCCAGACCATCGAGCCGTGTGGTGTGCCGCACCGGTTCGGCAGGGAACTGCGCGAAACGTACCGGGTCGGCCGGGTGACGCTTGTTGTAGGACCGCATCCAGTGGACGAGATCGAGAATCTCGGAGGTCTGCCAGAACGGCCGTGCCTTTCCCAGCATCGCACGGGGGTCTCCCTCACCGGTGGCGACATGGACGTCCAGGCCGAGGCGGCCAGGGTCGTCGCCCTCCAGAGCGAGGGAGCGGAACCCCTCTTCTTCCACCAGCAGCCGCACGATGCGATGCGCCACGGCCGACAACTCGTGTGTCTGCCGGGCAGCTGCTCCAAGCGCCACGATCCTGGCGTCCCGCACCAGCGGGGCGAGCGGCCGCAGATCGTCCAGTGGCTCGTCAGGCGTCCTGTTCACGAGCACATGGGAGTTCTTCCTGATCCATTCGGTCACTGTCGCCATTGGCCTGCCCCTCATCCCCGAGCTCCGCTTCTTGCGGACCATTTCAGGAGATCGTCTGACCTCAAGCTTGGTTGGGGTCAAGATCCTGTGGCGTCGAGTTGGCGCTCGGCCACGCCGTCGAGCGGTGCGGCCTTCTCCGGATGGTCAGCTTCCACCCCCGGCGGGCTGGTGCTGCTCGAAGTGGCGGACGATCGCCGGGTCGAGTGGGGGAACGTCGACCGGTGTGCTGCCGGAGCGCAGCGAGGTCGTGGCGGCGACCGCGGCGGCGACCGCTTCTCGGGCGGCCACGGGTGAGGTCTCGGTCGGGCCTCCGGCGGCGGCGAAGCGCAGGAACTCCTCGACGAGCGCCCGGTCCGCGCCGCCGTGCGTCTCCTCGTCGGACGCCACGACGGGAACGGAGAGGTCGGCGTCGGCACGGTAGCCGGAGCGGCGCCGGTTCCAGACGTCGATCCGCGCGCAGTCGCCGTCGATGCCGTCGCCGAAGTTCTCCAGGCGGCCCTCGTCGCCGATGACGGTGTAGTTGCGCCAGTAGTCCGGCGTGAAATGGCACTGCTGGTAGCTGGCGAGGACGCCGTTGTCGAGGCGGGCCAGCATCATGCTGATGTCCTCGACGTCGACGACGGGATTGAGGTCGCGCAGGGCGGACGGCGGCCAGACGTCCGGGTCGAACCAGTCGGGCATGCGCTGACCGGGCGGCACGGTCTCCTGCGTGGCCCGGCGCGGGTTGTCGCCGTAGACGGCCAGCGCACCCTGGGCGACCACGTTGCGGGAGTAGCCCCCGGCGAGCCAGTGGACGACGTCGAGGTCGTGGGCGCCCTTCTGCAGCAGCAGCCCGGTGGTGTTGGCCCGCTGGGCGTGCCAGTCCTTGAAGTAGAAGTCCCCGCCGTGGCCGACGAAGTGGCGGCACCACACCGCACGGACGCGGCCGACCGCGCCGTCGTCGATCAGCTCGCGCATCCGGCGCAGCACGGGAAGGTGACGCAGGTTGTGGCCCACGTAGAGCCGGGTGCGGGAGCGGAACGCGGCCAGGAGCAGCGCGTCGCAGTCGGCGACGGTGATGGTCAGCGGCTTCTCCACGAACACCGCCACGCCCGCCGCGAGGAAGAACAGCGCGGGTTCGGTGTGCAGATGGTCGGGGGTGAGGACGAACACGGCGTCCAGCTCGTCGTCGAGCATCCGCTCGTACCGGTCGTGCACCACGACGTCCGCGCCGAACAGGCGCCTGGCGTCTTCCTGGCCCCGCGGGTCCGGGTCGGCGCAGGACACGATCCGGGCGGCACCGGAGCGGTTCACCAGCGCGGCCATGTCCGCGCGCTGTCCGACGCCGACGACGCCGACGCGCAAGGACCGGTCCGGTATCTGATCACGGGTGCTCACTGGGCTGTCCCTTCGTTCCTGTTGGGTGTTGCGTACGGGCGCCGGGCGCCGGGCGCCGGGCGTAGGGCGCGTGCCCGAGGCCCCGCCGTCAGCGTCGGGGCGCGGTCGGCGCCGCCAGACCGTCGCTCAGCAGCCGGCTGTCGACCTCGTCCAGGGCCAGCCGCACCGCCCCCAGCGCCACGCTCTCGTCGCCGAGCGTCGAGGCGCGCAGCTCCGGCATCCGCAGACAGTGCTTGGTCAGCTCGCGGCGCAGGGGATCGAGAACCACGTCGGCGGACCGGGAGAACCCGCCGCCGTAGACGACGACCTGGGGGTCCAGGGCGAGCACCAGGGCGGCCACCCCCACCGCGAGGTCGCGGGTGTAGCGCCGGACGGCCGTCCGGGCGTCCCGGTCGCCGTCCCGGGCGGCCTGGAAGACCCAGGCCGCGGCCTCGCCCTCCGCGGCGGTCGCCGGCATGCCGGGGCAGGTCTGCAGGTGGTCGGGCGCCGTGAGCCACCGTACGGCCTTGAGCGCGCCGATCTCTCCCGCGGCGCCGCCGTGGCCCCGGCGCAGGGTGCCGTCGAGGATGAGACCGGCGCCGGTGCGCAGACCGGCGAGGAGGTACACGATGTCGTCGGCGTCCTGCGCGACGCCCCGCCACCGTTCGGCGACGGCGGCCAGCTTGCAGTCGTTCTCCACCTGCACGGGGCAGGAGAACCGGCCGCCGAGGTGGGCGGCCGGGTCGGCCTCGCTCCAGCCGGGCAGCGGACTGGAGAGCGAGGTCCGGCCGCTGCCGTCGACCGGACCGGTCACCCCGACGGTCACCGCCCAGATGTCGGCCGGTGCCATGCCCGCGCTTGCCAGCACCTCGTCGACGACCCGGTCCACCGCCGCCAGCCGCTGCGCGGGCGCCGCCTCCGGGGCGGCCGGATGGCGCACGGTGCGCACCAGGTTCCCCTCGAGATCGCTGAGGATCACGAGGATCTTGTGCACGCCGATGTCGATGCCCAGCACGTGCCCGGCGGTGGCCCTGAACCGGTACCGGCGGGCGGGACGTCCCACCACGCTGCTGGCCCCCGGCTCCTCCACCTCCGCCCAGCCGTCGGCGACCAGGGCCTGCACCAGCACGTCCACCGCGGGACGGGACAGGCCGGAGCGGGACGCCAGCTCGGTGACCGTGGACGGCGGGTTGCCGCGCAGTGCTCCCACGATGGACAGCTGGTTCATCTCGCGCATCCGGGACATGTCCGTTCCGGTCGTCGCCATGTTGGTGCTCCCTGGAGGCGTTGCGGTGGCCACCGCCGAATATTGCTGAAGAGTTTACTAATTCATGGCGGTGGCCGCGTGCGGGTACGAGGTCAGCCGATGGGGTAGCGCTGCTCGTCGCCGGGTGCCACGGCCGCGCCGAAGTCCACCTCCCGGCCGTCGAGCGCGAAGCGGTAGCGCCCGAGCCGGCGTACCTCAGGGCGGCCGGTCAAGTACGTTTCCATCGCCCGCAGTTCCTCCGGGCGCAGCCACCCCGGCGGATCGGAGACGGCCCGGAACCCGCAGACGTCGGCCAGGTCACGCAGCAGACCCTGCTGCTGGTCGGACAGCAGGTTCAGGCGGCTGCGGAAGTACACGACGTCCGGGTCGACCTCCAGCAGCGGTGACTGCCACAACCGGTGCACCGTGTTGACGACGGCGTTGCGGGCCAGTGCGTCGGACGGGTCCTGCGTGGCGTAGTGCTCCCACATCGGCGCGACGTCGGGGCCGCTGCGGATGGCGTCGACCAACCCCAGCGAGGGCAGCAGCGGGGCGCCGCTGCCGAGGAGGTAGGCGTCCGGGCCCGCAGCCTCCCGGACGATCGAGAGGCCGGTGCGGTAGGCCTCCTCGCGGCCCACGTCGGCGAAGCGCACGCCGGACACGGCGCCGGCGCCGACGAAGTCGAGCTTGAGGTAGGTGAACCCCCACTCCCGGACGACCCGGTGGATCGTCTCGCGCAGGTGCTCCTGCGCCGCGGGCAGCGTGAGGTCGAGCGCCCAGTAGCCGGCGCCCCAGTTGTGCCCGGCGACCACCGGCTCGCCGCGCCGGTCGCGCAGCAGCAGCTCCGGCCGTTGCCGGGCGGTACGGGAGTCGGGCAGGACGATGAACGGGGCGATCCACAGTCCGGGCCGCAGCCCGGCGTCCGTGATCCGCTCGGCCAGCGCCCGCATCCCGGACGGGAACTGGTCGTTGGCCTCCCAGTCGCCCACCGCCCGCTCCCAGCCGTCGTCGACCTGGACGACGTCGAAGGGCAGGCCGCGCAGCGCGCTGACGTCCTTGGTGAGCTGCTCCTCGGTGATGTTCTCGTAGTACGCGTACCAACTGCACCACACGTTCCCGGCCCGCTTGTCGCTGCGCCCGAGCCGGTCGCCCAGGTGCCGTGCGTAGGCGGCGAAGACCTCCTCCTCGCTGCCGAGGGCCAGGAACCAGGGCGCTCCGTCACGTTCGTACCACCCGGCGAGGGTGTCCCGGTCGGCGGTCAGGCGGGGGACGTCGAGGCCGAGCGCACCGAGCAGCAGCACCCGCCCGTCCGGCCCCTCCAGAGCGGCGACGGCGGACGAGTGGTGTCGGGCGGGATCGTCCCACACGGTGTCGTCGGCGGTCAGACGGCGTTCGGCGCTCTCGATCCGCAGGGGCGCCTCGGAGAGCCGGCGCCAGCCGCACGGGCTCCACGAGTTGTGGCCGTGACGGTAGAAGAGCGCGTCCCCGAGACCGTGGAGCACGGCCGTCCGGCCGGGTGGCAGCAGCAGGCCGCCTTCCACGGCTCGGGGCGGTGCGTCGCCTTCGAGCTCGACGGCGAGGGTGCGCCCGCCGAGTTCTACGAGCTGGGCCATGGGTCTCCTTGCGTTGCGATACGTGCGGTACGAGTGGGGCATGCGGTACGGGGAGGTCAGCACCGGCGCCTAGTCGAAGAGGTCGTTCACCTTGCCGTTGACCGACTCCAGGGCGTCGGCGGCGTCCTCCTGCCCGAGGATCGCCGACTGGATGGCGTCCTGCACGAGGGGGCTGATCTCGGTGCCGTGCTCGGTGACGGGAAGCTGGAAGGTGACGCCCTTCGTCCCGACGGCATCGGTGAAGGCGCGCACGTCGTCACCGTCGGCCTCGTGTGCGGCGAGGGCCTTCTCGGTGGAGCTCTTCAGCGCGGGGAAGACGACACCGTGCGCGGCGACCCGGTCCTGGCAGTCGGCCGACGCGAGGTACTTGACCCACTTCCACGCCTCCTCCTTGTGGTCCGTGCCGGCCCAGACGGAGTCCGCGAGGCCGTTGAGGGCGCTCTTGCGGCCCGCCGGGCCGACCGGCATCGCCGCGAACCCGAACTCCTGCTTGACCTTGGGACCGGTGAAGCTGGAGACGGTGAAGGAACCCGCGAGCGACATGGCGCCCTTCCCGGCGATGAGCAGTTCGGTCCTGGCCACGCTCGACTGCTGGTCCAGGCGGGGCGCGTAGCCCTTGTCGATCAGGTGCCGGAACCACGAGACGGTCTCGGCGAGTCTGGGATCGTCGAACTTGTAGTGCGTGCCCCAGGGGTTCTTGTCGAGGTACTCGAACCCGTTGGCGGCGGCGAAGTTGCCCCAGCCGTTCTGGCCCTGGGCACCGTCGGCCCATTCGGGCAGGAAGCCGTAGACCTCCACGTGGTTCTTGTCGAAGGCGGGGTCGAGACCGTTGCGGCCCTCGTTGTCCACGGTGGCCTTGGCGATCACCTGCTCCAGGGTGCCGCCGTCCGCCGGGTTCCACGTCAGGTCGTTCAGGGCGGCGGGATCCACGCCCTGCCTCTTCAGCATGTCGGTGTTGTAGACGACGGCCATGGTGTCCCAGTCCTTGGGCAGGCCGTAGCGCTTGTCGTCCTTCACCCAGGTGTCGGCAAGGCCCGCCTGGTAGGCGGAGACGTCGAGCCCGTCCCGCTCCACGTAGGGCTGGAGGTCCAGGAGCTGGTTGCCGGCGGCGAACTGCGGATAGTAGGTGGCCTGGTTGGTCCACACGTCGGGCGCCTCGCCGGAGACGAGTTGTGTGGTGAGGTTCTGCCAGTACTGGTTCCACGCGGTCTGCGTGATCCTGACGGCGATGTCCGGGTTGGCCTTCTCGAAGGCGGTCGCGCACTCCTGGTAGGCGGGGAGCTGGAGGTCGTCCCACAGCCAGTAGTCGACGGTGGTCCGCCCGTCGCCCGCCTCGTCCGAGCTGCCGCAGGAGACGAGGGTGGTGAGGGCGGCCAGACACAGCAGGGCCGCGCCGGCGCGCAGATGTCGGGGTCTCATCGCGAGGGGCCTTCCTGGCTCGTACGGGATCCGTGGGTGCGGTGGGGGCAGCCGGTGCCTCCGCTGGGGCGGGTCACTTCATGCCGGTGAAGTTCAGGGACTCGACGAGCCGGCGGCCGAGGAGAACCAGGAGGACGAGCACGGGCAGTACGGAGAGGGCGGACCCGGCCATCAGCCCGGTCCAGTCGGGCTGGGTGTTGGGCGACTGCTGCTGGAAGATGCCGAGGGCGACGGTGAGTACCCGCGTCTCCTCGTCCCGGCCGGACAGCAGCGGCCACAGGTAGTCCTTCCAGGCCCACACCGTGGTGGTGAGTCCGACGGTGAGCAGCGGGCCGCGGGTCATGGGCATCACCACCCGCCAGAAGATCCCCCACGGACCCACGCCGTCCAGGATCGCGGCCTCCTCCACCTCGCGGGGGACGGACAGGAAGAACTGCCGCAGGAAGAAGACCGCGAACGGCGTCATCAGTACGCTCGGCGCGACCATGCCGACGAAGGTGTTCAGCCAGCCCAGGTCCTTCACCAGCACGAAGTTGGGCAGCACGGTGAAGATCGGGGGCACCATCAGCGCGGCGATGAGCACCCCGAAGACCACGTCGCGGCCGGGGAAGCGCAGCCGGGCGAAGGCGTACCCCGCCATCGCGCAGAACAGCGTTTGCAGCACGGCGATCAACCCGCTGTAGACCACCGAGTTGAGCAGGTACCGCAGGAAGTCGACCTGCGCACCGGAGCCACCGGCCGCCACGGCCTCCTCCTGGCTGGTCAGCCCCAGCACCCGAAGGAAGTTGATCATTGTGGGGTGGTCCGGGACCAGCCCGGTGGAGTCGGTGTACAGGTCGGCCGCCGGCGTCAGAGCGGTACGGACCATCCAGTAGAAGGGGAAGACGGTCGCGAACAGCGCGACGACGAGCACGGCCCACGCGGCGATCCGGCCGGGGGAGACCTTGGTCCTGATGCGTGTCATGGTCTGCTCCTCAGGCCAGGTCCGAGCGGGAAGCGCGCAGCAGGCGCATCTGTACGGCGGTCAGCACGCCGAGGATGAGCGCGAGCACCACGGCCACGGCGGAGGCGTAGCCCATGTGGAAGTTGGTGAAGGCCTGTTCGTAGATGTAGTAGTAGATGACCCGCGTGGCGCTGACCGGGCCGCCCTTGGTGGTCACCGCGATCGTGTCGAAGATCTGGAACGAGCCGATCAGCGACACCACCAGCACCAGCGAGAGCACCGGCCGCAGCAGCGGCAGCGTGATCCTCGTGAACATCCGCCACTCACCGGCGCCGTCCAGCGAGGCGCTCTCGTAGAGGTACTGCGGGACCTGAAGCATGCCGGCGTAGAGCAGCAGCGCCGTGTAGCCCGTGTAGGCCCAGGTGTTGACCGCGGCCACGCTCGGCATCGCCCAGTCGGGGGAGGTGAAGAAGCCCGTGGTGCCCATGCCCAGGGAGTTCAGTACGTGGTTGACCAGGCCGAGGTTGGTGTCGAGCATCCACATCCACAGCAGGCCCACGGTCACGTTGGGCACCAGCCAGGGAACCAGCAGCATCGCCCGCAGCGCCACCGACCGGGTCAGACGGTGCATCAGCGTCGCCAGGACCAGCGCCAGCAGGGTCTGCGACACGATGTTCACCAGCACGTAGTAGCCGGTGACCTGCAGCGCGTTCCAGAACTGCTCGTCGCCGACCAGGCGGCCGTAGTTGTCCCCGCCGACGAAGTCGGGCGTGGCTATGAGGCTGTAGTCGGTGAGCGAGTAGTAGATGCCCCGCACGGTCGGATACGCGTAGAAGAGCGCGAAGCCGAGCAGGGCCGGCGCCAGGAACAGCCACGCCGCCTTCCGGTCGTCGCGGGGCCGGCGAGGCCGGCGCGGCGCCGAGGCCTCGCCCGGCGCGGTGCCGGCACCTGCGTGCGGTGGCGCCACCGCCGTGTGTGCGCCCATGGTTCCCCTCCGAAGGGATCTGCGCCGCACCTCTTGCCAGTGGGGCACCCTGGAGAACATATTGATGAGCAAGAGCGAAACTTTGTCAATGCTGCCGCATAAAGGCGGGGCCGGTCGGCAGGCCCGGCACCGTCGGGCGGCCGACTGCCCATCCGTTCTAGGAGGTTGACCGCATGCACACCCTCACAACGCGACGCGGCAGACTGCTGCTTACTGCCACCGCGGGGGCAGCCCGTCTCCGGTGTCACGCTGCCGCGGTCCCTTGACGGAGCCCCGGCCCCCTGGGTCCTGCCACGCTTCGTTGCGCCGGTCGAACTGGTGCACGGCCCCGGCCCAACCGTGGCACAGCGCGTGGTCGTCGATGCCCCAGGCCGACCGGGGGAGGAGGACCGGCAGCCGCTCCACCGAGGCGCGGGCGAGGTCGGAGAAGTCCGCCCGGCCGAGCGCCCGTCCGGCCAGTTGCAGGGCGCGGGAACTCCGGGGAGCCCCGTAGCGCCAGGCCGGCCACTTCGCGGTGCCGTCGTAGGCGGCAGGTCCCCGTTGCCACTGGGCGAAGGGGAGGTAGCCGGGCCAGAAGAGACCGCACCGGTCCGCGACCGCCCAGGTCCGCAGCAGCCCGGCCGTCGCCTCCATGGCCTCCTGCTGCCGCGGCACCCGCACGCCCTGCTCCCGGGCCAGGGCCGGCAGGGCCAGCGGCCCGGCGACGCCGTGCGAGAGGCCCAGGTTCAGGTGGCCGCCGGGGAATGCCGCCTCGGAGCCGATCCGGGGCGCGTCCAGGGCCCACCAGCGCGGTACGTCCACGCCTCGGTGGTCCACGGTGCCGAGCGACAGGCGCACGAGGTAGTCGAGCACCGCAGTCGGCGGCTCCTCTTGTGCCGCATGTGCAGCAGCGACAGCAGGGCCTCGCGGCGGTCGGCCTCCGCCGCGGACAGGATCACACCGATCCTGGGTGTGCCCGGTGGGCCTGTCATCGGCGAGTCGGCCGAGGTGGCAGGCGGCGGAGACCGGTACCAGAGTCTGAACTCCCCCTCGACGTCACCGGAGCCCGCCACGTGACCAGCTACCGCGTGGGCTGCCCCGGCCGCCGAGCCCAGGCGGTCATCCCGCGGTCGGAGCCAGCACCACGAAGTCCGCCTTCGACGGATCGAGGCACACGGCCAGACGGCCGACGCCCTCCGCGTCCGCCGGCCCCATCTGCACACTGCCGCCGTGCGCCGTGACCGCCGAGACCGCGGCGTCGCAGTCGGTGACGGCGAACACCGGGTGCCAGTACGCCCGGCCGTCCGTCAGGGTGAGATCCCGCTCGTCGAGCTGCATCAGACCGCCGTGCATGCGGTCCTCGGACAGGCCGGACGGAGTGATGAGGGAGTACGTGCCCTCGCCGCCCGGCACTGCCATGTCGCCGAACTGCCAGCCGAGGACCCCGCCGTAGAACTCCTTGGCCGCCGCGGCGTCGCTCGTGTACAGCTCGGTCCAGCACAGCGTGCCTGGCTGGTCCACGAGCTCGACGCCCTTGGTCCGGCCCGGCTGCCACACGGCGAACTGACCACCGGACGGGTCACTGTACTGGGCCATCCGGCCCCAGTCGTCCAGGTCCGTCGGCGCCACCCGCACCGTGCCGCCGGCGCGCTGCACTGCCTGAGTGGTGGCGTCCGCGTCGGTGACGGAGTAGTAGATCATCCAGGCGGAGCGCGCGCCTTCTTCGGTGAGCCTGCCGAGACCGGCGACGACCTTGCCGTCCTTGCGGAACATGCCGCCTTCCGCGCCTTCCCCCATGGCCTCGTACGTCCAGCCGAACACGCCGCCGTAGAAGGCCGCCGTACCGGCGACGTCCGGGGACCCGAGGTCGAGCCAGCAAGGGGAGCCGGGGACGAAGTCATTGGTGATCATGGAGTTCCTTTCGCCGTTCCTGTGTGCTGCATCGTGACACTCCGTGGTGACTCTCGCCCGTCGCCCGCGACCGGGGCGAAGGAGGCGAAGGAGGCGGCGGAGGCGGCGGAGGCGGCGCTCTCGGCGCACGGCCAGGGCGCTCGGTGGCGTCGTTGTGACCCCTCGCGCTCTCACACGCCGTTGGGGGGCCGACGCACGCGGACAGCATCCATTCAGTACCGCGAGAGAAGGGGCTTGTGATGGCCAGTGAGTTTCAGCGGACCAAGCTGCAGGACATGTTCGACGCCTTCGACGTGAACGGCGACGGCTGCCTGGAGGAGGAGGACTTCGCGGCCCTCGCGACCCGGTGGAGCCGGCTGCCCCGGGTGCGGTCGGACGGGGAACTGGCCGCGCGGGTGGAAGACGTGCTGCTGGGGTGGTGGCAGCACCTCTCGCAGGCCGTCGACACGGACAACGACGGCAGGATCGACATGAACGACCTCCTCGCCATGGTCGACCGGCTGCCCACCATGCGGGACGCGGTGGCCGCCACGGCCGACACGGTCTTCGACGCGGTGGACGAGAACGGTGACGGCCGCATCTCGAGGAACGAGCACCAGCGGCTGATCGACCTGTGGCACGGGCAGGGCATCGAGACCGGCGACGTGTTCGACCGTCTCGACCAGGATGCCGACGGTCACCTCAGCCGGTCCGAGTTCGCCGCGCTGTGGATGCAGTTCTGGATCAGCGACGACCCCGCCGAGCCGGGCAACTACGTGTGCGGGCCCATCGCAGGCCACTCGGTCCGTTGACCCGCGGCCCCGACGGGGTCCCCCGGCCGGGCGGGCGGCAGACGTCGCCGTCCGCCGCCCGTCAGCCGTTCTCCGGAGGAGCGATCAGCCACGCCACGAGGGTGCGCCACCGCTCGGGCCGGTCGGTGTCGCGCGGCCCCACGAGGTAGACCTCCTCGACGAGGTCCTGCGAGCGCAGGGCGTTGCGGGCGGTGAAGGAGCCCACGGCGCCGTAGGTCAGGTCGAGGTCGTCGTGCCGCCCCTGATGGGTGGCGACCGCGGCCGTCCGGCGCGGCAGGTGCAGCTCGTGCACTGTGCCCGGCACGTCCGGTGGCAGCGGTGCTTCGAGGGGGAGGTACACGGTGGCGCGGCCATGGCCTTCGGTGAACAGCGTGTGCTCGTACCGACCGCCCGGTGGGAGGACGGAGCGCTCTCCGGCTGCCGCGTCCAGCTCCCGCATGGCTGCGTCGTACCAGTCGAGGCCGGCTCCCTCCGGTACGTCGAGGGACACCGCCAGGACACGCTGAGCGGGGAGTTCCCCCAGCGTCACCGCCCGCTCAGCCTCCGGGTCGAGGAGTTCCCGGAGCGCTTCGACGGCCCGCTGGGTGCGGCCGAGCCGGTCCTCGAGCCGTCGGAGATGGGCCACGACGACCTGCTGCGCGGCGCCGTCGTCCGGCCCGTCGGCGGACTCCGCGGCGAGGAATCGACGCAGGTCCGCCAGCGGGAGGTCCAGGTCGCGCAGGCGCCTGACGGTCAGCGCCGGCCGGATCTGCGTGGGGGAGTAGTAGCGGTAGCCGGTGTCCGGGTCGACCTCGGCGGGGACGAGCAGGTCCTGCTCGTGGTACCGGCGGAGCATGCGGATGCTCAGGTGCGTGATGCGGGAGAACTCTCCGATCGTCAGTCTCTCCGCCATGGTGCGCTCCTCCTCGTGGGCGGCCCGTCGTCCGGCCGCGCGTGGTCAGGGGGTGATGGTCAGCACGGTGATCTTCCCCCGCGCGTCGCGCTCGAAGGCGAAGCGGAGGGTGACCGGGCTGCCGGGGAAGTCCCCGGAGACCTGCGCGACGGCTCGGCAGCCGGTAGCACTGCCGTTCACTTCCAGCCGGTCGTAGTCGACGTTCGGCGTCTCCTCGCGCCAGCGGCGCACTTCCGCGAGCCCTCTCAGGCTGCGCCCGTCGTCGTGCACGGCGGCGTCGTCGTGGAACAGAGCGAGGTAGCGCTCGCGGTCGGGACCCGTCGCCGCGGCGACGTACTCCTCGACGAAGGCACGGATGTCCTGCACAGCTGTCTCCCATGTCGTGACGGTTGAGGTTCTACACGGTGCGGATGGTGCCGCCGTCGACCACGTGCTCGGATCCGGTGATGCCACTGGCCCGGTCCGAGACCAGGAACGCGATCGTTTCGGCGACCTCCTCGGGCTCCGCGGGCCGTCCCAGCGGGATGCCGCCCAGTACTCGCATCAGCTCGCCGAGCGCGGCCTCGCGGGTGATGCCGCCCTCACTCATCCGCCGTGCCAGTAGACCCTCGGCGCCGTCGGTGCGGATGAAGCCGGGAGCGACCGAGTTGACCCGGACACCAGCCGGGGCCACCTCGTTGGCGAGCCCCTTGCTGTACGTGGTCAGAGCACTCTTGGCCGCGGCGTAGGCCAGGGTCGAGTCGTGCAGCGGCATCCGGCGCTGGATGGAGGTCACGTGCACGACCGCGCCCGAACCACGAGCCACCATGCCGGGGACGATCGCGCGGTCGAGGCGGACCGCGGGCAGAAGGTTGAGTGACAGTTCCTGCGCCCACCGCTCGTCGTCGAGCGCCACGTACCCACCGGCCGGAGAGCGGGACCCGCCCACGACATGCACCAGGATGTCCGGCACGCCCACCAGCTCGGCCACGGCTTCGGACGACGTCGCGACGCCCTCGGGTGTGCTCAGGTCGGCGGGCACGAAGGCCACGTCGGCCGCCTCCGGAGCCGTGCGGGCGATGGTGACGACCCTCGCCCCCGCCGCCCGCAGCAACCGTGCCGTCGCCAGCCCGGCTCCCTTGGTGCCGCCCGCCACCACGGCGACGCGTTCGTCGAGATCATTGCTGTTCATGTCCGCCAGCGTGGGCCCTCTCCCGGGGGGAGACTCAAGCCCGCCGCGGCATCCGCTCGCGCTGCTGGTCGCCGCGTTTGCACAACGGGAGGCGGCGGAGAGGCGCGCCAAGCGGATCGAGAGGGCGGTTCGGACCTGCCCGGGGCGTCACGTGGTGGGCTTCTCCCCGAGTTTTCGGGAGAACGCCGTAGCGGACGCTCGCGACGCCTGCTCCACGATGCTGATGCCGACCTCCTGGGTGCTGCAGCCGTTGAGAAGTACCGCCATCAGATAGACGTGGCCCTCGTGCTGTATTCGACCGATGCTGTTGACGTCCCATTTCCTGGTCTGAGTCCGCTTGAGCCACCCGTTCTTCAGTGCGGTCGTGCCCGAGTCGGCCGCTGCGGACACGCCCCAGGTCTGGCTTCCCACGACGTGCCGCATCAGATCCTGGATGTAGGCACGCGACGCCTCGCTCAGCGGCGACTTGTCGCCGAACACGGACTGGAGCAGACGTATCTGATCTGCCGCCGTGGTCTGGGTGATGCCCCAGACGGTCCCTTCACCGCCCTGTGTCTGGGACAGGCCGAGGCGTTCGTTGGCCGCGTCGAGCCCCGGGGCACTGCCTATCCGGGTCCACAGGGCACTGGTGGAGTCGTTGTCGCTCTTCTGGATCATGGCAGCGGACTGGGCGCGCTCCTCGGTGCTCAACCTCCGCCCCTGGTCCTGGGCTTGGAGCAGCAGGGTCGCCAGGATGTCCACCTTCACGATGCTGGCGGTGTCGAAGGCGTCGTGTCCGTACGTCGCCATGGCGCCGGTTTCGACGTCCAGCATCGCCACGGACATCCGGTTGTCGCCGAAGAGCGCGGTCACGGGGGCCAGGGCCGGTTCGAGGTCGAACGACTTCTGTGCCGGGGCGGGCGACGGCAGCGGTGTCGGAGCGTCCGCAGGCGCGTCGCCTGCCTTCGCCCGGGCCGAGACCGCCGGTGGGGACGGAGCCTTCGCCCGGGCGGGCGCGGAAGAGTCACCGGAGTCGCTCCCGGTGATGGCATAGGTCGCGCCGCCGCCGACCAGGATCACGACCGACGTCACGGCCCACGTTATGCGCCGTCGCCTGGCCCTGCGGCGACGTCGTTGCTCCCGGCGGGAGCGGGCGCGTCGCCGAACACGTGGGTTCTCATGCACGGGGGAGATGGTAATCGAATCAAGGTTCGAGATCGCTGGGTGCCTCGGCGGTGTGCCCCGACGCAGGCGGACCGGCGCTCCTTGTTTCAGACGACGAGACGCTGGCCGGTGACTGGATCATGCAGACGAAGG
The DNA here is from genome assembly GCF_042893535.1 of Streptomyces sp. NPDC001599. Classification (NCBI taxonomy): domain Bacteria; kingdom Bacillati; phylum Actinomycetota; class Actinomycetes; order Kitasatosporales; family Streptomycetaceae; genus Streptomyces; species Streptomyces sp. NPDC001599. The sequence continues at coordinate 110,328 of NZ_JBIAVA010000013.1, forward strand.
TCGTCGACCGTGGCTGGAACCCGGGCGGCGGCATCGCCGCCGCCCCGCAGGAAGCGGCCGTCGGCATCCCGCCCCCGCCCCCGGCCGCCAAGCACGTCAACAACGAACGAAGCTGCCAACAAGGCATACGACTACCCGGACAACGCTGCCCGTGCCACCCGTGACGGGCTGCCTCGTTCGCCGCACCACGCAGGACACGGTCCTGCTGACAAGGCGATGCCGTTGCGGCGCCGGCAACCACAGGGCCGGTGCTCGGACGCCGGTCACGGCGCCGAACGCCTCCGCTGCAGCAACCAGGTGCCCCCTGTGACTGTCCCCGTCACCAAAAGGCCCACTGTCAGCGACCTTCTGAACTCCTCCGTCCTGCTGCCGTCGTCCGCGACGACCACCGACAGCACCGCGATGACGACCGTGATCACCAGCCCGATGGCCAGGTTCTTCCTCACTCGCGATTTCAGCAACTGCTCCTCCTTCCCGACGGGTGTGGCGCCGCATCGACCTCGACGCGGCGCCACACCCGGTTGCCGTCCGACCCCCGTGAACATCCACCCCACACATCTAGCGCCCGGTGGACTGTGCTCCGCCGACGGCCGACAGGGACGGCGGCTCATAGTCGTACAGGTATCCCTGCGCCCGTTCGAAGAAGGGGAGGAGCGCGCGCATCTTCGCCGCGTTGATCTGTCGCTTCACGGCGCCGGGCCGCTTGCTCTCACGGGCGTTGTGCCCGTGCTTGAGCAGCTTGTCAATGCGCGGGCGGCGTGCCTCGTCGTAGGCCTTGAGCGCCGCTGGGACGGTCGGGGCGCTGCTCAGCGCCGCCGCGAGCTCCAGTGCGTCCTCGATGCACATCGAGGCGCCGTGCCCGACGCCGACAGGGTGCGCGGCGTCGCCGACCAGGACCATGCGCCCACTGTGCCATTTCTGGATCGGGTCGCAGACGTTCAGGCAGCCGGACGCGGCTATCGAGGTCGCTGCTGCGAGGAGGGCCCTCGGCATTGCCTCCGGAAACAGTTCGGTGACCCGCCGTAGCCATTGCGCGTCGTCGACGCCGCGCAGGTCGGGCTTGACCGGATCCCCGATCTGCGCCGTCCACCACTGGGTTCGTTCGTCGATGCTGGTGTACACAAAGGCACCGTTGCGCGTGTAGGTGAGGTTCCAGACACCGGGCTCGACACCCGGGAGGGTGGAGATTCCGGCGACCCCGTAGAGCCCCGCGTACTCTGCACGCGGCGCGGACGAGTCGATCAGCCCGCGCACGGTTGACCAGATGCCGTCGGCTCCCACGAGCAGTTCCGCGGTGTCGCGCCGGCCGGAGGCGAATTCGGCCACCACGCTGTTCGCCGACTCCGTCGCGCCCACCAGGCGTTCGCCGGTGACGATCTCCACGCCCGCGTCGAGCGCCGCGCGCCGCAGGACTGCCACGAGCCGTCCGCGCTGGAGCGAGACGCTGCGCATCGAGTCGGCATCGCGCCGAAGGCGTGGTACGTCGCCCAGGAGGTGGCCGCCCGCCGTGTAGAACCGCATCCGGTCGATGGGGAATCCGACCGCCTGTACGTCGCGCAGGCAGCCCAGCTTGTCCAGTGCGCGCAGGCCGTTGACCGCCAGGCTGAAGTGGGCGCCGACGTCCTCGACCGGAACCTCGTACGCCTCGTAGACGGTCACGTCGTGGCCGGTCTGCCGGAGCGCAAGGGCGATGGCGGGTCCGGCTATCCCGCCACCGATCACGATCGTCCGCATGATGTCTCCCTGAATCGTTGTTCACTGAATCTCGTTTCGGTGAAAGTGTGTTCCGATACGCTGGTGTCTGTCAACAGCCGATGGAGGACGACATGCCGCAGGCGAGTACCACCAGCCGAAAGGTCCGGGCGGCCCAGACCCGTGCCGCGCTGCTGGACGCGGCGCGGGGGCTGTTCAACGATCGCGGCTACCTCAATACGAAGATCACCGACATCACCGCCGCGGCAGGACGCTCGACCGGCTCGTTCTACGAACACTTCGCCGGCAAGGACGAGCTGCTCCAGGCGCTCCTCGCCGAGATGGAGGGTGCGATAGACGAGGGCATGGTTGGCCTGGAGCACCCCCGCGATCACGACCTGACCGACCGCGACCAGCTGCGCGACCACGTCGGTGTCGCGTGGACGGTGATGCGGCAGAACCGCCCGGTCACGCTCGCACTGTTTCAGGCGATGGTGGCCGACGACCCAGGCACGGGCCGGGCCTGGCGCGACCTGCGCGAGCAGACGGAAACCATTCGGGAGCATCTGGAGTACCTGGTCGAGCGCGGACACCAGCTGCCCGGCGACCCCGAGTTCATCGCGGCGGCGATCGGCGCGATGCTCGTCACCCTCAACTACGCCGTGCTCACGCCCCCTGGTGTCGAAGACGACCAGCACGTCATCGACACCCTCACGGACCTGCTGTTGTACGGGCTGACCGGACCGGCGTCACGACCAGCGGATGAACCCTGAAAAGACCAACTGCCCGTAGCCGTCGGTCCGGTCGTTCACGGCGCACGGGTCGGGCCCCGAGAGCCGCACGGGAGGGTGGTTCTGGGTCCACCCCCCGTGGGGGTGCTGGACCGCTGGTGGGGCGAACGGGCCGTTCATAGCGTTGTGTTCATGATGAATCACACGAACGAAGAACGAGAAGGTGCCACCCGGCGGACGGCGCTGCGCGGGCTGGGACTCGCAGTGGGGGGCATGGCACTGGCCACCGGGCTCGGAACCTCGCCGGCCGCGGCGGCCCCGGGTCGTGGGCTCGTGACGTACGTGCTGGTGCACGGTACCCACAGCGCCGGCGCGTTCTGGATTCCGATCGCGCGGGAACTGGTGCTGCGCGGCCACCGCGTCGTCATGGTGGACCAGCCCCGGCACGGCGCGGAGGCCTTCGTGGCGGAGTCGTACCAGCGGCAGGACCTCAAGGCGATGGCGGTCGAGCCCTCCCCGCTGAAGGGCCTCGGGCTGGACGACTACGAGGCGCGCGTCACGGGCATCGTGCGGCAGGCCGCACGGAACGGTCCGGTGGTGCTGGTCGGGCACAGCCTGGGTGGTGTGTCGGTCAGCCGCGTCGGCGACGCCGTTCCGCACCTGCTCCACCACATCTGCTACATGGCGGCCTTCTGTCCCAGCCGCGTCCTGCCCACGGCGGACGCCTGCACGGCGGCACCCGAGAACGCGAACGCCGTCAGCCCGGTGGAGCTGACGGTGGGTGACCCCGACCGGCTCGGGGTGTTGCGGCTGAACTTCCGTACGGGTGTCAGCGGTGAGTTGGCCCTCCTGAAGGAGATGATCTGCGCGGACTACCCCGACGCCGACTTCCGCCGGATACTGGCCGGCATGCAGACCGACGAGCCCGTCGCCGCCTATGCGGGCCGAGCGGTCGGCCGGGCCCGCACCTGGGGGAGCATTCCCCGCACGTACCTGCGTTTCGGCAGGGACCGTACGATAGCCACCGCGCTCCAGGACAGAATGATCGCGGAAGCCGACGCGTCCACACCCGGCAACAGGTTCCGCGTGCACAATTTCCCCGGGGCGTCACACGTCGGCCCTCTGGATCCCACCCCGGTCGCGGACGTCCTGGACAGGCTCGCAGGACGGAGGGACTAGGTTCACCCGCCCCCGCCGGGTGGTCGGGGAGCCGGTGGAGTGACCACCGTCCGGTGGTGTACGGCATCCTGTTCCGGGTCCGGACCGGAGATCCGTAGCGTGATCCGCCGGAACGCCACGAACCGACCCGGCGCTAGGGGGCACTCGCCCAGTGCCCCGTCCGGTCCGGCGTCCACGCGTCGTGCGGGGTGCGCGGGGCTGTGGTGCGCAGATGGTCGCGTAGCGCGGTCAGTACGGGGTGCTGATCTCCGGTGCGGAACAGCAGCACGTGCGGGTAGACCGGGGTCGGGTCGTGCAACGGGATGCGCCGCAGGTCGTGGTTTCGGGGCCACAGGTACCGGTCTCCACGCCCGACGAGGGTGGCCAGTGAGGCCGAGTCGGCCAGCGCGTCCATCAGGGCCTCGTCACCGAAGTTGGGGCCGAGCGCGTCGATGCTCAGGCCGAAGGCCTCGGACAGTGCCTGATAGAACGCGGCCCACTCCGTGCCCTGCCTGATCCCGGGGATCCAGATGCGGTGGCCGGCCAGGTCCACAGGGCTGATCCGGGGCGCGTCGGCCAGCGGGTGGCCGGGGCCGACCAGCAGTTCCAGGGGTTCGTCCAGGAGTCGTTCGGCGCTGATCCCGGTCGGGACCTGGTCGGCCGGCAAGGCACGGAAGGACGCGTCGACCACCCCTTCGAGCACCGCCCGGGCGGCCTGGACGGCGTTCTCCTTGTCCAGCGTGACGGCGTCCAGGTCCGTCTCGGGGCGGGAGCGGTAGAAGCGGTAGACGGCCTGCGCCGGGGAGATGCGCCGATTGAGGACATCGACGCGCAACGGACGGCTCCCGGGGTCGACGGCCCGCTCGGCCTGCTCGACGGCCGTCAGGACCCGCTTGGCGTGCGGCAGGAAGACCTGCCCGTCCAGGCTCAGCCGGGAGCCTCGGGAGCTGCGCACCAGGAGTGCGACCGCGACATGCCTCTCCAGGGCCGCGATCCGCTTGGAGACCGCCTGTTGGCTGATGCCCAGTTCGTCGGCGGCAGCCTGGAACTGGCCGGCCTCAGCGACGACCACGAACGTCCGTAGTGCTTCCACATCCACGCTGTTCAGCCTACTTCCACAACTGTGGGTTGTGTCCGCTGTGGTGATGGTTGTTTGATGGAAGGTTCTGCGGGGTGGTGGGATCGTCGCATGTCTACCCGCACAGAGCAGGTCATGTATGTCCGCACGCCCGAGTTCGCACGTCATGTGGAGCGGATCGTGGAGGTGACCGATGCGACGTCTCGACTGAACGTGCTTCCGTTCAGCGACAGTGAAGGTCGTTCGGAACTACTTTCCGTTGTGTTCGGTGGTCCGCTGCCGGAATCGGTGACGATCTACCCGCCGTTCTTCACCGAGTACGGACTGAACACGACGTTCGGGGAGAACGTCTTCGTCAATCAGGGATGCACCTTCATGGACAAGGGAGGCATCCGTGTCGGGAACGGAGTCATGATCGCCCCTAAGGCGAGCCTCATCACCGGAGGCCATCCGTTGCCCCTGGCCGAGCGCCGCGCGTACCTCTCCTTCGCCCCGATCGTCGTCGAGGACGACGTCTGGATCGGAACGGCCGCCGTGATCACGCAGGGGGTGACCATCGGCGCCGGTGCGGTGGTGGCTGCCGGTGCGGTGGTCACACGTGATGTCCCCGCAGGCACCGTCGTCGCGGGAGTGCCCGCCCGGGTGATCAAGCAGATCGGCTGACGGCGACAGGGGGGCGGCAGCCGTACGAGCGGCTGTCGCCCCCCTGTCAGGCTCGTCGGCGTCAGCCCGCGTCGACCGCCATCTCGCCGAGCAGCGACCAGTCGTCCTGGGGCACGTTGGCGTTGACGATCCTGGGGGTCGCCGCGAGGTGGGGCGGCAGCGTCTGCTGGGCCGCCCTGAAATGCGCCGAGCCCACGTGGGCCGCGCCGGCCTCGTCGTCCCGGAAGGCTTCCACGAGGACGTACTCGGTCGGGTCGTCGAGGCTGCGGGACCAGTCGAACCACAGGCATCCCGGTTCGGAACGCGTCGCGCGGGTGAACTCCTCCACCACCTGCGGCCATTGGTCGGCATGCTCGGGCAGGACACGGAACTTCGCGGTGATGAAGATCAAGGTCTTGCTTCCTTCGTCGTTCGTGCTCGGGGCTCCGTCACCCCGGGCCGGGTCACGGGACAAGGATCGCGCGGCCCCGGATGCGGCCGCCGTCCAGGTCGTCCAGGGCTTCCTGGAAACGGTCGAGAGAGTACTTGGCGGTGTGCAGGCGCACGCGGCCCCGCGCCGCGAGGACCATCAGCTCGCACAGGTCGTTGTAGGAACCGACGAGGTTGCCGATGAAGTTGATCTCGGCGGAGATGATGTCGATGGTCGGGACGTCGATGTTCTCGCCGTAGCCGACCACGTGGTAGTCGCCGGCCTGGCGCAGTATGCCGACGCCGTCCCTGGTGGAGCCGCCCTCACCGACGAAGTCGATCACTGCCTCCGCCCCGTGCCCGCCGGTCAGCTCGCGCACCCGGTCCACCTGGCCGCCGTCGGCGAGGACACCGTGGTCGGCCCCGACGGAGACGGCCAGGTCGACCGCGTCGGGATTGCGGTCGACGACGACGATCTCGGCGGCGGTGAGGGCCCTCAGCACCTGGATGCCGATGTGCCCGAGACCGCCCGCGCCGATCACGACGCAGCGGTCGCCCGGCCGGAGTCTCCGGGCCGCCTTGGCCGCCGCGTGGTACGCCGTGAGGCCCGCGTCGGCGAGAGCGGCGACGTCCGCCGGTTCGAGGGAGTCGTCGAGCCGTACGACACTGCGCGCGGAGGTCTTCAGGTACTCGGCGTAACCGCCCGCGGTGTCGATGCCCGGGAACTGGTTGTTCTCGCAGTGCACGTCGTCACCGGCCCGGCACGCCCGGCACAGCCCGCAGGTGATCAGCGGGTGCACGATGACCTTGTCGCCCTCGGACACGTTGGTGACGGCGCTGCCGACCGCGTGCACCCACCCGGCGTTCTCGTGACCGATCGTGTAGGGCAGCTCCACCCCCGACTTCTCGGCCCACTGCCCCTCCAGGATGTGGATGTCGGTACGGCACACCCCGGCGCCGCCGATCCTGACGATCACGTCGTACGGGCCGGTGACCTCGGGGGCCGGGACCTCGGCCATCTCGAGGTTCTTGCCGTAGCCCACCACCTGGACTGCTTTCACGAGACGTTCTCCTTCGCCGGATCGGTGAGTCGGAAGAGCTCACCCGCGGGTACGGGTTCCCCGGCCCCCACGGGTTTCCCGCCCGCGGGGAACTCCTCCGGGCGCGCGGACTGGTCGGCCCCGGACTGCGGGTACCGGGTACGGAGCAGGCCCCGGCAGAAGTGGGCGTTGCCGTCGATGGAGATGCGTACGGAGCGGGCGAACCGCAGCCGCAGCGGGATCTCCCCCGGCGGGCAGGGCCGGCCGTCGTCGTCCACGAGGGCCGGGTCGGCAGGGGCGGTGCCGAGCCCGAGGGCGGCGCGGCGGCGCAGCAGTGCCCGGGTGGCGGAGGTGTCCGGCAGGTCGCCGAGGACGACGTCGCCGAGCTGTTCCTCGGTCAGGGCGGGCCGGGCGCGCAGCAGCGCGGTGAGTGCCCGTTCCATCGCGGCGGTGTGCGCCTTGCGCCGGAAGATGCCCCGCAGCTCCTCCAGGTCCTGCTCCGCCTCGTGGCCGAAGGTGCCGCGGTACCCGGCATCGGCGGCCAGCCCCCGGTTGATGAGATCGGAGTCGTGGTGGTCGTCGAGCAGGACCGTGACCTCCCGGGCACCGGGCAGGGCGCTGAGCGCGTCCTTGGCGTCGGAGGCCATGAGGTGGGCGAAGTTCGGTGAGCAGAACGAGGTCGGCAGCCGCAGGTGCACGGTGACGCGGCCGTCCTCGGCGGTCAGTGAGCGCACGAAGCCGAGGTCGGTGACGGGCTCGTCCAGCTCGGGGTCGTACACCGTGTCGAGCGCGGCGCGCGCCGCCATCTCCAGTTGCGCGGCCCACATGTCACACCACCGCCGGCTCGGTGAGGCCCAGCCCGGCCGGGACCTCGATGTCGTACATGGCGGCCGCGTTCAGCCCGAGGATCTTCTTCTTCTGGGCGACGGTGAGCTGCGGATACTCGCCCGTCATGTCGTCGGGGATCCGGAAGTCGACGAACTGCTCGACGATCCACCTGGGCGTCCACAGCGCGTAGTCGCTGGAGAACTGGATGCGGTCCTCGTCCAGCCAGTACAGCAGCTCGCCGATGATCTGCGCGAAGTAGCGGGGCCGGGTGTGCATGAACGGGATCGCGACGGCGAGCCCCGCGTGCACGTTGGGCTCCTGGGTGGCGATCCAGCAGAAGTCCTCCAGGCGGGGCAGACCGCAGTGCTCCACCACGAAGTTCAGGTCGGTGAAGTCGCTGGCCGCCGCGTCGACGTCGGCCACGTCGAAGGCGTCCCGGTCCAGCGGCCGGATGGTGGGGCCCTTGTGGATGTGGATGTTCTTGATGCCCAGCTCCCGGCAGGCGTCCAGGTAGCGGTAGGTCCACGGGTCGCTGAGCTTGTAGCCTCGGGAGTCGCCCTTCCACTCGGCGGTGTAGAGCTTGACGCCCTTCAGGCCGAAGCGGGCGGCGTCCTCGCGCAGTTGCCTGAGGCCCGCCTCCTCGAAGCGCGGGTCGAAGCAGTGGTTGTAGGTGAGCTTGCCGGGGTGCTTCCGCGTGAGCGCGAAGGCCTCCTCGGTCTGCCCGAAGCCGGTGTTGTAGAACGCCCCGAGATGGGCCGGCTGGAAGATCGCGTGGTCCACGTACCCGTCGGTGAACAGGTCCTTCATCAGCCGCTCGCCGCCCTGGTACAGGAACTCCTCGTACGGCCAGAGCTCCGACGCCGGGCTCAGGTTGCGGTGGTAGTCGTAGAAGCAGTCGATGAACTGCTTGCCGTGGATGTTGCGCTGGTTCTCGCGGCGCGCGTCCCAGAGGGCGACGTGCGCGTCCACGATGAAGTAGTTCTCGCCGTCCTTGGAATACATCGGTTGCTCCTCGGTTCGCGGTGGGTGGTGGGCCGAGTGGGCGCTCGGCGGTGCGGGGCAGGAGGGCTCGACGGCGGGAGTCAGGCGAACTGGATGCCGCCGTCGATCATTACCGACTGGCCGGTCATGTAGTCCGAGTCCCGTGAGGCCAGGTAGGAGACGAAGGCCGCGACGTCGGCGGGTTCCTCGACCCGGCCGAGGGCGATCGCCTCCGCGTGCTTCTTGATGGCCTGGCCCTTCTGGATGCCCGCCTCCTCGGCCAGCCGCTCGTCGATCAGGTCCCACATGTCGGTGCCGACGATGCCCGGGCAGTACGCGTTGACGGTGATGCCGTGGCGCGCCCACTCCATCGCCGCGGCCTGGGTCAGCCCGCGTACGCCCCACTTCGACGCCGAGTAGGCGCCGAGCAGCGCGAAGGGGCGGTGCGCGACGATCGAGGCGGCACCGATGATCTTGCCGCCGCCGCCCTGGGCGATCATCTGCCGCGCGGCGGCCTGGTAGGAGAGGAAGACACCGCGCAGGTTCACGGCCATGACCTGCTCGAACTCGTCGAGATCGGTCTCCAGCAGCGGGGTCACCCGGGCGATACCGGCGTTGGCCACGTAGACGTCGACCCGGCCGAAGCGGTCCGCCGCCGCCGCGACGAGTGCGTCGGTCTGTTCCTTGCTGGTCACGTCGGCGTGCACGGCGAGGGCCCGGCGGCCCGTCTTCTCGATGCCGGCCGCCACCGCGCCCAACTCCTCGGCCATGCCGGGCAGGTCGGCGACGACCACGTCGAGACCGTCCTCGGCCAGCCGCTCCGCGATGCCGCGGCCGATGCCCCGCGCCGCGCCGGTGACGACGGCGATACGGGGGGTGGCGTTGTCGACGGAAGTCATGGGTCCTCCAGGGTTCGACTGCTCGACGGTGAGCATCCGCGCTCTCGTGCGGTGCTGCCCAACAGCGTGCGGGCGGGGAGCGCCGTCGACTTTTTCAATGTGGAACACACCCGGCCCACCCCCGATCGGGGCACGGCGAACGCCGGGAAAAGCCGTACCGAACCACCCGTTGACAGGTGCAAACGCGTTCGTAATATGGCGGAAACACGCTCATCGGAGGGGCGCCATGCTCAGTGACAGCACAGCGCGCGACCGAACCATCGCGCGAGCACGCCTGAAGTTCCTTCAGAACGCGGAACTGCCTGCGGCGGTCGTGCCCGAGGGCATCCTCAACTCCTGGCAGCGTTCCAAGTACCTGGGGATCGGCACGGACGAGGTGGTCGTCCCCTACCAGCCGGACTACGACCGGGAGAGCCGCCTGGTACGCGCCGCCACACCGGTCCTGGACCGGCTGGAACAGGCGCTGGCGGGTTCGGACGCCAGCGTGATCGTGACGGACCGCAACGGCTGGGTGCGCGACCGCCGCGTCGGGGAGAAGCGGCTCTCGGCGCACCTGGACCGGGTCCACCTGGCACCCGGCTTCAACTACGCCGAACAGTTCGTCGGCACGAACGGCATCGGGGTCGCGCTGGAGGAACGCCGCCCCAACGTGGTCACGGGCACCGAGCACTTCAACGAACGCCTGCAGAGCGTCTCCTGCGCGGCCGCCCCGATCCGCAACACGGTCACCGGGCGGGTCGAGGGAGCCATGAACCTGACCTGCTGGAACGGTCCGGCGCGCCCCCTCATGGCAGCCCTCGTGCAGGAGGCCGTCGAAGACATCGAACGCGTGATGTACGAGTTCAGCAGCGCGCACCAACGCGCCTTGCTGGAGGCATTCCAGCAGGTCACCCACTACGGTGACCGGCCGGTGCTCTGCCTAGGTCAGGACCTCGTGCTCGCCAACACCGCCGCCTCGGCGAGGCTCACCGGCGACGACCACCGGCTGCTGCACGAGGCCGCCGCCGAGTTCGGGGACGCACCCCGCACCCGCAGGGAAGTGCGGCTGACCGGCGGGGAGAGCGTCATGATGCGCTGCCGGCAGGTCGACAGCTCCGCGGGCGCGGCCGGATACCTGCTGGAGCTGGCCTTCACGGACCGCCGGGCCGACGCCCCTGGCCCCGGTACGGCATCCCGTACCGGATTCCGCCATGGCTCCCGCACGGAGGGCGGCGCCGCCGGACCCTGGCCGCTGCCGGGCCTGGCCGGGACGGACCCGGCCTGGAACTCGGTCTCCCGCACGGTCACACGCTGCGCACGGGACCGCACCCCGCTCCTGCTCCACGGCGAGACCGGCACCGGCAAGGCCACCCTGGTCCGCGCCGCGCACGCGCTGACGGGTGCGGCCTGGGCACCCGTCGTCGTGGACGCCGCCGCCCCCGGCACCCCGCACGCCGGGCAGGACCCGGCAGCCGCCCTGCGCGCGGCGCCCGCCGGACCGGGCCGCGCCCTGGTCCTGCGCAACGCCGACGAGGTGACCCCCGAGGACGAAGCCGCCGTCGCCGAAGCACTGGACACGGCGGCGGCCCGGGGCACCTGGGTGGTCGGCACCCTGCATCGTGCAACGGGCATCCCGGAGTCGCTCAGGCACTGCTTCCTCGAAGCGGCGGCGGTGCCCGCCCTGCGACACCGCCTCACCGACCTCCCGGCCCTGGTCGACTGCCTGCTGCGGCGCATCGGCGGCGGCGTGGAATGCGCCCCGGAGGTGCTGCCGCCGCTGCGCCGGCACGACTGGCCCGGCAACGTCCGCGAACTGAGCCTCGTCCTGAGCAAGGCCGCCGCGGCCCGCCGTACGTACCGGATCGAGGTCGGCGACCTGCCGCCGTCCCTGCACAGCGCGGGCAGCCGGTCCCTGAGCGTCTGGGAGGCGTCCGAGCGCGACACCCTGGTCCAGGCGCTGCTGGAGGCGGACGGCAACAAACTGCTCGCGGCCCAGCGTCTCGGCATCTCCCGTACGACGATCTACCGCAAGATGCGGGCCTACGGCATCACCCTCCCCTCCCGGCGCTGAGGCGGGCGCGGCCGCCCGGGTGGCAGCGGTGGTGGCCGCATCCAGACCCTCCGCGAACGCGGCCAGTGATCACCTGGATCTTCCGCTCCACGGCCATGAGTGCTCGGTCCCCGCCGGCCCGCGGCGTGACGGGCTGTCGGTGGCCGCTTCTACTGTTGCCGCATGGGGAACTATTTCCAGACCGTCGTCGATCTCGACGCCACACACGCGGACGCCCAGACCCTGGCAGACAGCGGACTCGACTGGCTGATCAGGGAGGGGATAGTTCTGGCCGAGCGCACCGACTGTGTCCTCGGGGCGCCGTTGGGGCATCCGCCCGGTCCCTCCTGGGCCAAGGCGGTCGGTCAGGAGGACTGGGAGCCCAGCGACGGACTCAGGGTCGAGACCGGCCGTACCGTCTTCAACTGCGGTCAGGGCGAACCCAGGTTCGCGGTGTGCCCGCATTGTGCCGGTCGGGCGGATTTCTGCACCGACCGGCTGGAGGAGATCGAGGGAGCGTGGGAACCCTTCAGCGAGGCCATCAGCGCCTGGAGCGACACCGGCAGCGCGGCAGTCGCCTGCCCGCGTTGCCTGCGCCCCGGTGATCTGACCGCGTGGACCTGGTCGGACGGCTACTTCGCCTTCGGGCATCTCGGTTTCGAGTTCTGGGACTGGCCCGACTTCGGGCCCGGCTTCCTGGAAGGTCTCTCCCGCGCGCTCGGGGGGCATCGCACGGTCCTCGTGGAGGGCAAACTCTGACGGAGCCGGAACACCGCTGTCGGGTGGCTGGCTTGAACCCGGTCACCCGGACGTGTCACGGGGCAGCAGGATGCGGAAGGTCGCACCGGCACCCGGCGCCGTTCGGAGGTCGACGCGGCCGTCGTGGGCACGCACCAGCGAGTCGACGATCGCCAGCCCCAGACCGGCGCCGCCCTCTCCCGTACGGGCACGGGCCCGGTCGGCGCGGTAGAACCGGCTGAAGACCCGTTCGGCCTGCTCGCCCGTCATCCCGGGACCTTCGTCCGCGAACTCCAGGACGGCGTGCCCGCCCTCGGTGCCGACGCCGATGCGGACCGGCGTGCCGGGCGGCGTGTGGGCGACGGCGTTGCCGACGAGGTTGGAGGTGACCCGGCGCAGCCGGGCCTCGTCGCCGAGCACGGGGGCGGCACCGGGCCGTCCGCCACCGAGGCCGGTGAGTTCGACAGGTCGCCCCGGGTCCAGCGCGCGCAGGTCGTGCAGCGCGTCGACGGCCAGGGTGCGCAGGTCCATCGGCGTGAAGTCCAGTGGGAGCGCGGCGGCGGTGCCGTGCTCGTCGAGCCGGGCGAGCAGCAGGAGTTCCTCCACCATGTCGACGAGGCGGGCGGCCTCCCGCTCGATCCGGCCCATCGAGGCGTCCACGTCGGCCCGCTCGGGCATGCCGCCCATCCGGTACAGCTCGGTGAACCCCTTGATGCCGGCGAGCGGGGTGCGCAGCTCGTGGCTCGCGTCGGCGATGAACCGGCGCATGCGCCGCTCGGAGTCGGCGCGAGCGGCGTCGCCCGCCTCGATCCGGTCCAGCATGCCGTTCAGTGCCGTGGACAGCCGGTCCAGCTCGGTGCGTGGGGCGGCCAGCCGCGGTACCCGCCTGGAGAGGTCGCCGGACGCGATCGCCGCCGCGGTGGTCTCGATACGGCGCAACGGCCGCAGCCCCGCCCGTACCGCGAACCACCCGGCGACCCCCAGAAGCGCCAGGACGACCGTGTCGAGGACCAGGACGCGGCCGGCCAGGTGCCACACGGCGTCGTCGACCTCACCGAGCGAGCCGGCCGCAACCACGCTGCCGCTCCGGGCACCGTGCCCGGCGGTGAGCGGCACCGCGACCACCCGCCAGTCGCCCGTGCCGCCCCCGCCCTCGACGGTGAACGGCTCGCCGGAACGCTCGGCGACCTCCGCCCGGTCGAGTCGCGGCAGCGCGGGCGGCTGCCGGGCGGCGGGCCGGACCACGCGCTCGACCCGGCCCTCGGGTGTCAGGTAGGCGATGTAGACGTCCCGCACCCACTGCAGCTCCACCGCGTCGCGCACCCGCGGAGCGTCGTCCTCACCGACCACCTCCGGCAGGACGGGAAGCCGCGCGGTCACCTCGGCCACGCCGCGGACCCGCTCGTCCACCTGCGCCACGAGGCCGCGCCGGAGCTGGTCGACGGCGATCCCGGTGCTGCCGAGCAGAGCGGCCACCAGCAGGGCCAGGGTGATGACGAGCAGACGGCCGCGCAGCGACAGACCCCGGATACGACGCGTCAGGGTGCTGGGCACCCTGCTCACCGCGAGGGCCTGCGCAGTACGTACCCGGTGCCCCGCACCGTGTGGATCAGCTTGGGCTCGGTGGCGTCCACCTTGCGCCGCAGGTAGCTGATGTACGAGGCGACGATGCTGTCGTCGCCGCCGAAGTCGTAGTGCCACACGGCCTCCAGCAACTGCCGTTTGGTCAGCACCTGGCCGACGTGTTCCATCAGCACCTTCAGCAGGCTGAACTCGGTGGGGGACAGCGGGACCGGCACCCCACCGCGGGTGACGTGATGGCCCTCGGGGTCGAGAGCGAGGTCCGCGACGACCAGATCGGCGTCCGGCTGCCGGCCGCCGGTGCGGCGCAGGATGGCCCGGATGCGCAGGATCAGCTCCTCCAGGTTGAACGGTTTGGTGACGTAGTCGTCGCCGCCCGCGCTCAGCCCGCTGATCCGGTCCTCGGCCGCGTCCCGGGCGGTGAGGAACAGCACCGGCGGGGGTCCGGCCGGCGCCGGCAGCCGCTGTCCGCCCTCACGCAGTCTGCGTACGACCTCGAACCCGTCGAAGTCCGGCAGCATCACGTCCAGGACGATGAGGCCGGGCGGGTCGCTCCGCACCGCGGCCACCGCCTCGGCGCCGGTCGTGACCGCCCGGACCTCGAAGCCGGCCAGTCGCAGGCTCGCGGACAGGAGCTCACGCAGCGTGCTGTCGTCCTCCACCACCAGGAGCTGTTCCGCCATGTCCGTCCCGTTCCGGTAGCGTGATCGCGCGTGCCTGTCGTGCCTGTCGTGCCTGTCGTGCCTGTCGTTCTTGCCGGTCGCCCCCGTACCGATCCTTCTACGCGTCCCGTCGGCGGAAGGTGAGGAACGCCGCGCCCAGCAGGACGGCGACGCAGCCCGCCATCACGGTGAACCCCGGCCACGGGCCCAGCAGATCGGGATCGTGGTATCCGGTCACGATCTGACCGCCCGCGGAAGGCGGCCAGTACTTCGCCACCCAGTCCGCGAGCGCACCGGGAAAGGCCGGGGCCAGCGCGGGAACGAGCAGTGTCGACGTGAAGAGCGTCGTCACCGTGGCCGTGGTGCTGCGGATCATGGTGCCCGCGGCGAGCCCGAGGAGGGCGGAGAGAGCCAGGAAGAGCCCGCCGCCGAGGACCGCCCGCCACGCCCCCGCGTCGCCGAGCGCGACGTACGGGGCACCCGAGGAGTCCAGTGCCGCCTGGCCCGCGAGGAAGCCGCCGAGGGTCGTCAGCAGTCCCGTCGGCAGCGCGATCGCCAGGACCACGATCGCCTTGGCCAGGAGCACCCGGCCGCGGCGGGGGACCGCCGTCAGCGTGCTGACGATCGTGCGGCTGCCGTACTCGGAGGCGATGGCCAGGCCTCCGAGCAGCGCCAGGGTGAGCTGGGCCAGAATGACGCCCTTGAGGCTGGTGGCCAGCGGGTCGAAGGTGAGCCTGTCCGCGGCCGACATCACGGCGTACTCGTCGCCCGCCGAGGATCCGTTCAGGGTGCCCAGACCGGCTCCGGCGCCAAGGGTGGCCAGAACCACGTACAGGGTGGAGCGCATCGTGCGCAACCTGATCCACTCCGCGCGCAGACTGTGACCGAACGCCGCACGCCCCACGGGCCCCGTGGACGGTTCCTCGTGCCTGACGCGCCGCGGCCTCGCGGACCGCTTGAGGCGTGGCACGCGGGTGGCAACCGTGCTCCGGCTCATCACGCGGCCTCCCCTTCGGCGGAGAATTCGACACTTTCCCGGGTGAGTTCCATGAAGGCGTCCTCCAAAGACGTCTGGCGCGGCGCCAGTTCGTGCAGTTCGACCCCCGTCGCGGCGGCCAGCGCGCCGATGTGCGCGGCGTCGAGCCCGGTCACGATCAGTTCGTCCTCCCCGCCCGTCCGCAGGGCGGCTCCGGCCGCCGCGAGCCGGCCGGCGAAGGGGACCGCCTGGGGACTGCGCACCACGACCTCCTGGTGCGCGACCGCGGCGATGAAGTCCGCCATGCCGGTGTCGGCGATCAGCCGGCCGCGGCCGACGACGACCAGGTGGTCGACGGTGAGCTCGACCTCGCTCATCAGGTGGCTGGAGACCATCACCGCCCGCCCCTCGGCGGCCATGCGCCGCATCAGCCGGCGGATCCACACGATGCCCTCGGGATCGAGTCCGTTCAGCGGCTCGTCGAGCACGAGCACCGGAGGATCGCCCAGCAGGGCCCCCGCGATGCCGAGCCGCTGCCGCATGCCGAGCGAGTACGTGCCGGCCGCCCGGCGCGCGACTCCCGACAGTCCCACCTCGTCCAGGACGGCGTCGACGCGGCTGCGGGGGATCCCGTTGCTCCCCGCGAGCGCCAGCAGATGGTGATAGGCGCTCCGGCTCCCCAGTACCGCGCTCGCGTCCAGCAGGGCTCCCACGGCCCGCATCGGCACGGGATGCTCGGCGAGGGGCCGGCCACTGATGGCGGCGGTGCCGGCGGTGGGGGCGTCCAGGCCAAGGATCATCCGCATGGTGGTGGACTTTCCGGCGCCGTTCGGGCCGAGGAAGCCGGTCACCTCGCCGGGGCGCACGCTGAAGTTCAGATCGTCTACGGCCAGGACCTCGCCGTAGCGTTTGGTCAGCCCGCGAACCTCGATCATTCGCTCTCCCTGATCCGCTCGTTGACAGGCCGCACGGTCCGGTGCGGCGAGACCAACGCTCGCCGGGGCCGATGGAAGCGTGATGAGCGTTTATGAGAGTCCGATGGGAATCGCGAGCGACATCGTGACGAAAATGACCGAAATGCACCCCTTGGGCGATCGCACGCCTGTCGGTCGGTGAGGAAACTCGCAGAGCACTGTCAGGACCTCGGCCGCCCCGGGCCGCGTCTCCTCCCGTCCACCGCCTAACATCGCACTGCGTTCCGCAACGGACACCGACACCGACGTCGGCCGTGCACCGCTGCCCGCACGGCAGGACGACGTCCACCGTCGGCGCGGGCGACCGGCCGTCGACAAGGGGGAAGAATCATGCGCGCCCGGAGCATCGGCACCGCCGCCGCAGCGGCACTGGCCCTGGTGGCCGCCCGCGACCTCGTCCAGAAGAAGCACGCGCTGCTGCGCAACTTCCCACTGGTCGGGCACGCCCGGTACCTGCTGGAGACCATCGGGCCGGAGCTGCGGCAGTACATCGTGACCTCCAACGAGGAGGAGCGACCCTTCAGCCGTGACCAGCGCACCTGGATCTACGCGTCGGCGAAGGAGGAGAACAACTACTTCGGATTCGGCACCGACGTCGACGTCGAGCACGTGCAGGGACGCGCGTATGTGAAGCAGCGCACGTTCGCCGACCGCCTCCCCGAGACGCACGGCCGTCCGGACCTCCCCGATGCCGTGCCGTCCGCCAAGGTCCTGGGGGGACCGCGCGGCCGGGCCAGGGCGTTCCGGCCGAACAGCGTGGTGAACATCTCGGCGATGAGCTTCGGTTCCCTCTCCGGCGCCGCGGTCACGGCCCTCAACAAGGGGGCGGCGCTGGCCGGGACGATGCAGAACACGGGCGAGGGCGGGCTGTCCCCTTACCACCGCAACGGCGCCGACCTCGTCCTCCAGATCGGCACGGCCTACTTCGGCTGCCGCGACGAGGACGGCGGCTTCGACCTCGCCAGGCTCAAGGACGTGGTCGCGGGCGCCCCGGTCAAGGCGATAGAGATCAAGCTCTCCCAGGGTGCCAAGCCGGGCCTGGGCGGGATGCTGCCCGGGGCGAAGGTCACCCCGGAGATCGCCGAGATCCGGGGCATCCCACAGGGCAAGGACTGCGCCTCCCCGTCGCGCCACACCGCGTTCGGCGACGTCGACTCGATGCTGGACTTCGTCGAGCTGATCGCCGCCGAGACCGGTGTGCCGGTCGGGATCAAGAGCGCGGTGGGCGAGATGGAGTTCTGGCGCGAGCTGGCCACACTGATGGCGCGCGGCGACCGCGGAGTCGACTTCGTGACGATCGACGGCGGCGAGGGCGGCACCGGGGCGGCGCCGCTCACCTTCACGGACTCGGTGTCGCTGCCCTTCCGGATGGGATTCTCCCGGGTCTACGGCACCTTCGCCGAGCTGGGACTGACCGACGACCTGACGTTCATCGGCTCCGGCAAGCTCGGCCTGCCCGACAACGCCGCGGTCGCCTTCGCCCTCGGCGCCGACATGATCAATGTCGGCCGTGAGGCGATGCTGTCCATCGGCTGCATCCAGTCGCAGAGGTGCCACACCGACAAGTGCCCCACGGGTGTCGCCACCCAGAGCCCGTGGCTGGCCCGCGGACTCGACCCGGAGTCGAAGGCCACCCGCGCCGCCGTGTACCTGCGCACCCTGCGCAAGGAGCTGACGAAGCTCTCGGCGGCCGTCGGTGTCGCCCACCCGGGGCTCATCACGCCCACGGACATCGAGATACTCAACGGCGACTACGACGCCCGTACCCTGGCCGCCGTCTACGGCTACAAGGAGGGCTGGGGCGAGCTCGGCCCGCACCTCGCCGACGAGATCACCGCACTGCTCACCGCCGAGCCGGGCACTCCTGGGGACGTCAGGGGTGTCTGACGTCGGCCGCGTGGGGGATGCCTGCGCCGGTCAGGGACGGGGAGAGCGTGTCACCGGGCCACCGCCCGGCGCGGGCCGGCAATCCGCCGAAAACGGTTACCGAGGCCGACCCGGTGTCGGCCGCACCGGGCGGTGCTGGACAAACTGAGGGCCCGGGGCGAGGCAAAAGGGGGGGGCGCTGACCGGGCGGCCCCGGCCGTTGCGGCAGACAGTGCACCAAGCTGCACGTTCATTCCGATGCTCAGGGCATCCCGCTCGCCGTCGCGGTGTCCGGCGCGCGAACATGCATGACGGCCTCACGCCCGGGCCGTTCATCCGCGGCACACCGCCATCCGTTCCCACGGCGGACCACGGCGGACCACGGCGGCGCCGGCCCGTCGAACGCCGCGCGAACAAGGCGTACTTCTCCGCCGGACACTTCGGTCGTCACCGCTGGACGATCGGTCCGTCGCCTGACTCTTCGGCTCCGCCGCCGCACCGCCCCGTACGAACGAATGGGCTCGCACCCCCCCTCGCCTTCGAAGAAGTCGCCGACCTCGTCGACCTCGTCGACGACTTCCGCTGCTGAAGAAGCCCCCGTGGATGGCCTCGCAGTGGGGGGCGCCATCGCGCATCCCCGTCCGTCGTGTTGATGTGCGTCACACCCTCTGGCAGGGTGACGCTGCAAACCGGGCAGGGACTTCGACCCTGAGCGGGACCAACGACCCAGTGCCGGTCAAGACGCGGCCGCAGTCTTCAAACGGGAGGGCCCATGCTGAAGCAGGTCGCCGAGGGCGTACTGGTTCACCAGAGTGAGTTGCTCGAGAACAACACCGTTGTCGTGCATGGCAGGGACGGCGTGCTACTCGTAGACGTCGGGATTACCGGCGCCGAGATGACCTGCCTGGCGAGCGACCTTCGTGAGCTGGGCCGGCCGGTGGTGGCAGGCTTCTCGACGCATCCTGACTGGGATCACGTGCTCTGGCATGCCGAACTTGGCGAAGCGCCTCGTTACGGCACAGCCCGCTGCGCGGCGTTCATGCAGGACGTGTTGTCGAACGCGGACTGGAAGGCCGGCGTCGCCGAGGGACTGCCGCCGGAAATAGCCGAGGACACACCGTTGGCCTTGTACGGCCTCATCACTGGCCTGCCTGCTGAAACCGCGCTGCTTCCCTGGGACGGCCCCAAGGTGCGGATCATTGAGCATACGGCGCATGCCCCGGGCCACGCGGCGCTGTTGATCGAAGAACGGCGAGTTCTCATCGCCGGAGACATGCTCTCCGACGTCTTCGTTCCCATGCTCGACGACACCGACGACCCGATTGAGGACTACCTCGTTGGGCTGGGAGTGCTCGAAGGCGTAGCGGACGACGTCGATGTCCTCATCCCCGGACACGGATCCGTCGCCAGGGACCAGGAGGTACGCGCAAGGATCAAACTGGATCGAGCGTACGTGGAGGATCTGCGTGACGCCCGGGTTTCCAGCGACCCGCGGGTCGTATCGCCCAAGCCCGGCTGGGAGTGGGCAAGCGGCATTCACGAAGGGCAGGTCCGAAGCCTGGCCCGGGCAGGCGAGCCCGAGGGGACGCCTGACCAGAGATCCGCTTCCGCCACGGGACGACCCTGCCAGTGAACCGTTGCCGGGAGTTGGGCACCACGCCGGGGCGGTATCGGGACGAGACAGCGGGGCGGCCCGCCGACGTCGGAACAGACCGAAGACCGCTCACGGGCGTCACACGGACGGTGCCGGGGCGTACTCGAACCAGTCGAAGGCGACCGCGCCCTCGGTGGCGTACATGCCGATCACACGTCCGGTGAAGCCGCAGGCGACCTCGGTGGAAAGGTAGCGCCCGTCCAGCTCGGCGAGCGGCTGAGTGTCCGGGGCATCCGGGTCGCCGAGCCCGAAGGCGATGGTGTCGGGTCCCGTGGTCCCTCCGTCGGTGAGTTCGGGAGACGCGGGAACGAGGCCTGACGTCCGGATGGTCACGGTGAGATGCAGCGGCCCGGCCGGGACCGGTCGGCGGGCCACGGTCTGGCGCAGCGGCCCGATCCGGGCGACGACACGGACTTCCCCGCCCCCGACCTCCACCTCGTAGTGGTGGGCCTCGTCCAGGCGCACGCAGAGACCACCGCGTCCTGTATCCGGGTCGATCAGGGCAGTGACGCGGCAGTCGTGGTGCTGCTGGCGCCGCCCGACAAAGGTGTAGCCGGGGCGGTCGAGGGCTGGGCCGGTGGCGCTGAGACGCAGCCAGCCAGGCTGCTCGGTGAGCGACCAGGAGCCTTCCTGGCGGGCGAACGGCGAGATCCAGTGCGGTGCGAGGGCTGGCCCGTCGAAGTCGTCACGGGTGGACGGGGCCGGAAGGGGGTGCCAGGCACCACCCGGGGCCGCATGGCTCACAGGAACGGCCGCGACGACGGGCCATCCGTCCCGGTCCCACTCCACCGGGGTCAGAAACGTCTCGCGACCGAGCACGTGCACGTCGGGCGTGAAGCCGCGGGGGCGGACACCGAGCAGCACCATCCACCAGCTGCCGTCGGGAGCCTCGACCAGATCGGCGTGGCCCGTGTTCTGGATGGAGCGGGCGGTCCCGCTGTGGGACAGCAGGGGGTTGGTGGGCGCGCCTTCCCACGGGCCGCGCGGCGAGCGGCTGCGGGCCACGGACACGCTGTGACCGCGTTCCGTGCCGCCCTCCGCGATCAGCAGGTACCACCAGTCGCGGATGCGGTAGAGGTGCGGCGCCTCGGGGTACTTGAGGCCGCTGCCCGACCATGTGGCGAACGGCTTTTCCAGCACCTCGCCCGTTACGGGGTCGATCCTGGCCATGTTGATCCCCCCTTCGGGGCCTGAGAAGGCACACCAGCAGGTGCCGTCCTCCTCCCATGCCAGGTCGGGATCGATTCCGGTCAGGTCGATCCACACGGGGTCGCTCCAGGGCCCTTCGGGCCGCTCGGCAGAGACGACGAAGTTGCCTCCACCGTCGACGTTGGTGTTGATGACCCAGTAACGGCCGTCGTGGTGACGGATGGTCGGGGCGTAGAGGCCTCCGGACGCCTTGGCGCCGGGAAGAGGCAGCGGCAGTTGCCCTGGCCGGTCGAGCACGTTGCCGATCTGCTCCCAGTGCACAAGGTCCTTGCTGTGGAAGAGCGGCAGTCCGGGGAAGTACTCGAAGCTGGAGCAGACCAGGTAGTAGTCGTCACCGACCCGGCACACGCTCGGATCGGGGTGGAACCCGCTGATCACCGGATTGTCATACATGTGCATGTGAGCGTCTTCCCCTCGAGCAGCCGGGTGCCGAGAGTCTAACCAGCGCACCTGGCCCGCTCGCAGCAGACGCCAGGCGAGACCCAGCTCGGGACGTGCTGCCCGGAGTTGCCGGGAGCAACGCTTGCGTTCCCGAACGTAGGTCTCATCGCCCACCGCGAAGCGGGCGCCGGACGGGCCTGTCGCAGTAAGCAGGAGCTTCGGCAGCGCCGGTCCAGCGGTGTCAACGCCCGTACCGCCCAGGCCATTCGAAACTTTCGGACACTGTGTACATGATTGCGAGATGCCTCTCTCGTATCTCGTCTCTTCTCTCGCGTCGATTCACGTGAGAGGTGTCATGACCAGCAGAATAGTGGCCGCCAAGCCCTCTTCTTGCAGGGGGAAGATTTCCGAAACTCTGCCGAAACTGTTGACAGGAGCATGGCGTTCTACGAAAGCTGTGGCCCACCGAACGACAGGAGGCCGTCGGTTCGCTCACGTCACGTGGCCGAGTACGGCGTCGGTTGTCACGGCGCCGTGACCGGGCGGCCCGCCCCGTGGTTCGGGCAAGGCCGCGGGCGGCAGGAGCCGCCCGCCCCCCACCAGCCTTCATCGGGAGAACGCATGCAGCAGGACGGCACGCAGCAGGACCGGATCAAGCAGAACCCCGCCCCCCACAACGGAGTGAGCCGCCGAGGCTTCCTCGGCGGCGTCGGCACCCTCGCGCTCGCTACCTCGTCCGGGCTGCTGCTGCCCGGCACCGCCCACGCCGCCACCACCATCACCACCAACCAGACCGGCACCGACGGCATGTACTACTCGTTCTGGACCGACGGCGGCGGCTCCGTCTCCATGACGCTCAACGGCGGAGGCAGCTACAGCACCCAGTGGACCAACTGCGGCAACTTCGTGGCCGGCAAGGGCTGGAGCACCGGCGGACGCAGGACAGTCCGCTACAACGGCTACTTCAACCCGTCGGGCAACGGCTACGGCTGCCTCTACGGCTGGACCTCGAACCCGCTGGTGGAGTACTACATCGTCGACAACTGGGGCAGCTACCGGCCCACCGGTACGTACAAGGGCACCGTCTCCAGCGACGGCGGTACCTACGACATCTACCAGACGACCCGGTACAACGCCCCTTCCGTGGAAGGCACCAAGACCTTCCAGCAGTACTGGAGTGTCCGGCAGTCGAAGGTGACCAGCGGCTCCGGGACCATCACCACCGGCAACCACTTCGACGCCTGGGCGCGCGCGGGCATGAGCATGGGCCAGTTCAAGTACTACATGATCATGGCCACCGAGGGCTACCAGAGCAGTGGAAGCTCGAACATCACGGTCAGCGGTTGACCTCCGTCCGGCGATCCTGATTCGGCAAAGCCCGGTGGTTGGCGCGGAGCGGCGGCCGGCCCCTCCGCGCCGGCCATCGAACGGCGTGGTCAGGAGAAGCGTTGTCAAAGCCCGGTCCACGGCGGGGGATTGCCGCCCGTGAGAATGAAGAGGACGCGGGAGAAGACCGGACGGGGGAGGCCGGCCCCGCAAGCGGGCAGATCGCGGGTCGGTCGGGTTCCTCGCGATGTCAGATACCAGTACTGGTACGTGAGCGGTTCGCATCCGGGAGCACCGTGGAGTCGGCGAAGCCGTCGGAGCGGGGCTTGTTCGGGACTCGTGACATCAGCCGGTGTGTGCCCTCAGGACGAAGCACGCCGCGCAGCCGGCGCGTGGTGACGATGCGGCTGTTCACCCCTGGTTGGGCGTCAGGTGGTGGACTCCTCCCTGAGTTTGCGGGAGAACGCCGTCGCGGACGCGCGTGTGGCCTGCTCCACGATGCTGATGCCGACCTCCTGGGTGCTGCAGTTGTTGAGGAGTACCGCCATCAGATAGACGCGACGCGACCGTCGCGCTGTGTTCGACCGATGCTGTTGACGTCCCATTTCCTGGTCTGAGTCCGCTTGAGCCACCCGTTCTTCAGTGCGGTCGTGCCCGAGTCGGCCGCTGCGGACAGGCCCCAGGTCTGGCTTCCCACGACGTGCCGCATCAGATCCTCCTTGTAGGCACGCGACGCCTCGCTCAGCGGCGACTTGTCGCCGAACACGGACTGGAGCAGGCGTATCTGATCTTCCGCTGTGGTCGGGGTGATGCCCCAGACGGTCCCATCACCGCCCTGTGTCTGGGACAGGCCCAGGCGTTCGTTGGCCGAGTCGAGCCCGGGGGCACTGCCTACCCGGGCCAGAGCCGGTTCGAGGTCGAACGGCTTCTGCGTCGAGGTGGGCGACGGCAGCGGTTCTGGCGACTCCGCAGACGCCTCGCCTGCCTTCGCCCGGGCCGAGACGGCCGGTGGGGACGGAGCCTTCGCCCGGGCGGGAGCGGAAGAGTCACCGGAGTCGCTCCCGGTGATGGCATAGGTCGCGCCGCCGCCGACCAGGATCACGACCGAGGTCACGGTCCACGTGATGCGGCGTCGCCTGTCGAATCAAAATTCGAGGTCCCCGGCGCCTCGGGGCCACCGAGCCGAGGCGTGCGTGTCGGCGCCCAGCCGGGCGAAGGCAGCGTTCACCCCATCCGGGCGAGTCCGGCGACTCCGACGAGTCGGCCTGCGGCCCCAGGGTGTCCATCGGCATCGACCGGCACGGCAACACCGGCGGCGGCATTGTCCCCGACTTCGTGATCCGGGTCCTGAAGCGGATCAGCGTCCGCGCCGGCAGCCCGCTCACCAGCGGGTCGATGCCTGCGAGCACAACGCCACGGCGCGTCGGCCGCCGCGGTCTGGCTCACGGCTACTGCCTGGAGGGGCTCAGGCGGAGGCGCGGGCGACGGTGCCTGCCGTGAGCGTGGCCAGCATCTCCTGCAGGGTGGTCACGAAGTCCAGCTTGAACGCGGTGAGTAAGGGGTCGGCTTCGTAGGCGGCGAGCATCGCCGGGGAAGGTCGTGCGTGTGTCCATACGGCGCCGATGGCCATGATCATGGCTGCGGTCAACTGCGCTGCGCTGTTGCCCAGCTCAGGAAGGTGCCGGCGGGCCAACGCCGCGATGTCGGCGACGTTGGCCACGGCTGCGCGCTTATAGCGGGCGGCCGCCTGCGGGGAGACGTTGTGCTCCAGTACGCCCGCCTGCGCGCTCAGCAAGTCACACAGGACCTGGCGTTGGGCGAGAGAGGCCGCGATGACGGCGGCGAACTGCTCTGCACGCCGGCTCACCGGAGCGTCCTGGTCGATGCCGACGTGCGCAAGGGCAGGCAAGTCGGCAACCCACTGTTGCCAGGCACGGTCGAGCAGCTCCAGCAGGATGGCCTCACGCGATTCGAAGTAGCGCAGCACATTGGACTTCGCCAGCCCGACGCGGCGGCTCAGCTCGTTCAGGCTGACCTCGGCGATGGGCATCTCCTCGAGCATGGCGGCGGTGGTGTCGAGGATGGCCCGGCGCCGTATCTCACGCTGCTCCTCACTGCGCGCGCGCTGGAAGTTCGTCATGCCTCCAGATTACAGACTGTCGGTCTTTTGACATCAGACCGGCGGTCTTCTACGTTTGGTCCCAGCCGAACAGACCGCCGGTCTGAAAAGAAGGGGGCAGGTCTTGGGCAGCGCACCAGGACCGGCACCCGTCACCGACGAAGTCGTCAACAGGGGCTGTCTCGACGTTGCCGACCGGCTCTGGGCGGTCGGCACGACCTGGCGCGGCGGCAGCCCGGGAGAAAGCCGGCGATTCCGACGCCTCGTCGACAGTGGGGCGACCCGGTGCCGCCGGTGCCTTCAGCGGTATACGCCCGGACATCATCCAAGTCGTCGTCGACGCCGCCTTCGCCGAGGGCATCCCGGCATGCTCTTCCATCCCGGTGTCGCCACCCTGCCGAGCGCCGCATGACCGAGCACACAATCAAAGATTCCGAGGAGCGTGACGACAGTGAACCACTGGACCCCCGGCGACATCCCCGACCAGACCGGCCGCACCGCGCTGATCACCGGCGGGAACAGCGGGATCGGACTGGAGACCGCCCGCGCGCTCGCCCGGCACGGGGCCCGCGTGATCCTGGCCGGCCGCAACCGGACCAGGCTGGACCAGGCCGCGGAGGCTGTACAAGCCGCGACCCCCGAGGCCTCGACGGACACTCTCGTGCTCGATCTCTCCGACCTTTCCTCCGTCCGCGACGCGGCGACTCGAATCGCCGAGACCGAGACGGTCGACCTGCTCTTCAACAACGCCGGCGTGATGAACCTGCCCGAGCGCCGAACCACCCACGACGGCCTCGAGATGACGGTCGGCACCAATCACCTCGGCCACTTCGCCTTCAACGCCCAGGTCTGGCCAGCCGTGCGCCGCTCGCCCGCACCGCGGGTGGTCACCGTCAGCGCCGTCGCGGCGCGGTGGCCGATGGGCAGGCTGGACGACCTGATGAGTGAAAAGAGCTACCGCGCCATGGGCGCCTACGCCAAGTCCAAGCGCGCCAACATCGTCTACACCCTCGAACTCGCGCGCCGCACCGCAAGCAGCCCCGTCGAGGCATTCGTCGTGCATCCGGGGTCGGCGATGACCAATCTGCAGCAGCATGGCACCGGCCCCCTGAGCCGCATGGTGACCCCGATCGCCGCACGCCTTCTCATGGGCTCGGCCGAGGGTGCCGCCTGGCCCTCCCTGTATGCGGCGACCAGCCCGGACGTCCAGTCGGGCTGGTTCATCGGCCCCGCCGGACGCGACCAGACTTCCGGCACCCCCAGACCCGCCAAGCTCCCCACAGGCGCCGACGACCCCGCGGAGGGCAGGCGGCTGTGGGCGGAGAGCGAACAACTCACGGGTGTCCCCTTCGACATCGAAGCCGGGGCCGCCATCTAAGTGATCCCCGACGGCGCGCCGGAACCGGCTACGCGTTCCGGGTCGAGAGCCAGGTGTCGATGACCTCGGCCACAAGGGTGGCGCCGCGGCTGTTCTGATGGATGCGGTCGGTCGTGAGCACTGGACCCCGGCGCCGCGAGATCGTGTCGAGGCTGCGGTGCAGCAAGGCGCGCCGGACGAGGACACTGACGCTCGCTGCGGGCGTCGGGTCCCGGTAGGGGATCGGCGGCGGGTCCGCCTGGCACAGTTCCCGGTGGTTCGCCGAACTCACGCAGAAAAGGCTCAAACGCGGCGTCCACCGCGCGGTGTTCGTGGACGGCGGCGAGCGGGCCGGCGACGGGATGACGACGTCGGGGATGCCGGTGTCCGGGACGACGACGGTCTGCGCCCTCAACAACGGGCATCTCGCCGGGCACGGCACCCACGACGAACTCGTTGCCGCCCGCAGCCGGTACGCTGCCGTGTTCGCCACCCAGGCCGCAGCGTACGCTCCGGCCCCGAGCATCCCGATCCACACTGCGCCGTCCGTCTCGGACCAGGTATGCCTCGCTTGGCCGAACCGCCGCCACATCTGCACGGTCGACCATGTTCTGCGCACCGTGCCGCGAGGCTGGCGTGCCGTCGCGTGCGGTCGACGGCCACGCCGTACGGGCTGCCACCGGTGGATCATCGTGCGTGTCTCCACTGACGGGCCAGGTGTGCATGGAAGAGTCGCTTTCCATGCCGGTCATGAGGAGGGCAGAGCGATGCGGAGACACGGCCCCTCGACACCCGATGGACCCGCTCCCGCGGACGGGCCGGAGCATCGGCCCGCCGTGCTGGACTCACTGGCCTGCGCCGCATACCTGGCCGACGGGCAGGGCATCATCACTGCCGTCAATCCGATGGCCGAGCAGCTTCTCGACCGGTCGGCTGCCGAACTCCTCGGACAGGACGCGCATCAAGCGCTGCACCGGAACGCCCTGGGCCAGCCGGCGCCGAGAAGCGAGTGCCCGATCCGCAAGGCCGCTCTGGCGAACCGCACCACGCAGGGCGGCGAGCTCTGGTTCGAGCGGGGCGACGGCTCAGTCGCACCTGTGGCATGGCTGGTCACCGGGTTCGACGACGGCAGCCGGCAGGGCACGGTGGCGCTCTTTCACCCGCTGGACGACACGGAGGCCGGCTCGCTGCAAGACCCCCTGTCCGAGCTGGAGCGCCTGGCGTTGTTCGCGGAGCTGACCACCCAGCTCACCTCAACGATGGACGCCGAGGAGGTCACGAACCGGCTGGTGCGTCTGCTGGTGCCGCGGCTGGCGGACTGGGCGGTCGTCGACCTGATCACTGAGGCGGGCGAGGTGTGGCGCCGTGTCGTCGTCCATGTCGAGGACGGCGATCTGAAGAACCAGGAGCACCTCGTCGGGCCCATGCCGGCAGTCCCTCAAGAATCCCAGCTCCCTCTCTCGCGCGCTCTGAGGGGCGCCGCGTCCGCGCTGGCGGGCCCCGAGACCTATCAGGGAGAGCCGGACTCGGGAATCGCCGTGGAACAGGGTCGGCTCTTTGCGGCCACGGGCATCCAATCCGCCATCATCGGCCCGATCCGCGGTCTCCGGGACGTGTTGGGCGCGCTGACTCTGGGCCGCTGCGAGGAATCGCACCCTTTCACAACTGCCGATCTGCCCTTGTTGGAAGAGATCACACGGCGGGCCGGGCTGGCACTGGACAACGCCCGTCTCTACGAGCGGCAGCGCAAGGTGTCGGAGACGATGCAACGTCATCTTCTGCCGCAGCTGCCGCGTGTGCCGGACCTGCAGATGACAGCCCGCTATGTGCCGGCACCGGACGCCTCCCAGGTGGGCGGCGACTGGTACGACGCGTTCGTCCTGCCCGACGGCGCGACCGCTCTGGTCATCGGGGACGTCGTCGGACACGACTTGGACGCAGCGGCCGACATGGCCCAGCTGCGGAACATGCTGCGCGCCTACGCCTTCTCCCAGCAGAAACCGCCCAGCAAGATCGTCGAATGGCTGGACCAAGCCGCCATGCAGCTGTCCGGAACCGACATGGCCACCCTCGTCCTGGCCCGGCTCACGAACGTCGGGTCCCTCGGCTGGGAGCTGACCTGGACCAACGCGGGCCACCCACCTCCACTGTTCATCACCCGCGAGGGGGTGACCCAGTACCTCACCGACGGGCACGGCATGCTCCTCGGGACCGGCTTGTGGGAGCCACGTCCGGACGTATCGCTGCTCCTGCCACCCGGTGCCACACTGTTGCTGTACACCGACGGCCTGATCGAGGAGCCTGGTGCGTCACTCGACGAGGGCCTCGACCGGCTGAGCCGGCAGGCCGCTGCCCTCTCGCACCACTCGCTGGACACCTTTACAGACCAGCTACTTGCCCGTGCCCGCCCCGCAGCCAACGAGGACGACATCGCCCTTCTCGCCCTGCGCACCACGGACAACCGTGAACGGCCTCGGTCCTCCAGCCGTTCTTCTCTCAGAAGCCCTGGGCCGGGTGAGGATCGCTCGGTACTCGCCGGCTGAAAGGGCAACCAGTACTCCAGTGCCACTTCGCCATCTTGTAGGAAACCCTGGCCGGGTGGTGGTCGGCTTCTCCTCGCCCGCCGCCCTGAACGCCCGCGATGTGGCTCCCGCGCGGCGCTCCCAGCACAGTAACAAGCGTTCCCAGCCCCGGCGTTCTCGGCCGGGAGGTTGACCGTGCCTGCCGCTGTTGCGCGGCCTCGTCGTACGGGCGGACCGAAGCAGGCGTCTTGATCGCTGTCGGACCTGCTGATTGGCCGGCCGGTGTGCGTGCGGGGGAGGAGGCTTCGCTCCGAAGGACCTTCACGCGGCGGAGTCGTTCTTGCAGACGCTGAGGCCGTTGCATCACATGGGGCAGTGTCGGCTCGGAAGTACGCGCCGTCGCTGTTTGGCTCGATGGCTGAGCCGGGCTGTGGGCCGGGCACCGCGGGCGCTGCGCGGTATCCGGATCGCCTGGCGCGCCACCACTGGGCCTGGGTGGAGTGCGCAATGACCGTGCCTGCCTGATCCGTCGGCAGTGCGGGCCGCGACCGTACAGGGGGAAGGGCCCGCGAATTCCGCTGACTACTTTGATCAACCAAGAGTCCCTGAGTTGCACCCGTGTCACCGGTGGTGTGTCTTCCCGTGTCGGCGGATCTCCCGCCTCCTGCATTTGTCCGCATGCAGACGTTGCGGCTTGAAGCACCGACTGTGGTGAGAGCGTGTCTCGCTTGGTGACCGTCCACCATCGGCTTCAGTCCTTCGCTGCCGGGGTGTTGTCGGCCAAGGCGCCGACGAGCGGAGGCAGTCTCTTTGTGTCCGACAGGACATGCGGCTGGAAGCCGGTCCCCCGTGGTCCACGGGACACGGACCTGTTTGTTCGCCCATGTCGAGCCCAACGTCGCCTCACCACGTCCCTCGGAGGGGGCCACGGTGGTGCAGTCCGGGTCCGATGCGAGGGGGCCCAACGCTCGTACGAGCGCGGTCAGGGTGGTGTCGAGGCGCTTTTGAGGATCAGATGAGATCTGACAGGTATGTTTCATTCGATATCAGCCATGGTCGGAGAAGTCATGCCCTCTCATTCCAACGCCAGGGCACACACCGTCAGGAGGCAAACATGAGGCGAAGGACCGTGAAGAGCAGACTCGGCGTGACGGCTGCCGTGATCACCGCTGCGTTATCCCTGGCCATCGGAGTCACCGCGCCGGCCCACGCCATCAACGAGAACTCCTTCATCGTCTGCATGTTCGACGCGCAGGGTGAGTATCTCTCTCTGGGTATCCGCAACGACAACGGTACTGGCACATACCGGTGCTTCGCCAACGCAGGCCAACTCGACCTGCGCCAGTCCGGTGTCGAGCGCTTCAGCAGCGGCAACAACGCCGGGTACATCGAGTACGAGCCCGGCGACGGCTATCTGTACCGGCACTACTTCGGCAAGTGGGAATCGGAAACCGCCAACTACATCACAGTGACCAAGATCGTCATTTACTAGGAGCTGTCCGGCCGATCATGTGACCGTCGCCTGATCTGCTCGTTGGTTCGGGCATGGAGCGGGGAGAACGCGGTGACCTGTCGGATGCCGAGTGGGAACGACTGCGGCCGTTCTTGCCGGTGAGCAACGGTCGGTGCGGGCGGTGGCGTGATCACCGACAGGTGATCGACGGGATTCTTCACCGGGTTCGGACGGGGGTGCACTGGCGTGATCTGCCGGAGCGGTTCGGGCCGTGGAAGACGGTCTACGAGCGTCATAGGCTGTGGTCGGCTGACGGCACGTGGGAACGGCTGCTGCAACAGGTCCAGGCCGCGGCGGACGCGGCGGGCGAGATCGATTGGGATGTCGCGGTGGACTCCACCATTGTGCGCGCCCACCAGCACGCGGCCGGCGCCCGCACCGACCCGCCGTCGGCCCTCGTGAACTCAAAGGGGGACGAGGCGCTGGAACACCAGGGCGAAACTTCGTGGCAGAGCCTCGCTGGCCGACTGGTGGAGGTGGTGCGGGAGGCGAGGGCCTGGGCCGCTCGCGCGGCGGCTTCACCAGCAAGATCCACCTGAGCGCGGACGGTTTCTGCCGTCCGTTGTCCCTGATCGTCACGCCGGGGCAGCGGGCCGACTGCACCCAGTTCGTTCCGGTGCTGGAGAAGATCCGGGTTCCGCGGCTCGGGCCGGGCCGGCCCCGCAAGAAGCCCGACAGCGTCGCTGCCGACAAGGCATACAGCAACGGCCCTTGCCGTCAGTACCTGCGGCGGCGCGGCATCCGGCACGTGATCCCGGAGAAGGCCGACAGCCAAGTTGTCCGCCTGCGCAGGGGACCGCGAGGCGGGCGGCCACCCGGTTTCGACGAAGAGCGGTACAAGAAGCGCAACACTGTCGAGAGGGCCATCAACAAGCTGAAGAACTCTCGCGCCGTCGCGACCCGTTACGACAAGCGCGGCTACGTCTTCCTCGGCACCGTCACCACAGCCGCCCTGGTGATCTGGCTCCGCACCTGACCGCGTGTCATGACATCAACCCACCGAGGCACCCGGCGCAAGCACCAGGCCGGCTGCCGCGATGAAGTCCTCAAGGCTGATGGTGCCGCTGCCGGTGCCATCGTCCCATTCGATCAGGAGCCCCGAGCGGCCTTCGTTCCAGGACTCCGGACTGTCATCAAAGTCAGGGCCGGGGTGCCACTCGACGCTGCCCTCGCCATGCCGGTATCGGAGACACAGGTACTGGCCATCTGACGTCCAGGCGTCCCACTGCGATGGGAAGGCAGAACACGTCTGCACGACCCGCGTCAGTTTTCGACCTTCATCCGTACCCATCCGACGATGGTCGCGCAGCACCAGGCGCCCGGCAATCGACTTCGATCTCAAGCAACAGCCACACGCACGCCATCAATGATCGGCCGGACAGCTCCTAGGCGTTACGAGCGGGGTCGGGATCCACTGGAAGAGGAGCAAGCCACCGCGCCACACGTGTCCCTGGCCCCGCCTGGCAGTTCCAGTTACTGATTGTTTCAGAATTCTAGGAGTGTCGGCTCACGATTGAGTTGGCGTATGAAGCCGGGTCGTGGACCAACCTGCAGGCGCCGTCTCCTGAGCCTTTCCAGAAGGGGAAGGGTGTGCCGGTAGGTTGCTGACCAGGTGATGCCGGTGCCGCCGTGGGGTGCTCGGGCCACGTCCACAGACCCCCGATGAGAAGCGAACAACCCTGCGGCCTGTTCGTAGCTGAAGCATCCAGGAGCGCGGCGTAGACGAGAGCAGTAGGCGCCGATGAGTGCGAGGTAGCAGTTACACCAAGGGACGACACCCAACAAGGCTAAAGGCTGTCCCGTAACCACGGCCCATCCCCGCGGGCGGGGCACTCCGCGCTCCCGGGGCTACCCGAAGATGAGCTCGACGTCCTTGTCCATGCAGGACCGCAATACGGTGATCAAGTCCCTGACGTCTTCGATGCGCCGTCGGATGACAGGGTCGCTGTCGTCAGACTGTCGCTGGTCGAGAATCGCTTCCAGCCGGGGCAGCATGGCCGCGCATTGAGCCGGCGTCAGGTCGGGGCCGTCGTCGTCTGGATGGTTGAGCAGTGGCGCCAGCGTGGTGGAGACACTGCGCCACTGGCGCTCTCCGCCGAACCCGTTCATTTCGGTGAGGGTGAACCCCTCGGCCTGAGCCAACCACTTTCTGAACATGCTGAAGCCGGTGTATGACCAGGAGACGTCCGGACTTGCCACGTCGTCGTCGCCCGGGAAGAGCATCAGTCCCACCTTGTCCCCCTTGGCTGTTCGTAGCCCAGGATCGCCGTGAGGAAGAGTGCCGGCAACTGAAATGATCTCCGGATGGCCGGCGTGATCACGGCGTCGGAGCCGTCCTGGATAGCCCCGTTCACCGGGCTGAGCCCACCGCTGTTTCGGCAAGCTGGTGACGGCTGTGCGCCGCGAAACTGCGGCCAAGGAGCAGCGCGGGCGCCCCTGGAGGCTGCCGCTGGAGGACCGCATCCTGTTGGCGTACTGGCGCACGAACTTGACCATGCGCCAGCTCGCCCCACTGTTCGGCATCTCGAAGTCGGCGGCCGACCGGATCATCGACCATTTCGGGCCCCAGCTCGCGCTCCAGCCACGCAAGCGGTTCGCGAAGGACACCGTGCTCATCGTGGACGGCACTCTGGTCCCCACCCGGGATCGCACGATCGCCGAGCAGTCGAAGAACTACCGCTACTCCACAGCCCACCAGGTCGTCATCGACGCCGACACCCGGCTGGTCGTCGTGGTCGGCCGTCCTCTGCCCGGCAACCGGCACGACTCCCGCGGTCGGGAGGAATCCGGTGCCAAGGAGGCCGTTGGCAAGACCGTGACCATCGCCGACGGAGGCTACCAGTGCACCGGCCTGGTCATCCCGCACCGCAGGGCCAAGAGCGAGGACCTGCCCGCCTGGAAGGAAGAACACAACCGCTCCCACAAACGCATCCGGGCCCGCGTCGAGCACACCTTCGCCCGCATGAAGAGCTGGAAGATCCTGCGCGACTGCCGCCTCAAGGGCGACGGCATCCACTACGCCATGCTCGGCATCGCTCGCCTACACAAGCTCAACCTCGCTGGATGACAGGTGAGTGCATGCAGCGGTCGACTATGTCAAAACCGACCTCAAGATCAGTCACGGGACAACCTTTTAGAAGTTGTTTTCGATCTCGGAGCGTCTGAGGTGTGACTGAGCGCGATAGCTGGCCCTTGATCGCGCCAGCTGGCCGCAGAGCGCGCGATGGCCCGCTTGACGTCGTCCTGAGTGATCTGACGAGGCGCAGGCCGGGAGTGGGCGACTTGGCACCTGGCCGCCCCGGGCCTCGTGGGGCTCGGCATGTCACGCCCACCCTGGACCGGACCAGGCCACCGAGGCCGCACTTGTCCTGCCGGTAGCCCTGAACTCTGTCGTTTCCCCGTCCTGATGTACGACTTCGCCTGGCCGGTGACTGGCGTGCACAGACCTCCCCCTCGCGCACGCTACGGGCTGGCCAGAGCACGGGGAACGACACGATGAGCCTGGACTCTGATGTGCAGGATGTCCTGGCTGCGGAAGCTGCCAAGCTGATCATGATGCAAGGTCATTCCGCACCCATCGCTCCGATTGCCGTCACCACGTCCGGCGGGTCGACATCTCGGCCGAGCGGAACCCCTGCAGCCCGCTGGTCTGGACAGCGACGGAATCGCCAGCCGGCCGATGTACTGCTCAGACTCCTCCTGCCGTGCCTTGACCGGACGTCCGACCCGCGGCTCTCCGCCGGTGGGTCACGATCGTTGTCCGAGGTGACCGGTTGACATATTTCGTACCGGTGTGAGGCTGGAGGAGGCAGGGTTGCGCCGCCAAGTCACGTAGAACTGGCAATGCTCATGGGGTCCAGTCACCCACCCGTTCGCGGCGGCGACAGATGAACTTAGTCCCTGGCCCGCAGGGGGACGGCTCCGGGACGCGAAGTGAGGCGATCGAATGGACCGGGTTCCCGAGGTGGCCGTGGTCGGGGCCGGCATCGTCGGACTCTGCACCGCCTACGCACTGGCCGAACGCGGAACGGCGGTGCGGGTCTACGAGAGCGGCGTTCCAGGCCACGGGCAATCCGGTGGCCAGTCCCGCATATTCCGCCACGCGCACGACGACGCCCGCCTGGTGGAATTCACCCGGGAGGCCCGCGCCGTTTGGGACGAGTGGGCCGACCGGTTGGGCGCAGAGCTGGTCTCCCGGGACGGAGTGGTCGCACTGGGCAGTACCGTTCCTGGGAGACTGCGCATTCTGCAGGATGCCGGCGGCATACCGGCCCGCACCGTGGACAGCGCCGAGCTTCACGCGCGCATGCCGCTGCTCGCCGACTACCGCGGTCCCGCGATGCTCGATGAGGGCGGCGGTGCCATCCGCACCCGTGCCGCGGTCGAGCGGCTGGCCGATGCGCTGGGTGACTCGCTGGTCACCGATGAAGTCATCTCGCTGTATCCGACGGGCCGCGGCACGGTGGAGGTGGTCAGTAGCGTCGGCCGCGAAGAGTACGCGACGGCCGTGGTGTGCGCGGGCGTGGGCACCGCGCGGCTGGCGCGCAACGTGGGGCTTTCGCTGCCGGTACAGCCGGCAGCCCACGTCCGCCTCACCTTCCAGGTCAGGGGAGCGCCCCCGGAACGGGTCGCCTGCCTGCAGGACAGCAGCGGCGACTTCGGTGAGGTTGGCGTCTACGCAGCCCCTTACCCGGGCAACAGCCGGTACGCGGTGGGTCTCAGCGAAACGGTCGAGGTGCGGGAGGACGGCAGCTTCGCGGACGCCGAAGCCTTGACGGCACTCAGTGACCGCGCCCGCGCGTACATCTCCCACGCATTGCCCGGCCTTGACCCCGAGCCCGTCGAGCGCCTCAACTGCTGGGTGACAAGCCTGCCGTGGAGTGAGGACGGCATGGCGGTCTGGGAAGCCGACAGAATCTTCTTCGCCGCCGGGCACAACCTCTTTAAACAGGCACCTCGACTGGGACGGGCCTTGGCCGGCGCGGCCATGGACGATGAACTCGAGGAGAACCTGCGGCCGGCGGCAGCACTCGGCCAGCCCCGCTGAACGCCCCAACAGTCGGCGCATCCTGCTCCGACGACGTGGTACCTACGTCGGTGATCGCGGTGCCATCCGATGCGCGATCGTGGTGCTGTTGGTGGTTGGCAGTCTTTGGCCACCGTTACATCCAGGAGGAAGCCATGGCGGATCCGAGGACGGTCATCCTTCCTTGCGGGGTTGCGGTCACGGTGCTCGGTCAGGGCACCTGGGGTATGGGGGAGGATCCCGGGCGCCGCGCGGCCGAGGTGTCGGCCCTGCGCGCCGGGCTGGACCTGGGGATGACCCTCGTCGACACCGCGGAGATGTACGGGGACGGCGCGGCGGAGGAAGTGGTGGCCGAGGCGGTGGCCGGACGGCGGGACGAGGTCTTCTTGGTCAGCAAGGTGCTCCCCACCCATGCGGACGCCGGTGGAGTGGCCGAGGCATGCCGGGGGAGCCTGCGTCGTTTGCGCACGGACCGGATCGATCTGTACCTGCTGCACTGGCGTGGAGCCGTGCCGCTGGAGGAGACGGTCGAGGCATTCGAGTCCCTGGTGCGGGAGGGTGCCATCCGCTCCTGGGGAGTGAGCAACCTGGACGTGGATGATCTCGCGGATCTGCCGCCCGGAGCCGGGCCGCAGACCGACCAGGTGCTGTACAACCTCAGCCGTCGAGGGCCTGAGTACGGTCTGCTGCCCAGGTGCCGTGAACTGTCGATCCCCGTCATGGCGTACTCGCCGGTCGAGCAGGGCCGTCTGCTCGGCCACCCGGCGTTGCGGGACGTGGCAGCTGCCCACGGTGCGACGCCCGCGCAGATCGCCCTGGCCTGGGTCCTGCGGCACGAGGACGTCATCGCGATCCCGAAGGCGTCTTCCCGCGCGCACGTCGAGGAGAACAGAGCAGCTCTGGAGGTGGACCTGACCGCCGAGGACCTCGCGACGCTGGACCGGGCGTTCCCGCCGCCGGAGAGCAAACGGCCGCTGGAGATGCTGTGACACCCCTGCAGCGTGCCCGACCGGGCTCCGCCCGGAGCCGGGTGGCCCGACCTCACCGGTGGCGGCAGAGGGCGTCGCACTGTTCCTGCAAACGCGGGCATTTTCCGCAACGCCCTTGGACTTCGCCGAGACCGTCCGCCAGCTGCTGGAAGAGGGCTGGACGATCGAGCCGGAGGACCTGGCGCGCATCTGGCCGTACCTGACCGAGCACATCAATCGGTTCGGTGAGTACTCCACACATGAGCTCGGTATCCAGCCCGAGGTGTCCGACCGAAGCTGGACGTGGACTGCACTCCGCTGCGAGAGCAGGACCTCACGGCGGCCGGCTTCGGTCAGACCGCCTGACTGGCCGGGGCCGGGTCGTCGCCAAGGCCACCCAAGGATCGTGATGACCTGGGACGAGCGCCTGGGCATCATCTCCAACCCGAACACCCACAGAACTTGGTCAAGTCCTGTTCGGGGTCGGCGCGGCCGTTAGAGCGGAGTCCAGAGAGTCGCCGCCTGGTCCACGAATCGGACGCTGGTCACCCGCGGACTGCGTTTGCACGTGAGGCGAAGCCAGGTGACGGTGGAGACAGCTCGAACACTTTCACGGCGTCGAGCCACTTCGCCCCGGAGAGGAACACGCGATGAACGGCAAGGCACTGACGTTGAGCGGCCTGGCTGTGGGCGGCGGGGCAGCGGTGATGATCCGCCGGTGGAAGGGTGAGTCGAGCGGGGCCGCCAGCGGGCACAGCGATCGCTGGCACACGGTAACGATCAACCGTCCGTCGGACGAAGTCTCTGCGAACGGACGGCTCCCCGAGCCGCTCGCGAAGCTCGGCGACAAGATCGAGGTCCAGGTTCGGCCGGCTCCCGGAGACCGCGGCACCGAGGTCGCAGCCCGCCTGCGCGAACCCGTGCCCTCCGGACCGGGAGGCGCCGCGGCCCGGCTCAAGGGCCAGGACCCGCGCGGGCCGGTCCGCCGGGCTCTGCGCGATTCCCGGGCGCTACTCGAGACGGGCGAGGTACTCAGCCCCGACAAGCCGCCAACGACCCACCCCGGTCCGGGCGGAAAGCTGACTCTGCCGCCACCGCGCGCGCACGCGAGGAGGGAAGGCTGTGAGAGCACTCACCTGGAACGGAGTCAACGACCTGACCGTCGAGCGGGTCCCCGACCCCCAGATCATCAACCGCCAGGACGCCATCGTCAAGGTGCGCCTGAGCTCGGTCTGCGGCTCGGACCTGCACCTGATCGGCGGCTACATGCCGGCCATCGCCATCGACCGCTTCCCCGAGCGTCTCGCCATGACCGCCGAGCACGTCGGCTGCGAAACGATCGATTACACCCAGACCGACGTCAGCGGAGAGCTGCTCGAGCGCAGCGGCGGGCGCGGCCCCGACGTCTGTATCGAGGCCGTCGGCATGGAAGCGCACACCGACGGACCGGTCAACCTCTACGACAAGGCAAAGCAGCAGCTCCGTCTCGAGTCCGACCGGCCCAGCGCCCTGCGCGAAGCGATCTACTACTGCCGCAAGGGCGGGTCGGTATTCTGCCTCGGCGTATTCGGTGGCCTGATCGACAAGTTCCCCATGGGCGCGCGGGGGAAGGTCCAAACGTCCTGAATCGTCTCCCACGAACTGCCACGGGATCAGGCCCCCCGAGGGCTACCAGCACGTCGACCAGCGCGACAACGGTTGGACCAAGGTCCTGCTTCACCCCGATGGCGGCTGAAGCGCTGGCCCATATCCCCGGAAACGACTTCAAGAAGGAGCGCGCGCCATGACCAGCATCGAAAGCATCTCCCTTCAGGACGCTCGGCGGGTTATCGACGCGGGAGAGAAACGAGCGCAGGAGCTCGGGCAGCCGAGCAACAAAAGGAAGAGGAGAGACCCAAGATGGCAACACAGGTCAGCAAAGCACTTCTGGTACGCCTCGAAGCACTTCCCGGCAGGGAGGACGACGTCCAGGACTTCTTGAACCAGGGGCTGTCGATCGTCGAGGGGGAGCCCAAGACCGTCAGGTGGTTCGGAATCCAGTTCGGACCCTCGTCGTTCGGAATCTTCGACGCCTTTCCCGACGACGACGGACGCCAGGCGCATCTGTCGGGTGAGGTCGCGCAAGCGCTCGCTGAGAACACGGGTGAGCTCTTCGAGGAGCCCACGATCGAGCAGATCGATGTCCTCGTGGAGAAGCCGCCCGCCTAGAGCAGGTGCTGCCCGCGGGGCGGCGTGGTCAGCCGTAGCTGTCGCGGATAGTTGGTGGAGAGCCGGGGCTCGATTGACGTTCTGGTGGGGCGGTGCCGGATGTGGGGAGTCCGACGAGGGCTTCAGGGTGGGGCGAAGGGCTGGGGGCCGTGCCACTGGAGGAGGACGGTGGTGGCGTCGTCGCAGAGGTGTCCGTGGTGGCTGTGCATGAGGCGGCGCAGAGTCTCGGGGAGGGGCACGCCTTCATCGATGTGGCCGGTGAGGAAGGCAAGGAAGCGGTCGAGGCCGAATTCCTGGCCGGTTCGGGAGCGGGCTTCAGTGATGCCGTCGACGACGTATCGGGTCGCGTCGACGATTTCGCGACGGGAGTGCTTCTCCGGCAGGCCACCGCGAGCCGTGTCGCAGGCCGCCAGCGGCAGCAGCGGTTCGACCAGAGCCCAGTGGCATCAGTGGTATCCGACGGATAGCGAGGATGACGCATGACGGCCGCCCCAGCGATGTGACGGAGGCCGCCCGATCGGCGACGGACGGTCCCCTTGCGGACAAGATCTCCGGGACCGGCTATGAAATCGAGGGTCGCTCGAAAGAGTTGAGCTGGGCGACGATGTGATTGACCCGCTTGTCGTTCGGCTGGACAACGCTCCGAGACCGGATCTGACCTGGTAGGCGGACAGGTCCGTCGCGCGGACGAGCTGGCCGAAGTCCAGCCCGGCCGAGCGGTCTTCGAGGAGCACGAAGCGGACGGTGTCACCGCGGCGTCTGGCCGCATCTCCCTTCCTGCCGTGGTCTGTCGTGGGCCGGGCAGGCCGGGTTCCCGGCGCGCCACCGGCCAAGCGAGACTATTTGCACCTTTTGACGTGTCTTGTGAGGGTGGGACAGTGGGAGTGGTGAGGTCGTTATGTGGGTGACGTGCCCACCAGACATGGGGACGGGCCAGGCCAACCAGGCTGATCGAGCAGGGCAAGGACCAAGGTCCTCCTCCCCGACGGCAGCTGAGCGGAGGGCACGGACCCGAACCGGTCCTCCGCCGATCACCGGAAGGAACCACGCACCATGACCAACGAACTGCACGGCAGGAAGGTCGCAATCCTGGCCACGGACGGCGTTGAGCGCGTCGAGCTCGAAGAGCCTCTCGGCGCACTGCTGGGCGCTGGAGCGCAGGCTGAACTCCTGTCCCTCCACACCGGCGAGATCAACGCGCGCCAGATGGACATCGACCCGGCCGGAACCTTCACCGTGGACAAGAAGGTCGCCGACGCACGCGTGAGCGACTACGAGGCGCTCCTGTTGCCCGGCGGAACCATGAACCCCGACCAGCTGCGAACCGACCCCGACGCCGTCGCCTTCGTGAGGGAGTTCGTGGAGACCGGCAAGCCCGTTGCCACCATCTGCCACGGACCCTGGACCCTGGCAGAGGCAGACGTGCTGCACGGCCGCCGCCTCACCTCCTGGCCCAGCATTCGTACTGACCTGCGCAACGCCGGCGCCGAGGTCGTCGACGAGGAGGTCGTGATCGACCGCCAGCTGATCTCCAGCCGCGGCCCGCAAGACCTCCCCGCCTTCTGCAAGGCGATCATCGAACACTTCGTCAACGCACCGCAACCCGCCTGATCGGCAGAAGACGCGCTTGACCGGGCGCTTGGCACGCAGCGTTAGTGCGATGGCACGCAAGAGGGTGTGGCGCTGGCCTGCATACCTCGGATGGAGCCCTACGTTAGGAAACCCGAGGTCGCAAAGTCGCCCAAATGACCGCCGACACTGACTCGGCCGAGTCACCGTGAATCAGCAGAGGAGATCGTCATGGCAAGCAGCAACCGTGCTGTCACCTTTCAGAACCCGAAAGACATGCGCGTCGAGTCGCTCGACTTCCCGAAGCTTCAGATGCCGAACGGGAAGAAGGCCCCGCACGGAGTCATCCTCAGGATCGTCGCCACCAACATCTGCGGGAGCGACCTGCACATCTACCGCGGGTCCTTCCCAGTGCCCCAGGGCATGGTGATGGGGCACGAGATGACCGGTGAGGTCATCGAGGTCGGCCCCGACGTCGAGTTCCTCAGTGAGGGCGACCTCGTCTCAGTCCCGTTCAACGTCGCCTGCGGCCGATGCCGCAACTGCAGGGCGCGCCGGACCGAAGTCTGCGAGACCACAAACCCCAAGGTGTCCTGCGCAGCGTACGGCTTCAACCTGGGCGACTGGACCGGCGGCCAGGCCGAATACCTGTTCGTCCCCTACGCCGACTTCCAGCTCCTGCGCTTCCCGGACAGGGACCAGGCCATGGCGAAGATCCGTGACCTGGCGCTGCTCTCAGACATCCTGCCCACCGCGTTCCACGGTCTCATGGAGGCCGGCGCCAAGCCGGGCTCGACCGTGTACATCGCCGGCGCCGGACCGGTCGGCCGCTGCGGCGCAGCAGCTGCGCGCCTCCTCGGGGCGTCCTGCATCATCGTCGGCGACTACCACAAGGACCGCCTGGAGCTGGTGAAGAAGAACGGCTGCGAGACGATCGACCTGAGCCAGGACGCGGCGCTCACCGACCAGATCGAGGCCATCCTGGGCGAACCCATGGTCGACTGCGCAGTGGACTACGTCGGCACCGAGGCACACGGCATCGGCCGCGAGGCCGAGGACATGGACCCGGCCCACGCCATCAACCAGGTGCTCGACGCCACCCGCGCGGGCGGGGCCACCGGAGTCATCGGCGTCTACGGCGCCGACCCGCTCGCGAAGTCGAAGGCCGAGCAGGAGGGAACGTACCCGATCGACTTCGGCAAGGCGTGGATCAAGTCGCCGCGGATCGCCGCCGGGCAGGCACCGATCATGCACTACAACCGCGAGCTGATGATGGCGATCCTGTGGGACCGCATGCCCTACCTGAGCGCCATGCTCAACACGAAAGTGATCAGCCTCGACGACGCCCCCGACGCCTACGCGACCTTCGACACGGGAGTGTCCGAAAAGTTCATCATCGACCCCCACGGCCTCATTCCCGCCTGAGGCCCGCCCTCATCCGTCCCTGCGAACTCATAAGCGACGGCGTAGTGGGCAGTCCGTCACCCCCGACGACGCGACGGACTGCCCAGGTGCCCCAAGGGGCGGTTAGTACCCGCTGACGCCGTAGGCGCTCAGCGCATCAGCCATCGGTTGGAAGAAGATCGTGCCGCCGCAGCGCAGTCGCCGACCGCGACAGGTGGGCGGGAGGCGTGGGCGGCGCTGTGCCTCGCGCCAGTGCAGGACTCCTGGTAGAAGACGTTGCCGGAGCGTGCGGCCGTTATCTGCCGAGCTGACTGGGGTCCATGCTTTCTTGGACGAGCGCTTCATCGTCGGTCGTCGGTACGGCGGGAGACGCGATTGCGGCTGCTGTATCTCAAGCGCCGCACCGACTGTGTTACCAAACGCCGACTCGTTTCGCTGGCGCCGGTTCTGCCGTACCCCGGTGCCGCAGCGGACCGCGGACGGTGGATGAGCTCGGACACGACGGGCGTGCAAGCACACTGGCCCTCCTCGACCTCATGGCTGACCGCTACCGGTGCTCCGGACCCGAAAAGAGCTTGCGGTCTCTCGGGCCAGCGGCACGTTCACCCGGCCAGCCAAGGCACAGGCTGCGGACCGTGCTTCCTCCACCCAGATGCCCCTGGCGGTCCTTGATCAGCAGCCTTCGACCTGTACGCGTGGCCCGGCCCGGAGCCGGGCGAATAACCAGTTCAGGCGCACGTACTGGGCTTGCTGGCCCAGGCGGAGCCCGCCCCGTTGCGGGTCAGACGCTTGGTCATCAGCGTGATCGCCGCCCAGGTGATCAGCGTTTCGGAGTGCTGGACGAGCCGTTCGTAGTCCCTCGCGTGCCGGCGGGCGTTCATCATCCATGCCAGCGAGCGTTCAACGACCCAGCGGCGGGGCAGCAGGACGAACCCGGAGGAGTCCTTCGGGCGGGCAACGGTCTTGATCGTGAGGTTCAGATGCTTCTTCGCCCAGGTAATGAGCTTGCCCGCGTAGGCGCGGTCGGCCCAGACGATGGTGATCTCGGGGTGCATGAGACGGAGACGGAAGAGGACTTCCTTGGCCGCGGCGGAGTCATGCAGATCGGCCGGGGTGACCATGACCAGCAGCGGCAGGCCGCGGGTGTCGACCACGAGATGCCGTTTGCGGCCATTGATCTTTTTGCCTGCATCGTAACCGCGGGAGTTCTTGCCGACGGTCGATGCCGCTTTGACTGACTGCGAGTCGATGATCGTCGCGACGGCTCTGGAGCCTTTGCCCACCTCGCGGCGGATCCGCTGGGTCAGGGCGTCACGGATCTGACCGATGACACCGCGGGCAGCCCAGCGGGCCATGAACCCCCAAACGGTCCTCCAGGGCGGGAAGTCCGCGGGTAGGGCCCTCCACTTGCAGCCGGTGTCCACGACATATCGAATCGAGTCGACGATCTCGCGCCGGGGGTGCTTCTCCGGCCGGCCGCCGCGGGCGGTGTCGCAGGCCGGCAGCGGCAGCAGCGGTTCGATCAGGGCCCACTCGTCATCCGTCATGTCCGACGGATAGCGGCGCTGACGCACTTCCCCTCCCGTCTGTGACCTGCTGCGGGGCCGGCCGGCTTCGCCGGTCGGCCCCGTGGATCGGTCAGGCGCTGGCGATGAGGTCGAGGGTGGATTCGATGGAGTTGAGCTGGGCGACGATGTGCCGTACCCACTTGTCGTTCGGGTGGGCGGCGGCGTGCGGGGCGACCGTGCCGGTGATGAACCGCCGGAACTGGGTCAGCTTCTCGCCCACGACCTGCCGCTCGTAGGCTTCGAGCGCGGCCCGCTCCGCTCCGAGCTGGTAGCCGTCGAGACGGTTCCAGATCAGCGGAGGCCAGCCCTTGGACGCGGCCTCGTCCTTCAGCGCGGCCAGGCCGGAGCGGACCTGGTGCGGGGAGAGCGCGCTCGCACGGACCAGCTGGTGAAACTCCAGCCCGGCCGGGCGGGCCTCGAACAGAACGAAGCGGACGGTGTCCGCGTGTCGTCTGGCCGCGTCCCCTTTGCGCCGGGAGGCGCGGGGCACGACTACTCGCCCCGCAGGATCGCCGCGAGCTCGTCGTCCATGTCGACCTTGCCGGTGTCGACCGCCGTTTCGATCCAGTCCAGAGTCGCTTT
Organism: Streptomyces sp. NPDC001599; assembly: GCF_042893535.1. NCBI lineage: Bacteria > Bacillati > Actinomycetota > Actinomycetes > Kitasatosporales > Streptomycetaceae > Streptomyces > Streptomyces sp. NPDC001599. The sequence goes on from NZ_JBIAVA010000013.1 coordinate 154,038, forward strand.
CACCTTGGCTACGTTCTGGTGGACGATGGTGCGTTCGTCCTCCGACAGTTGGCGGTCGCGCAGGCCGGGGACGGTCCGGCCAGCTGCGGCGACGAACGCGTGGAAGGCGGTCACCAAGTCAAGGAACTCCACCGTCCGGTCGATGTTGCGGACTGCCGGGGCGACGGGATTCGAGCGCTCGAAGTGGTCAAGGGCTTGCCGACTGCGCTCGGCCTGGGCAGAGTTGACCTGGAAGCGGGCGGTGTCATCGCTCATCGCCTTGAACGCGACGTCCGGCCTGCGGAGCAGGCTGGTCGCGGCGGTCGTCGCGACCTGCTCGTCGCGGGTGAATTCCTCCACCACCCGGACCTTGTCCTCCGAGGACACCTTGGCCGCGACCTGGGGACGCTTCAGGAAGTCGGTGGTCACCGCAGCCGCGACCTCGGCGTCCCGGGCCAGCGAGTGGATCGCGGTAACCTTCTCCTGCGGGGTGATGGGCGTCTCGACCTGCTGGCCGACCTGTCGATTGGCGTCGTCCTTGGTCCAGCGGGCCTTTCCCTCCGGGAGCGTCAGGATCGTCGCGAACCGCCTCTCCTCGTCCTCGATACTCGCCAGCGACCGGTGGACCGTGTAGGACGCGAGCTCGGGACGGCGTCGTTCCTTCGGCCACCGCGACGCCACCCACCTGGCCGTCTTCACCGTGGAGAACCTCAGGCCGATGTCCTCGGCCAGGCGCGTCAGCGATTCCTCGACCGTGTACTCGCTGTCCCCGGTTTCGCCACCCCGCTGCCGCATCGGTTCGACCTCCAGGGCCCGGTCCCCGATCGTGAACTGGCCGCGGGTCTGCTGTTCGACGACGTCCCGCAGCTCGGCCACGATCTGCTCGTAGCGAGACTGGCTGACGGCGCCGATGGTCTCGTTCTCCTCGGACATGGCTTTCACCATCCAAGTGCGCTCCCAGGCGCGGCACTTCGGGCCGTGACAGGACAGGGACCGCATCTGTTTCCGAGAGCCAGACCGTAAATATGAAGATCGCAAGGAATGACCGCAATTGACCGTTCCGTGAACGAAACTGGTCCAAGGATGCGTTCGCTCAGTGGTCACTGTGCACGATCCGCGTACGGATCCTTCCGCTTCCGCCAGGCCCCCACGACGCAGCGCCGCGAGCAGAACCGGGCGTCCGAACGACGGTCGACACCCGCCACCCAGCGGGCCCCGCACTCGGGGCACTCGACCAGGCCGACCTTGTCCCGGACAGCTGCCAACCGCTTCCGCAGCCGCTGTTCCTTGCGCCACTGCCTGGAACGACAGACCGACGAGCAGAACACCGCCTCGGGCCGGGCGTCCGGCCTCAGCCGTTCACCACAAGCCGGACAGTCCCTCACTCTGGCCCTCTCGGCACCCTCAGACACCGGTCCAGGCTAGGGGGCAAATCTACCCAGAACCTTGGATCGGAAACAGCTACTTAGACAGTGTCTCACCATGATCGTGTTACGAGCTCTTAGGAGCTGTCCGGGCGATCACTTCTGGCCGTTGTGTTCGGGCTCCTGTCGCAGGTCCTCGGTATGTTCGCCGGCATGGGAGCGAGTAGCTGGTTGCACTTCACGCCTGTCCTGCAGAGCGAGCAGGCCGCGCTGGACTGTCTCCGTGAGGCGGTCTTCGCGCGTGATGCCGAGTACTACAGGGAAGAAGGTGTCGAGTCGCTGGCTGCGCTGATGGAGAGCGGCTGGCTGGAGGAAGACCCGGCGCATTCGGTGCTCGACGTCGAACGCATCGTCCGTTGCGAACCCGACATGGAAGGTCCCGGCGATGTCAGGGTGGTCGAAGGCCCGGAAGTCGTCGAACTGTTCGGGACAGCGAAGCCGTCGCGGGACATCGCTCAGCGGGCCGTCAAACGTGCTGGTGACGGGTGGTTCCCTCCGTTCGGCCGCGGCTCCGGCTGTTGCACGATCGTCTATGGCGGCGACGGCCGTCCAGAGGAACTGTGCTTCTGGGGGACCACCGGCGATTGATCCAGAACCGCCAGGTGAGACCTTGACTGAACGGACCGCTTCCTCACGAGCGGAGCCAGATGACCAGGGCCGCCGCGGTGACGGTGCCAAGGAAGACGTAGCCGCGCTTGTCGTAGCGGGTCGCCACCGCCCGGGAGTTCTTGAGCTTGTTGATGGCACGCTCGACGGTGTTGCGCTTCTTGTACCGCTCCTCGTCGAAGCCCGGCGGCCGTCCCCCTCGCGATCCCTTACGCAGGCGGGCAGCCCGGCTGTCAGCCTTCTCCGGGATCGCGTGCCCGATACCCCGGCGCCGCAGGTACTCGCGGCAGGGGCCGTTGCTGTAGGCATTGTCCGCCGCGACGCTGTCGGGCCTCTTGCGGGGCCTGCCCGGGCTGCGGCGGGAAACGCGGATCTTCTCCAGCACTGGCACGAGCTGGGTGCAGTCTGCGCGCTGTCCCGCGGTGACGAGCAGGGACAGCGGACGGCAGCAGCCGTCGGCGCTCAGATGAATCTTGCTGGTGAAGCCGCCGCGCGAGCGGCCCAGGCCTTCACCTCGCTCACCACCTCCGCCAGGCGGCCGGCGAGGCTCTGCCACGGCGTCTCGTCCTGGTGTTCTGCCGCCTCGTCCCCCTTTGGCATGACCAGCGTCGGCGGCGGGTCAGTCCGGGCGCCGGCCGCATGCTGGTGCGCCCGCACGCTGGTGGAATCCACCGCCACGTCCCAGTCGATCTCGCCTGCCGCGTCGGCCGCGGCTTGGACCTGCTGCAGAAGACGTTCCCAAGTCCCATCCGCAGACCACAGCCGGTGGCGTTCGTAAACGGTCTTCCACGGGCCGAATCGCTCCGGCAGATCGCGCCACTGCACGCCGGTCCGTATCCGGTGCAGTATCCCGTTGATCACTTGCCGGTGATCACGCCACCGCCCGCACCGACCGTTGCTCACCGGCAGGAACGGCCGGAGCCGTTCCCACTCCGCGTCTGACAGATCCCCGCGTTCACCCCGCCCCATGTTCGCAACAACGAGCGGATCAAACGACGGTCACATGATCGGCCGGACAACTCCTAGGTGGTAACTGTCCCCAGCAGTGCACGGGTCTCGGCGACCACCCGCGCGTTGAACGCCGGGTCGTGCACCTGTGCGGAACCCCGCATTGGCCGTCCTTTCTCGTCGTAGTAGACACCGGTGGCGTCCGATTCGCCGGTGAGTACCCGGGTGATCATGCGAGCAGCGGTGCCCGGGTTGGTCCAGTACTTGATGAGCGGGGCCAGTGGCGACAGTACGTACTTCGACAGCAGGCGCAGGAACAGGTTGGCGTCACGGCCGAGATTCGTGCCGGGGGCGAAGCCGGGCTCGATGGCGTTGAACCGCAGTCGGGGCGTTTCGCGGGCGAAGGCGAGCGCCGTTGCCAGGTTGCACTGCTTGGACGTGGCGTAGGCGTCTCCGCCGGGCAGTTTCGAGCCGCCGGGCTTCCACTCACCGCGGGTGCTCGCCTCGGCTGAGACGTACCGGGCGCCGCGGAAACCGGACATGGTGGCCGCCTTCCGCTCCGGATCTTCCACGGCCGAGACGATGAACACCACCTGCGTGCCGTCTTTGAGGTGGGGCACGAGCGTCTCGGTGAACACGAAAGGCCCGATGTGATTGGTCGCGTAGGCGATGTCCCAGCCGAGGGCGTTCGTACCGGGACGGTTGGGGAAGATGCCGGCGTTGTTGAGCACGCCAGTGATCGGGAGACCGAACTCGACGATCTGGGCGACGGCGCGTCGCACGCTCGTCAGGTCCGACAGATCGCATACGACGGACACGGCAGCTCCACCTCTGCCTTCGACGCTCCTGCGCACCTCGTCGAGCTTGGCACCGTCGCGCCCGACCAGGACGACGGTGCCGTGCGCGGCCAGTTCGAGGGCGGTACGGCGGCCGAACCCGGAGGTCGGGCCGGTGATGACGTAGGCCTTGTCCTGCATGGTTGCTCCTTAGCCGTCTGACTGGTCAGTCATTAATGGTTGTGCGTAAGTACGGAGGGTGGGCCTTGAGGCGGGTCAGCCGATCATGCGCCAGAGCGCGTCAAAACCGGACTGCTTGTGTTCGTCGGCGCGATCCGGATCGCTGATGATGTAGTCGATGGTGGCTTCAGCCAGGGCGTTGCACAACGTGAACACCAAGGCCGCCGGAGCATCCCGCATCGGGCCGTTCGCGCGGCTGCGCTCCAGGATCTCCCCGATGCCGGTCATGGTGCGGCTTGCGGACTCGTGAGTGGACGCCTTGATCTCGTCCGAGACCTGGAGCTGCGCCAGAGTGCGGCGCTTCTGGGGATTGGCCGTTGCCCAGTCCATCCATCGCGACCACATGTGCAGCATCTGGGTGCGCGCATCGGCGACGGGCAGGCCGCCGAGTGCGGCTGTCCCCATCTCGCCCTTCAGCTCCAGGTAGAGCTGGTTCAGCAGATCCGCCTTGGTGTCGAAGTAGGTGAACAGCGACCCGTTCGAGACGCCGGCCTCCTTCGCGATCGCCGCCGTCGCTGCCCCCAGTCCCTGAGCGGCGATGATCCGTGTGGCAGCGACCATGATCGCCGCGCGTTTGTCGTCGCTTCTCGGTCGGGGCATGAGTGCATCATGTAGGAGAGTGGCCAGTCAGTCAATCTACGGAGTTGCCTTTCCTCCGCCGTGACCGGCTCGCCTCCAGGGCGCGACGGCACCACGCCCGCCGCCCCCGTGGGGGTCAGCCGCGCACTGCCGCGACGCACTCGTCGTACAGGTCGATGATGTCGCCCTCGCCGTCCCGCGCGACCCACGTCATCGACGCCGCGTCAAGGCATGCGCACGCCGTCGCGATCACCGCGCGAGCTCGTGGATCCGTGCCGCCGGCAGCAGCGCCCATCCGCGCTTCGACGAGCGGCAGGAGGTTTTCCTGGAGTCGCAGCTGCTTTTCGAGATAGCCGGCCCGCAGCGAGGCGGTGGTGTGCAGGAGCCGGAATCGCTGCAGGGCCTGTTCGCGACTGTCATGCAGGGCCAGGACGGCAGTGAACCCTGTGCGCAGGGCATCCCAGACGCCGACGTCGGCGGGCTGCGCGCTGACCGTGTCCGCCAGGACCTGCGCGAACCGGTGCTGGTCGCTGCCGAGGAGGTCTTCCTTGGTGCCGAAGTAGCGGAAGAGGGTCCGCTGGGAGACGCCGGCCTCTCGGGCGATCTGCGCTATGGGGGTCTCGTCGTAGCCCTGTTCGGTGAACAGGCGCAGTGCCGTCTCGAGTATCTCCTGAGAGGCGAGTTGTCGTGTCCGGTCCCACAGTGTGGCCGGTGCGGCCGTCCCTGACTTGGCTTCCTGCTTCATGCCACCAGCTTAGCCCACTGCCAAGGAGGCAGCCGCTTTAGACTTGGCAGTCGCTGCCAGCATGGCGTACGCTGTCTGGAGTGGTTGTTCCGGAACGTCCGATGCCGCCCACAGGCCGGACCGTCGGCCGATCACCCATTTCTCCCCAGAGCACGTGAAGGAACGCATCATGTCCGCACCCGCAGCCCTGATCGCCGGCGGAACCAGCGGCTACATCACCGGCGACAACCTCACCGTCTCCGGGGGCGTTGGAGTCCGCACCGGTCCATGACGAGCAGGCCTCCGGAACGCGGCCGCCGCGGCCATCCGCCCCGGCGGGTGCCCTTCCCGCTGCGGATTCGGGCGTGGTTCCTCACACCGAGGCCGTCAAGACCCTCACCGAACTCGAACGTGAGGGCAGGCCCACGGGCGGCGCGCTCGACATCGCAGCCAGCTGCCCTGACCTCCCGATCGCCTTTCCCTCAGGAGCTCTTCGAATGAACACGCACATCTGGGTGCTCGGCGGCGCCGGCCGCAGTGGCCGCACCATCGCGGCGCAACTCACCGAGCGCGGCCTTGCAGCCGTGCTCGTCAGCCGGAACGCCAACCGCCTGCAGGCCGCAGCACAGCAGACCGGCAGCGAAACCCTGCTGTCCACCGACCTCGCCGACACGGCCGCCGAAATCCGGCGGCAACGCCCCGCCGTGGTCATCAACACGGTGGGACCGTTCACGGCAACGGCCCGCGGCATCGTGGACGCCTGCCGGGCCGCCGGCAGCCACTACATCGACCTGGCGAACGATGTCGCGGCGCTCTCGGCCGCGTTCGAGCAGCACGACGCTGCCACCCAGGCCGGTCATACGGTCGTCACCGGCGCCGGGTTCGGCGTGACCGCCACCGAGAGCGTCGTGGTGAAACTGTGTGAGGGCCGCCCCGCACCACTGCGGGTCCGGGTCGACATGTTGCCCTCGATGGCGATGGAAGCAGGACCCGCCGGCGAAGCCCTGATCGGCTCTCTCCTGGGAAGCCTCGAAGGCCGTGAGATCACCGACGGCCGCGTGGTGCCCGCCCGGATCTTCAGCAGCGCACAGCACCTCACCCTGCCCGACGGCTCACAGGTGACCACCGCGAGCATGCCGCTGGGCGAACTGCTCGCCGCTCAGCGGGCCAGCGGCGCCCGCGATGTGCTCTCGGCATCGAGCGAAGCTCCGTCCTCGCCCGTGATCCGGTCGGTGATGCCTCTCGTGAGCACGCTCATGCGGTGGGAGAGGCTGCGGTCGTTCACCACGGCCCGTCTCGCGGGGATGCAGGTCAAGGCGAAGGAGCGGCCGCGCGAGCACTCCTGGGGGCACGCCGTCGTCACATGGGCCGACGGCGAGACCCGGGAGGGCTGGCTGCGCCTGGGCGACGCCCAGGAGTACACCGGAGCGGTACCCGCAGAGGTCGCCCGGCGACTGCTGGCCGGTGAGGGCCGACCCGGCGCCTATACCCCGGCCGCCCTCTTTGGCCCCACCCTTGCCGAATCGTGCGGCGCCACGTACGTGTTGCCCCAGCCCGACCGGCAGTGACGGGACTGACCTGCTGCGATCCAAGGCCCACGAAGGCCGTTGACGCGACCTTCGAACGCCGATCTGCGGCAGGCCAGACTCGTCGTGGCTGCCTGCCAGAGCCGCCCCACTGCGACCCGGACCAGGCCGGCTGCCTCCTCGGGACGTGTCCGGCGACTCCGGCCGTCTTTCGTGGCAGGCACGAGGCCCTCGCCGTGCCGCGCCGCTTCGGATCGCCGCCCTCGGCGGCCGAGCGCGGTCCGCACGTACTCGTCGACCGCGTCCGGGGTGGCGCTGTCGGGCCGGCTGCGCTCGTACTTGATCATGTAGGTCCCGTTCCAGGTCCGACCGCGGCCGACGACCGCGGCCGACGACCGCCGGCGGCGCCCGCGACGCCGACGCGACCGCCGCGTCGGCACCGCCGTACCCCCAGTGAATGTCACCGGGCCCGTGCCACCGCTGCCCGCGGTGCGCGGGCCGTTCATGTGTCCCGCGGCACCGAGGATCAGCGAGTGCAAGTATGTGACCTGGGTGTTCTCCGTCGTCCCAACAAGTTCTCAAGCTCTTTCAACACGAATGTCGAAGGCCGCGTATCCCCTGGTGACCACATCGTCTGCGGAAATGGACGGCATCATGGCCCCCTGGCACGGATCGGACACGGACGGCCGTGTCGGTGAGCGGTAGCCCCGTGAAATGGCTGCGCGGACGGTTCGCGTCGAAGGACGTGGAGCCGACCGCGCTGCGCACCGACCGCGAGGTGCAGGCCGCCTACGATCTCTACGGCGGTGAACTCTTCGGGTTCGCGTTCAAGGCCCTGGACGACCGGCAGCTCGCCGAGGACGTCGTCCAGGAGACCTTCGTCCGCGCCTGGAAGTCGCCCCGCGGCTACGACCCGAGTCAGGGATCCATGCGGACCTGGCTGTTCGCCATCGCCAGGAACGCGCTGGTGGACGCCATCCGGCGGCGCAAGGTCCGCGAGGGCACCGGCCACTCCTCGTGGGACGCCGTGTCCGAGTCGTCCTCGGCGTTCGACCCCGTCGATCAGCTCCTGGAGCGGATCCAGCTGGGGGAGGCGCTGGAGCGGCTGAGCCCGCAGCACAGGGAGGCGGTGGTGGAGGTGTACTTCGGCGGTCGTACCTGTGCCGAACTGGGTGAGGAGCTGGGAGTCCCGGCGTCCACCATGCGCAGCCGGCTGTACTACGGCGTGCGGTCGTTGCGGCTCATCCTCGAGGAGAACGGGTGGCTGGCACCATGAACAAGGCATGTGTCCCGTATCGGCCTCTCCTGACCGAACACCTGCTGCTCGGCACCCCGCTGCCCGAGGAACTCTCCCGGCACCTCGACCAGTGCCCGGACTGCGCCCGCGAGGCCGCCGAGACAGAGGACGTGGTGCGCACACTGCGACGGGCCGACCCGTTCGCCGACCCGGTGGGCGAAGGAGTACCGGCGGTGCGTCCACGGCCCTCCGGCGATCTCGGCGACCGTATCCGACGGATCGTTGCCGCCCCGCCGCAGCCCACCCCCCGGCCCCGCCACCGGCACCGCATCGCCCTGGGCGTGTCCGCCGCCCTCGTCACGGCGGCCGCTGTGGTCGTCCCGCTCACGCTGGACCAGAACCAGCCGCCGTCCACGACGACGGCGTCCGTCGTGCTCGTCCGTGACGGAGTGATGGTCGAGCGTCCCGGAGGAACCGAGGTGCCGGTGGTGCTGTCCGGGCTCGAGAAGGGCGAGACCTACCGGATGATGACCGTCAACGCCGACGGCAAGCGCATGCCGGGCGGAAGCGTACGGGCCGACTCCGACGCAGACGTGTCCACCCGCATGATGACGGCCATGCGCCGGGAGACCATCACCGCCCTGCTGGTCGAGGACGAATCGGGTCGTGTGGTGACTCACGTCCGTGTGTCGGCGCCCCCGCCGCCCTCGCCGTCCGCGTCCCGGCCGGCCTGACAGCCGGAAACACACCTACCGACTGACGCCGTATGAACCGGGCGCTCAGGCGGTCCGCCGTACCCGAAAACCCCGGTGCTCCGCCCTGCCCGAAAACAACAGCCAACAGACAACGGAGACCCAAGATGTCTACTGCGCGTCGTGCGACATGGATGCTCATCGCCACGCTGGGAGTGGGGGGCGGCGGTGTCGCGGCCGCTTCCATCGCACAGGCGAGTGCCGAGCCCGCGTCCAAGACCGTCGCCACGGACAAGGACCGTCCGATCCCGATCTCGGGCCGCGACCGGCTCTACACCGCCGACCAGTCGTCCAACACGGTGTCGGTGATCGACCCCTCGACCAACAAGACGCTGGGCACCATCGCCCTGGGCGACCAGCGCGTCGGCAGCACCTTCAGCCCGCAGTACAGCGGCGACTCCGGTGTGCACGGCCTGGCCTACTCGCCGGACCGCCGGCTGCTGGCCGTGGTGAGCGTCACGAGCAACACGGTGCACATGGTGGACACCGGGACCAACAAGGTCCTCAACACCACCGACGTGGGCCGCGCCGCCCACGAGGGCAGCTTCACCGCCGACGGCAAGGAGTTCTGGGTCGCCAACCGCGGCCGCGACACGATCTCCATCGTCGACACCGGGCACGGCGGCGTCACCGGCACCGTGCGCGTCGGCGACGGCCCCTCGAAGGTCCTCATGAGCCCCGACGGCCGGTACGCGTACGTCAACTTCACCAGCAAGGCCGAAGTCGACGTGATCGACGTGCGCACCCACAAGATCACGAAGCGCATCACCGGACTCGGTGCCACCTTCTCCTCCGACCAGGCCATCTCCCCGGACGGCAAGCGGATCTGGGTCTCGCACAAGCGTGACGGCAAGATCACCGTGCTCGACCTGAAGCGCAACGAGGTCGTCACCGTGCTCAACACCGGCCCCGACACCAACCACCCGCAGTTCGTCGACAACCGCAAGGGGAAGTTCGTCTACCTGACGATGGGCGGGCTCGACGAGACCTGGGTCTACAAGCGGACCGACGGCGCCCCGCAGCTCATCACCAAGATCGAGAACGGTGGGCACGCCCCGCACGGCGCCTGGGCCGGCGGTGACGGCTCCCGCCTCTATGTCGGCCTGGAGAAGTCCGACGCGGTGGACGTCATCGACACGGTCACCAACAAGGTGGTCGACACCATCGCGTCCGGCCAGGAACCGCAGGCCGTCGTCTACGCCCCCCGGGCCACCAACCGGCCCGGCAGCGCTCCCAACCTCGGCCGGCAGGGACTGGGCCGGCAGGCCCACAACGTGCCGACCACGCTGCCCAACGGCGAGCGCGGCGACACCCTGGACCCGGTCAAGGGCCGCGTCCTGGAGGCCACCATCCGTCCCGTGGCCGGGCTGGACATGATCCAGCTCCAGGCGCGCGGGCTCAAGGCGGACACCGTCTACCAGGCCTACTCCGTCGCCGCCGACGGCAAGAGGACCCTCCTGCGGACGTTCCCCACGGACAAGGAGGGCAAGACACCCATGGCCCTCTCCTTCGGCGCCTTCAACGGCGAGAGCATCGCCGTCGAGGTCAAGGGGGCGGTGACTCCCGTTCAGAAGGCGGCCTTCGCCTCCCAGGCCGGCGGTCACAGCCACGGTGTGAAGACCGCCGACCTCCTGTACTGCGACTGCTGCTGACCTCGATCCCGACCCCAACACCGACACCGACACCGACCTGAGAGGACGTTGCCATGTCCCGCCGCACTCGACGGCACATCACCCCACTGATCACTGTCGCCGGGGCGGCGGGCGCGCTCCTGCTCTCGGCCGGCGCCGCCACGGCCCATGTCCGGGTCATCGGCGACGTCATTCCCGGCAAGCCCGCCACCCTCCAGTTCCGCGTACCCAGCGAACTCGCCGAAGCCACCACCGTCCGCATCACGGTCGAGGTCCCGAAGGATCTGATGATCACCTCGGTGCCGAAGCTCGACGGATGGAACCAGGAGACGCTCCCCGGGACGGGCGGCAAGGGTACGCAACTGGTGTGGACGGCGGAGCAGGGACACGAGATCCAGCCCGCCCAGAGCGAGACCTTCCAGGCGAACGTCGGCCCGATTCCGGACCGGTACTCCCTGACCTTCAACACGGAACAGACCTACTCCAACGGCACGGCCGTCGCCTGGAACCAGCCCAAGACCGGCGCCGAGGAACCGGAGTTCCCCGCACCGGTCCTCGTCGTGGACCCCGAGGCGAGCCCGCCCCCCGGATCCGCCGACGGTACCCAGCCGCCGGGCACCTCCGCATCCGCCCCCGCGCCCTCCGTCGACGCGGCCACACCCGCACCGGCCGCCGCGGAGGACTCCGACGCCGACTCCGGACCGTCCCTCCCGCTGATCGCACTGATCGGAGCGGGAGTCGCGGTGGCCGCGGCCCTCACCGCCGCCGTACTGCGACGGCGTGGTGCGCGGGACGGTTCGCACGTGTAGCGCCCCGGCCCACCAGGACACTCGGCCGTGGTCCTGGCCGGGCTCCCGAGAAGGCGGCCCGATGTCCCACACGGCACTGTTCTCGAAGAACGGTGACGCCGACCCGCTGTCCACCACGGCCCCCAGGCGGGCCGTGGTGGACATGCGGGCACACGTGCGGGGCGTCCGCGCCACCCCGCCGCTTCACCGCGGCCGTCCTGTCCCGCTGGGGAGTGCAGGGGGAGGACAGCGAGACGGCCGAGCTCATCGCAGGTGAACTCGCCATCAACGCGGCCCGGCACGGCCGGTCCGACCTGACGGTCGCACTCGCCCTGGCCGGGGACACCTGCACATGACGCCCACGACGAGGCGGACGGGTCATCCGCGTGGAAAATCCACCTCGCGCACGGTCGGTCCGCCGTGCGGACCGGTCAGGCGCGGCACACCGTCGTGTGCCGCGCTACGGCGCCGGATACCCGTACAGACTCCTGTGCCACCGAAGTGGTCGGCGTCGTGGGCAACACGGTGGCCTCCTACGCCGGGGCCGGCCGTCTGAAGGCGGTTCATGCCGGTGAGCCTCCCGGCGGCGTGACCACCGCGAGGGCCTCGACGCTGCCGCGGCGTTCGAAGCGCAGGGTGAAGCGGACGAGGTCGCCGGGGCGCCAGCCGGGCCGTGCCGTCAGGGTCACGTCCACCCCGTGCGGGGACATGAACAGGCGGTCGCCGGCCGAGACGTCGACGGATTCCAGGGATTGCTTCGACGCGGCACCACTGGGCGTCATGTAGTGCCGGCTGAGTCCGGCCTCCCCGCCGGAGTAGGCCACCGCGACCAGCCGGTCGTCGGTGTCACCGGTGTTGGCGATGTCGAAGTAGGCGGACGTCTCCGTGGTCTCGCCGAACGGCAGGAAGACCCGGCCGTAGGAGACGTTGATCCGCACGGTGGGGCTGCCGGCCCCGCCCGCGCCCGTCCAGGCGGTCAGGCCGCCGAGGGCGACGCCGCACGCGACGACGGGGGCGAGGGCGGCCAGCGCGGTGTCGGTCAGCCGGCGCCGGGACAGGCGCTGCCAGAGTCCGTTCTTCGGGCCTGTCATCGGATCCTCCTCCGCGCCGGCGCGGGCTGCCAGGCGCGCAGCCGCAGACTGTTGCCGACCACCAGCAGGGAACTCAGCGACATCGCCGCGGCGGCGAGCATGGGGTTCAGCAGGCCGACCATGGCCAGCGGCACGGTCACCACGTTGTAACCGAAGGCCCACAACAGGTTGGTCCGGATGGTGCGCAGGGTGTGCCGCGCGAGTTGTACCGCGTCGGCCAGGGCGTCGATGCTGCCGCGGGACAGGGTCACGTCGGCGGCTCCGACGGCCACGTCCGTGCCGCTGCCCATGGCGATGCCGAGGTCGGCGCCGGCGAGTGCGGCGGCGTCGTTCACACCGTCGCCGACGACCGCCACCCGGTAGCCCTGATCCCGCAGGTCCCGCACCAGACCGGCCTTGTCCTCGGGGCTGCGACGCGCGTACACGTCGGTGACACCGAGAGCGTCCGCGACGGCCCGTGCGGGCGCCTCGCGGTCCCCGGTGGCGAGCACCGGGCGCACACCCAGTCGCCGAAGCCGGTCCACGGCCCGGTAGCTGCCGGGTCGTACGACGTCACCGACCTCGATCACCGCCTGTTCCAGCCCGTCCACCCGCACCAGTACGGGGGTGTGCGCGGCCTTCTCGGCCGCCGCCAGAGCCTCGGCCAGCGGGCCGGACAGGTCGTCGCCGGGTGCCAGGACCTCCACCCGACGGTCCTCCACCCGCCCGGACACCCCGCGCCCGGTCAGCGCCCGGAAGCCCTGCACCTCGGGCAGCTCCTGTGCGGGCGCCTCCCGGCGCGCGTGCGTGGCGATCGCGCGGCCCAGGGGATGCTCGGAGCCCTGCTCCACCGCACCGGCCAGCCGCAGTACGGCGTCCTCGTCCAGTCCGCCGGGGACCGTCGTCACCCGGGCGACGCTCATGTGCCCGGAGGTGAGGGTGCCGGTCTTGTCCAGGACGACCGCGTCGAGGTGCTGGAGGCCCTCCAGGGACTGCGGCCCCTTCACGAGAACGCCGATCTGCGCGCCGCGGCCGGTGGCGGCCATGAGCGCGGTGGGTGTGGCCAGACCCAGGGCGCAGGGGCAGGCGACGACCAGGACGGCGACGCACGCGGTGACGGCCGGCTGCGCGTCGGCTCCCGCGCCCAGCCAGAAGCCCAGCGTGGTCACGGCCAGCGCCAGCACCACCGGAACGAAGAACCCGGCGACCCGGTCCGCCAGCCGCTGCGCCTTCGCCTTGCCGGCCTGGGCTTCGGTCACCAGCCGCGCGATCCGGGCGAGCTGGGTGTCGGCGCCGACCGCGGTCGCCCGTACGAGCAGCAGCCCGCCGGCGTTGACCGCTCCGCCGGCCACGGCCGAACCGGGGCCCACCTCGACCGGCTCGCTCTCGCCGGTGACCAGCGACACGTCCACGGCGGAACTGCCTTTCACGACCTGGCCGTCGGTGGCCGCCCGTTCACCGGGGCGGACCACGAAGACCTGCCCGACGGTCAGTTCCTCCACGGGGACGAGCCGCTCGGTGCCGTGCTCGCGGACCGCCACCTCCTTGGCCGTCAGCCGTGCCAGTGAGCGGAGCGCCTCCCCGGTCCCACGCCTGGCCCGTGCCTCCAGGAAGCGGCCTGCGAGCACGAACAACGGGACGCTGACGGTCGCTTCGAGATAGATCGCCGGGGCATCGGTGGCCGCGCCGGGCAGGAGGGAGAAGGCCATCTCCATGCCCGGCTCCCCGGCACCGCCCAGGAACAGCGCGTACGTGGACCACGCGAAGGAGGCGACCACACCCAGGGAGACCAGGGTGTCCATGGTCGCGGCCGAGTGCCGCAGCCCGCGCAGGGCCCGCGCGTGGAACGGCCACGCGCTCCAGAAGACGACGGGGGCGGTGAGTGTGAAGCACAGCCACTGCCAGTTGACGAACTGAAGCGCGGGCACCATGGACACGGCGAGCACGGGCAGTGAGAGCAAGGCGGTGACCACGAGCCGGTGGCGTTCTCGCCGGTCGGTCCCGTCCTCGGTCCCGCTGCCCGGACCGGCGGCGTCGCCCGCGTCGTCCGCGGGCCGCGCCTCGCCGGGCGGCTCGGGGACCGTGGCGGTGTAACCGGCCCTCTCCACGGCCGCGACGAGTTCCTCGGCGCCGATGTCCGCGGGGTGCTCCACCCGCGCGCGGCCGGTCGCCAGGTTGACGTCGGCCGTGACCCCTTCCAGTTTGCCGAGCTTCTTCTCGACGCGGCTCACGCAGGCCGCGCAGGTCATGCCGCCGACGACCAGGTCGGTCGTCACCATGAGGGGGCCGGTGGCAGTGGGTTCGGTGTCCATCGGTGGTTCCTCAGCCCATTCCGTCCATGTCCATGTCCAGGTCCCCGCCCCCGCCGCCGTCCCCGCCCCCGCCGCCGTTGCCGGGAGCCTCGACGCCGGTGTCCGACGAACCGGACATCCCGGGGGAGACCGGGCCGGCGGCCGACCCGACGGCGTACGACACCGCGAACATCAGCGCCAGCAGCAGGAGGAAGCCGTACAGAACCGGGGGCGGAGCGAGGGATCGGGCCGACGGGCCCGCCTCCGGGGGGTTTGGTCGGGATTCGGCCGTCACGGGTTCTCCAGGTCGCTCGCGGTGCGCGGCGTCGAACGGATCGGGCCGCGTTTCCTGAGGAGTCGGGGAGCCCGGGGCGTGAGTTCCCCGACGGGCGCGTGGCGCGTGTCACAGGGGCCGCGTACGGGCGACACGCGGGCGCCGGGCCGGTTCAGCGTCTTGGCGCAACGGCGCCTGAACCCGAACGGCACCCGGGCCGGGCCGCGTTCCTGGGCGGGAGGAGACCCCGCAGACAGCACGTGCCCGGCGTAAGGAGCTGCTGGCGATGACGCCAGACCGGCCCCCACTCCGGCGCCTGAGGGCCGGGTCTCCCCGCGTGCCGGAAATTCCGAACGGGCCGGGAACTCGTCGCCTCACCACTACGACCCCTTGTGCGGAGCCGGTTGACAGGGCTTCTCGATCGCACGCGACCTTGGAGGTTGAACGTGTCCGGACTGTGGCGCCCGGTCAGTGGTGTCGTGCTCACCGCGGGGCTGCTCACCGCCTGCGGGGGCGGCGGGGGGAGCGCGTCGCCGCCCGCGCAGGGCGCCGGCCCCCGGGTGTCGGTGGAGAACTGCGACGGTGAGAAGGCGGTCTTCGACTCGCCACCCGGCAAGATCGTCACGAGCAACGCGTCGGCGCTGGAAATGCTGCTGCGGCTCGGGGCCGGGGCCAGGGTGATCGGCACCGGATTCCCGCCGGGCAAGGGCGCGTTGCCCGCCGAGCTGGCCGACCAGGCGTCCGACGTGCCGGTCCTCGGCCGGACGGTCATCCCCAAGGAGAAGCTGCTCGGTTCGGGCGCGGACGTCTATGTGCAGACGTTCCGGCCCGCGAACGGCACCTCCACCGGCCCCCGCCCCGAGGAGTTCGACGCGGCCGGTGTCAAGGTGGTGGAGCTGCTCTCGACAGCCTGTGCCACTGCCCGGCACCCCGGACCCCAGAAGGACCTGTCCGCGGTCATGGGCGACATCGAGCGGCTCGGGACCCTCACCGGGACGTCCGACCGGGCGGACGAGATCGTGGCCGGGATGCGCGAGCGGGTGGGCGCGGTGGGGGAGCGGGTGGCAGCCGTGCCCGAGGCGGAACGGCCCACGTACTTCGTCTTCGACTTCGACGCGGGCACCAAGCAGCCCAGCGCGGTGTGCGGCGGGCAGGTGGCCAACGCGGTGATCACCCTCGCCGGGGCCCGCAACGTCTTCCGCGACTGCGGCGGCACCTTCGAGAAGACCGGCTGGGAGGACGTCGTCGCCGAGAACCCCGACTGGATCCAGCTGACGGTACGCAACCGGGGCAGCGCCGAAGCGGACGAGAAGGCCTTCGACGAGGCCGAGCGGTTCCTCGAGTCCTTCCCCGCCACCCGCGGGCTGACCGCCGTCAAGAAGGAGCGGTTCCTGCGGATCCGGTCGGAACGGATGACGACTCCGTCGGTCGCCAACGCGGAAACGGTCGAGCGGATCGCCCGCACCCTGTACCCGAACAAGTTCCAGGACGTGCGGTAGATGCGGGCGGCTCCGTCGTCGTCCGCGGACGCGGCACGCGGGAGGGCGCCGCGGGCACCGGAGCCCGGAGACAGGGACGCCAGGACCGTTCCCGTCGGCCTGCTGCTCGCCGGCCTCGCCGTGACGCTGGTGCTGGCGCTCACCGCGGCCGTGTCCTGGGGCTCCTCGGGCGTGCCGTTCACCGACGTGTGGTCCACGGTGCTGCACCGGCTGACCGGCGGGCAGCCGCGGCCGGGTACCCAGGACCTTATCGTCTGGCAGCTGCGGGTGCCGCGTGCGCTGCTCGCCGCCGTCGTCGGGGCCGGACTCGGCGTCGTGGGCACCGCGGTCCAGGCACTGGTCCGCAATCCGCTGGCCGACCCCTACCTGCTGGGCATCTCCAACGGGGCCTCGCTGGGAGCCGTCGCCGCCATCGTGCTCGGCGCCGGCACCGGGGGACTGCTCGGGCTCGGGGTCTCCGGCGCCGCGTTCCTCGGCGCGTTGCTCTCCTTCGCCCTGGTATGGGCCGTGGCCCGGCGCGGGGGCGCGTTCTCCCCGCTGAGACTCGTGCTGGCCGGGGTGGCGATCGGCCAGTTCCTGTCCGGGTTCACCAGCTACCTGGTCCTGAGGGTGGGGGACGAGCAGCAGACCCAGGGCGTGCTGTTCTGGCTGCTGGGCAGCCTCGGCGGGGCCCAGTGGAGCACCCTCGCCCTGCCGGCCGCCGCGGTGCTCCTCGGTCTGCTCGCCCTCCAGGCACGGGCCAGGGCACTGAACGCCCTGCTGCTGGGCGACGAGACCGCGGCGGGCCTGGGCGTGGACGTGGCCGCGCTGCGCCGGGAACTGTTCGTCGTGACCAGTGTCCTGACGGGCGTCCTGGTGTCGGTGTCCGGGGCCGTCGGCTTCGTGGGGCTGATGGTGCCGCACCTGTGCCGGCTCGTCGTCGGCGGCGACCACCGCAGGCTGCTGCCCGTCTCCGCGCTGACCGGTGCCGTCCTGCTGGTCGTCGTCGACATCGTCTGCCGTACGGCGCTGCCGTCGACGGAGCTGCCGGTGGGCGTGGTCACCGCCTTCGTCGGTGCTCCCGTGCTGCTGTTCCTGCTGGACCGCCGACTGGAGCGCGCCCGATGAGGATAGAGGTGGAGGGCCTGCGGGTCGCCTACGACGGTCGTACGGTGGTGTGCGGGGTGGACCTGTTCGCCGCACCCGGAGAGATCACCGGGCTGATCGGCCCGAACGGCAGCGGCAAGTCGAGTGTGCTGCGCACGGTCTACCGGCATCTGCGTCCCGTGTCCGGGCGGATCCTGCTGGACGGCACGGACCTGGCGACGCTGTCCCCGGCACGGTCCGCCCGGCATGTCGCGGCGCTGCCCCAGGAGCGCGGCGGCGACTTCGAGCTGACCGTGCGCGAGGTGGTGGCGATGGGACGCACCCCGTACAAACGGGCCTTCGCCGGTGAGGACGACGGGGACCGCGAGATCGTAGCCGACGCCCTGGACCGGGTGGGCATGGCGCGGTACGGCACGCGCGGGTTCGCGGCCCTGTCGGGCGGGGAACGGCAGCGGGTCCTGCTGGCCCGCACGCTGGCCCAGGATCCGGACGTGCTCGTCCTGGACGAGCCCACCAACCACCTCGACGTCCGCCACCAGGTGGAACTGCTGGCCCTGCTGCGGGCCCAGCACCGCACGACGCTGGTGTCCCTGCACGACCTGAACGCGGCCGCGTCCGTCTGCGACCGGCTCCACGTGCTGCGCGCCGGTGAGGTCGTCGCCTCCGGCACACCGCTGGAGGTACTCACCCCCGCACTGATCGCGGACGTCTTCGGGGTGCGGGCAGCGGTGATCGAGCATCCCCTGACGGGCGACCCGCTGATCGCCTTCGACCACACGGCCACTGTGGCCTCGGCCCCACCACCGTAGACGCGGGCCCGCTGTCGTCATCGTGCCGAGTCTGCGGGATGCCCAGGTTGACGGGTGGTCGACGAGCGGTCCGTCCGTGTGAACCACCCTGGGAATCAGGGGTGTTCGAGGCGCAAGGCGGCTGCGGCTCGACAGCCGCGTACCAACAGGCATGCACCAACTGGACCCTGCTCAGTCCTCGACATCCGGCACGGAGGGGACGTGCGGTGGTGTGCGAGGGGCCCCGCACACCACCGCATCGCCCGCGCGAGTCACCGCACGGCCGGCACCGTCCGAGTCGTCGACGGCCCGCCCGGCAGCGGCCGTACGCCGGTGAGGACCGCCAGCCCCTGGCGGTCTTCCAGGAGTTGGCTGCCGAAGAACGCGGTCGCGTAGGCGGTGAGCGCGTCCTGCTGCCGGTCGGGGGTCACCTGCCGGTCCGGGCAGGTGCTGTCGTCCTCGCCGAACAGGAAGGGCGGCGTCCAGGTGGTGTTGAAGAAGTTGTGGTTCGCGTCGTGGAGCGACACGGAGTAGTCGGTCGCCCGGTTCCGCCCCGTGACGTCGTCCAGGTACTCCTGTCCGGCCTCGCGGACCGCTCCGTCGCAGCCACCGGTGACCACGGCGAACGGAAGCCGGGTGACGAGGGTGTCGCTGTTGTCCCCCTCGGGGTCGTCGAACTTGACCGGGGCGAGCGCCAGGACGGCACGCACACGCACCCCCGCCGGCCATTCGCCGCGGTGCTTGTCGGACGCCTGCCACATCACGCCCTTGCCGCCGCGCGAGTGGCCCAGGGTGCCGACGCGGGTCATGTCGACGTGGCCGGCGAAGCGCGCCGCGACCGGGTGCCCCGACCCGTCGACGAGCCGGTCGATCAGGGGCCCGCCCCGGCCCGCGGTCAACCGCTGCCACAGACGCAGGTGTTCGTTGACGAGACGGGCGCGGTCGCCGTAGTCGAAGGACGTCTGATTGATGCCGTCGACACTGATCGACGCGACCACGAAGCCGCGGGCGGCCAGCGCCGCGCCGAGGTAGTCGTACCCGCGGTGGCTCGGGAACGGGCGGGAGCCGGACGGACAGGGCCAGGTGGCGGCGTCCATGCGGTCGCAGGCCCACCACGAACCGTGCGCCATGACGATCAGCGGTGCCCGGCCGGTGAGGTGCCGCGGGTAGTGAACCACCGCACGCACCTCGCTCACCGTACCGGTCCGCGGATCCCGGAAGGCCGTGTCGCCCAGGTCGTACTCGGCGGCGGCGACCGGGTTCTGGCTCTCCTGCGCGGCGGAGGGTGCCTGAGCCTGTGCCGTCAGGACGCCGGTCAGAAGTAACAGCCCTGTCAGCAGCCGGAACAAGGATCGGAGAGGAGTTCTCATGCCGGGTAAGAGCGGGCGGACGTCACAGGCGTTGCCCGGCGAGGCCGCCGGGGACCGGTGGACGGAGATCGCAGACGCGGCTCCGGGCCGAGGTCACGAGGGTGGTGTGCCGGCCCCGTCTCGGGGTTTCCTGCCTGCTTCCGTGCGCGGATCCACGGGCGTGTCCGTCAGCGGATCCCCATCGGTGTGGCGGTCCATCTCCTGCCGCCACAACCGGTGTTCCCGGTTGGCCCAGGTCCGCGACACCGTCCCCCGCCACATGCCCTCCCGGGCGCCGGGGTCGCCGGCCGCCTTCCAGATGTGACCGGCCAGCACCACCGCGATCGTCAGGGCGAGCCAGTCGTGCACGAACGTCGCGCCCATGCGGATGGACAGGGAGGTCAGTTCGGGGAACCAGAGCAGCAGCCCCGTCCCCACCATGACCAGGCCCGCGCCCGCCGTCCAGGAGGCGTAGAGCTTCTGGCCGGCGTTGAACTTGCCGGAGGGGATGTCCGAGGTTCCGGTGCGGCGGACCGCCGCCCGCAGCCAGCGGCGGTCGTGGGGCGCGAAACGGCCGAGCCGCCGCAGGTCCGAGCGCAGGGCCCGGGACGCCATGCCCACCAGCACCGGAACGGGGAGCGCGATTCCGGACCACTCGTGCACCAGGGTCACCAGCGGCCGGCGGCCGACGAGCTGGGAGAGGGGCGAGATGTACAGGCACGCGGCGGTGAAGACGCACACCCCCGCCAGGAGTGCGGTGGCGTGATGGGCCCAGCGTGCCGAGGCGGTGAAGCGCGGCAGCCGGCCGGTTCGCGACAGGGGCGAACCGTCGGCGGAGTCAGACCGTCGGGGCATCGTCACGTCCGTTCGAGCGTCCCACCCATGCGTCCACGTCGTAGCCGCGGCGTTCCCAGTAGCCGGGGATCACCTTGTCGGTGACGTTGATGCCGGACAGCCACTTCGCGGACTTGTAGAAGTACATCGGGGCCACGTAGAGCCGGACCGGGCCGCCGTGGGCGTGGGTGACCGGTTTGTCCTCCATGCTGGTGGCCACCAGCACCTCGGGATGCCGGGCCTGTTCGAGGGTGAGGCTCTCGGTGTAGGCGCCGTCGAAGCAGCTGAACCGGATGGCCTTCGCCCTGGGCGACACACCCACGGCGTCCAGGAGGGTGGACAGGCGCACACCGGCGAACGGCGTCTTCGGCACCCGCCAGCCGGTCACGCACTGCACGTCCCGCACCAGCCGGGTCTGGGGCAGCGCGGCCAGGTCGGACAGCCGGAAGGTCGTCTCCTTGTCCACCATGCCGCCGATCTGGAGACGGTAGGTCGTCTCGTCCATCTCGGGGGTGTCGGAAGTGACCGTGTAGTACCGGAAACGGTTGCCCGGCAACAGGTCCGACAGGCCCGTTGGATCCTTCTGCGCGACGGTGTCGATGCCCTTGGCGACCACGTCCTGGATCGGACCCCCGGCCGCGACGCCGAGGGCGCCCAGCCCGAGCATGCCCAGCAGGACGCGCCGGCCCACCGGGGCGCCACCGTGGTCGGCCTCGGGGCCCGGGGGTGGGGACGGCAGCTTGGAAGGAGAGTCGCTCATGCCTGGTATACGCACATCCGCCGCACGGTGTTGAAGGACCGGGGCGGGCGTGACGGCCGGCCGAGCCCACCAGAGGTGGCGAACCGGGGAGATCCCGACATTTTCTGCCATCCGCGTGACTGGTCGGACGGGCTACTGAACAACAAGCTGGAAGACGGTTTCGCTGCAACTCGCCGGAATCGGCCCACGACGGTCCGGCGCCCGACGCCCGATGCCCGCCCGGGAAAGTCCCGCGAATCCCTCAACACCGCCCTTCCTCGAGGAACCGGTTCGCGTGCTCAGTCGGCTTTGCAACCGTTGTCATGAGGGGATACGCCGCTGTGTCACGTCGTGTTGAAGGAGGGAAACCCCACCCGGCACGGTAGCGCCTGCGCTACCAAGGCTCGGCAGTCCACGGGATCGAGATGCGGCGGGCTCCGGAGCAGGCTGATCCGTGTCAGCAGGAGCGTCCAGCAGGGAGTGTCCCCCGTGTCTCAGCATCGTGTCCCGAAGTCCCGCCTGCGCCGGCGTTCGGCCATCGCGGTCTCCGCCCTCGCGGTCCTGGGCGGTGCCGTGGCGGTGTGGCTGCCCTCGGCCAGTGCCGGCCAGCCCGCCGCCAGACCGAACGCGAAGGTCCAGCGGAGCCTGGACGGCCTGACGCGCGACAACGGCTTCCCCGCCGCGCTCGCCTCGGTGCGCGACGAGAAGGGGCACACCCGCAACTACTCCGCCGGGGTGGGCGACCGGGAGAAGAAGCGGTCTCACGTTCCGGTGGACGGACAGGTCCGGATCGCGAGCACCACCAAGCTGTACACGGCGACCGCGGTCCTCCAGCTGGTGGGCGAGGGCAAGATCGGTCTGGACACCACGGTGGAGACCTATCTCCCCGGTCTGGTGCGCG
This sequence comes from Streptomyces sp. NPDC001599, assembly GCF_042893535.1. Classification (NCBI taxonomy): domain Bacteria; kingdom Bacillati; phylum Actinomycetota; class Actinomycetes; order Kitasatosporales; family Streptomycetaceae; genus Streptomyces; species Streptomyces sp. NPDC001599. The sequence continues at coordinate 176,079 of NZ_JBIAVA010000013.1, forward strand.
GCGACGGTATCGACGGCCGGAACATCACCGTGCGGCAGCTGCTCCAGCACACCAGCGGACTGCCCAACTACACGGAGACCATGCCGCGGTTCTCCGAATGGCGGCACACCTTCGTCGACGACTACGACCTGCTCGACATCGCCTTCAAGGAGAGGGCGTCCTTCGCCCCGGGCAACGGCTGGGAGTACAGCAACACCAACTACACCCTCGCGGGTCTGATCGTGCAGAAGGTCACCGGCCGCCCCGTCGGCGAGGAGATCACCGACCGGATCATCGAGCCGCTCCACCTGCGCCACACCTACTGGCCCCGCGAAGGCGAGCAGACCATCCGCGAACGGCACCCGCACGGCTACGCGTTCGACGAGCCCGGCGGTCCGCTCATGGACGCCACCGAGGCAGACCCCTCCTGGGGCGGCGCGGCCGGGCAGCTCGTCGCCCGCCCCAGCGACGTCAACCGCTTCCTCACCGCGCTGATGGACGGCAGGCTCCTCCAGCCCGCCCAGCTCAAGGAGATGCGGACCACGGTCGAGACCAAGGGCCTGCACGACGGCTGGCGCTACGGCCTCGGCATCGTCGAGATTCCGCTGAGCTGCGGCGGCGTCGCCTGGGGCCACGGCGGTGACTTCGACGGCTACGAGAACCGCAACGGCGTCACGGACCAGGGCCGGGCGGCCACCGTCGCCGTGACGGCGCTGCCTTCCACCCTGGAGGGCGCGGAAGCCGTCAACAAGGCCCTCGACACCGCTCTGTGCACGCCCTGACCCCGATCCCGCCCGCCCCGCCCTCCCGCTTCCGCGTTCCGTGTTCCGCAAGGAGAACTCCATGTCCAAGCCCAGCCGCCGCCGCACCCTGACCGCCCTGAGCGGGGTCGCCGCTGCCCTCGCCCTGTCCGTGCCCGTGGCCGACGCCCTGACGAGCCACACGACCGCCACCCCGGCCGCGCACAGCCAGGACGCGTTCAAGAGCCGGACCGACGCCGCCGTCCGCCAGAGCCTCGCGTCACTGGTGAAGGAGGACGGCTTCCCCGGCGCGCTCGCCTCCCTCAGCGACCCGGGCGGCCGCGCCCGCAACTACACGGCGGGAGTGGGCAACCTCAAGACCAGGTCCAAGGTGCCCACCGACGGCCAGGTGCGTATCGCCAGCAACACCAAGATGTTCACCGCGACCGTGGTCCTGCAACTGGTCGGCGAGGGCAGGATCGACCTCGACGTCCCGATCGAGACGTACCTGCCGGGTCTGGTGCGCGGCGACGGCATCGACGGCCACGAAATCACCGTGCGGCAGCTGCTCCAGCACACCAGCGGACTGGCCGACTACGACGAGGAGGTGGTGCAGGACTACCTGACCAAGCAGCAGCACCGCTACTTCGAGCCCCGCGAGCTCGTCGAGATCGGTCTCGGCAAGAAGGCGCTGTTCGCCCCCGGCACCGGATGGAGCTACAGCAACACCAACTACGTCCTGGCCGGCCTCCTCGTGCAGAAGGTCACCGGCAGGCCCATCGGTGAGGAGATCACCAACCGCGTCATCGAGCCGCTGGGCCTGCGCCACACCTACTGGCCCGGCGTCGGCGACCAGACCATCAAGGGCCGGCATCCCCACGGGTACTTCGCCACCGCGCCGAACACCCCCTACACCGACGTCACCGAGCAGGACCCCTCCGCCGGCTGGGCCGCGGGAGGGCTCATCGGCACCCCCAGCGACCTGAACCGGTTCCTCACCGCGCTCCTCGACGGCAAGCTCCTCGGACCGGAACAGCTCAAGGAGATGAAGACCACCGTCGAAGCGCCCGACCTCGACACCGTCGGTGACGGCCACTACGGCCTCGGCCTGGCCACCTTCAAGCTCAGCTGCGGCGGGTACGCCTGGACCCACGGCGGCAACGCCCCCGGCTACACCACCCGCAACGCCGTGACCGAGGACGGCCGGGCGGCCACCGTCGCCGTCACCGCGCTGCCCACCACCCTCCCCGCCGCCGAGCACATCGAGGCCGCCCTCGACACCGCGCTCTGCACCCGCTGACCCGGCCGCCGGACCGGCCCCCGCTGCCGGTGCTGAGCCGGCCTACAGCGAAGCGCCGGCGTCATCGGCCCACGCGTATTCCAGTACGTGCGCCACCTCCCGGGCCTTGGCGGTCCCCTCGACGCGGTCGACGAGGTGCAGTGCCATGTCGATGCCGGCCGAGATGCCCGCGCTGGTCACGATGTGCCCCGCGTCGACCCACCGCTGCTTGGTGCGCACCTCGACGTCGGGGAACGTGGCGAGGTCGTCCAGCACGCTCCAGTGGCTGGTGGCGGGCAGCCCGGCGAGGAGTCCGGCCGCCGCGAGGACCAGGGCACCGTTGCAGACGGACGCCAGAAGGGTGCCCGAGCCCGCGAAGGACCGCATCCGTGCCAGATGGGTCTCGTCGTTTCGGAGGCGGTCGATCCCGGAACCGCCGGGATGGATGAGGAGGTCCGGCCTCGGACCGTCGTCGACGGCACCGTCGGGGGTGACGGCCAGTCCCAGGCTGCACCGCACGGGCCCGCCGTCGAGGCTCGCGGTGCGGACGACCACGTCGCGGTCGGTCAGCTCCTGCCAGAAGCGGAGGGTCTCCCACGGCCCGAAGGCGTCCAGCTCCTCCACGCCCTCGAACAGCAGCACGGTGACTCGGTACGGAACGGTGTCGGGCATGACGGGTCGGCCTCTCTGGGAAGGGTGCGGGGCGGGCGAACAAGCTAACGCGTTTCCGGGCCGCCGGAGTGGCCGCGGCCCGGTGACGAGTACGACACCGACGAGATGGCCAGTCCCGGGAACCCACGGCGGTCCCGCGGCGACTACTGCACCGAAACCACTCGGTCCGAAGCACTCAGTCCGAACCGCTCGGCCCGTGAGCGAATACGGTGCGCACCACTAGGAGTTCCATGTCGATGAAACGGCCGGCCGCCGCCGCCCTGGCCGCGGCCCTCTGTCTGCTCACGGCGGCGTGCGGCTCCTCCTACGACGCGGCGAACGACACCAACGGCGAGGCCGCCGGACAGACATCCGGCTACCCGGTCACGCTCGAGAACTGCGGCCGGAAGCTGACGTTCGAGAAGGCCCCCGAACGGGTCGTCGTGATGAACGGCGCGTCCGTCGCCGAGGTCTCCACGCTGCTCGCCCTCGGCCTCGAGGACCGGATCGTCGCCAACCAGCAGGGCTACGGCAGGTCCGAGGTGCCCGGCCGGGCCGATGCGGTCGAGCAGCTGCCCACCGGCGGCGTCACACTCAACGAAGCCGGTGACATCCCCCGTGAGGCCATGCTCGGGCTCCGTCCCGACCTCGCCCTGTCCGTCACCTCGTACGGCTACGAGCAGAAGAACGGGTTCGCCACCCGCGAGCAGCTCCAGCAGGTGGGCGCCAACAGCTACATCTCCCCGCAGGGCTGCGACGACGACCCCTCCAGGATGACCGTCGCCGACAGCTACCAACTGCTGCGCGACATGGGGAAGATCTTCCACGTCGGCGACCGGGCCGAGAAACTGATCGCCGAGTCCGAGAAGAAGATCGCGGCCGTCACCGGGAAGGTCAGGACGGACAAGCCCCCGAAAGTCATGGTGCTCTTCGCCAGCCCGACGGGTAGAACCGACTTCAGCCTGGTCTTCGCCAAGGGCATCGTCAACGACATCCTCGCCCGGGCCGGCGGCGCCAACGCCTTCCAGGACTCCGCCGAGACGCTCTTCGCCAACGTGAGCAAGGAGAAGGCGGCCACCACCGATGTCGACGCCCTCGTCGTGATCGACGCCGGCGGCGCCGACGCGGCGGCATACGCCAAGAAACTGCTCAAGGAGTTCCCCCAGTGGCCGGCCGCCGAGACCAACACGTACGTGACACTGTCCGACTCGATGTACCTCGGCCCCAGCAACGACCTGGCCGTGCAGAAGATCGCCGACGTGCTGCACCCGGGCGCCGGCTGAGCCGGCTCACACTGCCACTCGCGTTCGTCCTCCTGCCCGTCGCCCTGGTCGCCACCATGATCGTGGCGATCGGTGTCGGAGCGGTCAACGTCCCTGTCGGCGACGTGTGGCACATCGTCGTCCACCACGTCACCGGATCGGGTACGGCGTCCTCGGATCCCGCCCTCGACCAGATCGTGTGGAACTTCCGCGCCCCCCGCGTGGTTCTGGCGGCGCTGGCCGGCGCGGGCCTGGCCGTGTCCGGTGCCGTACTGCAGAGCGCCGTCTCCAACCCCCTGGCCGACCCCACCGTGCTGGGCTTCTCCTACGGCGCCACCCTCGGCGCCGTCCTGGCCATCACCCTGGGCGGCTCGGTGGCGGCCGCCGGCCTCGGCGTCTCGACAGCGGCCTTCCTGGGGGCGATGGTAGCGGGAGCCCTGGTCTTCGCCCTGGGACAACGACGCGGACGCATGGCCCCGACCCGGCTCGTGCTGGCCGGGGTGGCCGTCGGTTACGTCTTCCTGTCGGCGACGAGTTTCGTACAGCTCCACGCCTCCCCGAACGAACTGCGCACGGTGCTGTTCTGGACGCTGGGCAGCGTCGCGGGAGCCCAGTGGGACCAGCTCCCCACGGTCGCCGTCGTGGTGATCGCCACGACCGTCCTGCTGACCCTCTTCGGCCGTCGGCTCAACGTCCTGCTGGCCGGCGACGAGTCCGCCACCGCGCTCGGCGTCGACGTCCACCGGCTCCGCCTCGTGCTGCTGGTGCTCAGCGCCCTGCTGACCGGCACGGTCATCGCCGTCGCCGGCGGCATCGGCTTCGTCGGCCTGATGATCCCGCACCTGGTCCGGCTGAGCACCGGTGCCGACCACCGCCGCCTGCTGCCCCTGACCGCCCTGCTCGGCGCGGTCTACCTGGTCCTCGTCGATCTGCTCTCCCGCACCCTCGACCGCCCCAACGAGCTGCCCCTCGGCATCCTCACCGCACTCCTCGGCGCGCCCTTCTTCCTCTGGCTGCTGCGCCGCAACAAGGCCATGGACTGACGCATGCACCTCACTGTCGAACGGCTCCACATCGCCCTTGACGGCAACCCGATCCTGCGCGACGTGAACCTGAAGGCACGCACGGGCGACATCGTGGGACTCGTCGGTCCCAACGGCAGCGGCAAGTCGACCCTGCTGCGCACCGTCTACCGCTCGCTGCGCCCGGCGGACGGCGTCGTGCGGGTCGGGGACGACGACGTGTGGACGCTCTCCGCGCGCGCCGCCGCCCGCCGTACCGCGGCGGTGCTCCAGGACTCCGGCGGCAACACCACCGGCCTGACCGTCACCGAGATCGTCGCCCTGGGCCGCGCTCCGCACCACGGCCTGCTCGGACGCGACGGAGCCGAGGACCACCGGGCCGTCGAGGACGCCATCGACCACTGCGGCGTACGGCCCTACGCCGAACGCGACTACGCCTCCCTGTCCGGCGGGGAACGCCAACGCGTCCTGCTGGCGCGGGCACTGGCCCAGCACCCGCACCTGCTGGTACTGGACGAACTCACCAACCACCTCGACATCCGGGCCCGCTTCGAGCTGCTGGAACTGGTCCGCGCCACCGGGATCACCACACTGGCCGTCCTGCACGACCTCGACCTCGCCGCCCGGCTCTGCGACCACCTCGTCGTCCTGCACGAGGGGGCGGTGGTGACCGCGGGCGCAGTCCTTGAGGTGCTGACGCCGCAGGTCCTCGGGGAAGTTTTCGGCGTACGGGCCGGCACACGCCGGCACGACGACGGCGTCATCCGCATCACCTACGCCGCCCAGCCACTCGCCGCCGACCTGTCGGCCCCGCGCGGGCGACACCCACGACAGCGGTGAACTCCACCCGGGTGTCCGGGTTCTTCCCGTGGGTGCCAGGATGAGCTGTCATGGCTGCCGACGGGGCGTTGCGTGCGTTGCGGGCCGCGGTGTTCGCGGCCGTCTGCGTGGTGCTCGCCGCCCTCGGCCACGTGTTGATGTCCGGCTCCGGACTGCCCTGGTGGGTGCTGCTGTGCGGCCTCACGGCGGTCGGCGCGGTGGGCTGGTCCTTCGGCGGCCGGGAGCGGCGGGGCGCCGCGGTGGCCGTCCTGACCGTGGCCATGCAGGCGGTCCTGCACGTCGGCTTCACCCTCGCGCAGTCCCCGGCCCGGCCGCCCACGGCGGCGACCGGTGGCACGCAGAGCGTTCAGGAGTGGGCGCGGTACCTGCTCTGCGGCGCCGACCCGACCCCGGCCCAGGCGGCCCGGGCCTACGCCATCGCGCAGCGTGCCGGTCTGACCGAGCACCTGCACCACGGGCCCGGTCACGGCACAGGGGCCATGGCCACGACGGGCGCCACGGACATGTCGGGGCCGGCCGGCCTGCTCCACCTGGGGCACATGACCGGCACCGCGTCCTGGGGCATGCTCGCCGCCCACCTGGCGGCCGCCGTCCTGTGCGGACTGTGGCTGGCACAGGGGGAACGCGCGGCCTTCGCCCTCGTACGCGCCTGCGCCGACCGCGCCTTCGTGCCGCTGCGGCTGGTGCTCGTCGTCCTCGTGCCGCCTGCGTGCCCGCCCGCCTTCCGGCCCGCCAGGCGGACCCGTCCGCGGCTGCGGCGGCTCCTGCTCGTGCACACCTTCGCCACCCGCGGTCCTCCCCGGGAGACCGCTGTCGTCTGACAGCAGGTTCACCGCCGCGCGTTCGATGCGCCCGGCGGTCCCCGTGCGCGCGTGCGCGACCGGGTCTCCCACCTGTGCGGCGGGCCCACGGCCCCCGAGCCCCTCCTCGGCACCGCCGTACGGGATCTTGCCGAGGAAGGACCACGGGACCATGATCCCTGCCCTGCCCGCCGTGACCGACGAGACGGTCACGGCATGGGCGCTCGCCGCCGCCGGCGGCGACACCGAAGCGGTCGACCGCTTCGTGCGCGCCCTCCAACGTGACGTACTGCGCTATGTGGCGTACCTCGCCGACGACGCCCAGGCCGCCGACGACCTCGCCCAGGACACGTTCCTGCGGGCACTGACCGCGCTGCACCGGTTCGAGGGCCGCTCCTCGGCCCGTGTGTGGCTGCTGTCGATCGCCCGCCGGGCGGTCGCGGACAGCCTCAGAGGAGCCGCCCGCCGGCCGAGGACGGACGGCACCGCCGACTGGGAGGACGCGGCCGAGCGTGCCCAGCCGGCCGGTCTGCCGGGCTTCGACGACGGAGTCGCCCTGATGCACCTCGTCGAAGCCCTGCCCCGGGACCGGCGTGAGGCATTCCTGCTCACGCAGGTGTACGGCCTGCCGTACGCGGACGCCGCGAAGGTGGTCCGGTGCCCGGTCGGCACCATCCGCTCCCGCGTCGCGCGGGCCCGCCTGAACCTGGCCGAGATGATGGCCGACGAGCCCGACACCACGCCCCGGTACGCACCGGCCGTGGCCTGACGGAGCGTCATGGTCCGTGCTCGCGGCGCCGTCTGGTCACGCGAGCACGGACCGCGGCCGGCCTCCCTGTCACGGCACCTGCCGCACGGCAATCGTGGCGTCCGGTGGCAATCTGTACGAGACAGGGAGGGCGGTGTGGAGGAGAACCCTCCAGCAGGCTCTCCCGCCGACAGCCGCACGAGAAGTGACCTGATCCTCGCAAGCACGTCGAAGGCTGAGAAACCGCTGGTCAAGAGATCTCTTGAGTTGGCGGCTGCGATCGCGTCGCACCCCCGGGGACACGGGCGGCCGGGTCGCGGCGGTCGGGGTCGGGGTCGCCGTTCGCCCGGACCGTCCCGGTGGGGCCGGCCATGTACGACGTGCCGGCGGATCGTGGTGACCGGTTCGTCAGCAGCAGGCCGATGAGGGCCGCCGCCGAGAGCGCAAGGACCGCCCACATGTACCGACGGGCGGTGGGGACGAGCCCTCCGCCGTGGACGACCAGGACGCCGGCGACGACCGAGGGTACTCCCATGCCGAGATAGCTCACGACGTAGAGGACGGACATCAGACCGGCCCGCTCGCGGGGCTTCGCACGGGAGACGACGGTGCGCAGGCCGCCCTGGAACCCGGCGCCGAAGCCGATGCCGGCGACGACCGTGCTGCCGAAGAACCCCGGTGCCGACTCCGCCCCGACCGCGGCCAGCGCGGCGAGTGTCGCCGCCATGAGCACGGCGATGCCGAGCACCATCACCCTGCGCGGTGAGGTGCGGCCCAGAACGGCGGCCGACACGGTGGCCGCCACCGTCAGCAGGAAGAGCCCGAGCCCGGCCACCACCGTCGAGTCGGAACCGGACAACTGCCGTGCGAGTGCGGGACCGAGGGAGCCGTAGAAGCCGGCGAGCGCCCAGGTGGCGAAGAGGATCGGTGCCGCCGCCAGCACGGTGCTCCACAGTCCGGACGGCACGGCCATCCTGGGGACCAGCGCGGCGCGCGCGCCCGGCGTTCGGCGGACGGTTTCCGGCATCCGGAGCACGGCCGCGCCCTGGACGACGAAGACACCGACGAGCAGCAGGTACACCAGGTGCGTGGGTGCCGGCGCGTACTGCACCAGTACCCCGGACAGCAGTGCGCCGCTGCCCGTGCCGATGCCCGGTGCGGCGGCGTTGGTGACGGCACCGCGGTGCCGGTCCACGTCCAGCATCGCCGCGCCCAGCGCGCCGACGGCTCCCCCGGTGGAGACGCCCTGGAGCACCCGTCCGAGCAGCAGAGCGTCCACGCCCTGGGCGGTGGCGAGCACGGCCAGCGCGACGGCCTGGAGGGCGAGCGCGGTCAGCAGCACGGGCCGTCGGCCGACGTGATCGGACAACCGCCCGAACACGAGCAGGGACACGAGTACGGCGATCGCGTAGACGCCGAAGACGACGGTGGTGGTGATCGGTGAGAAGTGCCAGGCGTCCGCGTACGTCGCGTACAGGGGCGTGGGCGCGCTGGAGGCGGCCAGCAGGGACACGACGATCGAGCCGAGCAGGAACAGGCCACCGGGGCCGGTACTACGGGTGGGAGCAGCTGATCCGTTCATGGCACAAGGGTTGCCGGACCGCCCGGCCGTCACGAGTGGCAGAAGTGCCCTCTCCCGCTAGGATGCTGCCATGTCCGTTCACCGAGTGGCCGTACTGGCGCTGGCGGGGATGGCCCCGCTCGACCTGGCCATCCCCCTGCAGATCTTCGGTCCGCGTCCGGAGACTCCGTACGAGCTCCGTGTGTGCGGGCCGGGCGGGCCCGTGCCCACGGCCCACGGATTCGCGATGGCCGTGACGAGCGGACCGGAGGGTCTCGAGACGGCGGACACGGTGATCGTGCCGGGAGGATTCGAGCAGGGGCCGCCGCCGGGACCGTTCCCGCCGGAGGTGCTCGACGCGCTCGTCACGGCCCACGCCCGGGGCCGGCGTGTGGTGTCCATCTGCACCGGAGCCTTCGTCCTGGCACAGGCCGGCCTGCTCGACGGGCGGCACGCCACCACGCACTGGCGGTACACCGACCGGCTGGAACGGGAGCACCCGGCCGTCCACGTCGACCGCGACGTGCTCTACGTGGACGAGGGCTCCGTCCTGACCTCGGCCGGAATGTGCTGCGGCATCGACCTGTGCCTGCACATCGTCCGTCGTGACCTGGGTGCCGCCGTGGCCAACCAGATCGCCAGGGGCATCCTCGCCGCTCCCCACCGGGAGGGCGGCCAGGCCCAGTTCGTGCCCGCTCCCGTCGCGGACCGCGGCGAGAGCGCGCTGGCCGGCACCCGGGCCTGGGCGCTGGAACGCCTGGGGGAGGCGCTCACCGTGCCCCGGCTGGCCCGGCACGCGGGCATGTCGGAGCGCACCTTCATGCGCAGGTTCGTCGAGGAGACGGGCACGACGCCCCTGCGGTGGCTGGTGGGCGCACGGCTCGGGCTGGCGCGCGAACTGCTGGAGACCACCGACCGCTCGATCGACGTGGTGGCCCGCGACTGCGGCCTCGGCTCGGCCGCCAACCTGCGGCTGCACTTCCGGCGCGCGCTCGACACCACGCCCACCGCGTACCGCAGGACCTTCGGCAGCAGGGCGCCGTACGCCCACGCCTGACGCCCTCCCGGGTGAGACGCCGTTCAGCAGGCGGAGACGCCCGCGTCGAGGGTGACGGTGGTGCCGGGCTGGAGCGGGACGCCCGCGGTGGTCAGTGCTCCGGCACCCTCCGTGCCCACGGCGCCCACGAGTACGCCCCGGCCACCCGCGGACGTGCCGACCGCGCCGAGGGCGACTCCGGACGGCACCTACAGCCGCAAGGACGCCGCCACCGGCAGGTGGTCGCTGTCGGTGGCCGGGAGGGTCCAGGCCGATCGCGCCTCCATGCCCCGCAGGAGGATGTGGTCGATCCGGGCCAGCGGGAACGCGGCCGGCCAGGTCAGCCCGAATCCGGCTCCGGCCGCTTCCTGGGCCGAGTGCATCGGGGAGGTGAGGGCGGACAGGGCGCCGTCGTCCGTGGTGCCGTTGAGGTCGCCCACGAGCAGGGTGCGGGGGAGCGGTTCGGCGCGCAGGGCCGCCGCCAGACGGCCTGCCGCGCGATCGCGGGCGTCCGTGCCGAAGCCCGCCGTGGCGCTGAACCGGACCGACAGCAGGTGGGCGACGTACACGGCGACCGGCCCCTCGGGCGTGCGGACCGTGGCACGCAGGGCGCGCGGCCAGGGAGCGATGTCGACGGTGCGGGTGTCGGTGAGCGGATAGCGGCTCCACAGGCCCACCGTGCCCAGCACCGAGTGGTACGGGTAGTCGGCGGCCAGCGCCTTCTCGTAGACGGAGGAGTCGCCCAGCTCCTCGAGGGCCAACACGTCGGCGCCGGAGGCGGCCAGGGCACGGGCGGTGTGCGCGGGGCGCGGGTTGTGCTCGTTCACGTTGTGGGTCACCACGGTCAGGTCGCCGCCGTTCGCCTGCTTGTCGGCGAGTGTCCCGCCGTAGAGCGTGCCCCACACGAGGGCGGGAAGCAGTACGGCCGCCGCGGCGGTCGTGGAACGGCGGACCGCGGCGCACACCAGGAGCAGCGGGACGACGATGCCCGTCCAGGGCAGGAAGGTCTCGGTGAGACTGCCGAGATGCCCGGCCCCGTCGGGAACCAGGGAGTGTCCCAGCATCACGAGTGCGGCCAGCAGCGCGACAAGGGCGGTGAGCAGGCCGCGGCGGCGGACGCCGGGGAGGCGGCGAGGCGGTCGCGGAGCCGCGGGTCCCGGCCGGGCGGAGGAGGTGTCGAGCACAGTGGTCAAGGTCGTCTCACCGGGTCCGGGACGGGGAGTTGGAGGTCGTGGCGGGGTCGGTCGCGGCCACCCGGTGGCGCACGCCCTCCACGAGCGCGCGGCTGGATTCGAAGGCGGTTCGCAGACCTTCCTGCGGGCTGGTGCCGGGGCTTTGGTGCAGCACCACGCCGAGGGCGAGATGCCGTCGGCCGCTCCGGTCCGCAACGTCGACCGCCCACATCAGCGCGCCCCCGGCAGGGGTGCTGGAACCGGTCTTGATCCCCGTCACGCCCGGTGTGCTCAGCAGTTCGTTGCTGTTGGGAATCGTTCCGGGACCCACCGCGGCCGCGGTGCGCGGCAAGGAGACGACGGACCGGAAGACGTCGTCGCGCATGACCTGCCGCGCCAGCTTCAACTGGTCCGCGGCCGTACTCGTGGTGGTGGGCTCGATACCGCTGGCACCCGTGTACGTGGTGTGGTCCATGCCGAGGTCGTCGGCGGCGCGGTTCATCCTGGCGACGAACGCCTCCTGCGACCCGGCGTCCCAACGGGCCAGCAGCCGGGCGATGTTGTTCCCGGAGGGCACGAGCATCAGTTCCAGCAGGCGCCGTTGGCTCAGCCGCCGGCCCTGCCGCACCTCGACGGTGGACTCCGCGCCGGAGAAGGACTCGTTCGCGGCCTGTTCGTCGACGGTGACCAGGGGGCCGGACGCGTCGCCGCGCAGTGGGTGGTCGCGCAGGACCACGTACGCCGTCATCACCTTGGTGAGGCTGGCGATCGGCACCGGCCGCCGCGGTCCGTGGACGCCCCTGGCACCGCGCGGTCCGAACCCTTCGACCAGGACGGCCGCCTGACCCTCGTCCGGCCAGGGCAGCGACGCGGTGAGGGAGGTGCCCGGCCGTCCGCCGGGCCCGCCGTCGACGCCCGCGGCCGACGGCGCGTCGTCGGCGGCTCCGCGGGCCACGAGGACGCTCCCGAGGGTGACCAGGGTGACCAGGGCGGTCGCGCCGGCGCCCAGGAGCGCGGAGCGCCGCCGCGGGCTGTGCGGCAGCCGGGAAGCCGACGGCGGAGCGGGGGAACGGTCACGCTCGCCGGGTTCGGGGCATGGGCGCATGGAGAACCTCCAAGGGACGCGGTGCGCGTCGTTCGCGCATCGCGGTCACTCTCGGCGAGGGGGATGTCCGTACGGCCGTCGCCGTGCCTTTGCCGCCGCTCGGCCGGTCATCCGTTGTGTATCGGCACCTGCACCTGCACCTGCACCGCGGTCCGGCACGCCGCGACGTGCCGGACCGCGCACGCTCCGGCGGGGTCAGCCGGCGGCGGTGGGCAGCCGGAGGGTGGCGACGGCCCCGCCGTCGGGCGCGTTGGCGAACGACAGCGATGCGCCGAGGACCTCGGCCTGGCCCAGCGCGATGGTGAGTCCCAGGCCGTGCCCCCGGCCGCGTTCCGGCGCGCCGGTGCGGAACCTCTGCGGTCCCCCGGTCAGCAACGCGGCCGGAAAGCCGGGACCGTGGTCCCGTACGGTCACGGTGGTGCCGGCGACCGTGACCTCGACGGGCCCGCGACCGTGCCGGTGGGCGTTGACGACAAGGTTGGTGACGATCCGGTCGAGCCGGCGCGGGTCGGTCTCCGCGGACAGGGCGCCCCTCGCGGTGAACCGTGTGTGCAGCCCTGTGCGGTCCAGGGACTCGGCGACCGCCTCGGCCAGCGGCACTCTTCTCGGCTCGGCCCGCTCGGCGCCCGCGTCGAGCCGGGAGATCTCCAGCAGGTCCTCGACCAGGGCCCGCAGCACCCGCACCCGGTCCTGGACCAGGCCGGTCGCCTCCCCCTCGGGGAGCAGCTCGCTCGCGGTGACCAGGCCCATCAGCGGCGTCCGCAGTTCGTGGGCGACGTCCGCCGTGAAGCGCTGCTCGGTCAGCAGCCGCTGGTGCAGGCTGTCGGCCATCGAGTCGACCGTGGCCGAGATCGCGGTGATCTCGTCGTTGCCGCGCCCGGCTCCGGTCCTGGCGGTCAGATCGCCGTCCGTGATCCGGCGGGTGGTGCGCGCCACCCGCCGCAGCCGGCGGTACGGCAGCTCGGCGGCGAGCGCCGACAGGGGGACGACGACGGCCAGGGCGAGAAGGGAGTACTTCCACATGTGCCGGTCCAGGGCACGGCGTGTGAGCAGGTCGGGCGTCATGTCGATCTCCGTGGCGACGGGCCTGCCGCGGTAGATGCGCGCCGCCCACATCGAGGGGTGGTCCCCGGCGTCCGGATCCTCGTACCAGGTGACCGTGTCGTGGTGCGGCTCCGGTTCCTGCCGGTCCTCCAGCCGGCGCAGCAACTCGTCCGGAAGCTCCCCCGGCACCAGGCGGATCCCCGGGGGCGGGACGCCGTCCCGCTCGTAGGCCTCCACGTCACTGAGAAGCGTCGCGGTGGCCTTGGCGGCCCCGTCGTTCATCGAGCGGGCCCGGGTGCTGGAGTGCACCAGGGTCCCGATGGTCAGCGCGACGGCACAGCAGCACACCGTGACGAGCAGACAGGTCTTCCAGCGCAGTGAACGCCAGTTGAGCAGGTCGCGAACGGCGTGCACGTCAGCGCCGCAACTTGTAGCCGAACCCGCGCACGGTCTCGACCCGGTCGGCCCCGATCTTCTTCCGCAGCCGCTGCACGCACAGGTCGACCACGCGGCTGTCACCGTCCCAGCCGTAGTCCCACACGTTGCGCAGCAGGGTCTGCCGGTCGAGCACGGTGCCGGGGTGCGCGGCGAACTCCAACAGCAGCCGCAGTTCGGTCGGGGCCAGCGCGACGGGCCGGCCCGCCAGCGACACCTCGAGGCCCGCCGTGTCGACGGTCAGGTCGCCGAAGACCAGCAGGGCACGCCCATCGGCACCGGCCCGCTCCGGCCGCCCCCGGTCCGCGGCGGGCGGGGCGGTGGCGGACGCGGCGGCGGGGGTGTAGACCGCCCGCCGCAGCAGCGATCGGATACGGGCCACCAGGACCGCGGTGTCGACGGGCTTGACGACGTAGTCGTCGGCGCCCGCCTCCAGACCGGAGACCACGTCCAGGGCGTCACCGCGCGCGGACATCATCAGCACCGGGTCCATGCTGGTCTCCCTGATCCGCCGGCACAGCCCGATGCCGTCGAGGCCGGGCAGCATCACGTCCAGGAGCAGCAGATCGTGGCGGCCCTCCCGGAACAGCTCCAGTCCGGTCAGACCGTCACCGGCCGACACGACCCGGTAGCCGTAGCGTTCCAGCGCGAGCGTGACGGACCTGCGGATGACCTCGTCGTCCTCGACCAGCAGGATCGTCACGGGCACCGGGGCGTCCTCCTCGCTCACTGCGCCCGACCTCTCCTCCTGCCGCCCGGGGAGGCGGCGCCGACTCGTACTGCCCGCATTCTGCCTGGTGTGTGTCGTCCTGGGGCATCCGGCAGGGCTCGGCTGTGTATCAGCCGCGTATCGGACCGGCCCCGGCACGTGCGCGCACGGCCGGCGGGAGCGGCGGGTGGCGGGAGCGTCGGGCGGCGGTGGACAGAGTCGCGGGGTGGAGATTCCCCGCCTGCTCGACGGCCGGCTCAGGTTCCGGCACCTGGTCCTGATCGACGCGCTCTCGCGCCATGGGAGCGTGGTCGGCGCCGCCGCCGAACTCCATGTGACGCAGCCCGCCGCGACCCGGAGCCCGCACGAGCTGGAGGACATCCTCGGCGTGCCGCTGTTCGAGCGCGGCCCCCGGGGCGTCACCCCGACGGTGTTCGGCGAGGCGTTCACCCGGCACGCACGGGCGGTGCTGGCCCAGCTGACGCAGGCGGGACGGCGCGCGGTGAAGCCGGCCGACGCCGATCGCGGCACCGTGGTCGGCGGCACGCACCCGCTCACCGGCCGGGAAGGGGTGGAGCCGGGGGAACTGGTCGACCACCTGTGGATGCTGCCGGGGGCGCAGACAGCGCTGCGCCGGGAGAGTGAGGAGCTATTCGGCCGCCACGGTTTCGCGCTGCCGCTGAACCGGGTGGAGACCACCTCGTTCCTCACTATTCGCCAACTCCTGCTGGAGACCTACGTCGTCGGGGGTGGTGCCCAGCTTGATCGTCCGGGACCGACAACCGCATGGTGCGGCTGTCGGTCCCGCTCGCCCCGGCCGACTGGGCCGGGAGTCGGACACGTATGTGACCCGGCGGTCCGCGTGGGTGGGTCACAGCGCGGTGACGTCGGCCGGAAGGCGGCGGCGCATGAACGGCGACGAAACCCGCGCCTCCTGAGGCTCGCCATGCCCATGACTCAGCGGGCGATCGACGCCTTCCTCGCCGTCACCGGCATCGCAGTACGACCGACGAGTACGTGACCCGGGCCCTGCGCGCCGGCGTCAGCGGATTCGGGCAAGGGCATCGCCCCCGTCGGACTCTTCGGCGCCATCCCACCGTCGCGGGCGGAGACATGATCCTGTGCCCGCTTGCCACGCACACGGACATCAGCCGCTACCTCGCCGTCCCGGGCCGGTCCGGGACGGCGCCCGAGGCGATCGACACACTCACACCCCCCCCGCGAACGCGAGGTCCTGGCGCAGGCGGTCATAGGACTCACCAACCACGAGATCGCCGATCTCCTGTGTCTTAGCCCGCTGACAGGGTGCCCGGGGGCACCGGGATCACTGCCGGACGGCGCGCAGTCCGTCCAGGAGCAGCCGCAGTCCGAACTCGAAGTGCGCCGAGAAGTCCGTACTGGTGAGCACCGGCAGGGTGGCGGCGAGGTGGGGATACGTCCCTGCCGCCACCGCCTCGCGCAGGGTCGCCCCGTCGAGGGGCCCGCTGCCCCTCGGCGCGAGGGCGGCCTGTTCCTCAAGCGTGTGGCCGACGGTGAAGTTGGCCACGGAGTACAGCGCCCGTGCCGCATCGCCGTCGCCGAAGCCCGCCTCGCGCAGTACGCCGACGAGGCCGTCGGCAAAGCCCAGGGTGTTCGGGCCGGTCGCGTGCGTGCCGGCGAAGACCCGTGCGCCGTCGCGATGGGCGAGCAGGGCCGTGCGCAGCGCGCGGGCGAGGCGCGTCGTTCTCTCGCTCCAGTCGCCGTCCCCCGCCGGCCCGGCGGCGTCGGCGACGCCGTCGACCATGTGCTCGGCCATCGCGGTGAGCAGGTCCTGTTTGGCCGCGAAGTAGCGGTACAGCGCACCGGCCTGGACGTCCATCGCGTGGGCGAGCCGGCGCATGGTCAGCGCGTCGAGGCCGGACTCGTTCAGCAGGTCGAGGGCGGTCTGGACGGTGCGGGCCCGGTCGAGTCGGGCGGGCCGACCTCTGGTCCGGCTTGACGGGAGGCTCATGGACCTCACTATAGTGAACATCGTTCACGTGAACACCGTTCACTAATGAGGAGGTCATCTCCGATGAGCACCGATGTGATCGTCGTGGGCGCCGGCCCGACCGGGCTGATGCTCGCCTGCGAGCTGGCACTGGCGGGCGTACGGACCCGGATCCTGGAGCGCCGCGCCGAACCGCAGCGCGATTCGCGGGCGCTCACCCTGCACCCGCGCAGCGTTGAGCTGATGGACCAGCGGGGGCTGCTCGACCGGTTCCTCCCCCTCGGCCGGGCCATGCCGGGCTGGCACTTCGCGGGCCTGCGCACCCAACTGGACTTCAGCGCCCTCGACTCCCGGCACGGCTACACCCTCTTCCTGCCCCAGGCGCGCACCGAGGCGATCCTCGAACAGCGTGCGCACGAGCTGGGGGTGGAGATCAGCCGGGGCCACGAGGTGCTCGGCGTGCGCCAGGACGGCGACGGGGTCGAGGTGGAGGTACGCACCCCCGGCGGCGGCACCGAGACCGCGCACAGCCTCTACATGGTCGGTTGCGACGGCGGACGCAGCATCGTGCGGCGGGCCGCGGGGATCGGCTTCCCCGGCACCGACGAGACCCTGACCGGCGTACTCGGGGACTTCAAGGTCGTCGACCCGCGGCCCGGCGCCCTCGATGCCGCACGGGCCCGTGACGTGATCGTCGTGCCGCTGGAGGCAGGAGTCACCCGGTTCGTGTACCTGGATCCGGAGCGGATACGGGTGCCGGCCCGTGAGCCGGTGAGCCTGGAGGAGTTCCGTACGTCGCTCACCCGGATCACCGGCTCCGACTGCGGCGTCGCCGAGCCCGTCTGGCTGTCGCGCTTCGGCAACGCCACCCGGCTCGCGGAGAGCTACCGCTCGGGGCACATCCTGCTGGCGGGCGACGCCGCCCACATCCACTTCCCCGCGGCGGGGCAGGGTCTCAACACCGGGCTCCAGGACGCCGTGAACCTCGGGTGGAAGCTGGCTGCCGTGGTGGGCGGCTGGGCCCCGCCCGGGCTGCTGGACGGTTACGACGGTGAGCGCCGCCCGGTCGGCCGGTCGGTGACCGAGAACACCGAGGTCCAGACCCTGCTGGTGGAGCTGACGCTGGTCACGCAGTACCGGCGCCCGGCCGCGGCCCTGCGCGCGCTCCTCGACGAGTTGCTGGGCATGGCGGAGGTGAACCGCAGGCTCGCCGACCGCGTCTCCGCGCTCGGCACCAGCTACCCGCCGCCGGACACGGACGCCGATCCGCTGGTGGGGCGGCGCATGCCCGACGTCGGCCTGACCGCCGCGGGTTCGGAGGCGACGCGGGTCTGCGAACTGCTCCGCGGGGGCCGCTTCGTTCTGCTCTCCCTGGCCGGGAACCCGGACCTTCGGGAGTCCGTCGACGCGGGCTGGGGCCCACGGGTCACGACCGTCGCCGTCGACAAGTCCGACCAGCACGAGGACCTCGACGGCGTGAGGGAGGTTCTCGTACGCCCCGACGGCCACGTTGCCTGGGCCACCCGGACCACCGACGGCGCCGCACGCGGCGACGAACGGGTCCAGGCGCTGACCGCCTGGGCGGGGACGCCTTCCTGAAAGGAGCTGCCGACGGGGGAGCGGGCACCGTGCCCACCGCCGAAGCACTCAAAAGGTGTACTTCCAGGACGGCGGCCGCCGTGCGGAAGCCTGGAAGGAGTCCGGCTCACGGACGTCGAGCACCTCGAGTCCGGCCTCCAGTGCCGCGGCAGGCGGTGCTCGCCCCGCTCCTCGTCCGGTGATGCCGGGGTGGCCGCGGACAGTCGGTCGGTGATCTCGTCGGCGGTCAGAACGAGGGCGAAGCCCTTGCGCAGGACGGCGAGTTCGGGTTCGCGCAGGCCTCGTCGTCGGTGGCCGTGACGTCGGATCCGAAGACGACCTTGTAGCCGCGTTCGTAGGCCTGCCGGGCCGTTGTGCCACAGCAGTAGTTGGTGAGCGTTCCGGTGACGACGACCGTGTCACGGCCGAGATTGCGCAGCATCGTGTCGAGCGGGGTGTCGTAGAACGCTCCGTAGGACGCGCCGTAGGAGGGCTTGCGGATCACGACCTCGTCGGGGCGAGGGCTCATCGGCGCCCACACCTCGGCAGGGCCTGGTCGGCGCCACTCGGTGTCGGCGTGCGGGAGGAGCCGCAGGGACGCACGGCGAACGATGCCCGGCCGCGCTCGTAGGCGCCACGCGCTCGCGTCGGCACCCATTCCTCGGGGTACGTCACTCTCGCCACCTGCATCGATGCGAGGTACCTCGTTTCGATGTGCGAGAGTAGCGGCATGCTCGAACTCGCGATCCTGGGATTCCTGGCAGAGGGGCCGTTGCACGGCTATCAACTACGCCGCCACATAGCCCAGTTGTCCGGCCATGCCCGGCCTGTCAGCGACGGAAGCCTCTACCCGGCGATCAACCGGCTGGTCAACGCCGGACTGCTCGCTCGGCAGACCGAACCGGGCGCTTCGGCCGCGCGGCGGCACACCCTGAGCCTGACCGACACCGGCCGCTGCGAGCTGCTGCGCCGACTGCGGGATGCCAACGGCCTGGACATCACCGACAGCACCCGCTACTTCACCGTCCTGGCCTTCCTCTCCCACCTGCCCGACACCGCTGCCCGGCACGCGGTACTGCGCCGCCGACTGGAGTTCCTCGAACAGCCGGCGAGCTTCTTCCGCGACGGCGACCGCCTACTGGGGGCCGGCGACACCGACGACCTCTACCGGCGCGGGATGCTCACGATCGCCCGTGCCACCAGCCGTGCGGAGAGGACCTGGCTGCGGGAGATGCTGGCCTGACACGGGCACCACCAGCAGTCACCCCTCCCAGGGCATCCCGCGCGCCGTACCGCCGCCCGGCGCCGCTCGGCCCGCCTCCGGCTTCAATCAGTCCCTGCGAACTCCGCAGGGGTGCCGGGGAGGATCAGGTCGCCGGGATGGAGCGGGATCATGGTCGACCCGTACGCGACCGGGTACTCCGGGGTGAACAGGAGCTCTGCGACCGGGTGTTCCTGGACCGGTCCGGCGCTGCGCAGTCCGACGGCGTGATCAGTCTGGCGTTCGGATGCGATTACGGCAGTCCGGATGGGCTCGCGCAGTCCATCGCCGAGGAGAGCGCCGCTCTCACCGCGCTGGGGCAGGAACTCATGGGAAGCGACCGCCCGATCGTCACGGTGTCCGGTACGCCCTGGGTGCCGGGACGCGCCTCCACCGAGGCCGATCCGCTGCCGACCGACGGACCGGTGGGCGGTCGAGGCCGTTCGGTCACAGCGCTGCTGGATCTCGCCTCGCTCGGTCTGCGCAGCATGGCTGTCCGCATGCCGCGCACGGCCCACCATGAGGGGCAGGGCGGATTCGCCGGCCTGTTGGCTGATGCGGCGCGCCGCACCGGGGTGGCCGGCTACCCGGGCGACGGCACCCAGCGCTGGCCGGCCGTGCATGCGCTTGACGCAGCGGTCCTGTTCCGTCTGGTCCTGGAGTCGGCGCCGGCCGGGTCGGCCTGGCATGCCGTCGCCGACGAGGGCGACACCGTGCGGGACATCGCCACGGTCATCGGCCGGCGACTGGGCCTGTCGGTCGAGGAGGTTCCGCAGGAGAGCTTCGGCCCGATCGGCCCGATCTTCGCCATGGACCAGCCGGCGTCCAGCGCCCACACCCGCGAGGCCCTCGGGTGGCGGCCGCCCCACCCCAGCCTCCTCAAGGACCTGGAGAACATTCAGCCCTGACGCACCCTCGCTCGAAGGGGACCGTCCGGGGCTGGCTCAAGGGGGTGCTGTCAATGGGCTCGTACATCCGGTTCACGGGGCTCACGCATCGGTCGTGGGTGACTGTCTGCTGAGTGAATCCGTCAGCGGTTGACTTCGAGGTTCGTCAGGACGAGCAGGGCACGCGGGAGGCGTGTGGTGCGGGCCGGACCGGTGCGGATCCGCCGGCTTTCGAGGTGGGCGAAGCCGTGCTCGACCGGCGCGCGGTCGGTTCAATGCGGGCCCGAGAGCGAGGCCACCGCTCCCGTGGCCAGGCGGACCGCGTGCCGGGTCACGGCGTCGAAGTCGTCGCCGGACTCCACCGCCGTGGTGGCCGCGTTGACGAAGCCCTGGAGCAGGCGCGCCGTGCGGTGCGGCGCGTCGTCACCGAGGTCGGTCAGCGCGGCGATCAGGGGTTCCAGGATCTGTGCGTGCGCCTGTGCAGCGCCCTCTCTGAGCACGACCGCGTCCCGGTCGCCGGCCAGCGCCTGGGCGATGCGGTGCTCCCCGTCCCGCACCAGGATCAGCTGCGCCCGTACGTAGGCCGCCACGGCTTCCTCCGGGGTGCGGGCGTCCGTCATCTCGGCACGGATCCGGGCGGTCCAGCGGGGCGCGGCCTCGCGCACGACCTCGGCCAGTAGCTGTCCGCGGTCGGCGAAGTACTTGTAGACGCTGTTGCGGGCCAGTCCGGTACGGGCGGCCACCGCGGTGAAGGTGACGGCCGAGGCGTCGCCCTCCTCCAGGATCTCGCGAGCCGCGGCGACCAGCGCGGCACGCTGCTGGACCCGGTGGTCGGCGACGGAGGCTGCACGGATCTTGGGCACGTCGTCAGTGTATGAGGCGGTCGACGCGGCGCGGGTCGACCCCCACTTGGGGACGCCGTGTCGCCATCTTCTATGTTGGGGACACAGTGTCCTCAACATTCTCCCTGGGAAGGCCTTCCCGTGTACTTGGCTCTGCTCGAACTGAAGGCGGCCCGCGGCCGCTTTCTCCTGATGGGTAGCGTCGTGGTCCTCGTCGCCGCACTCGTCGGAATCGTCAGCGGTTTCACCACCGGACTCGGCGACGACACCATCTCCGCGCTGCGCAGACTCCCCGCGACCCACCTCGCCTTCGACCGCGGGGCCGACTCCGACCAGTTCGCCCGCAGCCTGGTGGACGAGGCGGAACTGGACGGCTGGCGCGAGCGCGGCGACGTCGAGGTCACTCCGCTGGGCGTCTCCATCGCCCGTGGCACCACGGACCGGAAGGTGGAGGTGGACTTCGCCGCCTTCGGTGTCGAGCCCGGCTCCTTCCTCGACCCCGGCGCCGCCTCCGGCACGGTCCTGTCCGCCGGTGAACCGTTCGGCGTCGTCGTCTCGCGTCAACTCGTCAAGGACGGCGTACGCGTCGGCGACACCCTGACCGTGGACCGCCTCGGTATCGAACTCGAGGTGACCGGCACGACCGGGCGCTCCTCGTACGGGCACGTCCCCGTCGCCTATCTGCCCGTCGAGACCTGGCAGCGCATCCGCTTCGCCACGCCCGGCACGCGGGCCGCCGACGTGCGGCCGCCGAACCAGTACAGCGCGGTCGCTCTCAAGGCCGGAGACGGAGTGGACCTCACCGGGGCGGACCGGGCCCTGAGCACCCGGACCGTGACCGTCGAGGACGCTTACGCCGCTGCTCCGGGCTACACCGGGGAACGTCTGACCATGACCTCGATCCAGGCGTTCCTCTACGCCATCGCGCCGCTCGTCGTGGGCGCCTTCTTCGCGGTGTGGACCGTGCAGCGCCGCCCCGAACTCGCGCTGCTGCGAGCGATGGGCGCCTCTCGGGCGCGGCTGCTGGGTCACACCCTCGCGCAGGCCGCGATCGTGGTGACGGCAGGTGCGGCGGTCGGAGCGGCGCTGGCCGCGGCGCTGGGCCTGGCGGTCGGCTCCGAGGTCCCCTTCAGCCTCCCCGCCGGAGCACTCGTCGCCACCATGGCGACGGTCGTCCTGGTCGGCCTGGCCGGCACCGCCGTCACGCTCCGCAAGGTGACCACCGTAGACCCGATGACCATGCTGGGAGCCGGCCGATGAGCCTCGACCTTCTCGACGTCACCGTACGACTGGGCCGCGGCGAGTCCCGCGTCACCGCTCTGACCGAGCTGACCGTGAGCTTCGCGCCCGCCGCCCTGACCGCGCTGGTCGGCCCCTCCGGGTCGGGCAAGTCCACCCTGCTGGCCGTCGCGGGCGCCCTGCTGCGGCCGGACGCGGGCCGGGTGCTGCTCAACGGCACCGACATCGCGGGACTGTCCCCCGCCCAACAAGCCCGGCTGCGCCGGGAGCGGGTCGGCTACGTCTTCCAGAGCGGCAATCTCCTCGGCGGCCTCACCGCCCTCGAACAACTGCTGGCCGCCGCGTCCGTCGCCGGCCGCTCACCGCGGGCGGTACGCGCCCGCGCCACCGAGCTGCTGACCGAGGTCGGTCTGGGGCACCGGCTGCGGCACCGGGCCGACCAGATGTCCGGCGGGGAACGGCAGCGCATCGCCATCGCCCGCGCACTGCTGCTCGAACCGGACGTCCTGCTCGTCGACGAGCCGACGGCCGCGGTCGACCGGGAGCGGGCGGCCGGCCTCGTGGACCTGCTCGTCGCCACGACCAGTCGCCACAGCTGCGTGACCGTGGTCGCCACGCACGACCCGGTCGTGGTGGACGCGGCGGACCACGTGGTCGACATGGCCCGGTTGCGCGCCGGAGCGGACAGCCCGCTCTGACCGCCGGGCAGCGCCGACCGGCGAAGAGAGACCACTCCCGGGCCGGTCCCGCTACCGCGTCGGCTCACTGCGCGCGGCCTGCCTGCCCGTCAACCGATAGACAGGCAGGCGGCGCACAGTGACCCGTCTCCACCGCAGATCACCCCGTTGTTCGCCGGCGACAGGGCGACGCCGGCCCGGTGGCTCCCGGCGACAATCGCGCCCCGACGGCCGCGGACGCACCCGACCCTGGACGCGGCCGGGGAACCCGCGAGCCCGCCATCGGACCGCTGTGACGCACTTGGGCCGTCGCCCCGGTCCCGTTCGTCAGCTCGGCCGTTCGTCAGCCCGTTGCCCGTGCGATCTTCTCGATTTCCTCGAGTACGAGAGCGGGCCGGTCCTTGGGGATGTCGTGCGAGCTGCCCTTCGCGGTGACCAGTGTCCGGTCCGGGCCCTGCCGGACGAAGGTCGCGGCGGCGTCCCGCCAGCGCTCGGCGTCTTCGGGCGAACCGTCGAACGGGGTCTTCTCCGACACGATGACGGTTGCCGGGACGGTGCCGGGCCACGTGGCCCGGTGATACGCCTTGTGCAGCGGGACGTAGCTCTCCGCGACGGAGATCAGCTGCCTGTTCCGGGGCTCGGTGGGATCCTTCCCGGCGGCGTCGACGGCGGGCTGGTTGGCGGCGGCGAGGCGGGCCGTCTCCTCGTCCGTGTACAACGGGGGCAGACTTGCGTCGACGAGTACGGCGCCGGTCACCAGTCCCGGGTTCTCCTTGGCGAAGTAGGTCGCGATCTCACCTGCCTGTGAGTGGGCCACCAGAAGCACGTTCTCGGTCACACCGAGTTTCCGAAGGCCCGTCCTCAGGTCGCTGACGGCGTCCTCCACTTGCCACGCTCCGGGGACGGCATCGCTCTGCCCGAGACCGGCCCGGTCGTAGGTGATGATCTCGGCCCCGGTGGCCGCGTGGAGCCTGGGCACGATGTCCTTCCAGTACGAGGAGTCCTCGCCGCCGCCCGAGTCGAGCACGATGGTCGGACCATGGCCCTCGGTGACATGGAACGCGAGACGGTGACCAGCGTTGTCGATCATGTGAAGCTTCTGCCCGGCCGTCCGGTCCGCCCCCGGGCGTGACGGGGCGGAGGAGGGCGCGGGGTCCGGCCGGTTGGGCGCCTCGTCGTTGCCGCAGGCTGTGAGACCGCCGACGGTGACCGCGAACAGGACGACGGCCGGAACAACGAGGTGTGCGGACCGACGGGGGAGGTGGGCACGTGCCATGAGTGATTCCCGAGTGCAGAGGATGCGACGAGGTGCGGACGAGTGACCATGCTCGCGGGAACACGTCCCCGCGGGGCAGCCGGACACCCCGCCACTCACCGGTGCTGCTGCACCCACTGGCACGCTGGGGGAAACCCCACCCCGCCTACGCCGCACCCGATCGGCGAAGGGCTTTCTGCCGGCGCGTCCGCCTGGGAACGCGTCATGCGCGACCTCGACCCCGCGGAACGCGCCACAGTCATCACCGCCCTGCACGCCTACGAGGCCGCCCTGGAACAGGCGGGCGGCCGGCATCGGAACACAGGGCTGGGTTAGAGACCGGCTCAACCGGCGCGTCGGCCATCGTCCTCGTCGGCGGTGAGACCGTGCCCAGTTCGGTCGAGGCCATGGGCTTCGCCGAAGAGACTGCCCAGTAGCTTCACGCCTCGACGATGATGGTGCCTATGGACGATTCCGGACCGGGTCCTTCCGGACGGTCGACCTTCCACCAACCCAGCACGTCCTGGTACTCCGGCTGTGGGATCGCGCGCCCTTCGGCCGTCATCAGGCGTCCCTGATACCCCTGGGCGTACCGTGCTCGAACCGAGTAGACGCCCGGTTCGTCGGGGACGACGAGGTCGCACGACACATTCACCCACTCCGCCGGGCCCGGGTTGTCTTCCGCCAGCGCCTCGACGGGCGAGCCGGCATTGACCACCTTCACGCCGCCCCCGCTGCGCTGCTTGCCGTTCCACACCGACGCCTGGGCTCGATCCTGGCCCGCCAGACCGACGATCACCTGGTTGATGGCGTTGCCGCACTCCGAGCAATCGTGCAGCACGTCGAAACTGACCTTGTGCGAGCCGCCTCCGCGAACGTGTACCAGGCTGGCCCGGTCATCGATCTTCACGTTGCGGATCTTGAACCGAAATCCCGTCCCGCCTCCGTACGGCTCGACCATCTCGGTGCCGGGAGTGAGAGCCGTGGTTCGGTGGGCATCGCTGTGCTTCATCTTGTCGGTCATGGGCCAAGTAAACAGGTGGCCACTGACAAGGACGG
Organism: Streptomyces sp. NPDC001599; assembly: GCF_042893535.1. Lineage (NCBI taxonomy): Bacteria > Bacillati > Actinomycetota > Actinomycetes > Kitasatosporales > Streptomycetaceae > Streptomyces > Streptomyces sp. NPDC001599. The sequence continues at coordinate 201,229 of NZ_JBIAVA010000013.1, forward strand.
GCCCGCCCTTCAACGAGGTTGGCACGTCAGCGTCAGGACACGGCTTCTCGGCCGTCGTACGGGAAACTGCCTTGGTGTCCCCAAGTCCGAGCGCGGTGCCCGGGAGGCCTGGCCCACCAGTACCGGCACGGACCGCGCTGTTCAGGACCACTCAGGCACGCGGCCCACCAGCGGGCGGCAGCCGCCCAGTTGGGCGAGGGCGAGGGCGAGGTGTCGGTGCCGGCGGCGGGCGGCAGCGCCGCGGGGGCGTATTCGGTGCAGGGCTGAATCTCCTGCGAGGCCGCCGTGAGTTCGCTATGCGGGCCGGCCGTTCTTCCGGGGCCCGTCGGAATCCGTGGCCCGGACCGGTACGCGCATTCGCACCCATGACAGGATCTGTTCGGAGTCCAGCCCCGTGGCCCACGCGTCGGCCCGCCCGCTGCCCTCTTTTGGCAGGGGCCCGACGCCCAGCACCCTCAAGCCGGCACGTGACGCCGACTCGACTCCTGTGAGGGAGTCCTCGATCGCGAGCGCGGACCGCGGTGCGACCCCGCACAACGAGGAGGCCCTGCTGTAAACATCGGGCCATGGTTTGGGCCGCACGGCCTGCTCCGACCGGTCGTCCGGTGCCTCGTCCGAGTCGTCGAAGTCTCGCTGCACGGTTGGCACGACGACGTGGCGGAAGTACCGGCGCAGGCCGGCGCGAAGCAGGCTCTCGTCCACCACCTCCACCGGGCAGTTGCTGGCGACGGCCAGGGGAAGCCGACGCCAGCACAGCCGAACGAACTCGGAGGCGCCTGGCATGGTCACCGGGTCCTCGGCGACGAGCGACATGAAGTGCGCGAGCAGGGCCGCGGAGAGGTCGGAGGCCAGATCGGGCTTGTTCGTCTCCTGCGCCATCAGGCGGCCGCAGTCGAGGTAGTGCACTCCTTTGGCCCGCTCGGCGAAACCGGGTGGCGTCTGCAGGCCGAAGTCACGGAACGCCCGTGTGCGGGCGTCCTGCCAATGACGCTCGGTGTCCATCAGGGTTCCGTCACAGTCGAAGACGATGGCCTCGGGTGACCAGTTCGGCAGGGTGGTGCGTGAGAGGGGCGTCACGGTGGCCTCCTTGAGGGTCCGCGCGTTGCGGGACCACTAATCGCGGTGATGCCGGCTCACGTGAAGTGCATCGGGGGCCGTCTCCGTTCCCTTCCGGTTTCCGGTGTCAGAAGGGTTCACATTTGGGGCATCAGCCGCAAAAGGAAAACATTGCGACGGCTACGTTATTTCTGTCTCGAAACGAGGCGCAATCACCATTTCGAGTGCTCGCCCGTCAAGCGTTCATGGTGTATGTGCTACTAAGGAGTAGGGCGGAAGGGACAGCCCTGACTGACCGTCATGAAGGGTGTGGAGGGCACGACTTGAGGACGTCGTCGACCCAGGCTCCTCCTGGGGAGACGGGACGTAGGCGTGCGATGCGGGTGGCCAGGAAAAGCACCTGGTCGGGTCACGTATCACCCGCACGCGTGCATCTTCGAAAGATAGACGCACCAACCCGCGCACAGTTGACGCCGGACTGCGCCACGCGTACGCGGGCGCACTACATTTTCCGTCGTTCATTCCACGACAAGCGGAAAGCGCGGAACTGTGCAGGAACGGGCCAGAGAAACCCGCAGATCACTCCTCGAGGCGGCCGCCTGCCTCTTCGCCGAGCACGGATACGCGGGGACCAGTGTCAACGACATAAGCGCCCGGTCCGGACGAACCAGCGGCTCCATCTACTTCCACTACAGCAGCAAAGAGGGCATCGCCCTCGCCGTCGTCCGAGACGGCTTCGCCACGTGGTCCGGCCTTGCCACGTGCTATGCCGACCGCACCGTGCCGCCGATGGAGCGCCTCGTCGCGCTGAGCCACAAGATCGCCCGGGCGCTCGCCGAAGACTCCCTGACGCGCGCGGGCGCCCGTCTGTGGGCGGAGCGCGAGGCCATCAACGTCCGCCTCCCCGACCCCTTCGTTCTCTGGACCACGGCAGTGACGCGACTGCTGGCGCAGGCGCGAAACCACGGTCATCTGGCCGCCCACGTCCGGCCTGCCGCCACCGCCCGGACTCTGGTCCGTGCGTTCTTCGGTTTCTGTACCCTCACCGAGGCACTCGACGGGCCCGAGGCCCTCAGCGGCCGTGTCTCCGACTGGTGGGAACTGACGCTGCCCGCACTCCTTTCGGGCCCGCGTCCGGTACCGGCGCCGGGGCGGCATGCGACGCCGGCGGAGAGCGTCTCGGCGTGCGGCACCTGTGAAGCGGCCTCGCCGAGGCTCGAAAGCCCCGGCTCCGCGCTTCTTGCGACGGGCGACGCATAGCCGTTCTCATCGTCACTGCAGAGGCACTTCTGCTTACGTGATCACCAGCCGGACGGACCACTTCGTGAAGGCCCGGGGTCAGAGGCCCAGGAGCCGTTCGGCGGTACCGTGGGCTATGCGGTTCTTGTCCTCGACACACAGGTCTGCCTCGTCGAGGAAGGCTGCGACGCCTTCGTTTCCCACGAACGGATAGTCGACCGCGAGGACGATGCGCTCGACGCCAAGCGTCTCCACACAAAACCGGAGCTGCGCCTGGTTCCACATGCCGCTCGGCGTGATGTGGACATGGTGCTTGAAGTAGTCCGCGAACGGCCGGTCCAGTTTCGTGATCCCCTGCGGCAGCAACTCCTCGATCCTGTCGAGATAGAACGGGATCATCTCGCCCCAGTGACCGAGAATGACCTGGAGGTCCTGGTACTTGTCGAAGACACCGGAGAGCACCATGTGGATGAAGTGCTCTGCGGTCTCCACGTGCCACCCCCACGCCGCTGTCTGGAGTCTGCCGGTCACAGGCGAGGGAAGGCCCTCGTAGCTGGCCTCGGTGACCGCACGTGGCGGCATCGCGGGGTGCAGGTAGATGGGCACACCGAGGCGATTGGCCGTGCGCAGGACAGGATCGAATCGCGGAGCGTCCAGGAACTCGTCCTCCGTGCGTCCGTTGATCAGCGTCCCGACGAAGCCCAGGTCGCTCACGCAACGTTCCAGTTCATCAGCGGCGGCCTCGGGGGCGGCGGTCGGCAGAGCGGCGAACGCGGCGAAGCGCCCGGGGAACGCCTTGACCGCTTGTGCGGCGGTGTCGTTCGCGGCCCGGACAAGTTCCGGCGCCACGTCGGCCGGGGCCTGCTGCGCCCACAGACAGGACAGGACCTGGGTGGTGATGCCGTTCCGGTCCATGTTCGCGATCCGCTTCTCACCGAGGTCCAGCAGCATGGACTCGCTCTGCAACGAGCCCGCGAATCCCGTCCCGGATGCGTAGGCCGCAGCGAAGTTCGGGGCGAGTCGGTTGATGGTGGGGCTGCTCGCAGCTGTGAGCGCAGGGTCTGTGAAGTGCTCTTCGAGCGTGATGATCCGCATGGCAGCAACCTCGAATAGAGGACAATATTGTCTCTTAAGTTGAGAGTAACAGGAGCGTTCGACGTGACGCGAGCTCGGGCGAACGGCTATAAAGGACACGATGAGCCGATCCTCCGCCACCCGTTCGAAGGTCCGCGCCCCTGTTGCCGCGGAACGGCCCATGCGTCGGCGTGGCACGGAACTGACCCGGGCGATCTTTGAAGCGACACTGCGGGAACTCGCGGAGACGAGCTTCGAGGAACTGAGCTTCGAGTCGGTGGCGTCGGCCGCAGGCACCGGTAAGTCCGTGCTCTACCGCCGCTGGAGCACCACCGCCGAACTCGTCCTGGCTGCGCTCAAGGATTATGAGGTGGGGCTGGCCAAGCCCGTGGTGCCGGACACCGGCACGCTGCGCGGAGACCTGATCGTGATTCTCTCGACCCTCGCCCAGGTTCTGGACGAGCCGCGTGGACGTGCCTTGTGGCCCCTGCTGGTCCAGCGTGCCCGCCACCCTGAACTCTTCCAACAGATTATGGACCAGGTCAGCCGCCCTCACCGGGTCGCCCTGTTCGAGTGCATCCGCGGGTTCGCCGACCAGGGCCAGGTCGGCCCGGCCAGGGCGACGGCACGCATCGCAGCCGTCGGCCCGCGCCTGATCATCGCCGAGTGCCTCGAGACGGGCAGTGTGTCCCACGACGACGTCGTGTCCGTCGTGGACGAGGTTCTGCTGCCTCTGCTGTCGCCATGACAGGATCGCAATCGACATCTCTACCTGCTCAAGAGCAGAAGTCGCCAAGGGCAGGAAGCCCGCGGCCAAGGACGCCACTGCGGCCCTGTCGGAGCACAAGATCCTCACCGTCTGCGGCAACGGCGTGGGAACCAGCCTGTTCCTGAAGAACACCCTGGAGCAGGTCCTCGACCGCTGGGGCTGGTCCCGTCAGGTGTCAGTGGAGGCCACCGCCACCGACACCATGCCCGCCAAAGGGAAGGCGCCGTCGCCATCCTCACCTCTCAGGAGATAGCCAGAACGCTGGGTGACGTCGGCATCCCTGTGAAGGTCGTCCGCGATTCCAGCAGCACCACCGAGGTCGACGCGGTCCTGCGCGACATCTACGACGTGTGACGAGAGAGAACCTGTCATGAACTGGGTGATAGACACAGCGAAGTTCCTCGTCAACGGGATACTCAGCCAGCCCGCTACCTGATCGGCATCATCACCGCGGTGGGACTGGCCGCTCTGCAGAAGTCCGTCGGGCAGGCGCTGGGCTGGTCAACTCGTCCCTGGATCCGCTGGGCCGGATGATCCAGGGCGGTCGCCACCGCCCTGTCGATGGTCCTCATCTACCTGGTGATGTCCCTGCTGTTCCTGGCCAAGGTCGGCCAGGACGCGGCGTTCAAGGCGTTCGCCGGCAGTGGCGGTGACCCGGCGGCCGACGTGGGCAACTACATCATGCAGTCGGTGATGCAGGGCCTGCAGTTCGGCATCGGCGTCGAGGTCATCCTCCTCGGTCCGCCCCATCCTCGGTGAACTGGTGCCCGCCTTCCAGGGCATCGCCAGCTGTGTGGTGCCCGGTGCCAAGCCGGCCCTGGACGCCCCGGTCGTCTTCCCGTACGCGCAGGAGGCCGCACTGATCGGGTTCATCTTCGGCTTCCTGGGCGGCCGGACGGGTCTGGCGGCGCTCATCTGGGTGTTCAACCCGGCCTTCGGGCTGGCCCTGGTGCTGTCCGGCCTGGTGCCGCACTTCTTCACCGGCGGCGCGGCCGGTGTCTACGGCAACGCCACCGGTGGACGCCGCGGCGCCGCGGTGGGCTCCTTCCTCAACGGTCTGCTGATCATGTTCCTGCCGGAGACCCTGCTCAAGGCGCTCGGCTTGTTCGGAGAGGCCGCCGTTGCGCCCGTCGGGCGGCCGGGGGCTCTCCCTGCCGACCGCCCGACGGTGCTCTGTGTGAGCGTCGAGTAGAGGCCCGCGGCCCGGCTTCCGTCGAGCAGCGTGACGGACACCGGGCGGAGACGTCTGCGAGTGTGCTGCCGGGGAACTTGCCGGACAGTGTGATCGCGCTCTCTCCCTCACGTACGCGGCGTCGCTGGTCAGGCCGCGCAGCGGATTGCTTGCGGACACCACCTTGTAGTCATGGGCTCACTCATGGCGTCCCCCCTCGGGTCGGCCTCAGCGTCGTCAACGCACGACAGCAGGTGTCGCGTGCCCAGCAGCGCCTCGACACCTCACGAAGGCGGCAGGCCGTCGACGCCGCCACGCACCGCCGGGTCGTGCAGGCGTTCCTCGGCGCCGCGCGAGGCGGCGACCTGGAGACTTTGGAGCGGATCCTGCTGCGCGAGGCGGTCCCCGCCACCGCCGAACAGGTGCCCGCAGCGGTTCACCACGTGGTACGGGGAAGGGGCCCGCGTACAGCTCAGGCCCGAAGCGAAACAGGGAACCCGCTGGTGGCGGCTTTCGGAGGCCTCGTGCCGGCGTTCGCAAGGCGGGACGCGCGACACCGGCAGGAGTAGGCTCATCCTGTCACTGCCTTCTGGCCCAGTGCGGGGTGAGTGGTGCTCGGTCGCAGCCGTGAACGTCAGGCCGTGGAGCAACTGGCGGCGCAAGTACGGGACGGCCGCAGCGCCGCCCTGGTGGTGCAGGGAGAGGCCGGCATCGGCAAGACCGTGCTCCTCGACCACTTGGCGGCCCACGCGCAAGGCTGCCGCACGGTTCGTGCCGCGGGCAGCGAGGCCGAGATGGAGCTGCCGTTCGCCGGACTCCACCAGCTCTGCGGCCCCCTGCTCGACGACGCCGACCACCTCTCCACCCCCCAGCGCGAAGCACTCGACGTGGCGTTCGGTCTCGCCGCCGGGCCCGCCCCGAACGCGTTCCTTCTCGGTCTGGCGACGCTGAACACGGTCGCGGAGGCGGCCCGGGACAGACCGTTGATGTGCCTGGTGGACGACGCCCAGTGGCTCGACCGCGCGTCCGTGCAGGTACTCGGTTTCGTCGCACGCCGCCTGCAAGCGGAATCGGTCGGTCTCGTCTTTGCCGTGAGGGAGCCTGACACCGAGCGGATGCTCGAGGGTCTGCCGGCGCTGATGCTCGAAGGACTGCCGGAGGACGAAGCCCTGGCCCTGCTGCGCTCGGTGATACCCGGACCGATCGATGCGCACGTCCGCAGCCGGATCATTGCCGAAGCCCGGGGCAATCCGCTCGCCCTGATGGAACTGCCGCGTGGCATCACCATGGCCGATCTGGGCGGCGGCTTCCCCCGCCGGGCGTCGCAGCCTTCGGCGAGCCGTATCGAAGAGAGCTTCCGGGACCGGATCGGGTCCCTGCCGCCCGCCACCCGGCACCTGCTGCTCCTCGCGGCAGCCGAACCGCTCGGCGACGTCACCCTGCTGCGCCGAGGAGCGGAGCGGCTCGGCATCTCCATGGACGCGGCGTCACCGGCCCTGGCACTCGGACTGATCGAGATCGGCGGCCGGGTCCGCTTCCGTCATCCACTCGTGCGCTCGGCCTGCTACGACCACGCGAACGAGCACGACCGCACCGAGGCCCACCGTGCCCTGGCCGAGGCCACCGACCCGGTGCGGGACGCGGACCGCCGGGCCTGGCACCGCGCCCTGGCCACCGTGCTCCCCGACGAGGATGTGGCCGCCGAACTGGTGAGGTGCGCCGACCGGGCCCGCGCGAGGGGCGGGCTCGCCGCGGCGGCGGCCTTCTTCGAACGCGCCACGGAGCTGACCCCGGACCGTACGACGCGGTGCGCGCGTGCTCTGACGGCCGCCGAGGCGGCATTCGACGCGGCATCTGTCGACTCCGCCTATCACCTGGCCAGAGCGGCGGAGGCAGGCCACCTCGACCCGCTCCAGTTTGCCCGGGTGCGGCGGTTGCACGCGCGGATCGTCTTCGTCCGCAGCCGCGGCAGCGAGGCCGCCCCGCTCTTCATGGAGGCAGCCGACCGTATGGCACCGCTCGATGCGGCGCTGACCCGCGAGACGTGTCTCGAGGCCTTGGCGGCGGCCATCTTCGCCGGGCGACTGGGCGGCGGGACGACCGTACGGGAGGCGGCGGACTTCGCCCGGGCCGCTCCTCGCGTGCCCGGCCCGCCGAGCCGCGTGGACCATATCCTGGAGGGGGTCTCGACGCGGTTCACGGCCGGTTACGCCGCCGCCGTGGAACCGCTGAGGGGGGCTCTGCGGGCCTTCCGGCGGGAAGCTGGAGACGGACACGTGGACATTGCCCGCTGGCTGTGGCTGGCCTGCCCCGTGGCTCCCGAACCCATCGCGCCTGAGCTGTGGGACGACGAGGCGTGGCACGACCTGGCGGACAGCGCGGTCAGGCTCGCCCGCGGCGCCGGCGCGCTCGCTTCGCTCCCCGTCGCGCTGACCTACCGGGCCGGCGTGCACCTGCAGGCCGGTGAGTTCGCCGAGGCGTCCGCCCTGCTCGCCGAGGCGGACGCGCTGAACACGGCCACCGGCAACACCCCGCCGGACTACACGTCCCTGTTGCTGGTCGCCTGGCGCGACGACGAGCACCAAGCGAAGAAGGCGATCGAAGAGGCGGTTCGGAGGGCAACCGACAAGGGCCGAGGACGGGCCCTCGGGCTGGCTCACCATGTGACCGCCGTCATGTACAACGGCCTGTCCCGGTACGACGCCGCGCTCGCCGGTGCCCAGCGGGCCTGCGAGTGCGAAGACTTCGGCTTCTTCGGCTGGTACCTCGTCGAGCTGGTGGAGGCGGGCGCGCGCAGCGGTGCGCCGGACATCGCGCACGACGCGCTGGACCGGCTCACCGGGACGACGGAGGCCGCCGGGACGAACTGGGCGCTGGGGGTGCAGGCGCGTTCGCGTGCGTTGTTGGAGAAGGAGGGAAGCGCCGAGAAGTCCTATCGGGAGGCCGTCGACCGGCTGGGCCGCACAAGGCTACGGGTGGAACTGGCCCGTGCGCACCTGGTGTACGGGGAGTGGCTGCGGCGGGAGAGCCGAAAGGGCGACGCCCGGGAACAACTACGGACGGCCTACGACATGTTCACCGACTTCGGCGCGAGCGGGTACGCGGCCCGTGCCGCCGGCGAGCTGCGGGCCACCGGGGAGACGGTGGCGCGGCGCGGCACGGCGGCCGGGGCGGCCCTGACCCCGCAGGAGGCGCAGATCGCGGGGCTCGCCCGGGACGGGCTGACCAATCCGGAGATCGGTGCGCGACTGTTCCTCAGCCCGCACACGGTCGAGTGGCATCTGCGCAAGGTGTTCGCCAAGCTCGGGATCAGTTCCAGACGGCAACTGCGCACGGTGCTCACCGAACGACCGACGACGAAACCCGGCTGAATGGGAGATCCGCACGGAGGCACATGCCAGGGTGACCGTCACCGTCGATCAGCCCGCCGCAGCCTGATCAAGACAGGACTGAAAACCTCTCCCTACCACATCCTGACACCACGTCAGGTATGCAAACGCGCCCCGTATCGGCGCAGCACCGAAGGCTCGCTCGCCGACCTGGACGGGAGTCCGGCGAAGCATTGAACGCTGTGAGGCGCCCGGACCCGGGGCCGGGGCGGCTGCCCAGCCCCCGTGAGGCCGCCCCTGCCCACTGCCCGCGCGACGTGGCCGTCACAAAACGAGGGGCGGTCCAGTCAAACAGGGTGAAGAGACTACGGACCACGTGTGCCGCTGACCCCACGCCCGGACCTCTCGGCTCACGACGCAGCCGGAGCGGAGACGGGATCATGCTGCTCGGGATGGACCATCCCGGTCATGGGGCCATTCCCGGTTCCGAGCTCGCGGACCGGACCGGCCCGACGCACGACGGCGCACGGCAGATCGTGAACGGGCAGAGGACGGGCGGCCGTGCTGACAGCGCCCAGTCGGCGACGTGGCTGATCGGAGTGCCGTTCCGTGCTCAGGGTTCCCGCCTCGTCTGGATGTACTACGTGGTGGACGGGGCCCGCGACGACTTGCACGCGGCGCACGCGGCGACGGAGCGTGCCTACAGCGCGCAGGAAAGACGGGCCCGCGGAACCATGGCCGCGGCGACGGAGCCCTTCAAGGTCCAGCGGATCCTGCGGGACGCCATAGGCCGCGTCACCCTGGACGCCGGTCAGCCGTGAACACGACGAGCGTGTCCGGTCCGAGCAGACGCCGCGCGACGAGGGCGCGGGCAGGCTGCGGCGCTCGCCGCGGCCTGCCCGCATCCGCCCCGCCCAGGCCCGCAGGCTGACGGAATCGGCAGCGACGCCGAGGCTCAGTAGTCCCAGACCGTCGGCACGAAACGGAAGGCGTTGCCGGCGGTCGCCACGTGGCAGACTGACGGGAACGGCAGGTGGCTGGCCATCAGGTGCTCACCGCTCGCCGCCATCTCCTTCAGCAGACGCATCCGGACCCGAGCCGATTCCTCGGGGTCGTGTTCGAAGCCGTTGTACCAGCCGGGCTGGTCGAACCCGCACTGGAACACAGCGTCACCGGCGAACGTCAGCCGCTCTCCACCCGACTCCAGACGGACGATGCTGTGGCCGGGAGTGTGACCGCCGGTGCGCTTGATCAGTACGCCGGGCGCCACCTCGAACTCGGTCTCGAAGGGGTGCAACTGACCGCGGTAGACATCCAGGAACCGCGCGGCGGTCGTGACGAGCGTCTCGGGCACCGGCGCCGGCATGGCGGTGCGGGAGAAGTCGGGCGCTTGCCAGAACTCGGCTTCGGCGGCGGCCAGGTGGACCCGAAGATCCTTGCGCAGCCGGCCTCGCAGGCCCTCGACGAGCAGTCCCCCGATGTGGTCCATGTGCAAGTGGGTGAGCACCACGTCGGTCACGGACGCGGGCTCGATCCCGGCGGCGTCCAGCCTCATGGCCAACTGCCCGGCCCGGGGGAATCCCGGGAACTCCGAACCCAGCCCGGAGTCGATGAGGATGGTCCGGTCCCCACTGCGGACGACGGACACGTTCAGCGGGTAGTCGATCACCTCGGGCGGCAGGAAGTTGTCACGGAGCCAGGCCGACAGCTCGGCCTTGTCGGCATTGGTGGCCAGCGTCGCAGGGTTGATCGCCAGCACCCCGTCGCTGATCACTGTGACGTCGATGTCGCCGACCTTCAGCGCATAGCGCGACGGAACTGCCTCGTCCCTCATTGGTGCGTCCGGGCGTGCGTCGTTGATCTGGTTCATGTTGTCGTCCTCTGCAAAGCGTCGACAGAAGCCATCGACGAAGTGACGAGGTCACTCCGTCCTGCACTCTTCAAGACCGTGCAGGGTCAACGGTTGTGACGACCCATCGCATAACACGGTGCCGCGTCGGCACAGCACTTCGCAGCCCGCCGCCTCTCAGGCCTGAGCCCCCGCCGACTTGAAGCGGAGGCGGGTGGGCGAGCCTTCTGCACCCCAGACTTCGACCGAGAGGACAGGGCCGGCCCAAGAGCGTCCGTCCCTGTCCCCGCTACACTCCCCAATGCAGGCCGTTGACCAGGAGAAATGCAGAAGTCCGGCTGGGGGAATAGGTCTGGTGCAGTGATGGTCTGGGTCTCTGGTCCGATGCCATGCTGGAGGAGGCGTATCGCGCGAACGCGCTGTTCGACGCGCACCGTGACGACCCGGAGTTCGGCTACCGCTTCCTGGCCGACGAAGCGCGCGGCGCCGGAGCCGTGATGGCGGACCGGACTGCATGGCGGATCTGCCGGGACA
>NZ_JBIAVA010000014.1:0-201111 GCF_042893535.1 Streptomyces sp. NPDC001599
GCGTGGGGGGGCGCGGGGGCCCCCGGCCGGCCGGGGGGGGGGGGGGGGGGGGCGCGGGGCCCCCGGGGGGGGGGGGGGCCCCGGCCCCCCCCGGGGGGGGGGCGCCCCCCCGCGGGCCCCCCCCGACCGAGCTGTCGTGCCGCGTCGGCGACCCGGCGCGAGGGTGCAACCGGGTCGCCGTGCGGGCCAGGGGAGCCAGTCGAGGAAAGAACGCGGTGACGTCGAACGGCCGCGGCGGGGTGGTGCGACTCATACTGGCTCCCGATGGCGAGATTCGGCTGGGTTCAGTTCCCGAGGTTGAGTGTCCCGGTGTTGCCCTTCGTGTTGGGGATGTAGACCTCGGGGAACAGCGGTTGCGAGGTCCCGTCCGCCCGCTGCACTGTAGCGGTCATGGTGACCCCGACGGGTATCGTGCTGGTGGCGTCCTGGTAGTCGGGCGTGACCTGGTAGAAGAGGGCGTCGGTGGCCTTGAAGTTGGGGTCCTCCTTCACCAGCTTCTGTGCCGCCAGCTCGAAGGTCCGCATGCTGGGCGTGCCTGTGTTCATGCCGGACTGCCAGCAGGGGACGAGATTGTCCTGCCCGCCGTCCAGTATCTGCCCCTTGCCGCCGAGTACGTTCGGGATCAGGTGACAGCGGGCGAGCCCGGCGTTCGGGGCGTAGGTGTCGCGGTACAGCCCCGCGTCCTGCCACCCGGTGATGTCACCGTCGGCCGCGGTGCCGGTGTCGAGGTTCTTCCCCAAGCAGGCCGTCGCCTGGGCCGCGCGGGTGCCGGCGCCGTTCGGCGTGGTGGTCTTGTTGACATGAGCGACGGCTTGGGTGGTGTTCCTGATCCACCCGTCGCCGGCCCGGACCGATCCGTTCGGCAAGGTCTGCAGGCAGGCGCCCTGCCGGACGGCGGTGGAGTCCGTGATCTTCACCAGGAACTGCTCGGCCTCCAGAATCCGCTGGTCCACGAAGCCGTCGGAGAGCTGAGCCTCGGCGGCCTGGTTGGCAGCGAGCGGGATGTGGGCGCGCACACAGGGCCTGCTGGGGTCCGCGTTGCCCAACTCCTGGACGGCCCAGCCGCCACCGGTGTCCTTGAGGACGATCTCGGTGCACAGGGAACCGTCGGTTCCGCCTTCATGGGTGGCCGGGAAGGGGAACGTGCCACAGCTGTCGTTCGCGACGACGTTCGGCAGCGGCTGGAAGGGGTCGGATCCCCCGCAGGTGCGACTGGTGCGGTCGGAGATACCGCTCTTCGCCCGCGTCAGCGGCTTGGCGGCCCCCCAGCCGTCGGCGAGGTTCTGCTGAGCCCACTGGTATCCGACCGCCGCGGCACCCGCCGTGCCGTCCAACTGGACGGTCGGCATGATGCTGGGCACCACGCAGCCGGGGCTCGGTGTGCTGGTGGAACTGGTGTCGCGGACGTCGTCGTCGCAGCGGATCTGCCTCGGGTTGCTCCAGGAAGCGCTCGGGTCGGTGATCGTGGCGCCGGGGTAGGACACGTACAGCATGTATGACGTCGTGAACTCGGTCTTCGTGCCGGGGGCCGGCGACGAGGAGTAGGAGACACGGCCGTTGCGGGAGTCGCCCTTGACCATGGTGCCCCCGTACCACGGGGCGGTCTTGGTGGCCGTGCAGCCGGCCGAGCACGAGGCCCTGAACTTCGCGATCAGGGATGTCACGGCGCCGGTCGCACCGGTCATCGTCACGGTGACGTGCTCGTTCCACGTCGTGTCCGCGGCGGGCAGGAGGGCACTGGTGGCCACCTCGAGCGTGCCGGTGCCGATCTGCTTGCCGTTGGCGTCCTTGAGCACGTACAGGACGGTCAGGCCGGTGATGCAGTAACCGAACCGGTTGTACGTCCAGTTGCCGGGCGCGGTGATCGTGCAGGTGGCCGAGTCGGGGGGGTCGGCCGCGGCCGCCGACCGCGGGGCGACGGCGTCCGGTTGCGTCCCGGCCGGCGCCTTCGGCGCGACACCCATGGTGACGCAGGACTCCACCGCGCCCGCCCTGCGCTCGCGGGAGCCGACGGGAGTGGGCCGGCAGTGCTCCCCGGGGGTGACCCGGAGGGGCTCCGTCTCCACCGGGGCCGGGGCGTCGGTCGGCGCCGCCGTCCCGATCCGGTCCACCGTGCGGGGGGCCGCGGCCGATGCCTCGGAGACCGGCGCCATCGCGGTGGTGGTGACACCGAGAGCCAGGACGGCCAGCAACGGGACGGCCGCCCGTTGGAGCCGGGTGAGAAGCGAGAATGGTCGCATTGTCGTACATGCCTTTCGGATGTGACGTGCTGCCTGGTGAGTGGGGGCCGGGGGACGCACGGGACCGCCCCGCCGGGCACCGGCGGGGCGGGGTATCACCCGTTGCGAGAGTGGAGGGTCCCCGTCAGAAGTGGACGAGGTCGTCGACGAAGTCGGAGACCAGTTCCTTGCCTTCGTGCGCGATCTTGCTGACCACGGGGGAGGCCTTCTTCACGAGCGACTTCACCACCTTGCCGCGGCCGAAGGTGGCCAGGTTGAGGGCGGCGCTCCCGACCGAGCTGACGAACTCGCCGCTGAGGAAGCCGTGTTCGATGCCGGTGAAGAGAGCGCTCAGGGCGCCGGCGCCCAGCGAAACGTAGCCGAAGAACGCCGCGCCCGCGGCGAGCGGCGGGAAGACGAGACTGGCGGCGCCGAGACCGGCGGCGATCAGGCCCGAGGCGACGCTGACCTTGTTGGCGGTGTCGGCCCACCAGCCGGCGTCCGACCACCAGTCCTCGCCGTCTTCTCCGGTGCCGGTGCCGGTGCCGTTGGGACGGACTTCGTCGTTGGTGCCGTTGTCGGCCGGGTTACTGCCCTGCTGGCGCTGCTCCCTCGCCTTCTCGGCGGCCTCACGGGCCTGCTCCTGGATCTCGATCTGGCGCTTCTGGTCGGCGATCTGGTGTGCCTGGCTGGCGGCCGCGGCAGCCGCTGCCTTGTCCCGACCCGCCTGCAGCTCGGACTGGCGGGCCGCCGCGGCGGACGCCTGAGCGCTGTAGGAGGACTGGAGTGCCGAACGGGCCGCGTCGATGGCCTTGTTCGCGGAGTAGTTCGCCGACCGGGACGCCTGGCGCGCGGTCGCGGCCGCCGCGCTGGCCTGGTTGGCCGAAGACTGCGCGGCAGCCGACGAACGGTCGGCGGCGTCGGCGTTGTCCTCGGCCTGCTGGGCGTAGCCGTTCGCCTTGTCCGCCGCGTCCAGCGCCTTGTCGGCCCACTCCTGCGCCTCTTCGCCGGCCTTGCGCGCGTCGGCTGCCGCCTTCGAGGCTTCCGCCGCGTCCTTCTGCGCCTGGTAGGCGATCTTGGCGGCGGCTGCGATCGACCCGCGGATGGCGGCGACGTGGGTGGCGGAGTCGTGATCGAGTCGCGCCGCCTTGTACTGCGCCGTCTGCACGAGACTCCGGCGCATCCAGGTGGGGCCCTCCAGGGCCACCTCCGCGTACGCCTTCACGTACTCGCCGCCGGTGGCCGTCAACGTCGCGGTGGCCACCGAGTCGTCCTCCCGCACCGCGGCCGGGTAGGTGCGGTCGAAGAAGTCCTGGTAGCCCTCGGGAGTGTTCTCGTCGAGCGCGTCGTTGGCGGCCTTGATGACGGCCTTGCCCGGATCGTCGTCGAGGATGCGACCGATCTGGACCTTGTTGTCGTCCTGCGATGCCCGGATGACACCGGAGGTGAGGAAGTCCCCCACCGCTGTCGAACTGGAGTCCTGAAGGGCGGCGTAGGCCGCTTCCGCGATGGTGGGACTGGATATCTGTGCCAAATAGAGGACGGTCTCCCGGTCGTCCTGGTTCTTGGCGAGGGTCCGGTCGAGGTCCACCCAGGAGAGCACGTCCTCGTCGCTGCCGGCGAGTGCGAACTGAGCCGCCTGCCGCGTCCACGCGCCGTTGGACTCCAGCAGCCCGGTGGCGGCCTTGCGGCCCAGGGTGGCGGCGAGGGTCAGGTCACCGGTCTCCCACAGCGCCTTCTCGGCTGCGGCGATGACCTCCTTGAGGGCCTGCTCGGTCTGCGCGTCCTGGGTGCGCTTGTCCTCGTACTCGGCCCTTTCGAGGGCCTCGATCTGGGCCAGCTGGCGGGCCTCGTCGATGCCCTGCAGCTTCTGCTGCTCGATGCGGGCCAGCTCCGCGTCCCTGGCGTTCTGTTCCACGGTCATGGCGTCCGTCACCGCCTTGGTGGCGGTGTCGGCGGCCTTCACGGCCTCCGCGGCGTGCGCGGTGGACTTGTTGGCGTAGTCGATGGCCTTGCCCGCGTTCTTCACCGCCTCGTCGGCGGCGTCGGCGGCCTTCTCCGCGTGTGCGGCCGCGGAAAAGGCGGCGTCGCGGGCCTGACGCGCGGCGGAGGCCGCCGTGTTGGCGAGCGCCTGAGCGGTGGAGGCGGAGTTGGTGGCGCGGTTGGCGGCGGCCGTTGCGATGGCCGCCTGCCGCTTGGCCTCGGCGGCCTCGGACTGGGCCGCGCCGGAGGCCTCGGCCGCCTGTGCGGCGGCCCGTGCGGCGGCGGCGGAGTTGCGCGCGGCGCCCGCCGCGGCGACGCCGGCGTTGACGGACTGGGCGGTGGCGGCCGCGGCGTAGTCGGCGGCCTTGGCCGCGGACGTGGCCTTCGCGGCCGCGTCGCGAGCGGCGACGGCCGCGTTCTTGGCGGCCTGCGTCTTGCCCGCGTCCTTGGACGCGGCGATGGCCGCGTTGTAGGCGCGCGCGGCGGCGTTGCCGGCCGACGCGGCGGCGTGCGAGGCAGCTGTGGCCGCGTAGGAGGCGCGGCGGGAGGCTGTGACGGCCGCGTTCGAGGCGCTGATGGCGTCGCGGGCGGCGTTCGCCGCGCCCTTGGCGGCGTTCGCCGCCTTACGGGCGGCCGCGGCGGACTTCTTCACGTCCTGCTGGGCGGCCGCGGCTTCGGCGGCGGCCTTCTCGGCCGCCTCCTTCGCCTTCTGGGCGGCGGCCTCCGCACGTGCCGACGCCTCGACCGCCAGGTCGGTCTCGGCCCTGGCGCGCTTGCCCTCCCGCTCCACCACAGCGACGAGTTCGGCGATGGTCGCGGACTCCTGGTCCCGGGCCCGGGCGATGTGCTGGCCGGTGTCGAGGAACCACTGGACGTCCGTGGCCGAGCCGCTCAGCGCGCGGTCGGCGTACTTGCGCACCTCGGGTCCGGCGCTGACCAGCATGGCCGCCACCTGAACCCGGGCGTCCTCCAGCGCGGCATCGTACTGACCGTCCGTGAGGAAGGTCTCCAAGGCCTGGCGGGTGCCGGAGTTCAGAGCGGCGGACGCCTCTCGTCTGACCGCCTTGTCGCCGGTGGACGAGACGATGGCGGTCGCCACGCTCAGGTCCTCCAGCAGTGCGGGCTGGTAACCCTGCGCCAGGAACGCGGCGATGGCGTCGTCACCGTCGTCCAGGGCGGCCACGGCCTCCCGGCGCGTGCCCTTGCCGGCCCGGACGAGGGACCTGGCGATGGCGACGCGATTGTCCTCCGTCCTGACCTTGGGGAGCGTCTCGGTCAGGAACGTCTGGACCTCCGCGTCGGTGCCGTACAGGGCGTATGCGGCCGCGGCCTTGGTGGCGCGGCCGCCCGTCATGAACGCCTTGACGACCTTCGCGCGGTCGGTGTCCGGCAAGGTGAGTGAGTCGGCGGGATCGGCGTCGGCGGCCAGGGCGGGGGTCGGAAGAGCGAGCGACAAGGGGGTGGCGGCAGCGGCGGTCGTAGCGGCAACCGCGCCGAGGAGTCGTCTGCGACTCCAGTACATCGTCTGCATAAAAGTGTTGTCCTCGTCGTCAGTGGTTGACGGGCAGCGAATGCGAGCTCGGACCAGACCATTCCAACGCGCCGTCATGCGGAAATCAATTGCCCCCGATGGAAATTGAGGGGTAGTCAGGCGATGGGTCACGAATGACACTATTTGCTCTGCGTGACTTCTTCGCATTTGGTCACACCACCTCCACGGGTAGTGACGGATCTCACACGCGATCTTCAACTCTGGTCCGTTTTGCTCAGGTTCAGGCGGTGGACGAGATCGTCGAGGGACGATGACATGTATGGGCGCGGTGAAGTCGGGATCTTGGAGGTCGGCGATTCCGTACGGTTTCGATGAGGCCGGAACGAGGGGGATGGGAGCTGATGTTCGCCGAGTTCGACCGCTGCCGAAATACGGGGCATTTCAAAGGCGGGCGATTCCCGCAGGCCCTCGGAACGGCCGTTTCCGGCCTGATTCCCGATACCGCCCGCCCAGGGGCGGCCCGACGTATCACTCCGGTCGTCGAGGCCCCAGCCATCCACGGATCGACGAAGGAATGAGATGAAGGCACACGTCGTGAGCACTGCCAAGTCGCACCGCAAGAGGATCGTCGCGCGCACCCTGATAACCTGCGTGGCCACCGGTGCCGTGGCGTTCGGAGTCCTGGCGGCCGGGACACAGGGCGGGGACGACGGCAACGGCCCGGCGGTGTCCGTGGCCGACGAAGACCCCGGTTATGCGGTGGAGGACTTCAACTACCCGGGGGCCGACCGGATCCTTGAGGAGCGGGGCATCGTCCTCAAGCGCGGTGACGGTCACATCACTCTCGCCGACTGCGCCTCCGGCACCGACCTCATCCAGGTCATGGCGCGGCGCGCGGAGGACCCCGTCTGCTTCCGGACCGTGGGCGCCTCCGGTTGGCTCACCATGGAGATACCCGCCGTCTACCTCGTCAGAGGCAACGACTACGCCACTCAGGTGGACATGACCGTCGGGGACGAGGAGAAGTCCTTCGACATCGAGAAGAACACCTGGACCGCGGTGGGCGAGAGCGCGGACGAGCAGGGCCGCGAACACCTGCTGGTGGAGATTCGCACCACCAAGTGAGGTGCCGGCCGACATCTTCCCGTCCAACTTCTGCAGGAAAGTGCTGATGCGAAGAAGTAGACCATCGCGGTTCGCCGCACTCGCCGCCGCGCTCCTCGCCGGGCCGCTCGCTCTGACCGCCGTCCCGGCGCACGCCGTCACCGGCCCGGCCGTCACCGACTCCACCACGACGTACTCCTTCGCCGCCCAACTCACCGTCGGCGACCACGACCGCGGCTGCTCCGGCGTCCTGGTCGACACCGAATGGCTGCTCACCGCCGCCAGTTGCTTCGCCGACAACCCCGCCGACAGCCTCGCCGTGCCCCCGGGCAAGCCCGCCATGGCGACCACCGCGACCATCGGCCGCGCCGACCTCACCGGCACGGGCGGCGCCGTCCGCAAGGTCGTGGAACTGGTGCCGCGCACCGACCGTGACGTGGTCCTGGCCCGGCTGAACCGCCCGGTCACCAATGTCACCCCGCTCGCCCTGGCCACCACCGCCCCCACCGCCGGCGAGGAGCTGACGCTCGCCGGGTACGGCCGCAGCGCGTCCGAGTGGGCGCCGCTGAACCTGCACACCGGCGTCTTCTCGGTGGACGCGCCGGACGCCACCACCGCCACGGTGACCGGCAAGGACGGCGCGGCAGCGTGCATGGGCGACACCGGCGGCCCGCTGGTGCGCACCGTGAACGGCACCCAGCAGCTCGCCGCCCTGGGCAGCCGTTCCTACCAGGGCGGCTGCTTCGGCATCGACGCCGCCGAGACGCGCACCGGCGGCATCGTCGCCCGCGTCGACGACCTCGGCTCCTGGGTGGCGTCCAAGACCGGCGCCAACCGGATCACCGACTTCAACTGCGACGGCGTCGAGGACGTCGCTGTCGCCGACCCGATGGCCGACGTCGACACGCACGCCAAGGCGGGCCTGGTCAGGGTCGTCTACGGCGGCGGCAAGGGCACCGCGGAGATCACCCAGGACCTCGACTGGGTCCCGGGCGGCTCCGAGGGCAACGACCAGTTCGGCACCACGCTGGCCGTCGTCGACTACGACGAGGACGGGTGCAGCGACCTCGTGGTCGGCGCTCCGCGCGAGAACCTCGGCGAGGCCGTCGACGCGGGCATGGTCGACGTCCTGCACGGCGGCCGGGGCGGTCTCGGCACCTCGGCGACCAAGGCCACCCACTTCGAGCAGGGGGCCGGAAACGGGACCATCAAGGCCTCCGCGTCGGAGACCGGCGACCTGATGGGGCAGGCCCTCGCGGCCGGGACCACCGCCGCCGGTGAGCCGTTCGTCGCCATCGGTGTGCCGGGCGAGAGCCTCGGCACCGACGCCAAGGCGGGCCAGGTCTACTACGTCCGGGGCGGCACCAACGCGGGCATCCACCAGGACCGGCTGGACGTGCCCGGCGCCGTCGAGGCGAACGACGGTTTCGGCGCGGTGCTCGCCGCCGACGCCAACCACCTCGTCATCGGGGCGCCCGACGAGGCCATCGGCGCCGACGCCGCCGCCGGTAACCTCGCGGTCTTCTCGCACACGCTGAACAGCGAGAAGCGGCCCACCCCGCTGTTCGGTCTCGACCAGGACCTGGACACCGTCTCCGGCGGTGCCGAGGCCGGCGACCGCTTCGGCGCGGCCCTGGCCCTGGCCCCGTACCGTCCGTCCGGCGCGGCGCGCGCCGACGAGTCGATCCTCGCGGTCGGTTCACCGGGCGAGGCCCTGAGCATCAACGGTGCGAACAAGGCGGAGGCGGGCAACGTCCTCACCTTCCGCATCACCGCCGCGGGCGCCTACACGCAGATGAACAACTACTACTCCGGCACCAACGAGGACGACGTCTCCGGTGCCTCGGAGGCGGGCGACCACTTCGGGTCCACCCTCACCGCCGTCAACACCGCGCCGCGCGCGGTGAGCACCACGGCGACGATGAAGCTGGCCGTCGGCATCCCGGACGAGGCACTCGGCTCGACGGCCAGTGCCGGGGCGGTGCACGTCTTCTCGCTGCTCGGCTCGCCCGGCGCCAACGACAAGTGGATCGAGTCCGGCGACGGCGACGGTGTCCCGGGGACCCCGGGCGCCAACCAGCGCCTCGGCTCCAGCCTCCACTTCACCGGCACCCACCTGTACGTGGGCATGCCCTACGGTCCGACCAGCACCGGCGCGCTGTACGCCCTGCCGATGTCCAACGTGACCCTCGGCGAGACCAACGCCGCGGTCACCGCCTACCAGCCGGGACAGGGCGGTCTCCCCGCCTCCGGCACCACCTTCGGGTACGCGGCGCGGTAGTCACCGCGTCAGTCTCAGCCGGCCGTGGCGTCCAGCGCCACGGCCGGCGCGTTCGCCGGGCGCGGTACGCCCGACGGGTCGAGCACGAACAGCGCGACGTCCAGCAGGTCACCGCGGACCCGGGCGTCCTCGGCGTACCCGGCGAGCGAGAAGTACACGCCCCGCGCCGACTCCGCCATGGCCGTCAGCCACAGGCACTCCACGTCCCGCACCGAGGCCGGGCCCACCGTCGGATCCACCTGGACGACGAGGCCGGGCGCGGCCAGCCCGATGCCGGACAGGGGCCGCTGGTCGGCGCGGCGCACGTCCCGGTGGCCGAGCCCGCGCAGGTACAGGACGGCCGCGGTGACCGCGTCGCGGGCGGTGCGGATCGGGACGGCCCGGTGCGCGGGGACCCGTGACCCCGGAGTGCGCCCCGACCGGCCCGTGGCCGAGGGGTCCACCGGCACGCACAGCACCGTCCCGCAGGGGCAGCCCAGCTCCGGCCGCGGCCACCGGCTCTCGATCCCGCAGGCCGCGCAGCGCACCCCGATCCACTCCTCGTCCCAGGCCCGCCGGGTGACCGCGGTGGCGGCCCCGCGCGGATCCAGCTCCGGGGCGACGGGCGCGCCGCACACGCAGGGGTACGACGGTGCCGTGTAGCGGTGCCGGCGCCCGCAGGCGGTGCAGCACACCGAGATGGTCTCGGACATGACCCCCATCGTCCTCTCTTGACGGCCCCCGGCTGCCCACTTACATTACTTCCAGATCGTAGAAAACAAATTTCGCTATACGGAAGTTGCTACGGAAGAAGCTCACCGCGGGGCGCGACGGGAGTGCGAATCCGACAGCCGGATCAGGAGTACTCGATGGCTCGTATGACCGCTGCCCGAGCGGCAGTTGAGATCCTCAAGCGCGAGGGCGTCACCGACGCGTTCGGTGTGCCCGGTGCGGCGATCAACCCCTTCTACGCGGCGCTCAAGGCGTCCGGCGGCGTCCAGCACACCCTCGCCCGGCACGTCGAGGGCGCCTCGCACATGGCCGAGGGCTACACCCGCACCCACCCCGGCAACATCGGCGTCTGCATCGGCACCTCGGGCCCGGCCGGCACCGACATGATCACCGGTCTCTACTCGGCGATCGGCGACTCGATCCCGATCCTGTGCATCACCGGCCAGGCGCCGACCGCCGTGATCCACAAGGAGGACTTCCAGGCCGTCGACATCGCCTCGATCGCCAAGCCGGTGACGAAGATGGCGGTCACCGTCCTGGAGGCCGCGCAGGTCCCCGGCGTCTTCCAGCAGGCGTTCCACCTGATGCGCTCCGGCCGTCCGGGACCGGTCCTGATCGACCTGCCGATCGACGTCCAGACCACCGAGATCGAGTTCGACCCGGAGACCTACGAGCCGCTCCCGGTCTACCGGCCCACCGCCACCCGCGCTCAGATCGAGAAGGCCCTCGGCCTGCTCAACGCCGCCGAGCGGCCGCTGATCGTGGCCGGCGGCGGTGTCATCAACGCCGACGCCGCCGACCTGCTCGTGGAGTTCGCCGAGCTGACCGGCACCCCGGTCGTGCCGACCCTGATGGGCTGGGGTCTGCTGCCCGACGACCACGAGCTGAACGCCGGTATGGTCGGCCTCCAGACCTCGCACCGCTACGGCAACGCGACCTTCCTGGAGTCGGACTTCGTCCTCGGCATCGGCAACCGCTGGGCCAACCGCCACACCGGCAAGCTGGACGTTTACACCGCCGGGCGGAAGTTCGTCCACGTCGACGTCGAGCCGACCCAGATCGGCAAGATCTTCGCCCCGGACTACGGCATCGCCTCCGACGCCAAGGCCGCCCTGGAGCTGTTCGTCGGGGTCGCCAAGGAGCTGAAGGCGGCCGGGAAGCTGCCCGACCGCTCCGCCTGGGCCGCCTCCGCCCAGGAGCGCAGGGCCACCCTCCAGCGCCGTACGCACTTCGACGACATCCCGATCAAGCCGCAGCGCGTCTACGAGGAGATGAACAAGGCCTTCGGCCCGGAGACCCGGTACGTCTCCACCATCGGCCTCTCGCAGATCGCCGGCGCCCAGATGCTGCACGTCTACCGGCCGCGGCACTGGATCAACTGCGGCCAGGCAGGACCGCTCGGCTGGACCGTCCCGGCCGCCCTCGGCGTCGCCAAGGCCGACCCGGACGCCCAGGTCGTGGCGCTCTCCGGCGACTACGACTTCCAGTTCATGCTGGAGGAGCTGGCCGTCGGCGCGCAGCACAAGATCCCGTACGTGCACGTCCTGGTGAACAACTCCTACCTGGGCCTGATCCGCCAGGCGCAGCGGGCGTTCGACATCGACTTCCAGGTCAACCTGGAGTTCGAGAACATCAACTCGCCCGAGCTGGGCGTCTACGGCGTCGACCACGTCAAGGTCGCCGAGGGCCTGGGCTGCAAGGCGATCCGGGTGACCGACCCGAACGAGCTGGGCGCGGCCCTGGAGCAGGCCAAGAAGCTGGCCGCCGAGCACCGGGTGCCGGTCGTCGTCGAGGCGATCCTGGAGCGCGTCACCAACATCTCCATGTCGGGCACCAACGACATCTCCAACGTGGTGGAGTTCGAGGAGGTGGCCACGGAGCCGGGGCACGCCCCGACCGCGGTCCGGACGCTGAAGGTCTGACGGACCCGGCGCCGAGCGCCCAGAGCGGCCCGTTCCCCTCCTCCGGGGGACGGGCCGCTCTCACGTATGTGCGGACCCCACGTGTGGGCGGACCACATGTGTGCGGACCAATGTGTGCGCGCTCAGTCCGAGCCACCACCGCCACCACCACCGCCCCCCGAGCCGCAGCCGCCCGCATGGTCCCCGTGGTGGCCCGCGCCGCCCCAGTCGCCCGAGACCGAGTCCTCGTACTCGTCGCGCCACCTCAGGAACCTGCCGCGGCCCAGGGAGAAGCGCACTCCTTCGGCCGGGGTGCCCGGGGCCGCCAGCCCGGTCCGCAGCGCGAAGCGCGGCAGCAGCAGGCGCAGGGCGGCATCGCCGTGCAGGGCGACCGCGAGCAGCGTGTCGTCGTCCGTCAGCCCGTGCCTGACCGCCGGCAGCGGGTGTCGCTCCCGCCAGAACTCCACGCGCCGACGGGCACCGCGGGTCGGCCTGAGCCAGGGACGGCCGAGCAGCCCGTCCTCGGCGAGCGGGATGCGCGTCAGGGCCACGGCGAGGCGCACGTCGGGGTGCCGGACCAGCTCACGAGCGGTGAGCGGCTCGTGCAGGCAGTCCAGGACCGTCCCCTCGAACGGCCCCAGGCCCTCCGGCTCGGGACCCGCCGCGCACAGCGTCCGGCGCGGGCCGGTCTCGACGGCGCCCAGCAGGTGCAGGGCGACCAGCGCCACCGTGACGGCGGCCGGTGGCCCGCCGCCCAGCAGCGCGACCTGGTGCGGCTCCCACCCGATCTCCGTGACACCGTCCACGACCCCACCCCCGTGCGCCCCGTGTTGTGCCGGGGTTGTGCCCGCTGCGGGGGACTCCTACGCCCGCTCAGCCACCGCGGTGCTCATGGTGCTCGTGCAGTCCCGGCCAGTCCTCCGGGCCGCCGCCCTGCCACTCGACCAGGTCGCTCGACTCGACGTCGGTCACGTACAGGTCGGCCAGCCGCAGCAGCTCGGCCACGTCGTCGACGTGCGAGGCGACGCCCAGGGTCTCCTCGCCCGAGGTGACCCGGCGGGAGCCGTCGAGGGCGGGGGAGTGGACGACGATGTGCGGATGCTCGGGCGGGTGTGCGGTTGCCATGCCTCCAGGCTGCTGCGCGGGCGGGCGATCCGCACGCCGGAGCACATAGGAGCACCTCGGTGAACGCCGAGCAGCGCCGGATGCGGGACCGTCCGCATCCGGCGCTGCTCGGCCGGTGAAGGTTCTTGGTGAGGGTTGTCGCCGAAGGTTTCTTCACGTGGTGCCCGTCCGGCGGCGCGAGGATGGGCGCGACAGGTCGTTCGCGCCGCCGGACGGAGTGTGCGGGGCCTCTCGATCACGAGAGGCGTGTGGCTGGGACCGCGGCGGTGCGACGGGCCGGAACGGCTCCTCCCCTCAGGTCGTAGGAGGAACGCCCGTGCCCTTCACCACCGCACTGGCTCGCTGGCCGCCGCGGTCCTCGCCCTGCCCGCGCCGGCACCTGGCGGTCACCCCTCATCCGGGCCGCTTCGGTGCCTGCGCGGGCCGCGCGCACGGTCCCGGCCTCCCCGCCGGGTCCCGTGCGCGAGCCGGTGGATCAGTCCTCGCGCAGGGCGCGGACCGCCTCCTCGACGCGCTTGCCGTAGTCCGGGTCGGCCGCGTGGAAGTGCGCGAGGTTCTTCTCCACGACGTCGTTGCGGGAGACCTGCGACAGACCGCCGGCGATGTTCGCGACCAGGCGCTGCTTCTCGTCCTCGCTCATCAGCCGGTACAGCGCGCCGGCCTGCACGAAGTGGTCGTCCTTGGTGTGCAGCGGCGCCTCGTGGGTGCCGGTGTGACCGGACACCGGGAGCGGGGCCGCCAGGGGCGTGCCGGTCTCGGCCGGGCCGTCGTAAGAGTTGGGCTCGTAGTTCTTGGCGTACCGGCCCTGGGAGTTGGACGCCATCAGGCCGTCGCGGCCGTAGTTGGCGGCGCCGCCGGGCACGGCCTTCGGGGCGTTCACCGCGAGCTGGGTGTGGTTGACGCCCAGGCGGTAGCGATGCGCGTCCGCGTAGGCGAACAGGCGGCCCTGGAGCATCTTGTCGGGGGAGGGGCCGATGCCGGGAACGAAGTTGTTCGGGGAGAACGCGGCCTGCTCGACCTCCGCGAAGACGTTGTCCGGGTTGCGGTCCAGCACCAGCCGGCCGACCCGCTTGAGCGGGTAGTCGGCGTGCGGCCACACCTTGGTCACGTCGAACGGGTTGAAGCGGTAGTTCGCCGCCTCGGCCACCGGCATCAGCTGCACGTGCAGCGTCCAGGACGGGTACACGCCCCGCTCGATCGCCTGCACCAGGTCCGTCTGGTGCGAGGTCGGGTCCTCGCCCGCGAGCTTCGCGGCCTCGTCGGCGGTCAGGCAGCGGATGCCCTGGTCCGTCTTGAAGTGGTACTTGACGAAGAAGGACTCGCCCTTGGCGTTCGTCCACTGGTAGGTGTGCGAGCCGAAGCCGTCCATGTGGCGGTACGACGCGGGGATGCCGCGGTCGCCCATCAGCCAGGTGATCTGGTGCGTCGCCTCGGGGGAGTGCGCCCAGAAGTCGAAGACGTTGTCCGGCTCCTGACGGCCCGTGAACGGGTCGCGCTTCTGCGAGTGGATGAAGTCGGGGAACTTGATCGGGTCCTTGATGAAGAACACCGGGGTGTTGTTGCCGACGAGGTCGTAGTTGCCCTCCTCGGTGTAGAACTTCAGCGCGAAGCCCCGCGGGTCGCGGACCGCGTCCGCGCCGCCGAGCGAGTCGGCCACCGTGGAGAAGCGCAGGAAGACCTCGGTGCGCTTGCCGACCGTGTTCAGGAAGTCGGCGTGGGTGAAGCCGCTGACGTCGTCGGTCACCTCGAAGTGGCCGTAGGCGCCGGAGCCGCGGGCGTGCACCACGCGCTCCGGGATGCGCTCGCGGTTGAAGCGCGCGAGCTTCTCGATGAGGTGCTGGTCCTGGATCAGGAGCGGGCCGCCGATGCCGGCGGAGGCTGAGTTCTGGTTGTCGGCGACCGGGGCGCCGGACTCGGTGGTGAGCACGCGCTGCGACATCGTGGACCTTCCGTGGCCTTGCAGACGAGGGTTCAGCGGGAACATCTAGTGGAAACTGATTTCCGCTTCGTGGAGCCTAGATTTGGGACTGTGGCACGTCAACAGTTTGTTGAAGTGGGTTCCGGGCGGCGCCGCCGCTCGGGCGCGACATGACAGGTGTCAGCGACCGCGCCGCCCGGAGGTCTCATGGGGCCGGTACGACGGTCAGACCTGGCCGCCGGACAGGCGCTCCACGGCGCGCAGCAGCGCCGAGTGGTCCAGGCCGCCGTCGCCCTGGGCGCGCAGCGAGGCGACCAGCTGGGCCACCACGGCGCCCACCGGCAGCGCGGCGCCCACGTTGCGGGCGGCGTCGGTGACGATGCCCATGTCCTTGTGGTGCAGGTCGATGCGGAAGCCCGGCTTGAAGTCGCGGCCGAGGAAGTTGTCCTTCTTCCGCGTCAGCACGGTCGAGCCGGCCAGACCGCCGTTGAGGACGTCCAGGGCGGCCTTCAGGTCCACGCCGGACTTCTCCAGGAAGACCACGGCCTCGGAGCACGCCTGGATGTTGACGGCGACGATCAGCTGGTTGGCGGCCTTCACGGTCTGGCCCGAGCCGTGCGGGCCGCACAGCACGATGGTCTTGCCGAGCGCCTCCAGGAGCGGCCTGGCCTCGTCGAAGTCGGCCTGCTCACCGCCGACCATGATGGACAGCACGGCCTCGATCGCACCGGCCTCGCCGCCGGAGACGGGGGCGTCCAGGACGCGGATGCCCTTGTCCTTGGCGGCCTTCGCGAGGTCCACCGAGGTCTGCGGGGTGATCGAGGACATGTCGACCAGCAGCGCGCCGGACTTCGCGTTCTCCAGGATGCCGTCGGGGCCGTAGGCGATGGCCTCGACCTGCGGCGACGCGGGCACCATGGTCACGACGACGTCGGCGTCGCGCACGGCCTCGGCGATCGAGCCGGCCACGGTGCCGCCGGCGGCGGCGAGGCGGTCCAGCTTCTCCTGCTCCAGGGTGAAGCCGGTGACCTGGTAACCCGCCTTGATCAGGTTCTCGGACATGGGGGAGCCCATGATGCCGAGACCGACCCAGGCGACCTTGGGGAGCGTGCTCATGATGGGTACCTCTCTGGAAAATCTCTGAAGAGTTCTGCGGGTGGCGCTCAGCGGGCCGCGCGGGCCCCGGCCGGCAGCCAGGAGAAGGACTGGGAGCTGGGGGCGTCGCCGGGCTTGTACTCCAGGCCGACCCAGCCGTCGTACCCGGCCTTCGCCAGCCGGTCGAGCAGGTCCTCCAGCGGGAGGGAGCCCGTGCCGGGTGCGCCGCGGCCCGGGTTGTCGGCGATCTGGACGTGGCCGGTCTTTGCGGCGTACGCGTCGATCACCTGCGGCAGGTCCTCGCCGTTCATGGACAGGTGGTAGAGGTCCATGAGGAACTTGGCGTTGCCGAGACCGGTGGCCTCGTTGACCTTGTCCACGACCCCGATCGCGGCCGGTGCCGACACCAGCGGGTACCGCGGCGACTCGGGCTCGTTGAGCGCCTCGATCAGCAGGATCGCGCCGATCCGGTCGGCCGCGCGGGCGGCGAGGACCAGGTTCTCCAGCGCCAGCTTGTCCTGCTCGGCCGGGTCCACGCCCTCGACCCGGTTGCCGTACAGCGCGTTGAGCGCCGTGCAGCCCAGCGACCGGGCGAAGTCGGCGGCCACGTCGATGTTGGCGCGGAAGCGGTCCGACTCCGCGCCGGGGATCGACAGCGCGCCCCGGTCGGGTCCGGGCAGCTGCCCGGCGTAGAAGTTCAGGCCGGTGAGCCGGACGCCCGCGTCCTCGATCGCCGACCTGAGGGCGTCGAGTTCGGACTGCTCGGGGGTGGGCGAGTCGATCCAGGGCCACCACAGCTCGACCGCGGTGAAGCCGGCCGCGGCGGCGGCCGCGGGGCGCTCCAGGAGCGGGAGTTCCGTGAAGAGGATCGACAGGTTGACGTTGAAGCGCTGCTCTGCGAATCCCATGGGATGCCGCGCTCCCTTCCGCTTGAGGGTGTGTTTCCGTATTACGGAAGTTCGTTTCTGCTTGATGGAAGGTTGCCCGGGGAGTGCGGCTGTTGTCAAGAGGGGGCGGCGCAAAGCGGTCACCCCGCGTTAGGTTGACCGCGTGCGATTGAGAGTGGAGTTCACGACCGAGCCCTTCGACCTCGACGAGGCGCCCGCCCATGCGGTGGTGGCCCGGGAGGTCGTCGAGGCGGCCGAACTGGACGCGGTGGACGTCGGCCCCTTCGGCAACACCGCCGAGGGCGGCGCCGACCAGGTGCTCACCGCCGTGGACGCGCTGCTGCGCCGCTCCCTGGAGGCCGGCGCGACCCGGATCTCGCTCCAGGTCAACGTGGTCGGAGAGGGCGTCGAGGGGGAGGGCGAGCGGTGACCGGTCCTGCCGAGGAGCCGTTCATCGCGGCCGTGAAGCCCCTGGTCGACGCCATGGGCGGCGAGATGCTGCCGCCGGACGAGGCGGGTCTCGAGGATGTCGTGCTCGCCTGGGAGGGCGCGGACGTCGTCGCCGTACGCCTGCCCCAGCTCGCCGACTCCCTCGATCACATCCTGGCCGCCATGGAGCGCCGGCAGGGCAGGCCGCTGGCCGACCTGGACCGCCGCACCAAGCAGGAGGTCGTCCGGGCCCTGGAGGCACGCGGCGCCTTCGCCGTACGGCACGGCGTGGAGACCGTCGCGAGCGCCCTCGGCGTCAGCCGCTTCACCGTGTACAACTACCTCAACCGCGAGAAGGGCACCTGACCTGCACGGTTCCTTCGCGCCTCCAGCCGCCGTCCGGTAACCGGGCGGCGGCTTTTCTGACCCCGAATTTTCAACAAAGTGTTGACGGCTTGTTTCCGAGGGCGTTAGCTATCGGCACGCCCGCTCAGCACAAGGCCACGGAGGCTCCCGTGACGTCCACTTCCGCGTCGGGCCTGGCCCGCTTCAACACCCTCGAGGAGACCGCGGCACTCGCGGAACTCCACGAGGCGTGCGCCGCCACGGCGTGGGCCCGGTACCTGCTCGCCGCCCGCCCCTTCGCCACCGCCGAGGACCTGTACGCCGCCAGCGACGCCGCCATGGCCGAGCTGACGGCGGACGACCTCGCCCAGGCGATGGCCGGACACCCGCCGATCGGCCGCCCCAAGCCGGGCGATGCGACCTCGTCCCGCGAACAGGCGGGCATGGCGGGCGCCGCCGAGGAACTCAAGGCGGAGATGCTCGAACTGAACCTGGCCTACCAGGAGAAGTTCGGCCACGTCTTCCTCATCTGCGCCACCGGCCGGACCGGCGAGCAGATGCGGGACGCGGCTCTGGAGCGGATCGGGAACTCGCCCGAGCAGGAGCGGGAGATCGTCCGCACCGAACTGGGGAAGATCAACCGCATCCGCCTGACCCGACTTCTCGAACAGGACGCCCGACCATGAGCACCAGCACCACCGCCTCCGTGTCCACGCACATCCTGGACACCAGCGTCGGCCGCCCCGCCGGGGACGTCGCCGTCCACCTCGCCGCCCGTGCGGGCCGCGAAGCGGACTGGCAGGCACTCGGCGGCTCCGCGACCGACGCCGACGGCCGGTGCAAGGACCTCCCGGCCCTGCCGGAGGGCACCACCCACGTACGGCTCGACTTCGACACCGAGACGTACTTCGCCAAGAAACAAGCCGCGGCCCAGCAGGACGCCCCCGCGCTCCGGGACAGCGAGAACGGCCGGCCCGTGTTCTTCCCCGAGGTCACCATCACCTTCGCGGTGGTGCCCGGCGAGCACTACCACGTTCCGCTGCTGCTCAACCCGTTCGGCTACTCCGTTTACCGAGGGAGCTGACCGAATCATGACCCGTTTCGTCCTGGGACAGAACCAGTACGGCAAGGCGGAGAACCGCGTCGTCAAGATCACGCGCGACGGCGACACGCACCACATCAAGGACCTGAACGTCTCCGTCGCCCTGTCCGGCGACATGGAGGAGGTCCACCGCAGCGGTTCCAACGCCAACGTCCTGCCGACCGACACCACCAAGAACACGGTGTTCGCCTTCGCCAAGGAGCACGGCATCGAGAGCGCCGAGGACCTCGGCGTCAAGCTCGCCCGCCACTTCGTGGACAACAACGAGCCCATCCACCGGGCCCGCATCCGCATCGAGGAGTACGGCTGGGAGCGGATCGAGACGTCGAAGGGCGGCGCCCGCTTCGTCGGTGCGGAGGAGATCGCGCACTCCTTCGTCCGCACCGGCCAGGAGACCCGCGTCGCGCAGATCACCTACGACGGCCACGGCATCCAGGTGCTCTCCGGCTTCAAGGACCTCACCGTCCTGAACTCGACCAACTCCGAGTTCTTCGGCTTCCTCAAGGACAAGTACACGACCCTTCCGGAGGACCACGACCGCATCCTCGCCACCACCGTCTCCACCTGGTGGCGGCACAACTGGGACGGCATCGACTCGCACGCCCCCGACTGGGACCGCTCCTACGGCGGGGTGCGCAAGCA
Source organism: Streptomyces sp. NPDC001599 (assembly GCF_042893535.1). NCBI lineage: Bacteria > Bacillati > Actinomycetota > Actinomycetes > Kitasatosporales > Streptomycetaceae > Streptomyces > Streptomyces sp. NPDC001599. The sequence continues at coordinate 19,235 of NZ_JBIAVA010000014.1, forward strand.
CGCGCTCCAGGCGTTCGCCGAGACCTACTCGTACTCGCTCCAGCAGACCCTCTTCGAGATGGGTGTGCGGGTGCTCAACTCCCGCGACGAGGTCGACGAGATCCGCTTCTCGATGCCCAACAAGCACCACTTCCGCTCGGACCTGTCGCCCTTCGGGATCGACAACGAGGCCAAGGACGGCGCCGTGTACTACGCCGCCGACCGCCCCTACGGCCTGATCGAGGCCACCATCCTGCGCGACGGCGCCGAGCAACTCATCCCGGTCGACATGACCAACCTCTGACGCGGGACGCGCGCCACCGGCCCGGCCGCCCGGGCCGGCGGCGCGTCACACCGGAGGGAACACCATGGCACAGCCTGCAACGGAGCCGGCGAAAGGCTCGAGTTCCACCCCGTCACCGGAGCACACCGAGGACGCCGTCACGTCCGTGCACCCGGTCGACGAGAAGCTCCACCCCTCGCGGCTCGTCCCCGCCGCACTCCAGCACATCGCCGCCATGTACGCGGGCGTTGTCACTCCTCCGCTCATCATCGGCCAGGCCTGCGGACTGGACATCGAGGGCCGCACCCGGCTGATCGCGGCCTCGCTGCTCATCGCGGGCGTCGCCACCCTGCTCCAGACCCTCGGCGTCAAGGGCTTCGTCGGCAACCGCCTGCCCTTCGTCAACGCCGCCTCCTCGGCCGGTATCGCCCCCATCCTCGCCATCGTCGAGACCAACGCGCAGGGCAGCCAACTCCCCGCCGTCTACGGCGCGGTGATGGTCGCCGGTGTCTTCTGCCTCGCCGTCGGACCGTTCTTCGGCCGACTGCTGCGCTTCTTCCCGCCGCTGGTCACGGGCGTCGTCATCACCCTCATCGGCGTCACGCTGATGCCGGTCCCGGTCGGCTGGGCCCAGGGCGGCGACAAGACCGCCGCCGACTTCGGCTCGATGCGCAACCTCGCGCTCGCCGCCTTCACCCTCGCGGTCATACTCGTCGTCCAGCGCTTCGGCAAGGGATTCGTCAAACAAGTGGCCCTGCTGTTCGGTCTGTTGATCGGCACCCTGGCCGCCATCCCCTTCGGCATGGCCGACTTCGGCGCCCTGGACTCCGCGCCGGTCGCCGCCCTGCCGACCCCCTTCGCCTTCGGCGCGCCCGAGTTCCAGCCCGCGGCCGTCCTGTCGCTGTGCATCGTCATGCTGGTCCTGATGACGGAGTCGTCCGCCGGCATGCTCGCCCTCGGCGAGATCTGCGACCGCCGCGCCGACGCCAGGGTCATCACCCGCGGCCTGCGCACCGACGGCCTCGCCACCCTCGTCGGACCCGTCTTCGGCGGCTTCCCCACCTCCGCCTTCGCCCAGAACGTCGGCGTCGTCTCCCTCACCCGGGTACGCAGCCGCTACGTCGTCGCCGTCGCCGGCGCCACCCTGCTCGTCCTCGGCGCCTTCCCGGTCCTCGGCGCGGTCGTCTCGCTGGTGCCGATGCCGGTGCTCGGCGGCGCGGGCATCGTGCTGTTCGGCTCGATCGCGGTCAGCGGCATCCGTACGCTCTCCGAGGCCGGGCTGGACGACAGCTCCAACATCATCCTGGTCGCCGTGGCGCTCGGCGCGGGCATCATCCCGCTCGCCGCGCCGACCTTCTACGCCGAGTTCCCCGCCTGGGCCCAGACCGTGCTGGGCTCCGGCATCAGCGCCGGAGCGATCGTCGCGGTCGCCCTCAACCTGTTCTTCCACCACCTCGGCACCCGGAGCCGCCACCCGGTCCCGGCACTCAAATCCTCCTAGGGTCCTGCCGTGCCCTCCCCGCGGGTACTCGACTCCCCGCCCGCGGGCCCCACCGAAAGGCAAGGAAGCAGCATGGCAGCAGCATCGGCAACCGAACGCACCGTCATCGAGCACTGTGCGATCGCCACCGTGGACGCGGGCGACACCGAGTACGCCTCCGGTCACGTCGTGCTCGCCGGCAACCGCATCGAGTCCGTCGGCGCGGGCGGGGCACCCGAGGACCTGGAGAACGTCGTACGCCGGATCGACGCGACCGGCCACCTGGCCACCCCCGGACTGGTCAACACCCACCACCACTTCTACCAGTGGCTCACCCGGGGCCTGGCCACGGACCACAAGCTCTTCGACTGGCTGGTCGCCCTGTACCCGACCTGGGCGCGCCTCGACGAGCCGATGGCCCACGCGGCCGCCCAGGGCTCGCTGGCGATGATGGCCCGCGGCGGGGTCACCACCGCCGCCGACCACCACTACATCCACCCGCGCGGCGCCGGCGACCTGTCCGGCGCGATCATCCGCGCCGCCCGCGACATGGGCGTCCGCTTCACCCTCGCCCGCGGCTCGATGGACCGCGGCGAGTCCGACGGCGGGCTGCCGCCCGACTTCGCGGTGGAGAGCCTGGACGACGCGCTCGCCGCCACCGAGGCCACCGTCCGGGAGCACCACGACCCCTCCTTCGACGCGATGACCCAGGTCGCCGTCGCCCCCTGCTCGCCCTTCTCCGTCTCCACCGAACTGATGCGGCACAGCGCCGAGCTGGCCCGCCGGCTCGGCGTGCGGCTGCACACCCACGGCTCGGAGACCGTCGAGGAGGAGAAGTTCTGCCACGAGCTGTTCGGCATGGGCCCCACCGACTACTTCGAATCCACCGGCTGGCTCGGCGAGGACGTGTGGATGGCGCACTGCGTCCACATGAACGACTCCGACATCGCCGCCTTCGCCCGCACCGGCACCGGCGTCGCCCACTGCCCGTCCTCCAACGCCCGCCTGGCCGCCGGCATCGCCCGGGTCCCCGACCTGCTCGCCGCCGGAGTCCCGGTCGGCCTCGGCGTCGACGGCACCGCCTCCAACGAGTCCGGCGAACTCCACACCGAACTGCGGAACGCCCTGCTGATCAACCGACTCGGCGCCCACCGCGAGGCCGCGCTGAACGCGCGCAAGGCACTGCGCCTGGGCACGTACGGCGGCGCGCGGGTCCTCGGCCGGGCCGCCGAGACCGGCTCCCTGGAGGCGGGCAAGCTCGCCGACCTGGTGCTGTGGCGCATGGACACCCTCGCCCACTCCTCGATCGCCGACCCGGTGACCGCCCTGGTCCTCGGCGCCCCCTCCCCGGTCACGGCGTCGTTCGTGAACGGACGGCAGATCGTCGAGGACGGCAGGCTGCTCACGGTCGACGAGGACGCCGTCGCCCGCTCCACCCGGGACGAGGCACGGCGCCTGGCCCGGATCGCCGCGCAGGACTGAGCCGGACGCCGCCGAACACCGCACAGCAGAACACCACTTGATCTCCGGCCGGGAGGGACGGCTCCCGGCCGGTAACCGTGGACCCGAGCGGGGTCCACGGTGGCCTACTCCGGGGTGTGCGCCCCTGCGCGCACGCCCCGGAGCGGTCGCCCGTTCCCCCGAACGGTCCGTCCCGGTCCCGCACGACCACCACTAGCTCCACCTCCCTGACACCCACGTCAGAGCCGACGTGTAACCGACCGGAGGAACGCCGCCGTGGCCGACCACCCTGTTGACGAGAAACTCCCGCCACTGAAGATGGCGACGACCGGCCTGCAACACGTGGCCGCCATGTACGCCGGGGTCGTCGCCCCGCCCCTGATCGTCGGCGCGGCCATCGGCCTGAGCGCCACCGAGCTGACCTTCCTCACCGGCGCCTGTCTGTTCACCGCGGGCCTGGCCACCTTCCTCCAGACGCTGGGCATCTGGAAGATCGGCGCCCGGCTGCCCTTCGTCAACGGCGTCACCTTCGCCGGTGTCGCCCCCATGACCGCGGTCGTCGCCTCCACCGACGACAAGTCCGACGCGCTGCCGATCATCTTCGGCGCGGTCATCGTCGCCGGACTCCTCGGTTTCGTCGCCGCCCCCTTCTTCAGCAAGGCGATCCGCTTCTTCCCGCCGGTCGTCACCGGCACCGTCATCACCCTGATAGGCATATCCCTGCTGCCCGTCGCCTTCGGCTGGGCACAGGGACCCAGCCCCACCGCGGACGACTTCGGCTCGGCGACCAACCTCGGCCTGGCCGGAATCACCCTCGTCATCGTGCTGTTCCTGCGCCGCTTCACCCGGGGCTTCGTCAAGCAGATCGCCGTGCTGCTCGGCCTGATCGCGGGCACGCTCGTCGCGATCCCGTTCGGCGTCACGGACTTCGGCCCGGTCGCGGACGCGGACGTGGTCGGCTTCCCGACGCCGTTCCACTTCGGCGCCCCGCAGTTCCAGATCGCCGCGATCATCTCCATGTGCGTGGTGATGGTGGTCTCGATGACCGAGTCCACGGCCGACATGCTCGCCCTCGGCGAGATCGTGGACCGCCCGGCCGACGAGAAGACCATCGCGGCCGGACTGCGCGCCGACACCCTCGGCTCCGCCCTCAGCCCGGTCTTCAACGGCTTCATGTGCAGCGCCTTCGCCCAGAACATCGGCCTGGTCGCGATGACGAAGATCCGCAGCCGGTACGTCGTCGCGGTCGGCGGCGGCTTCCTGGTCCTGATGGGCCTGTGCCCGATGGCGGCCTCGCTCATCGCCGTCGTCCCGCGCCCGGTGCTGGGCGGTGCCGGCGTGGTCCTGTTCGGCTCGGTCGCGGCCAGCGGCATCCAGACCCTGGTGCGGGCGAGCCTGGACAAGGACAACAACGTCCTGATCGTGGCGGTCTCGCTGGCCGTCGGCATCATCCCGATCGCGGCGCCGGAGTTCTACCACTCGTTCCCGGAGAACGCGCGCATCATCCTCGACTCGGGCATCTCGACCGGCTGCGTGGCCGCGGTCCTGCTCAACCTGGTCTTCAACCACATCGGCGGCCGGGAACGCGACGCGGAGGACGTCACCCACCCGATGGAGGCGGGCGACGAGATCACGGAGTCGTCCCGGGCCGCGGCGATGCCGTGACGCCGGGAGCCCCGCCAGGGCTCCATCGCTGTCCGGTGACGGGACGGTTCGTCCCGGGCGACCCGCCGTCCGCGCGGTGTGCCGCCCGGGACGAACCGTCCCGGCGGTGTGTCGTCCGGGACGAACCGTCCCGCTCCATGTCACCGGCGCCTCACCGGTCCCGCCCCTCCCGACACCGCAGGGCGGCCGTGGCGATCGTCGTCGCCACCCGGAAGGCGGGCCGCCGCCCCTCGACCGAGGCCCGCGCGGCCCACGACACCGAGCACCGGCCGGAGCCGACGGACGCCTGACGCGGCATCCGTCGGCCTACAGTCCGAACAGCTCCGGCCGGGCCGCCAGTTCCTTGAAACGCTGCCGCGGGTCCGCCACCAGCCTGCGCTCGCGCAGGTCCATCAGCCCGCCGACGGCCTCGATCTCGGCGGCGACCGTGCCGTCCGCCTTGGTGATGAGCTGCCGGATCCGGAAGGTCTTGCCCGTACCCCACTCGAAGGCACAGGTCACCGTGACCTCGTCACCGGCGAGCAGCTCCCGCTGGAACCGGATGGTCGTCTCCAGGGCCACCGGCCCGACCCCGCGGGCGACCAGGTCCGCCTGTCGGATCCCGGCCGCCTGGAGCATCGACCAGCGGGCGTGCTCGGCGTAGTTCAGGTACACCGACTGGTTCAGATGGCCCTGGGTGTCGGTCTCGTACCCGCGGACGGTCACGGGAACGGAGAACGGTTCGCTCACTGCTGCTGCCTCTCCTCGCACACGTACGGACGGACCGATCCTGACATGCGGGCGTCACACCTTTCGCGGGGAGGCCAGCAGGTAACGGGCCCGTGTGCGCGGCTCGGTGTGCTCCCCGGTCTGCCAGCCCGCCCGCTCCAGCGTCGCCGCGCACTCCCGCAGCGCGGCGCCGTCGCCTTCGTACACGGCGACCGCCTCGGGCTGCGGCGTCGCCCGCACCCGGTATCCGTCGTCGCCGTCCGGACCGGCCGGACGGTGCCCGGCCGCCTCCAGGGCGAGTGCGGCGGCCCGCACGAGATGCGTCCGCTCCCACGCGCACGGCCGGTCCGTGCTCCCGTCGGGATGCGTCATCCGGCGCAGCTCCAGCAGCCCCTGCCAGGCGCCGCGCACCTCACGCAGCCGCGCGGACCCCGAGCCGCCCGGCGCGGCCTCCTCCCCGCCGACCCGTGCGGCGAACACACCCCCGGCGGCCGGGGCTCCGGCGGGCTCCGGCGCCTCCGGCTCTTCCGGCGCGTCGGCCGCCTCCCGTATCCGGTGCCCGGCCGGGGTCAGGAAGTGGTCGTGCGGCGGGCGCGGATGCCGGAAGGCGAGCCCCCGCCTCACCAGCGCCGCGAGCTGGGTCTCCGTACCCTTCAGGCGTCCGGTGGCGGGATCGGCGGCGGCGATGACACGCCGCTGCGCGGCGGTCGGCGACAGTGCCACGGCGTGCCCCCCTTCTCTCGTCGGCTCACCGGTGACGCCTTCGAAGACTACGACGGAGGTCTGACATTCCAGGCGGCGATCACCGGCCGCCCGTGCTCCGTCCCCAGCCGGCACAGCGTCCCCGTACCCAGCTGGAACAGCGCCCCGTGCGAGGGCGGAAGACCCAGGTGCCGGGCGGTCAGCACGCGCAGGAAGTGCCCGTGCGCCACCAGCACCACGCACCCCTCGGTGTTGGCGAAGGCCGCCTCCACCGTGGCCAGCACCCGGTCGGCCCGCTCACCCACCTGCTCGGGCGTCTCCCCGGGGTGGTCCGGCGGTCCGGGCGCGACCCCGTCCGTGAACAGGAACCAGTCCGGCCGGCTCCGGTGGATCTCGACGGTCGTGATTCCTTCGTAGCCGCCGTAGTCCCACTCGTGCAGGTCCGGCTCGATCCGCACCCCGTGCAGCCCGATCAGTTCGGCCGTCTCCCGGGCCCGCTGGAAGGGGCTGACGAAGGCCGCCCCGATCCGGTGCGACCGGATCAGCGGCACCAGACTCCGGGCCTGCTCCCGCCCCTTCTCGGTCAGCGGGACGTCCGTCAGCCCGGTGTGCCGCCCCGAGCGCGACCATTCGGTCTCACCGTGCCGGACCAGAAAAAGATCACCCATGGACCTCCGCCTTTCCACCGTGCTCGTCAGCACGGTGTCACATGGGCAGCATGGCCCACGGAACCGACTCGGTCCCCGGCGGGTGCCCGGATCTAGGATCCCTCCGTGCTCAAGACACCCTTCGCACCCGCCGTCCGCTGGACGGCCGCCGTGCTGATCACTCTGCCGGCGGCCACGGCGTGCGACGATACCGGCGCCCGGACCGCGACGGTCTCCGCCGTCCGAGTCACCGCCGCCTGGCAGGCCGGCGACGACACGGCCCTCACCCTGTCCGCCGACCGTACCTTCACCGCGTCCGGGCTGGACTCGGGCAAGCTCGCCGGTGCCGGCTGCCCGGGCGGGCACACCGCCGGCGACTGGGCCTTCTTCGCCGACGACGGCGACGGCCTGTACATGACCTCGCCGCGGGCCCGGTCGGGATCGGAGATCGGCCTGTCCTTCACCGAGCAGTCCGACGAGCCCTGCCGGCTCACGCTGACGGTCGTCGACGACGGTGAGACCCTGTGCGCCACGTCCGATCCGGAAACCCCGTGCGACCTGGGCGTCCGCTTCACCCGGAAGGGCTGAGCCCCGGCCGCTACTGCCGGTACCCGCTCAGGAACCGCCCGATGCGCCCGATCGCCGCCTCCAGGTCCTCCGCGTGCGGCAGCGTCAGGATGCGGAAGTGGTCGGGGGAGGGCCAGTTGAAGCCCGTCCCCTGCACCACCTGGATCTTCTCCCGCAGCAGCAGGTCCAGGACGAAGCGCTCGTCGTCGTGGATCCTGTGGACGGCCGGGTCGATCCGCGGGAAGGCGTACAGCGCGCCCTTGGGCTTGACGCAGGAGACACCGGGGATCTCGTTGAGCTTCTCCCAGGCCACGTCCCGCTGTTCGTGCAGCCGTCCGCCGGGGGCCGTCAGCTCGCGGATGGACTGGCGGCCGCCGAGCGCGGCCTGGATGGCGTACTGGGCGGGCGCGTTGGCGCACAGCCGCATGGAGGCCAGCATGGTCAGGCCCTCCAGGTAGTCCCTCGCGTGCTGCTTCGGTCCCGTCACCACCAGCCAGCCGGAGCGGAAGCCCGCCACCCGGTATGTCTTGGACAGGCCGCAGAAGGTCAGCACCACCAGGTCGGGGGCGAGGGAGGCGGCCGAGTGGTGCACGGCGTCGTCGTAAAGGATCTGGTCGTAGATCTCGTCGGCGAGGACCATCAGGCCGTGCCGGCGGGCGAGGTCGAGGATGCCCTCGACGATCTCCTTGGGGTAGACGGCGCCGGTGGGGTTGTTGGGGTTGATGATGACGACCGCCTTGGTGCGGTCGGTGATCTTCGCCTCCATGTCGGCCAGGTCGGGGTACCACTCCGCCTGCTCGTCGCAGAGGTAGTGCACCGCCCTGCCGCCCGCGAGGGTGGTCACCGCCGTCCAGAGGGGGAAGTCGGGGGCGGGGATCAGCACCTCGTCGCCGTCCTCCAGCAGGGCCTGCACGGCCATGGAGATCAGCTCGGACACGCCGTTGCCCAGGTAGACGTCGTCCACGTCGACCTCCAGGCCGAGGGCCTGGTAGCGCTGGGCGACGGCCCGGCGGGCGGAGAGGATGCCGCGCGAGTCCGTGTAGCCGTGCGCCTGCGGCAGCATCCGGATCATGTCCTGGACGATCTCCTCCGGCGCCTCGAAGCCGAAGAGGGCCGGGTTGCCGGTGTTCAGGCGCAGGACGCTGTGGCCCGCCTCCTCCAGTGCGTTGGCCTGCTCGATGACCGGGCCGCGGATCTCGTAACAGACCTCGCTGAGCTTGTTCGACTGCCGGAACTCCATGCGCGGCTTCCCCTCCGGAATCTGGTGTTGCTTGGTTTTACCAAGTGGCAGCTTGGAAAGTCCAACAACTTGTCTACACTGCGTCGCATGTCACCTCGCCGTAGCTACGACCAGTACTGTTCCGCCGCCCGCGCGCTCGACGCCGTCGGCGACCGCTGGACCCTGCTGATCGTCCGGGAGCTGCTCGCCGGTCCGCGGCGCTACACCGACCTGCACGCCGACCTGCCCGGCGTCAGCACGGACGTACTCGCCTCCCGGCTCAAGGACATGGAGCGCGAGGGACTGACGACCAGGCGCCGGCTGCCCCCGCCGGGTGCGGCGTACGTCTACGAACTCACCGCGCGGGGACGCGGCCTGCTGCCCGTCCTGGAGGCGCTCGGAGCGTGGGGCGCCGGCGACCTGGGGGAGCGCCGGCCCACGGACGCCGTACGCGCGCACTGGTTCGCCCTGCCGCTGCTGCGGGCCCTGCGGGAGGCGGGCGCGGCGGAGGGGCTCGTCGAGGTCCGGCTGGAGGAGGGGGACTTCCACCTGTACGCCGATGCCCGCGCCGAGGGGGAGGACGGTCCCGTGTACGGCGAGGGGCCCGCGCCGGGCGAGCCCGACGCCCGGCTCGTGCTGGACGCCGCGACCTGCGCGGCCCTCGGCCGCGGCGAGGTCGGTCTGCGCGACGCGGTGCGCGACGGCCGCGTCGGGGTGACCGGCGACGGCACGGCGGCCAAGGCGCTGCGGGAGGGATGAGACGGCAGAAGGCCCGCCTCGGGCGGGCCTTCTGAGGGTGGATCAGGCGCCGGGCGGCACCCGGGACGGCCGTCCCGAACCACGGGTCAGCGCATAGCCGCCGATGCCCGCGAGCGCGGCCAGGACGGCCCCGATCCCGCTCCATACCCAGCGGTCCGACCACCAGCCCGACGACCAGCCGTCCTCCGGCTCGATCGCGGACAGCACGGCGCCCCGGTCCCCTTCGTCGTCCTCGGCGGCGCCGGACGTCAGCGCGATGCCCGGCACCAGCGGCTCGGCCAGCGAACCGTCCACCGCCGCAGCCCCGCCCATGTCCTTGGAGTCGGCCCGGACCTCGGCGGAGACGGGCACACCGAGGTCGGAGGTGGGCACGTTCACCGCAGTGAGCCGGACGTAGTAGGTGCCCGGCAGCGGGTCGTTGGCCCACGGCTCGGTCCAGGCCCGCACGGTGCGCAGCACGCAGGCCAGTTCGACGGAGGAGGTGCCCGCGTCCGCGGTGCGGGCCTGGGCGCCCCACTGGCAGGCCTGGCGGCGGCGCAGCCCGTCGTACACGTCGACCCGCCAGGTCTGGGCGGCGTGCGTCTCGGGCAGCTTCACCGTGGCCTTGACGGTGGGCCGCTGCCCGGCGTCGGCCGGGAACGACCAGTACAGGTAGTCGCCCGCGGCCCCGTTCGCCGTGGCCACCTGCCCCTGCTCGAACTCGGTCGCGGTACGGAAGGACGTGCCCGCCGTGGTCGGCGCGTCACCGTCCCCCGACGGGCTCGCGGAGGGCGAGGAGTCGGCCGCCGCGGGAGCCGCGGCGAGACCGAGCAGCACGACGGCCGCGCTCAACGCTCGGGTGAATCGCATCAGTTGGTCCTCCAGATCGCGAACCGCCAGCGCGAGAGCCAGCCCCACAGCAGACCGGCGACGAAGCCGACCAGCACCAGCAGGCCGAGCAGCCACCAGCCGCGCCCGAGGCCGAAGGCGGCCACGTCGTCGGAGTCGCCCGGGCCGTCCACGACGTCGACGGTCAGCTCCAGCGGCAGACCGGGCGTGGTCTTCACACCGGAGGCGACGGAGAAGGAGTTGGTGACCTGCAGACACACGCCCTCGGCCGGGGCGCCGTCCTCGTCACTCTCCGCCTTCGGGTACCGCAGCCCCGTCGAGAGCACGTCGGTGCGGCCGTTGCCCGCCGCCTCACCGCGCACGATCTCCCGGCCGTGCACGGTCACCGCGCGCAGCAGCACCCCGTAGGAGGGGTTCACGGCCCGGTCGGCGCCCACGCTCACCGAGGCGCGCAGCTCCTGACCCGGCTCCACGTCCACCCGGTACCAGCGCTGCTGCCCGAACTCCTCGCGGTCGGTGTACAGCCCCGACTTCAGCGTCGGCGCCTTCGCGCACGCGTCCGCGCCCTCGGTGGCCACCGGCGTCACCACCGGATCGGCCGCCCGGTCCACCAGCTGGTTCACCTTGTCGGTCAGTTCGTCGGTGTGCTCGACCGACGTGTACGTGCCGCCGGTCGCCTCGGCAATGCAGCTGAGCTGCTGCCGCATCTTGGTGTTCGGGACCAGACCCAGCGTGTCGATGGTCAGCCCGATGCCCTTGGCGGCGATCTCGCGGGCCACCTCGCACGGGTCCAGCGGAGCGCAGGTGTCCTCGCCGTCGCTGATCAGCACGATCCGCTTGGAGCCGTCGCCGCCGTCGAGGTCGTCCGCCGCCTTGAGCAGCGCGGGGCCGATCGGCGTCCAGCCGGTCGGCGCCAGGGTCGCCACCGCCGTCTTCGCCTCGGTGCGGTCCAGCGGCCCGACCGGGTAGAGCTGCGCGGTGTCCTTGCAGCCGGTCTTGCGGTCGTCGCCCGGGTAGTCCGCGCCGAGCGTCCGGATGCCCAGCTGCACCTCTTCCGGCGTCGCGTCGAGCACCTCGTTGAACGCCTGCTTCGCCGCCGCCATGCGCGTACCGCCGTCGATGTCCCGCGTCCGCATCGAACCGCTGACGTCGAGCACGAGGTCGACCTTCGGCGCGTCCTCACCCGTGGGTTCACCGGCACTCGCCCCGACCGGGAACGCCATCCCGGCCGCCAGCGCGGCGAGCAGGGCACAGGCACCCGCCGCCAGCCGTGTTCTTGTGATCATCGGCGGATCCTATTGATCAGTGGTGCCGCGCTCCAAAACGAGACCGTGCCGATGCCCCGGCTTCACCTCCACCGCAGCGGATTGGGCAGCTCCGTCCACACATCGCCCGTGCTCCCCGGCGAAGTCCGCATCGCCGTCAGCGCCTTGACCGGTAGCGGCCCCTCACGCAGGGCCATGACGTCCCCGGTGCGCGGCAGTTCGGGCACCGCTGCCTCCAGGCACGTCCGCAGTGCCGGGCCCGAGCCGGCCGTCGCCGCCAGGGCGCCGCCCACCAGCGAACCGAACAACTTACGGCGCAGCGCGACCGGTTCGTCGGTGAGGATCCGGTCGGGCAGGCCGGTCGCGGCGATCCCGTGCCGGGCCAGGCGGGCCGGGGAGACGCGGATGTCGGCCAGGTCGCGGTAGACCAGGCGGAGCGGGTCGCCCGTCGGGGACAGGACGACCAGGAGGTTCTGACCGTGGGCCTCCAGGGCCACGCCCAGCTCCAGCGCGCGCAGCCCGACGGTGAGCGCGAGACGGGCGAAGGCGGCGAGCCACGCGGGGGAGCGCGGCAGCCCGGTGGTCGCCAGCGCGGCCACCGGGACGACGTGCTCGCCCGGCGAGGCGTACACCTCGGGCGCTTCGCGCAGTACGGCGGCCAGGTCGGGGGAGTGGGCGGTGGCCGCGCCCAGCGTGCGGGTCACGTGGAGCAGGCCGTCGAGGCGCGCCGCCACGTCCTCCCCGAACGACGACAGGTCGCCCGACGCGGCGATCGAGGCGACCGAGATGTCCCGCACCGAGGACGTCAGCCGGGTGCTCAGCGCCGTCTTGACGTGCACCGAGCCGGGTACGGCGAGGGTCCGCAGGGACATCAGCGGATGCGCGGTGGGCCCGGCGCCGTACGACTGCTTGAGCACGTGCGCGGCCTGCCACGGATGCACCGGGACCACCACCCGCGCCCCGTCCCGCCACTCCCCGGGCCACACCCCCGTCACCAGGCACTCCGCCGCCGGGACCGGCACGAGCCCCAGCTCCACCACCGGCCCGTGCTCGGGCCCGTACGCCAGCTGCTCCGCCACCGAGAACCCCGGCCGCGCACGGCAGCCCGGGTGGTACGGGTGCCCGTCGACCACCCGCTGTTCCCACCCCCAGTCGCTGTCCGGCCACTCGTCCGGGTGATTCCCGGATGCCCCCTCCCGCGCGGCCCGGGGCTGCGCCGCACGCGACAGTGCCAACGACGCCGCACTGCGCCCGAGTTCGGCGGCGAAGGAGGCCGAGTGCGGTACGGCGAGGTCCGTCATCAGCCGCTCCGGGTCGTCGTACGCGACCTCGTCCAGCCGTACCACCGGGACGTACGCGTCCGTGCGGTACGGGTCGGCGGCCGGACCCGTCAGCCGGCGGCCGTCCCGCAGCCGCAGGACGAGACCGTCCCCGGACCCCTCCCGGCCTCCGATCCACGGCAGCGGTTCGAAGGCGAGCGCACGCCACAGCCGGGACAGCACGGCCGCGCGGGCCCCGGGCCGCTCGGCCGTGAACCGGGCGGCCAGAGCGGGGCGTACGGCCGCCACCTCGTCGGCGACCTCGGCCGCAGCGCTGGAGGGACGATGCACGGGCTGACTCCTCGGGTAAGGGAACGGGGACACGTACGTGTACGGGTGGGGCGGCAGGGCGGAGGGCCGACGAGGGTCACCACGAGAGACATACTGATCGTCTCCGTCCTCTCCGCCATGGACCGACCGTAGGGAACGAGTGGAACGCGTGGATCTCCTGCCCCCGCCCACCGGCGCCGACTCCCGGGACGACGTGGCGCGCCGCGCCGACGCCCACGCGGCCGTACCGCTGCTGAACTGCCTGCTGCGCGAGGTGGCCGAACCCCTGCCGGGCCCCGGTGCCCGCCCCGTGTACCGGCTGCCCGGCGGCAGACTGCTGCGGGTGCGCCCAGGGCGGCGGCCCGCCGAACCGGAGGTCCGCACGGCGGACGGGTGGCACCGCGTCGACCACGCCGAACTGGTGAAGCTCGTCGCCGAGGCACTGCGCCGGCACACCGGTGTGCCCAACCACGAACTGCCCACCGAGATGACCGACAGCCGCGACGCGGTGGCCGCGCTGCTGACGGCACGCGCGCGTGCCACCCCGCCCGCGGACCCGTACCTCCGCTCCGAGCAGGCCCTGCTCACCGGCCACACCCACCACCCCGCCCCCAAGGCACGCGGCGGCGGCCCGCACGCCGGGTGGCTGCCGTACGCGCCCGAGGCGCACGCCCGCTTCCCGCTGGCGCTGCTCGCCGTGCGCGAGGACACCGTCGTCGACGAGGGCGACACCACCGCCCTCGACGCCCTCGGCAAGGCCCCGCCCGGCTACCGCCTGCTGCCCGCCCACCCCTGGCAGCTGGAGCTGACGGCACCCGCCCTGGCCCCCGCCTTCGCCGACGGCCGGCTCGTCCGGGTGGGCACGACCGGCTTCTTCGCCTGGCCCACGGCCGCGATCCGCACGGTGTACGCGCCCGAGTACCTGCCCGGACAGGACCTGTTCCTGAAGTTCAGCCTCGACGTGCGGGTCACCAACGACATCCGCCGCCTGTGGCGCCACGACCTGATGCGCCTGCGCCGCACCGACACCGCGGTCACCGAGGCCTTCGCCTCCGTCGGACCCCCCGCCGCCTGGCTCGGCGACCGCGGCCACCGCACCGCGGACTTCGCCTTCGAGGAACTGGCCGTCGTCGTCCGCGACGGACTGCGGGACCACCTGCTGCCCGGCGCGACCCCGCTCCTGGCCGCCGCGCTCGTGGAGGGCTTCCCCGGCAGCCCGCTGACCGCCACCGCGGACCCGGCGGCCTGGTGGGAGGCGTACCTCGCCGCCGTCGTGCCGCCCGTCCTGACCGCCTTCGCCGACGACGGCGTCGTCCTGGAGGCGCACCTGCAGAACACCCTGGTCGCCGTGGACCCGACCGGCATGCCGGTGCAGGCCCTGTTCCGCGACGCGGAGGGCGTCAAACTGCTGCCGGACACCCCCCGGGCGGCCGGCTGGGAGCGCCTGGTCTACTGCCTCGTCGTCAACCACCTGTACGAGATCGCCGCCGCCCTCGCCGAACACCACCCCGGCCTCGACCCCTGGCCCGCCGTCCGCCGCGAACTGGCCCGCCACGGCCTCCCCGAGATTCCCGCGCTGCTCACCGCCCCCACCCTCCCCGCCAAGACCAACCTGCTGCTGCGCTGGACCGGCGCGGACGGCGCCGACGCCCGCTACCGCCCCCTGGCCAACCCGCTGCGCGGGGCATGAGGCGGCGGCCCACCGCGACGCCCAATAATCCCGTGCCGTGCCGCCCCCCTTGGTGCACACTCACCGCATGGCGGACATGGACGCGTTCCGGGACGAGATCGCCCACTGGGCGGCGGGCGGTACCGGAGACGCGGCGGCAGAGCTGGCGGCCGACCTCGGCCTGCGGACGGCGGTGCTGCTGGAGGGCCCCAGCGACCTCGCGGCCGTCGAGGCGCTGGCGGCCCGGGAGGACCGCGACCTGACCGCCGAAGGCGTGGCCGTGGTGTCGATGGGCGGCGCCATGAGCGTCGGCCGCTACGCCGGCCTGCTCGGCCCGCCCGGCCTCGGCCTGCGCCTGACCGGCCTCTGCGACGCCCGCGAGGAGCCCTTCTACGACCGCGGCTGGCAGCGGGCGGGCGCCGTACGTGACTTCCACGTCTGTGTGGCCGACCTGGAGGACGAGATGATCCGGGCGCTGGGCCCGGAGCGGGTCGAGGAGGTCATACGCTCCGAGGACGAACTCCGCCCCTGGCAGACCTTCCTGGCCCAGCCCGCCCAGCACGGCCGCGCCCGGCAACAGCAGTTGCGCCGCTTCCTCAGCACCCGGAAGGGCCGCAAGATCCGCTACGGCAGCCTCCTGGTGGAGGCCCTCGACACCGTAAGGCCACCGGCACCGCTCGCGGATCTCCTCGCGGGGCTGTGACCGTCGGGCTGCTTCGTGACGCAAAGCGTTTGAGCGAGGCGGCGCCCCGCTGCTACGGTCCTGGCGGACCGTGAAGTCGTCGTATGGAGGTGAGCCCCGTGAACACAGTCACCCGTGGGTGCTCCCTCGATCCGTCACGGTCCGACGGCTGACGTCCGGTGTCGCCAGGAGCGCCTGAGGCCGAGGCACTCCTGGAGGAGGACTCCGATGAACACAAAGCCCTTCACATCCGGCCCGAGCGAAAACGCCGTGGCGATCACGCGCGTCGCGGACCGGCAATGGCATGCACTGGACGACGACTTGGTGGTCGGGCGCGGTTATGCGGCGCGCCGGGCCGACGGTCGCCTCTTCGTCAGCATCGACGCCTGGCACGACGCCCCCTTCGACCGGCTCGCCGAGACGATGCTGACGGAACTGCCGGCACCGTTGCACACGGTGGTCGACGAAGCCGATGCCGAGCTGACGGCCCGCTGGCGGCGGGCTGGGTTCACGGTCCGCCGCCGTGAATGGGAGTACGTCGTACCGACCGACCCGCGGGTCACCGGGCTCGGCGACGCCCTGCCGCCTTCGGGCGTGACAATCGTTCCCGCCGGTCAGGCGGACGAGGGCCTGCTGCGGGCGGTGGACCGCGCGGTCCGTGACGAAGTCGGCGCGACCGTCGGATGGCAGTCGATGCCGACGGAGGTGATCCCCTTTTACGAAGGCGACACCATCGTCGATCCGTCGAAGTACGCGGTGGCCGCGGCGCCGGGCCGCTACCTGGGGCTGATCCGGGTGGTGACGGTGAACCGGCCGCGCATCGGGCTGCTCGCGGTCCGCACCGGCGAACAGCGCCGCGGCATCGCGCGGGCACTGCTGGCCCACGCGCTGGGGACACTGCACCGCTCGGGATTCGCCGAGGCCCGGACCGAAGTCCAGGAGTCCCATCACGCGGCATCGGCGCTGTTCGAGGGCATCGGCGCCCGGCCGACGAGCAGCAACCTGGAGCTGGTGCGATGACGAAGCACAAGAACGTCATCGAGGTCGAGGGCAAGGTCGTCGAGTGCCTGCGCAGCGCCATGTTCACCGTGGAGCTCGAGAACGGGCACCAGGTCCTCGCGCACGTCAGCGGGAAGATCCGCAAGAACTACATCCGGATCATGCTGGAAGACCGGGTACTGGTGGAGCTCCCGCCGTACGACTTGACGCGCGGCCGGATCGTGTTCCGGTACCGGAACTAGCGGCAGTCGGCGCTCTCCGGGGCGACTGATCGCCCCGGTCCCGACGCGTCGCCCCGTCCTGGAGGAATCCAGGTCGGGGCGTTCGGTCGTTCGGCGGTGAGCCGGCCCTGCTACTTCGTGGCCCCCTGGGCGAAGCCGTTGTAGATGTAGCGCTGGAGGAACAGGAAGATCACCAGGGTCGGCACGATGACGAGGACGGCACCGGCGGAGATGTTCTCCCAGTGCGCCCCGAACGGCCCCTTGAACCGGAACAGGGCGGTCGACATGGTCCCGAGATCCTCGGAGGGCATGTAGAGGAAGGGGATGTAGAAGTCGTTGTACGTGGTGATGCCCTTGATGATGACCACGGTCGCGATGGCCGGCTTCAGCAGCGGAAAGATGATCTTCCGGTAGATGGTGAAGGAGTTGGCGCCGTCGAGCCGCGCGGCCTCGTCGAGCGACCGGGGGATGCCGCGGATGAACTGCAGGAAGATGTAGATGGCCACGATGTCCGTGCCCATGTACAGCAGAATCGGGGCCCAGCGGGTGTTGAACAGCCCGAAGCTGTTGACCACCTGGAAGGTCGCCACCTGTGTCGTCACGGCCGGCACCAGCGTGGCGATCAGGAACAGCGCCATGACGAGCTTCTTGAGGCGGAAGTCGAAGCGGTCGATCGCGTACGCCGTCATCGAGCCGATGACCACGGTGCCGGTGATGGAGAACAGCAGGATGAAGGCCGTGTTGCCGAAGGCCTTCAGCATGTGGCCGTCGTTGAAGGCCGTCGCGTAGTTGGAGAAGTTGAGCCAGTCGTCCGGCAGGGCGAGCGCGCCCTGCCCGTCGGAGATTTCCCCGTAGGACTTCAGCGAGGTCAGGAAGATCACGGCGAGCGGCAGCAGCACCACGAGCGAGGCGAGGACGAGCGACAGGTACGTCAGAGCGGTGCTGACGCGCGGGCGGCGGCGTACCTGTTCCGGGGAGCGGGCCGGGGCGGTGAGGGTCATACGAGGTCCACCTTCTCGTCGGACACGAGGCGGCGCTGGATCCAGGTGATCACCAGGATGATGGCCAGCAGCACCACGGCGCAGGCCGAGGCCAGGCCGGTCTTGTTGAACTGGAAGGCGAACTTCACCGTCTGGATGACGAACGTCGAGGTCTCCGTCGCACCGCCGGTCATGATGTACGGGATCTCGAAGACGGACAGGGAGCCGGAGATCGCCAGGATGACGCTCAGGCTCAGCACCGGCCGGATGCTCGGCGCGATGATGTGCCGGAACTGCTTCCAGCGGCCGGCGCCGTCCAGCTGGGCGGCCTCGTAGAGCTCGCCGGGGATCGACTGGATCGCGCCCAGGAACAGGACGAAGTTCAGGCCGGTGAAGCGCCACACGGACACCCCGGCCATGGAGGTGTTGGCCGACTCCGGAGACCCCAGCCAGGCGTGGTCGGTACCGACGCCGAGCCAGGACAGGACCGAGTCGAGCGTGCCGCCGTCCTGGAAGAAGTACAGGAAGACGAAGCCGATCGCGACGCCGTTGATCAGGTACGGGAAGAACAGGATGCCCTTGAACAGGTTCCTGAAGCGCAGGTCGAAGCTGAGGACGGCGGCGAAGTACAGGGCGACGACGATCTGTACGACGGACGCCGCGAGGTAGTAGAAGCTCACCGCGAACACCCGGAACAGCTCGGGCCGGGTGAAGATCTCGGTGTAGTTGTCCGCCCCGACGTAGCTGCGGTCGGGGCTGATGCCGTCCCAGTCGGTGAAGCTGTAGTAGATCATGTTGCCCACCGGCACATAGGTGAACGTGATCAGCAGGGCGAGGGGCGCCAGCAGGAACAGCCACGGCGTGATCCTGCGCCGGGCGGCCGGGGCGGGGGGTGAACCGGTGGTGACGGTCCGGGTTCGGGTTCGGGTCATTGCGGAGCCTGGGGCCTTTCGTCGTCCGCTGAGGGCACTGGCGCCGGGTCCCCGTTCACCGGGGAGGCGGGAGAGGACCCGGCGGGTGCTGGTACCAGACGGGTGCCGGGGTCAGGAGCCGACCGTCCCCCTGGCCTCGGACCAGCGCTTGTTCAGGTCGTCGAAGTAGCCGTCGAGGGAGCCGTCCGTGGCGCCGCGGGCGATGTCGATGAGCTTCTTGCGGTAGTCCGGCTTGTTCAGCCCGATCTCGGAGGCGTTGTCGATGGCGTTGACGTCGGCCGTCTTCGCCTCGGAGCGCTCGATCATCCTGACATCGTTGTCAACGTACTCCTTGAGCGTCGCCGGCATCCCCTCGGACTTCAGGGCGGAGACGGCCCCCTCCTTGGCCGCGTAGCCGGACTTCTCCGTGAACCAGTCGATCCACGCCCGGGCGGCCTCCTTGTGGTCCGAGTGGATGTTGACGGCCTGCTGGTAGTCGGAGACCAGGGTGGCGCAGAACTGGCCGTCCTTCTGGGACGGAACCGGCATGAAGCCGATGTCGTCCGGGTTCTGCCCGGCCGCCTCGGCCGCGTCCCGCATCTGGTTGACGGCCCAGGAGCCGAGCATCATGCTGCCCACCTTGCCCTTGGCCAGGAGGGTCTTCGAGCTCTCCCAGTTGGTGGTGGCCGGGTCCTTCTCCGACAGCTTCTCGTGGACGATGTCGTAGAGGAGGGTGTCGAGGGTGTCGAGGTCGTTGCCCTCCGCCCACGGCTTGTCCATCGCGGCCAGCTTGTCGGAGGCCTGGGTGTCGCAGCTGATCGAGCCGACGCCGTTGGTCCAGGGGCTCTCCAGCGGCCAGCCGTCCTTGAAGTTGGTGTAGTACGGAGTCGCCCCGGTCTTGTCCTTGACCGCCTTGAGGTCGTCGAGGAACTGCTCGGTAGTCGTCGGCCAGTCGGTGATCCCGGCCTTCGCGAACAGCGCCTTGTTGTAGACCAGGCCGTTGGCGGTGCCGAAGGTGGCGATGCCGTAGGTCTTGCCGGCGACCTCGGTCTTGTCGGTGAAGCGGTAGGTGCCCTTCATCGACGAGGTCTCGCCGAGCGGCGCGAAGAACGTGGGGTAGTCGCCCTTGGCGACCGCCGACGGAATCAGCAGGACGTCGCCGTAGTCCTCCGTGTTCATGCGGATCTTCACCTCACCCTCGTAGTCGGTGAGACCCTCGAACTCGACCTTCACGTCGGGATAGGTCTTGTTGAACTCGGCGGCGTACTTCTTCATCGTCCCGTCCTCGACGAGGTCGGTGCGGTTGGTGAGCACGGTGATGTCCCCCGAGACGCCATCCGGGTTCACCGGCGCGGCGGCGGTCTCGCCCGCGTCCGCGCCGCCCCCTCCACTACACCCCGCAACGGTCAGCATCGCGGTGGCGAGCAGTGCGACGCTCAGCGTCCTCTTCCCCATGTGCCCAGCTCCTTTCCAAGGATTACGGCTCGGGCTCCGGTGGTGGTGACGGCGACTATGTCAGCCACTCATGAACCGGTAAAGCTTCCTCATCGCTCGCGATGCGCAATCGTTACCTGTAGCGCATAGCCGAGTGGGAACTTCCCAGGCGCTACCGCTCTGGAGTGCTGACCCCTGATCGACAGAGAGGGCTAGACCGGTTTACTCAAGGGAGTTAGGTTGAGTCGCGTTGCATCGACACCGGGCCCGTCCCGCCGAAGGAGCCGTACATGAAGGAAGTCGTCCCGCTCGCCGAGGGCTGGAGCCTGAGCCACAGCGAGAACCTGCTGCCGGCCCAGGTCCCCGGTTGCGTCCACACCGATCTGCTCGGGGCCGGCCTGATCCCGGACCCCTTCCTCGGCGTCAACGAACCCGACGTGGCCTGGGTCGGACAGCGGGCCTGGACCTACGTCCGCGACCTGCCGGCCACCGACACCGCAGGGGAGCGGCACGAGCGGACCGACCTGGTCTTCGACGGCCTGGACACCGCCGCCACCATCACCCTGGACGGGCGGGAGGTGGGCCGGACCCGGAACATGCACCGGCGCCACCGCTTCGACGTCACCGGTCGGCACGGGCTCCTGGCGGTGGACTTCGCCTCCGCCTACGACGAGGCCGCCAAGGTCCGGGCGCTGACGGGGGAGCGCCCCAACGTCTACCCGGAGCCCTTCCAGTACATCCGCAAGATGGCGTGCAGCTTCGGCTGGGACTGGGGCCCGACCCTGGTGACGGCCGGCATCTGGCGCCCGGTCCGGCTGGAGCGGTGGTCGACGGCCCGGCTGGCCGCCGTACGCCCGCTGGTGACGGTCCACGACGGCACCGGCCGCGTCGAGATACGTGTGGAGGTCGAGCGGACCGCGCGGGGGACGGCCCGCCCGCTCGCCGTGCGCGCCACCGTCGGGGACGGCCTCGCCGAGGCGCGCGGCGCGGTGGAGGGGACGCACGCCGTGCTGACACTTCAGGTGCCCCACGCCGATCTGTGGTGGCCCCGCGGCTACGGCGCTCAGCCTCTGTACGACGTGGAAGTCGCGCTGGTCGAGGAGAGCGACGGCCCCGACGTACGGCCCCTCGACACCTGGCACCGGCGGATCGGCTTCCGGACCGTGGAGCTGGACCGCTCGGCGGACCGGCACGGCACCGGCTTCACCCTCGTGGTCAACGGCGAACGGATCTTCGCGCGCGGGGTCAACTGGATCCCCGACGACGTGTTCCCGTCCCGGATCACCCCGGAGCGCTACCGCACCCGGCTGCGCCAGACCGCCGACGCGGGCGTGGACCTGGTGCGGATCTGGGGCGGCGGCATCTACGAGGACGACGCCTTCTACGACACCTGTGACGAACTGGGCCTCATGGTCTGGCAGGACTTCCTCTTCGCCTGCGCCGCCTACCCGGAGGAGCAGCCGCTGCGCGGCGAGGTCGAGGCCGAGGCACGCGACAACGTTGTCCGGCTCATGCCGCACCCCTCGCTCGTCCTGTGGAACGGCAACAACGAGAACCTGTGGGGCTTCCGCGACTGGGACTGGGAGCCCGAACTGCGGGGCGACTCCTGGGGCGGCGGCTACTACCTGGACCTGCTCCCGCGGATCGTCGCCGAACTCGACCCCACCCGCCCCTACACCGCGGGCAGCCCCTGGTCCGGCTCCTGGGACCACCACCCGAACGACCCGGCCCACGGCACCCACCACTCCTGGGAGGTCTGGAACCGCCGGGACTACGCCGAGTACCGCGACTCGGTGCCCCGCTTCGTGTCGGAGTTCGGCTGGCAGGCGCCGCCGGCCCTGGCGACCCTGCGACGCGCGCTGCCCGGCGAACGGCTCGCGCCCGACTCGCCCGGCATGCTGCACCACCAGAAGGCCGAGGACGGCAACGGCAAGCTGAACCGGGGCGTGGCACGCCACTTCGACCTGCCCGAGGACGACTTCGACCGCTGGCACTACCTCACCCAGGTCGTGCAGGCCCGCGCGATCGCCACCGGGATCGAGCACTGGCGCTCGCACTGGCCCGTGTGCGCGGGCACCATCGTATGGCAGATCAACGACTGCTGGCCGGTCAGCTCCTGGTCGGCCATCGACGGCGACGGCCGGCTCAAGCCCCTCTACCACGAGCTGCGCCGGGTCTACGCGGACCGGCTCCTCACGCTCCAGCCGGCCGACGGCGACGACAGCCCCGTACTCGCCGTGGTCAACCAGTCCGCCGAGCCCTGGCAGGCACGCGTGGGACTGCGCCGACTGCGGGCGGACGGCCCCGAAGTGGCCGAGCACGTGCTCGACGTGTCGGTCGCCGCCCGTTCGGTGCACCGGGTGGCCGTACCGCGGGATCTCGTACCCGCGCCGCATTCCGGCAAGGAGTTCCTGGTCGCCGACAGCGGGGACCTGCGCAGCGTGCACGTCCCCGTCACCGACCGGGAATTCGCCTGCCCGGCCCCGCGCTACGACGTGGCCGTGGAGTCCCCGGTAGGTGCCGGGACCGGTAATGTCGAGGTCGTGGTAACCGCACACACCCTCGTACGCGACCTCCTCCTACAGGCCGACCGGCTCGGACCGGACGCGGTCTGCGACACCGGACTGCGCACCCTGCTCCCCGGCGAACAGCTCCGGCTGCGGGTCACCGGCGCGGCCGAGACCGGGGCCAACGCCGTACGAGCGGCTCTGTTCTGTGTGGAACCGGCGTGAGCACACCGTCCGTACGCGTCACCATCAAGGACGTCGCCGCGGCCGCCGGGGTGTCCAAGGGCGCCGTGTCCCTGGCCTTCAACGACAAGCCGGGGGTCTCCGACGCCACCCGTGAGCGGATCTTCGCGGCGGCCCGGCAGCTGGGCTGGGCCCCGAACTCCTCGGCGCGCAGCCTGTCGCGCCAGTCCGTCGACACGGTGGGGCTGGCGATCTGCCGCCCCGCCCGGCTGCTGGGCCTGGAGCCGTTCTACATGGAGTTCGTCTCCGGTATCGAGAGCGTGCTCGCCGAGCGCGACTGTTCGTTGCTGCTGCGGCTGGTCGGCTCGCTGGAGGAGGAGATCCGACTCCAGGAACGGTGGTGGCGGGAGCGGCAGGTGGGGGGCTCGATCCTGGTCGACTTCCATCAAGAGGACCCGCGGATCGGCCCGCTCGGACGGATCGGCCTCCCGGCCGTGGCCGTCGGTCACCCGTCCCTGACCGGAGGATTCCCGTCGGTGTGGACGGACGACGACGCCGCCGTCGCCGAGGCGGTGCGCTACCTCGGGGTGCTGGGGCACCGGCGCATCGCGCACGTGGGCGGCCCCCGTGGGCTCGGGCACAGTGCCATCCGGACGACCGCGTTCGAGCGGACCATGAGTGAACTCGGCCTCGACCGCGGCCCGCACGTCGAGACGGGCTTCTCGGGCGAGGACGGCGCCCGCGCCACCCGCTCCCTGCTGCTGTCCGCCGAGCGGCCCACGGCGATCCTCTACGACAACGACATCATGGCGGTCGCCGGACTCGGGGTCGCCGCCGAGATGGGCGTCTCCGTGCCGGACGATCTGTCGCTGCTCGCCTGGGACGACTCCCAGTTGTGCCGGCTGACCCATCCGACCCTGTCGGCGATGAGTCACGACGTGCACGGCTTCGGTGCGCAGGTCGCGCGGGTGCTGTTCGAGGTGCTGGCGGGTCACGACGTGGCGTCCCGGCCCGTCGCGACGCCGTCGCTGGTGCCGCGGGCGTCGACCGCACCGCCGCGGCCTATCGCTTCCTGAGCTACTAAACCGCTAAACCTGCTGACCAGCAAAGACGGGCCTTTTGCTCACGGGATTCACCTGCGGAACTTGCTTTCACGTGGCCGATTGACAGGCATGTAGGTCGCCTCTACGGTCCTTGTCGGTTAACCGGTAAAGCAAGTTCCCGCAAGGACAACGTTGTCAGGTTCATGACCTTCATCGAAGGAGACTCATGCGACAGCCGAGAAGCACGCTGACCAGGACCGCGGGGATGGCGTTCGCCGCCGTTCTCGGACTACTGCTCTCCCTCGCCGGTCCTGCCACCGGCAGGGCGGAGGCGACAGCCGCCGGAATCCACGTGAGCAACGGACGCGTCGTCGAGGGCAACGGCAACGCGTTCGTCATGCGCGGGGTCAATCACGCCTACACCTGGTACCCCGACCGCACCGGCTCCATCGCCGACATCGCGGCCAAGGGCGCCAACACCGTCCGCGTCGTGCTCAGCAGCGGCGGCCGGTG
This sequence comes from Streptomyces sp. NPDC001599, assembly GCF_042893535.1. Classification (NCBI taxonomy): domain Bacteria; kingdom Bacillati; phylum Actinomycetota; class Actinomycetes; order Kitasatosporales; family Streptomycetaceae; genus Streptomyces; species Streptomyces sp. NPDC001599. The sequence continues at coordinate 43,529 of NZ_JBIAVA010000014.1, forward strand.
GACGAAGACGAGCGCGTCCGAGGTCTCCACTCTCATCGGCCAGTGCAAGGCCAACAAGGTCATCTGCGTCCTGGAGGTGCACGACACCACCGGCTACGGCGAGGACGGCGCCGCGACCAGCCTGGACCAGGCCGCCGACTACTGGGTGAGCGTGAAGAGCGCACTGGAGGGCCAGGAGAGCTACGTCGTCGTCAACATCGGCAACGAGCCCTTCGGCAACAACGACTACACCGCGTGGACCGCCGCGACCAAGGCCGCCATCGGCAAGCTCCGCGGCGCCGGCATCGACCACGCCCTGATGGTCGACGCGCCCAACTGGGGCCAGGACTGGTCCGGCACGATGCGGACCAACGCGGCCTCGGTCTTCGCCTCCGACCCCGACCGCAACACCGTCTTCTCGATCCACATGTACGGGGTCTACGACACCGCCGCCGAGGTGCGGGACTACCTCAACGCCTTCGTCGGCAACGGACTGCCCATCGTCGTCGGCGAGTTCGGCGACCGGCACAGCGACGGCAACCCCGACGAGGACGCCATCATGGCGACGGCGCAGTCCCTCGGCGTCGGCTACATCGGCTGGTCGTGGAGCGGCAACGGCGGCGGTGTCGAGTACCTCGACATGGTCAACGGCTTCGACCCGAACGCGCTGACCAGCTGGGGCAACCGCATCTTCAACGGCAGCAACGGCATCGTGGCGACGTCCCGGACGGCCACCGTCTACGGCGGCGGCAGCACGGGCGGCACCGCTCCCAACGGTTACCCGTACTGCGCGAACGGCAGTGCTTCCGACCCGGACGGCGACGGGTGGGGCTGGGAGAACAGCCGGTCCTGCGTCGTGCGGGGGAGTGCGGCGGACGGCTGACCGGGCCGACGGCGACGCCCCGCCCGGGGGTTCCCAGGGCGGGGCGTTCGGCCGTGCGGGCGGGTCAGGCGCCGGTCGTGTACGTGAGGAAGCGGGTCCAGGCCGCGGGGGAGACGGCGAGCTGGTCGCCGTGCGGCGCCTTCGAGTCGCGGATGTGGACCGTGTCCGGGCGGGTCGCCACCTCGACGCAGTCGCCGTCACTGCCACTGCTGTAGCTGCTCTTGAACCAGGCCAGTTCGGATGAGCTCATAGCGGTCCTCGCAATCGCTTCAACAGGCCCTTGGAGTCCTCGGGGTTGAGGGCTTGTGAACGCAGTCTCGCATAGCGCTGGAGCATGATGCTGACCTCCTTCGAGTCGGAGATCAGTAGGCCGCCGCGCTGTCCCTCTGCGTAACCGAACCACCTGTTCTCGGCGGTCTCCAGTACCTGGAGGGGGCCATCGAAGCCTGCGTGGTCCACTTGCCGTAACGGCATGATCTGCAGCTCCACGTTGAACTGGTCAGCCCGCGTGAGCAGGTTGTCGATGAGTAGCTTCGTCACCTCTGGTCCGCCAGTGCCACGTTCGATCAGCGCTTGCTCAATGATGAAGCTGAATGAGATCGGCGGCCTGCGCTGAAACAGCTCTTGGCGGCCGAGACGGGCTGTGACCTGTTGGTTCACCTGTTCGTCGTCCTTCACGGGCGGCACGCTCACCGTCACCGCCCGCGCGTACCCCTCCGTCTGCAACAACCCCGGCACCACCCGGCACTCATACGTATACAGACTCACCGCCTCCGCCTCGAACCGTGCCCACTGCCGGAACCAGCTCGCCAGCCCCGGTTGCCGCGACAGATGCCGTGCCGCACCCCGCAACGCGCCGAACGCGTCGAGGGTCTGCTCCGCGCGTTCCACGAAGTCCACCGGAGGGAACCGCCGCCCCTGCTCGATGGACGCCACCGTCGGCACCGAGTACCGCACCCGCGGCGCGAACTCCTCCTGGGTCAGCCCCGCCCGTTTGCGGAACGCCTTGACGACCTCGCCGAACGCCTTGAGGCTGTCCGAGGCCTCCGGCTCACCCGCGCCGCCCGTACCGTCCGTCATCCGGGACACCTCCCACCCGTCACGCCCACTCAACGGGCCCATGGTCACGGACGGTTACTCCTACTGTCCACCGTCCGCACCCGTACGCTCACCGTGCGTACCGGTCGGTGATCTGGTGGGACGGCGTCGCCGCAGGTGGGATGGGCGGCATGAGACCAGCCTCCACTCCCCGACTCCCGGTCACCGCGCGTGTGTTCGTCCAGCGGTTCAGCTCCACCCCGCGCGGTGCGCGACTGGCCCGGCATCTCGTCGTACACCGCCTGGACGCGTGGGGCGTCCCGTACGGCTCGGCGCTGTCCGACACGGCCGCGCTGCTCGTCGCGGAGCTGGCGGCGAACGCCGTGACGCACGGGAGGGTGGCGGGGCGCGACATCGAGGTGCTGCTGCGGCTCGACCCGTACACGCTGCGGATCGACGTCTCCGACAGCCGGGGGGAGCGGCGCCCGGAGGTCGCGGCGGCATCGGAGGGCGAGCACGGGCGCGGGCTGCTGCTCGTGGACGTGATGGCCGACCGGTGGGGCGTCTTCGACCGTGTCCCCGTCGGCAAGACGGTCCGCGCGGAACTGGATCTGCGGTGACATGTCCGCGCCCACGCCTCAGGCGGGTCCGGCGTCGAGGGCCCGCCCGGCGGGGGCGCCCGCGTGGAACCAGGCCGCGCCGACGGCCTTGAGCAGCGCGGCGCGCCGGCCGGCTGGCCAGGGGGGAGCCGGTCCGGGGCCTCCCGGCCGGCGAGACGGGTGTGTCCGATTGATGGTCACCCCCTTGCCCGGGCTGGACCCACCCGCGAAGGTATTCCCCACTAAGTCGATAGGAAAAGTAGGGAATGGTGATGGGGTCGTGGGGACGCCGGAGTTCTGGATGCGTGTCGGCCGTGAACTCGGAGACGACCTCGCGACGGACGCCCCCGACCGAGACCGGGCGGGCAAGCCCCCGTACGACGAGGTGGCGCGGCTGCGTGAATCCGGCCTTCCGGCCGCCCTGGTGCCGCCCCATGCGGAAGGCGGCGACACGGGTGACGGCATGCACGGCGGGATGGACTGGGCCGATGCCTGCGCCGTCGTCCGCCGGATCGCGGCCGCCGACGGCTCCCTGGGCGAACTCCTCGGACGCCACCACGTGTTGTCCTGGAGCGCCCGGTTCTTCGCCGCCCCGGAACGCGTCTTCGCACTGGAGGCCCGCGCCGTGCGCGAGCAGTGGCTCTGGGCCGGAGACACGGGATCGGCCGACGCGGACGGGCCGTGCCGCCACGGCGACGGCGACGGCGGTCTCGTCCTCGCCCCCGCCCGGGGCTCCGGAGGCTTCCTGCTCAACGGACGGCGGACCCTGGCCACCGCCGTCGACGTGGCCGACCGGTTCGTCCTCGACGCGGTCTGCGCGTCCTCGGGCGACTCCGTCGTCGTGCTGGTGGACCCGCGGCACCCGGGCGTCGTCCGCACCCCGCTGACCGACCGGTTCGGCCAGCGGCTCGCCGGTGCGGGCACGGTGCGGTTCGACGACGTACCGATCGGCGTGGACGACGTACTGGGGGCCGCCGCGCTCGACGAGGACACGGCCGCACCCTTCGCCACCGTCGCTCCGCTCGCACTGCGGCTCATGCTCGCCCAGGTGGCTCTGGGGGTGGCCGAGGGGGCGCTCGCGGAAGCGCGGGAACTCAGCCTCGCGGCGTCCCACGCCCGGCCGCGGGGCGCCGCGGAGTACCTCCTCGCGCCGCCTCCCGGCACGGACGCCGATCTGCTGCTGGCCTTCGGCGAACTGGCCCTCGCCGTCCACGGCGCGTCGGCCGTCGTCGAGCGTGCCACGACCGCCATGGCCACGACACTGCGGACGGGCCGGGCGCTGGACGCGCGCGGGCGCGCCGACACCGCCGCGCTCGTGGCGGCCGCCGGAGCGGTCACCGACCGGGCGGCCCTGCGTGCCGGGGCGGGGATCCTGGAACTCGCCGAATCCGACGGACTCGACCGGTTCTGGCGCAACATCCGGGTCCTGGCGGGCCGCGGGCCCACCGGCCCCGCCCTGCGCGCCATCGGGGACCACTTCCTGTACGGCGGGGGTGCCTCGCCCGCGCGGTGGTAACCGCTGCCGAGCAGGAAGCCGGGAGCGCCCCTCAATATGCTCGACCCATGCTCACCGAAGTCACCGCCACCCGCTACATCGAGCCCCTGCGCTCCGGCGGCTCCGTGCCCGCCGTCGTCGAGGCCGACGATCTCGGCACCTACGTCCTGAAGTTCACCGGCTCCGCGCAGGGCCGCAAGGCGCTGGTCGCCGAGGTGGTGGTGGGGGAGCTGGCCCGGGAGCTGGGGCTGCGGGTGCCGGAGCTGGTGCTCGCGCACTTCGACCCGGCGATCGCGGAGGCCGAACCGCACCAGGAGGTGCGGGACCTGCTGCACGCCAGCGCGGGGCTGAACCTCGGCATGGACTACCTGTCGGGCGGTGCCGACTTCACGCCCGAGGTCGCCGAGGTGTTCCCGGTGGATCCGCGGGAGGCGGGACGCGTCGTCTGGCTCGACGCGCTCACCGTGAACGTCGACCGGACGGTGCACAGCTCCAACCTCATGGTCTGGCCCACCCTCGGCACCGTGCCGCCGCGTCTGTGGCTCATCGACCACGGCGCGGCGCTCGTCTTCCACCACCGCTGGGGCGCCTCCCCGCCCGAGAAGGCGTACGACTTCCGGCACCACGCCCTCGGCCACTACGCGCCCGACCTCCCGGCCGCCGACGCCGAGCTGGCGCCGAAGGTCACGCGGGAGCTGCTGCGCGAGGTGGTGGGCCGGGTGCCGGAGGCCTGGCTGACCTGCGAAGGCGACCTCGACACGCCGGAGAAGGTGCGCGCCGCCTATGTGGACTACCTGCACGCGCGCGTACGGGCCTCCCGGCAGTGGCTGCCCACCGGATTCCCCAGCCGCGAGGAACTCGCGGCCGAGAACGCCGCCCGCGCGGCGCGCACGCAGCGGGGCCGGCCCGACTGGCTGAAGCGGGTCCCCGACCTGCACGGCAAGCCGCCCGCGGAGCAGGACTGGTCGGTCCATCTCGGCTGACACACGTCTGTGCCCCTGATGCCGGGCCTCGGCATCAGGGGCACAGACGTGTGCGGCGTCAGCCCTTCAGCTGCTCGTACGCCGGCAGCGTCAGGAAGTCGGCGTAGTCCTCGTCGAGCGACACCGTGAGCAGCAGGTCGTGGGCCTGCTGCCAGTTGCCGGCCGCGAAGGCCTCGTCGCCGATCTCGGCGCGGATGTTCGCCAGCTCCTCGGCGGCGACCTTGCGGGCCAGGTCGGCGGTGACCTGCTCGCCGTTGTCGAGGACGACCTCCGCGTTGATCCACTGCCAGATCTGCGAGCGGGAGATCTCGGCGGTGGCCGCGTCCTCCATCAGGTTGAAGATGGCGACGGCGCCGAGGCCGCGCAGCCACGCCTCGATGTAACGGATGCCGACCTGGACGGCGTTGACCAGACCGGCGTACGTCGGCTTGGCGTCCAGGGAGTCGACGGCGATGAGGTCGGCCGCCTTGACCTCGACGTCCTCGCGCAGGCGGTCCTTCTGGTTGGGCTTGTCGCCGAGGACCTTGTCGAAGGACTCCATGGCGATCGGCACCAGGTCGGGGTGGGCGACCCAGGAGCCGTCGAAGCCGTCGCCCGCCTCGCGGTCCTTGTCGGCGCGGACCTTCTCGAAGGCGACCTTGTTGACCTCGGCGTCCCGGCGCGAGGGGATGAAGGCCGCCATGCCGCCGATCGCGTGCGCGCCGCGCTTGTGGCAGGTGCGGACGAGGAGTTCGGTGTACGCCCGCATGAACGGGGCGGTCATCGTCACCGCGTTGCGGTCCGGCAGCACGAACTTGGCGCCGCCGTCGCGGAAGTTCTTGACGATGGAGAACAGGTAGTCCCAGCGGCCGGCGTTCAGCCCGGAGGCGTGGTCGCGCAGTTCGTAGAGGATCTCCTCCATCTCGTACGCGGCCGTGATCGTCTCGATCAGGACGGTGGCGCGGACGGTGCCCTGGGGGATGCCGACGTAGTCCTGCGCGAAGACGAACACCTCGTTCCAGAGGCGGGCCTCCAGGTGGGACTCCGTCTTCGGGAGGTAGAAGTACGGGCCCTTGCCGAGGTCCAGCAGACGCTGGGCGTTGTGGAAGAAGTACAGGCCGAAGTCGACCAGGGCGCCGGGCACCGGGCGGCCGTCGACCTGGAGGTGGCGCTCGTCGAGGTGCCAGCCGCGCGGGCGCATGACGACCGTGGCCAGCTCGGCGTCCGGGCGCAGGGCGTACGACTTGCCGGTGCGCTCGTCCGTGAAGTCGATGCTGCGGGTGTAGGCGGAAGCCAGGTTGAGCTGGCCGAGGACCACGTTCTCCCAGGTCGGCGCGGAGGCGTCCTCGAAGTCCGCGAGCCACACCTTCGCGCCCGAGTTGAGCGCGTTGATGGTCATCTTGCGGTCGGTGGGGCCGGTGATCTCGACGCGGCGGTCGTTCAGCGCGGCCGGAGCGGGGGCCACCTTCCAGGAGTCGTCCGCGCGGATCGCGGCGGTCTCCGGGAGGAAGTCGAGCGTGGAGGTGCGGGCGATCTCGGCGCGGCGCTCCGCACGGCGGGCGAGGAGCTCGTCACGCCGGGGCGTGAACCGCCGGTGCAGCTCGGCCACGAAGGCGAGCGCCGCATCGGTGAGGACCTCCTCCTGCCGGGGCAGGGGCTCGGCGTCGACGATGGCCAGCGTGGACGGCGCTGGTGCGGACATGAGCTGTCACTTCCTTCAGCGGTGGCACCGGGTGCCAGAGGGTGCGTATGGGGCATTACGCACTCGCCGTGCAGCGGAGTGCTTCTGGTCAGTGGATAGTAGTTTCCTCATCGTGGAACTTCAATGGTTTGTTGATGTCGAGATTCTCCGGGTCGAGGCAAGGTGGCGCTCGGTGCCACCTCCCTCACTCAAGGTGGACCAGGTCCGCCTCGGTGTCGATGTCGTACGGCCGGGCCACGTCCCCGCACTCGACGAGGGCGATCTCCGCCTCGTGTTCCCTCAGATAGGCGCGGGCACCCCGGTCGCCGCCGGCGGTCGCCGCGATCCCCGCCCAGTGCGCGGCGCCGAGCAGCACGGGATGCCCGCGCACGCCCGCGTACGCCGCCGAGGCCAGCGACGTCTCGTCCCGGAATCCGGCGCGCACCCGGGCCGTCGCCTCCGCGCCGATGCCGGGCTGGTCCACCAGGGCGACCAGCGCCGCCCGCGCCCCGGTCCCCGCCAGTGAGCCGAGCCCGGCCCGCAGCGACGACCCCATGCCCTGCTCCCAGTCGGGGTTGTCCACGAGGACGCAGCCGTCGAGCGCGGCCCGCGCGCGTACTTCCGCGGCGCGCGCCCCCAGGACGACGTGCACGCGGGCGCAGCCGGCCGCACGGAGTACGTCGACCGCGTGTTCGACGAGTAAGTGTCCACGGTGTTCGAGCAGCGCCTTGGGGCGGCCGCCGAGCCGCCTGCCGCCTCCGGCGGCCAGCAGCAGCCCCGCCACCCGGTCGCCCACCTGGTCTTCTGTCGGGGCCTTGTTGTCGGTGTCGTCGGTCATGGCACCTGCATACCTGACCGCCCGCCAAACGCTTCGGCGTGCACGGGATTTCCGGAGACTTTCCGGAGACTGAATTTCGGTCCGCGTGGTGGCGCGTCCGGTGTGCGGTGGCGTTTACTGGCCCGCGCACAACGGAGTGCGAGGGGGAGGGCTGTGTTGCGGAGCTTGGGGCAGAGGCACGTGACCGTCGGCGACGAGGACGTGAGGGTGGTGGCGCTGCGGACCGCGGTGTCGCGGTTGCGCCGACAACTCGCGCTGCTGCCCGCCGACTTCCCGGACCGCCAGATCGCGGAGGACGAGCTGGCCGACCTCGCGGCGATGGTGGGCCACGGCGTTCCCGAGGTTGCGCGACTGCGCCGCTCCCTGCTGCTGATAGCGGGCGCGATCGGCTCCGTCAGCGCCCTCGCACCGGGACTGACGGAGGTCCGTCACGCCGTGGAACTCTTCGGGGACCCGCCGCGTCGCTGAGCCCCGTGGGGGAGGGGCCGCCTCAGGCGGCCGGGTTGCCGTTCGAGCCGTTCGAGGTCAGCAGGGCCTCGGAGAGCTCCGACGCCACCTGCTGGAGCAGGGGTACGATCCGGTCGGTCGCGGCCTCGGTGACGCGGCCCGCGGGGCCGGAGATCGAGATGGCCGCGGCGGTGGGGGAGTCCGGCACCGGGACGGCCAGGCACCGGACGCCGATCTCCTGCTCGTTGTCGTCGATCGCGTAGCCCTGGCGCCGCACGTCCTCCAGTGCCGCGATGAAGCCGTCCGGCGTGGTGATCGTCTTGTCGGTCGCGGCCGGCATGCCGGTACGGCCCAGCAGGGCCCGCACCTCGTCCGCCGGGAAGCTCGCGAGCAGCGCCTTGCCGACACCCGTGGAGTGCGGCAGGACGCGCCGCCCGACCTCGGTGAACATGCGCATGGAGTGCTTGGACGGCACCTGGGCGACGTACACGATCTCGTCCCCGTCGAGCAGGGCCATGTTCGCCGTCTCGCCGGTCTCCTCGACCAGGCGGGCCAGGTGCGGGCGGGCCCAGGTGCCGAGCAGCCGGGAGGCGGACTCGCCCAGCCGGATCAGGCGGGGGCCGAGCGCATAGCGGCGGTTGGGCTGCTGGCGTACGTATCCGCAGGCCACGAGCGTGCGCATCAGGCGGTGGATGGTCGGCAGCGGCAGCCCGCTGCTGGCCGAGAGCTCGCTCAGGCCGACCTCGCCCCCCGCGTCCGCCATCCGTTCGAGCAGGTCGAAGGCGCGCTCCAGGGACTGGACGCCACCGGTGGCGGACCTGGCGGAGTCGGTGGTGCTGGCGCTGGACGTCGGCACGGCACGTTCCTTTCGGGGCTGGCGGGAGGAAAGAAGCGTACCCGGCACCCGGTTGACTACCGGCTTGTACGTAGCTACGTTCTGCTTGCTGGAATTCTAATTCCGCTTTGTGGAAACGTCCAGAGCGGGGTCATTGGGCATGCCGTCACAAAGGGTGCCTCTTGACGGCCTCGGAGCGGGAGTGAAGACTCCTTCAACAGAACGTTGAAATTCGACGGCAGAGGCAGACAGGTACAGGCAGAGAAGGGGATCCGGGTGTCCGAAGCTGAACTGGTGCTGCGCTCGACGCGCGTCATCACTCCCGAGGGGACCCGCGCCGCGTCCGTCGCGGTGACCGGGGAGAAGATCACGGCCGTCCTGCCGTACGACGCCCCCGTCCCGGCGGGCGCCCGGCTCGAGGACGTGGGCGACCACGTCGTCCTGCCCGGCCTGGTCGACACCCATGTGCACGTGAACGACCCCGGGCGCACCGAGTGGGAGGGCTTCTGGACCGCCACCCGCGCCGCGGCCGCCGGCGGCATCACCACCCTCGTCGACATGCCGCTCAACTCCATCCCGCCGACCACCACGGTCGACAACCTGCGCACCAAGCGCCAGGTGGCGGCCGACAAGGCCCACATCGACGTCGGCTTCTGGGGCGGCGCCCTGCCGGACAACGTCAAGGACCTGCGCCCGCTGCACGAGGCCGGGGTCTTCGGCTTCAAGGCCTTCCTGTCGCCGTCCGGCGTGGACGAGTTCCCCCACCTCGACCAGGAGCAGCTCGCCCGGTCGCTGGCGGAGATCGCCGCCTTCGACGGCCTGCTGATCGTGCACGCCGAGGACCCGCACCACCTGGCCGCGGCCCCGCAGCAGGGCGGCCCCAAGTACACCCACTTCCTCGCCAGCCGCCCGCGCGACGCCGAGGACACCGCGATCGCCGCCCTGCTCGCACAGGCCAAGCGCTTCAACGCGCGGGTGCACGTACTGCACCTGTCCTCCAGCGACGCCCTGCCGCTGATCGCCGAGGCCCGCGCCGACGGTGTGAGGGTCACGGTCGAGACCTGCCCGCACTACCTCACGCTCACCGCCGAGGAAGTGCCCGACGGCGCCAGCGAGTTCAAGTGCTGCCCGCCGATCCGCGAGGCCGCCAACCAGGACCTGCTCTGGCAGGCGCTGGCGGACGGCACCATCGACTGCGTCGTCACCGACCACTCGCCCTCCACGGCCGACCTCAAGACCGACGACTTCGCCACCGCCTGGGGCGGCATCGCCGGCCTCCAGCTCAGCCTGCCGGCCATGTGGACCGCCGCCCGCGGGCGGGGCCTCGGCCTTGAGGACATCGTGCGCTGGATGTCGGCGCGCACGGCCGCCCTGGTGGGGCTCGACACGCGCAAGGGCGCCATCGCGCCGGGCCACGACGCGGACTTCGCCGTGCTGGCGCCGGACGAGACCTTCACGGTCGACCCGGCCGCCCTTCAGCACCGCAACCGCGTCACCGCGTACGCGGGCAAGACCCTGTACGGCGTCGTGAAGTCCACCTGGCTGCGCGGTGAGCGCATCGTGGCGGACGGCGCGTTCACCGACCCGAAGGGACAGCTCCTCGACCGGGCCTGACGTGCCCGGACACTCCCTGAACCCAGTACCCCCCGAACAGCCCCGAAAGGAACACCTGATCACCGTGACGGCCCAGCAGAACACCTCGTTGGCCAGCTTCACCGGCGACGCCCAGCCCTACGGAGGCGGCGACCCGTACGCGGACTACCGCACCGCCGACCTCCCCTTCACCCAGTACGCCAACCTTGCCGACCGGCAGCTCGGCGCGGGTGTCGTCGCCGCCAACGACGAGTTCTTCGCCCAGCGCGAGAACCTGCTGGTGCCCGAGCCCGCCGAGTTCGACCCCGAGCACTTCGGGCACAAGGGCAAGGTCATGGACGGCTGGGAGACCCGCCGGCGCCGCGGTGCCTCCGCCGAGCACCCGTGGCCCACCGAGGAGGACCACGACTGGGCGCTGATCCGCCTGGGCGCCCCCGGCGTGATCCGCGGCATCGTCGTCGACACCGCCCACTTCCGCGGCAACTACCCGCAGGCCGTCTCCGTCGAGGGCGCCTCGGTCGCGGGCTCCCCCTCCCCGGAGGAACTGCTCGCCGACGACGTGAAGTGGACGACCCTCGTCCCGCGCACCCCGGTCGGCGGCCACGCGGCCAACGGCTTCGCCGTCTCGGCCGAGCAGCGCTTCACCCACCTGCGCCTGGGGCAGCACCCCGACGGCGGCATCGCCCGCCTGCGGGTGTACGGCGAGGTCGTCCCGGACCCCGCCTGGCTCACCGCGCTGGGCACCTTCGACGTGGTCGCCCTGGAGAACGGCGGCCAGGTCGAGGACGCCTCCAACCTCTTCTACTCGCCGGCCACCAACACCATCCAGCCGGGCCGCTCCCGCAAGATGGACGACGGCTGGGAGACCCGCCGCCGCCGCGACCGGGGCAACGACTGGATCCAGTACCGCCTGGTGGACCGCTCCCGGATCCGCGCCGTCGAGATCGACACGGCGTACCTGAAGGGCAACAGCGCCGGCTGGGCGTCCGTCTCCGTCAAGGACGGCGCGGCGGGCGAGTGGCGCGAGGTGCTCCCGCGCACCCGCATGCAGCCCGACACCAACCACCGCTTCGTCCTGCCCGAGGCGGCCGTCGGCACGCACGCGCGCGTGGACATCTTCCCCGACGGCGGCATCTCCCGCCTGCGCCTGTTCGGCACCCTGACGGAGGACGGCGCGGCCCACCTCGCCGCCCGCCACCAGGAACTGGGCGGCTGACCCGCCGCTCGGCTCGGCACGGACCCGCGGGGCGCACCGGCAGGACAGCACCGGTGCGCCCCGCGCGCACGCCCGTTCGCGACCGCCTCCCGGGGGCGGTTACGCCGCGTGGCCGCCGTCGACCGCGAACTCCGCGCCGGTGACGTACGTGGCGGTCGCCAGGTACGCCACCGTCGACGCCACCTCGTCCGCGGTGCCGAAGCGGCCCAGCGCCGTCAGGGCCGCCTGTCCGTCCGCGTAGGGGCCGTCCGCCGGGTTCATGTCGGTGTCGATCGGCCCCGGGTGCACGATGTTCGCCGTGATCCCGCGCGGGCCCAGTTCCCGGGCCAGCGCCTTGGTCAGCCCGATCAGCGCCGACTTGCTCGTCGCGTACAGGGTCCCGCCGGGCCCCGGCACCCGCTGGGTCATGCAGGTGCCGACGGTGATGATCCGCCCGCCCTCGGTCATGCGGGCCGCGGCCGCCTGCGAGGCCAGGAAGACGCCGCGGACGTTCACCGCCAGCAGTCGGTCGACGTCGGCGGGGGAGAGGCTCTCCAGCGGGCCGAGCAGGCCCAGGCCCACGTTGTTGACCAGCACGTCGAGGCCGCCGCCGAGCGCCGTGGCGGCCCGCTCGACCGCCCCCGCCGCCTCGTCCGCGTCGGCGGAGTCGGCCCGCAGGGCCACCGCCCGGCGCCCCAGCGCCCCGACGGCCCGGACGACGTCCTCGGCCGCGTCCTTGCCGTTCACGTAGGTGAGGGCCACGTCCGCGCCCTCCTGGGCCAGCCGCAGGACGGTCGCCGCGCCGATGCCCCGGCTGCCGCCGGTCACGAGGGCGGTACGGCCGGTCAGGGGGGCGGGGGCGAGCGGGTTGGTGTGCGTGTTCGTGTTCATGGGTCCATCCCAGCCGGGTCGCCGTGCCCGTGCTGGCGGCGAACGGACATCGACCTGACCTCCGGTCCGTTCCGGTCCGCGCCGGTCAGGATGTGAACGCGCCGAAAACACATATGACATCCCGGGAAACTCCACGACCTTGTCATTGACATGCCACTGTCTACGCGCGTCATCATGAGCGCATGCGATTCCCCCCACGCGCCGCTCGGCTCGGCGCAGCAGCCGCAGTCCTGTCCGCCCTCCTCGTGGGCGGCACCGTCTCCGCGTCCACGGCCGGCGCCGCCCCCGCGGCGGTCGGCGACATCTGCTACAGCGACCTGCCCTCCCAGGCGCACGACACGCTCGACCTGATCGAACAGGGCGGCCCCTATCCGTTCGAGCAGGACGGGACCGTCTTCCAGAACCGGGAGGGCATCCTGCCCAGTCAGTCCTCCGGGTACTACCACGAGTACACGGTGATCACCCCGGGCTCCGACACGCGCGGCGCCCGCCGGATCGTCACCGGTGAGGAGAGCCAGGAGGACTACTACACGGCCGACCACTACGCGTCGTTCGACCTCGTCGACCACGGCTGCTGAGGTCCGGCCGGCCGGGTCCGGATTCCGAACTCACTCGGACCCGCGGCTCTCGGCGGCGGCGAACAGCGCGCCGCCGAGAGCGAGCAGCGCCACGCTCGCGTAGACCTCGTAGCCGTCGAGGAAACCGATCTTCTGCACCAGACCGATGTGCCAGTCGGTGAACTCGTGCACCAGGCCCATCCCGCCCTGCACCACGGCGACGAAGCCCAGGAACTCCAGCAGTTGCTTCATGTGCCCGACTCTCGCCCCGCGGTCCCCCCACACGCATCGGCCGCGGGGCGAGTCCTGGCCGACACAAGGCGTCGTGGCGCGGGCCCGGACGCGCCGAAAGTCGACGCTCGCGCGACCATGGTCGGCGATCCCCCTCGCCCGGCCGTCCCGGCCGCCGTCGCTGCGTAGATTTGTCGACCGTGAAGAATGACAAGCAGGCCGCGGTGCCCCCGGCCTTCGCGAAGCGGCGCTGGCTACTGCCCGCGGCGCTGGTCGAGGACCTGTACCCGGAACGCCGGCGGCCCGGCGGCCGGCCCCGGCGCACCGCACGCGACTGGGTCGTCGACTTCGCCTGCTTCCTGCTCGCGGTCGCGATCGGCCTGCTCGCCGCCGACGCGCTGGACCAGGAGCCGGACCTCTCACCCGCCATGGCCGTCGCGGACCAGCTGATCGGCGCCCTGGCCTGTGCCGCCGTCTGGCTCCGGCGGCGCTGGCCGGTCGGGCTGGCCGTGGCCATGGTGCCCGTCTCCCTGGTCTCGGCCACCGCGGGCGGTGCGGTCCTCGCCGCCCTGTTCACGCTCGCCGTGCACCGGCCCTTCCGGTACACGGCCTGGATCGGCGGCGCGAGTCTCGCCGTGACGCCGCTCTACTACTGGATGCGCCCGGAACCCGACCTGCCCTTCCTGGCGTCCCTCGTCATCGCCGTCCTGCTCGCGGTCACCGTGCTCGGCTGGGGCCTGCTCGTCCGCTCCAAGCGCCTGCTCCTGCTCAGCCTGCGCGACCGGGCCCGGCACGCCGAGGCCGAGGCGCGGCTGCGGGCCGAGCAGGCGCAGCGGCTGGCCCGGGAGGCCATCGCCCGGGAGATGCACGACGTCCTCGCCCACCGGCTGACGCTGCTCAGCGTGCACGCGGGCGCCCTGGAGTTCCGGCCCGACGCACCCCGGGAGGAGGTCGCGCGGGCCGCGGGCGTCATCCGGGAGAGCGCGCACGAGGCTCTCCAGGACCTGCGACAGATCATCGGCGTGCTGCGGGCGGCCGACTCCGACGACGCGGGCCGCCCCCAGCCCACGCTCGCGGCGCTCGACGCGCTGGTCGCCGAGTCCCGCGAGGCGGGCATGAAGGTCACCCTCGCGGAGCGCGTGCCCGACCCCGGAGCCGTCCCCGCCGCCGTCGGCCGCACCGCCTACCGCATCGCCCAGGAGGCGCTGACCAACGCGCGCAAGCACGCCCCCGGCACCGAGGTCACCGTCTCGGTCACCGGGGCACCGGGCGACGGACTGGCCCTGTCGGTGCGCAACGCCCCGCCCCGGGGCGAGGTGCCCCACGTGCCCGGTTCGGGGCAGGGGCTGATCGGGCTGACCGAGCGGGCGACGCTCGCGGGCGGCACCCTGGAGCACGGGCCGACGCCCGGGGGCGGCTTCGAAGTCCGCGCGAGACTGCCGTGGGGCTGAGCCACCCCCGGGGGCGGCCGGCGGCGACCGTGATTACGTATGACGCATGACTGCGATCAGACTGCTCCTCGTCGACGACGACCCGCTGGTGCGGGCCGGGCTGTCCCTCATGCTGGGCGGCGCCGAGGACGTGGAGATCGTCGGCGAGGCCGCCGACGGTGCCGAGGTCGGGGCGCTCGTCGACCGCACCCGCCCGGACGTCGTCCTCATGGACATCCGGATGCCGGGAACGGACGGCCTCACGGCGACCGAACGGCTGCGGAGCCGCACCGACGCGCCCCAGGTCGTCGTGCTCACCACCTTCCACGCCGACGAACAGGTGCTGCGGGCCCTGCGCGCCGGAGCCGCCGGGTTCGTCCTCAAGGACACGCCGCCCGCGGAGATCCTCGACGCGGTGCGCAGGGTCGCGGCCGGCGACCCCGTCCTGTCGCCCGCCGTGACCCGACGGCTGATGGAACAGGCGGCCGGTGCCGCCCCCGACGCGCGCCACGCACGCCGCACGCGCGCGCGTGCCCGCGTGGAGACCCTCAACGACCGCGAGCGCGAGGTCGCCGTCGCGGTCGGCCGCGGCATGGCCAACGCCGACATCGCGTCCCACCTCTTCATGAGCGTCGCCACGGTCAAGGCCCACGTCTCCCGCATCCTGGCCAGGCTCGACCTCGACAACCGGGTCCAGATCGCCCTGCTGGCGTACGACGCGGGACTCCTCGACGAGTACCAGGACGACGCCCCCTAAGGCGTGAGCGTTTCGGGTACCTCCGCCAGCCGTACGGGTCTGCGCTCGCGCCGGGAGACGTCGCAGGCCTCCGCGATCCGCAGGGCCTGGAGCGCCTCGCGCCCGTCGCAGGGGTTGGCCCGCTCGCCGCGCACCACCTGCACGAACGTGTTCAGCTCGGCCTCGTAGGCGGGTCCGAAGCGCTCCACGAAGCCGGTCCACGGCTTGTCGGCGGCCGGCGGTCCGGTCGGCTCGGTGGACGCGATCGGCGTACGGTCGTCCAGGCCCACGACGATCTGGTCCAGCTCCCCGGCCAGCTCCATGCGCACGTCGTACCCCGCCCCGTTCAGCCGCGTCGCCGTGGCCGTCGCCAGCGTGCCGTCGTCCAGTGTGAGCAGCGCCGCGCCGGTGTCCACGTCGTCCGCCGCGCGGAACATCGGCGGACCGGCGTCGGACCCGGCGGCGTACACGTCGACGACCTCCCGCCCGGTCACCCAGCGCAGGACGTCGAAGTCGTGGATGAGCGTGTCCCGGTAGAGCCCGCCGGACTGCGGCAGGTAGTCGGCCGGCGGCGGCGTCTGGTCGCTGGTCACCGCCCGGACGGTGTGCAGCCGGCCGAGCCGCCCGGACCGCACCGCCTCCCTGGCCCCCGTGTAGCCGGTGTCGAAGCGGCGCTGGAAGCCCATCTGGAGGACCGTCCCGGCGGCCTCCACCTCGGCGATCGCCTGTAACGTGCCCGGCAGGTCCAGCGCGATGGGCTTCTCGCAGAACACCGGGAGCCCCGAGCGGGCCGCCCGGCCGATCAGTTCGGCGTGGGCCGGGGTCGCCGTGGTGATCACCACCGCGTCCACGCCCCACTGGAAGATCTCGTCGACTCCTGGTGCCGCCGTCTCGCCCAGCCGGTGGGCCAGGTCCTGCGCCCGCGTGATGTCGGCGTCCGTGAGGATCAGGGATCCGACGTCGCGGTGGCGGCTGAGCGTGTTGGCGTGAACGGTACCGATGCGGCCCGTTCCGATGACCCCGATGCGCATGGAATCAAAGTGGGCTCACAGCAGCTCCCTGTCAATGCGTATGTCCGGACAATCGAACTGCGCAGCTTCCCGTCACCTCGGCACGGAGCTACGCTCGGCCCGTGCCGAAACCAGAAGTGGACCCGACCGTGTCGCTGGACCTCAGCGTGGATCGCAGCAGCCCGGTGCCGCTGTACTTCCAGCTGTCGCAGCAGCTGGAGGCGGCGATCGAGCACGGCGCGCTGACCCCCGGGAGCCTGCTGGGCAACGAGATCGAGCTGGCCGCGCGGCTCGGCCTGTCCCGGCCCACCGTCCGCCAGGCCATCCAGTCGCTCGTCGACAAGGGCCTGCTCGTGCGCCGCCGCGGCGTCGGCACCCAGGTCGTGCACAGCAAGGTGCGGCGCCCCCTGGAACTCAGCAGCCTCTACGACGACCTGGAGGCGGCGGGCCAGCGCCCCGCCACGAAGGTCCTGGTCAACACCGTCGTCCCGGCCACCGCGGAGATCGCCGCCGCGCTCGGCGTGGCCGAGGACAGCGACGTGCACCGCATCGAGCGGCTGCGGCTGACGCACGGGGAACCGATGGCGTACCTGTGCAACCACCTGCCGCCCGGCCTCGTCGACCTGGACACCGGGCAGCTGGAGGCCACGGGCCTCTACCGGCTGATGCGTGCCGCCGGGATCACCCTGCACAGCGCCCGGCAGTCCATCGGCGCCCGCGCCGCGACCTCCGGCGAGGCCGAGCGGCTCGGCGAGGACACGGGGGCGCCGCTGCTCACCATGGAGCGCACCACCTTCGACGACACGGGGCGCGCGGTCGAGTTCGGCAGCCACACCTACCGGCCGTCCCGCTACTCCTTCGAGTTCCAGCTGCTCGTGCGGCCCTGAGCGACCGGGGCCGGCGGCCGGCCCACGGGCGGTCCCACCGGCGGCCCCCACCGTGCGGGTTCGTCGCAATGTCCGGACAATGTGACCGTCGGCCGATCCCCGGAGGCGAGCGCTCCGCTTGTGTGTCGGACAATGGGGCGTTTGGGGTTTCCAGAACCCGGCCGGGGCCGGGAAGGCCCCGTACGCACAGCACGGCACAGCAAGAAGGGCACGGCCTCGTGGCACGGTTTCGGACATGGGTGGGCATCGCGCTGGCAGGGGCACTGTCGGTGTCCCTGGCCGGCTGCAGCAGTACCGGCGGCAAGCGCGCCGAGGACGCCCGCAAGGCCGCGTCGGCCGAGGGCAGGGCGGCGGTGAACACCCCTCGCTGGACCTTCGCGATGATCACCCACTCGGGTGACGGCGACACCTTCTGGGACATCGTCCAGAGCGGCGCCGAGCAGGCCGCGGTCAAGGACAACATCAACTTCCTGTACTCCCACGACGACGAGGCGCAGCAGCAGGCCCAGCTCGTGAACGCGGCCATCGACAAGAAGGTCGACGGCATCATCGTCACGCTCGCCAAGCCCGACGCGATGAAGTCCGCCCTCGCCCGCGCGCACAAGGCGGGCATCCCGGTGATCACGGTGAACTCCGGCTCCGAGGAGTCCAAGGAGTTCGGCGCACTCACCCACGTCGGCCAGGACGAGACGATCGCGGGCGAGGCCGTGGGCGAGGAGCTGAACGAGCGGGGCCGCGAGCAGGCGCTCTGCGTGCTCCACGAGCAGGGCAACGTGGGCCACGAGCAGCGCTGCGACGGAGTGGAGAAGACCTTCGACGGCAAGGTCCAGCGGCTCTACGTCAACGGCACCAGCATGCCGGACGTGCAGTCCGCCATCGAGGCCAAGCTCCAGACCGACAAGTCCGTCGACGCCGTCGTCACCCTCGGCGCCCCCTACGCCGACACCGCCGTCAAGGCCAAGCAGGGCGCCGGCAGCAAGGCCGAGATCGACACCTTCGACCTCAACGCCAAGGTGGCCGCGGGACTCGCGGACGGCACCCTCGGCTTCGCCGTCGACCAGCAGCCCTACCTCCAGGGCTACGAGGCCGTCGACCTGCTGTGGCTGTACAAGTACAACGCCGACGTCCTCGGCGGCGGCCGCCCGGTGCTCACCGGACCGCAGATCATCACCAAGGACGACGCCGCGGCGCTGGCCGAGTACACGAAGCGGGGCACGCGATGAACGCCACGCAGGTGAAAGCGGCTGATGAAAGGATTCTTCAGACCTCTCCGCTGCGGAGACTCCTCGGCCGCCCCGAGCTGGGCTCCGTCGTCGGCGCGATCGCCGTCTTCGTCTTCTTCGCGTTTTTCGCCGACAGCTTCCTGCGCGCCGCCAGCCTCAGCACCGTGCTCTACGCCGCCTCCACGATCGGCATCATGGCCGTACCGGTGGCGCTGCTGATGATCGGCGGGGAGTTCGACCTGTCCGCGGGCGTCATGGTCACCTCCTCGGCGCTGGTGTCGTCGATGTTCAGCTACCAGATGACCGCCAACGTCTGGGTCGGCGTCGGGGTGTCCCTGCTGGTCACCCTGGCGATCGGCGCCTTCAACGGCTTCATGCTCACCCGCACCAAGCTCCCCAGCTTCATCATCACGCTCGGCACGTTCCTCATGCTGACCGGCCTGAACCTGGGCTTCACCAAGCTCGTCGACGGCACCGTCTCCACCAAGTCGATCGCCGACATGGAGGGCTTCCCCTCCGCCCACGACGTCTTCGCCTCCACGATCACGATCGGCGGCGTCGGCTTCAAGGTGACCATCCTGTGGTGGCTCGCCCTGGTCGCCGTCGCCAGCTGGATCCTGCTGCGCACCCGCGCGGGCAACTGGATCTTCGCGGTCGGCGGCAACAAGGACGCCGCCCGCGCGGTGGGCGTCCCGGTCACCAGGACCAAGATCGGCCTCTACATGGGCGTCGGTCTCGGCGCCTGGATCTCCGGCCAGCACCTGCTCTTCTCCTACGACGTCGTCCAGTCCGGCGAGGGCGTCGGCAACGAGCTGATCTACATCATCGCGGCCGTCATCGGCGGCTGCCTGATCACCGGCGGCTACGGCAGCGCCGTCGGCTCCGCGGTCGGCGCGTTCATCTTCGGCATGACCAGCAAGGGCATCGTCTTCGCCGAATGGAACCCCGACTGGTTCAAGTTCTTCCTCGGAGCGATGCTGCTCCTCGCGACCCTGCTCAACGCCTGGGTCCGCAAGCGCGCGGAGGCCACCAAGTGACGCGGAACGAAGACCGCACGGCGCTCGTCGAGCTGTCCGGCGTCAGCAAGAACTACGGCAACGTCCGCGCCCTCGAGGGCGTGTCCCTGGAGGTCCACGCCGGGGAGATCACCTGCGTGCTCGGCGACAACGGCGCGGGCAAGTCCACCCTCATCAAGATCATCGCCGGGCTGCACCAGCACGACGGCGGCACGCTGAGCCTGGACGGCGAGGAGACCCGGCTCTCCTCCCCGCGCGAGGCCCTGGACCGCGGCATCGCCACCGTCTACCAGGACCTCGCCGTCGTCCCCCTGATGCCGGTCTGGCGCAACTTCTTCCTCGGCTCCGAGCCGCGCAAGGGCGTCGCCCCGTTCAAGCGCATGGACGTCGACCACATGCGCCGCACCACCCACGCGGAACTCCTGCGCATGGGCATCGACCTGCGCGACGTCGACCAGCCCATCGGCACCCTCTCCGGTGGCGAGCGCCAGTGCGTGGCGATCGCCCGCGCGGTGTACTTCGGCGCGAAGGTGCTCGTCCTGGACGAGCCGACGGCGGCACTGGGCGTGAAGCAGTCGGGTGTGGTCCTGAAATACGTGGCGGCGGCACGTGACCAGGGCCTCGGTGTTGTGCTGATCACCCACAACCCACACCACGCGTACCTGGTGGGAGACCGGTTCGTACTGCTGAAGCGCGGCACGATGGTGGCCAATCAGCTGCGTGACGACGTCACACTGGACGAGCTGACCCAGCAGATGGCTGGTGGAACAGAGCTGGACGATCTACGCCATGAACTGGAACGCAGGTAAGGGGCGCGGGGCTGTGTCATGTGCGGCTCCGCCGCGTGGGCGCGACCAGCCACTACGCACCCGCACCCGGCAACGAACCGTTCCGCCCACCCCCCGCCCATTCGGCACCCAGCGTGAGCGTGCGGCACAATCGCACCCGATGAGCACCTACCGCGACTTCACCGCCCCCATCGGCTCCCGCCGTGCCCCGGTCCTGCGCACCGTGGGCACGAGGGAACGCCGCTCGCACCTCACGGCACCCCGCGTGCCCACGGTCGGCATCGACATCGGCGGCACGAAGGTCATGGCGGGTGTCGTCGACGCCGACGGCAACATCCTGGAGAAGCTCCGCACGGAGACCCCGGACAAGTCCAAGAGCCCGAAGGTCGTCGAGGACACGATCGTCGAACTGGTCCTGGACCTCTCCGACCGGCACGACGTGCACGCCGTCGGCATCGGCGCGGCCGGCTGGGTCGACGCCGACCGCAACCGCGTCCTGTTCGCCCCCCACCTGTCCTGGCGCAACGAGCCGCTGCGCGACCGCATCGCAGGCCGCCTCGCCGTGCCCGTCCTGGTGGACAACGACGCCAACACCGCCGCCTGGGCCGAGTGGCGCTTCGGCGCCGGCCGCGGCGAGGACCACCTCGTCATGATCACGCTCGGCACCGGCATCGGCGGCGCGATCCTGGAGGACGGCCAGGTCAAGCGCGGCAAGTACGGCGTCGCCGGCGAGTTCGGCCACATGCAGGTCGTCCCCGGCGGCCACCGCTGCCCGTGCGGCAACCGCGGCTGCTGGGAGCAGTACAGCTCCGGGAACGCCCTGGTCAGGGAGGCCCGCGAGCTGGCCGCCGCCGACTCGCCGGTGGCGTACGGGATCATCGAGCACGTCAAGGGCAGCATCGGCGACATCACCGGACCGATGATCACCGAGCTGGCCCGCGAGGGCGACGCCATGTGCGTCGAGCTGCTCCAGGACATCGGACAGTGGCTCGGTGTCGGCATCGCGAACCTCGCCGCGGCCCTCGACCCGTCCTGCTTCGTGATCGGCGGCGGGGTCAGCGCCGCCGACGACCTGCTGATCGGCCCCGCGCGCGACGCCTTCAAGCGTCAGCTCACCGGCCGCGGCTACCGCCCCGAGGCCCGCATCGTCCGCGCCCAGCTCGGCCCCGAGGCCGGGATGGTGGGCGCCGCCGACCTGTCCCGGCTGGTCGCCCGCCGCTTCCGCCGGGCCAAGCGGCGCCGGGTGGAGCGCTACGAGCGCTACGAGCGGTACGCCGAGGCCCGCCGCGAGTCCCGGGAGTCGCTGTGACGGAGTCCCTGCCCCACCAGCCCGGCCCCCCGGAGCCGGCCGGCGCCGCGGCCGAGGGCCGCCGGCACATGATCCGCCGCCGTACGCTCACCCTGCTCATCATCGTGCTGCTCATCGGCGTCCCGGCCGGCTACCTCGCGATCTCGGCGAGCCAGAGCCGCGACAGCGGCAGGGACAAGGAGGCGAAGTACGCGGCGACCGGCATGACCAGCGGCTGGCCCTCCAAGCTCCAGCGCCGCATCTACGAGGTGCCCGTCCCGGTCCCGGCCGAGGAAATCGCGTACTACGAGACGAACAACTGGAAGACCAGCCGCCTCTACGTCCAGTTCGAGACCACCGGTGCCGGTCTCGACGTCTTCCTGGCGGGGCTGGGCGTCGACCGGGACGCGCTGAGGAAGGGCAAGATCGCGATCAGCGACCGCGCCCAGCGGGTCACCGGCTGGCAGTTCGGCGGGTCCGGCTCCTGGTGGGGCGTCGTCAACGAGCAGGAGAACCCGGCACCGACCCAGGACGTCGTCGTGAACATGGAGAACCCGGACTACCCGATGGTGTACGTCGTCTCGCACACCGTTCCCTAGACGAGCCTGCGGCCCCTCGGCCCGGACTCTCGGCTCCGGGCCTTCCCCCGGCGGCAGGCCGTCGGAGCCGATTGTCAGACCCCGCCCGTAGAGTCGAAGACATCTGATCGGGCAGACGGGCGGGAGGTGACAGAACGTATGGGCGACATGGCCGTGACCGAGGCAGCGCGGGTCGGCGCGCCGACGGCTCCCGTCCCCGTCGGGCTCGCGGCCGTCTTCCTGCCCGCACCACTCCCGCGCGAGGGACGGATCGCCTTCTGGGATCCCGACGGCGGACCGGTCGACGCGGCCCTGGAATCCGGCGGGCCGACGGAGCTGACCGTCGTCCGTCCGCACGGCGCCGGGGTGCGGCGCGGGACCGCCCCCGCCCTGTCGCTGCCGCTCGCCGAGGCACTGCCCCACCTGGTGCGCGCCCGGCACGACCGGGCCGCCCACCCGGCCACCGCCTGCTGGGGCGCGGCGGCCCTGCACGCCCTGCGGCTCACCGCACGCGGCCGGCTGCTGCCCGGCCTGACCGCGACCGGCCACGACGCCTGGCGGGCCGGGCCACTCGACCCCGACGACATCGCGCACCTGCGGGCGGTGGCCGCCGCCCTGCCCCCGGAGGGCCACGCGGTCCCCCTCGACGGCCCCGGGCCGATCCGGCTGCCGGAGCCGGAAGCGCTGGTCCGCGCCTTCCTGGACGCGGTCGCCGACACCCTGCCCCGCACCCCGGCCGCGCCCCACGCCTCAGGGCGGCCGTTCGCCGCACCCGAGGCCCGGCACCTGCCCGGCGCCCAGGACTGGGCCGCGGAGGTCGCCGCCGGCATGGACGCGGGGGTGCGGATCTCGCTCCGGCTGGACCTGTCGGCGTACGACCTGTTCGACCGGGAGGGGGAGGGAGCCCCGGGGAGCGGGAGCGGCGGCGCCGTAGGCGCGCGCAACGCCGGCGCGGCCGTCGTCCAGGTGCACAGCCTCGCCGACCCCACCCTCGTCGCCGACGCGGCGGACCTGTGGTCGGGGACGGCGGACGCGGCGTTCGGCGCCCGTGCGCGCGTGGACACCGCCCTGGCGGTGCGCCGCGCGGCGCGGGTCTGGCCGCCGCTGGACCGGCTCACCGAACAGGACGTGCCCGACGTACTCGCCCTGTCCGAGGAGGAGGTCACCGACCTGCTCGGGGTGGCGGCCGCCCGTCTCGCCGCCGCCGGCGTCGCCGTGCACTGGCCCCGCGACCTGGCCCAGGACCTCACCGCGACCGCGGTGATCAGGACCGCGCCCGGTTCCGCCACCGACGGCACCGGCTTCTTCGAGAGCGAGGACCTCCTCCAGTTCCGCTGGCAGCTCGCGATCGGCGGCGACCCGCTCACCGAGGCCGAGATGGACACCCTCGCGGAGGCCCACCGCCCGGTCGTCCGGCTCCGCGACCGCTGGGTGCTGGTCGACCCGGCGCTCGTCCGCCGGGCCCGCAAGCGCGATCTGGGTCTGCTCGACCCGGTCGACGCCCTCTCCGTCGCCCTCACCGGCAGCGCGGAGACCGACGGCGAGACGGTCGACGTGGTGCCCGTCGGCGCGCTGGCCGCCCTGCGCGACCGGCTCACCGCGGGGGTGCGCCCGGCCGAACCACCGCCCGGCCTGCACGCCACCCTGCGCGACTACCAGCTGCGCGGCCTGGCCTGGCTCGACCTCATGACCTCGCTCGGCCTCGGCGGCTGCCTCGCCGACGACATGGGCCTCGGCAAGACCGTCACCGTCATCGCCCTGCACCTCAGGCGCGCCCGCAGCGAACCGACCCTGGTCGTCTGCCCCGCCTCCCTCCTGGGCAACTGGCAGCGGGAGATCAACCGGTTCGCGCCCGGCGTCCCGGTCCGCCGCTTCCACGGCCCCGACCGCACCCTCGACGACCTGACGGGCGGCTTCGTCCTCACCACCTACGGCACCATGCGCTCGGCCGCCACGACCCTGGCCGAGCAGCCCTGGGGCATGGTCGTCGCGGACGAGGCCCAGCACGTGAAGAACCCGTACTCGGCGACGGCGAAGGCCCTGCGCACGATCCCGTCCCCGGCACGGGTGGCCCTGACCGGCACGCCGGTGGAGAACAACCTCTCCGAGCTGTGGGCGCTGCTCGACTGGACCACCCCCGGGCTGCTCGGCCCGCTGAAGTCCTTCCGCGCCCGGCACGCGCGCGCGGTGGAGAACGGCGAGGACGACCAGGCGGTCGAGCGCCTCGCCCGGCTGATCCGCCCCTTCCTGCTGCGCCGCAGGAAGTCCGACCCGGGCATCGTCCCCGAGCTGCCGCCGAAGACCGAGACGGACCACCCCGTCCCGCTCACCCGCGAGCAGGCCGCGCTGTACGAGGCGGTGGTGCGCGAGTCGATGCTCGCCATCGAGGAGGCCGAGGGCATCGGCCGCCGCGGCCTCGTCCTCAAGCTGCTGACCTCGCTGAAGCAGATCTGCGACCACCCCGCGCTGTTCCTGAAGGAGGAGCACCCGCCGGGCGGCACCGACCGGATGACCGCCCGCTCGGGCAAACTGGCCCTGCTGGACGAGCTGTTGGACACGGTGCTCGCGGAGGACGGCTCGGTGCTGGTCTTCACGCAGTACGTCGGCATGGCCCGCCTCATCACCACCCACCTGGCCACCCGCGCGGTCCCGGTCGACCTCCTGCACGGCGGTACGCCGGTGCCGGAGCGCGAGCGGATGGTCGACCGTTTCCAGAGCGGGGCCACTCCCGTGCTCGTCCTGTCCCTGAAGGCCGCGGGCACCGGCCTGAACCTCACCCGCGCCGGACACGTCGTGCACTTCGACCGCTGGTGGAACCCGGCCGTGGAGGAACAGGCCACCGACCGCGCCTACCGCATCGGCCAGACCCAGCCGGTCCAGGTCCACCGGCTCATCACCGAGGGCACGGTCGAGGACCGCATCGCCGAGATGCTCCAGTCCAAGCGGGCCCTGGCCGACGCGATCCTCGGCTCCGGGGAGTCGGCCCTCACCGAACTGACGGCCCGTGAACTGTCCGACCTGGTGTCCCTGCGGAGGCCGTCATGACCCCCCGGCCCGCCGACGAGGCCCGCCGCGCCCTGCGGGAGGCACGCGAGCGCGGCGAGGGTGCGGGCGCGGATGCGGAGCGTGGGCCGATGCCCACGCCCACGCCGACGTCATCGTCTCCACCACCGGCACCGCCACCATCGGAGCCGGAGCCGGAGCCGGCACGGGGCCAGGAAGGGGACCGCGACCCGAAGCCGCCGGAACACACCCGCCCGCGCCCCGGAGACGTCGCCCGTGCCGCGCTGCGCAGCGCGCTAACCGCGCGGCGGACGGGGGCGCACAGTCCCGAGGACGTTCCCGACGCACCTGACGCACCCGACGCACCCGACGCACCTGACGCCCCGGGCGCCACTGACACCGTGGAGACCGATCCGGGAGATTCCCGGAATTCGGGAGAGCGTGGGGGGCCGTCGGATCCGGGCGGGACGGTGCACCGGCCCGACGCCACGACCGACCGGACCGCCCCTGCGGACCCGGCCGACCCGGCCGTCCCCACCGACCCGGCCGTCCCCACCGACGCGACCGGCTCGACCGTCCCGCTCGTTCCGCCCGTCGCGGCCGTTTCCGACGAGGGGCCCCTCCCCGGCTCCGGTGACGCGGACGGCAGCCGACCGGCGGATGTGGCGCGTGAGGCGTTGCGGGCGGCTCGTCGGCAGGCGAAGGCGGACGCGGCGGCCGAGGGCGTCTCGGCCCGGGGCGCCGCGCCCGCGCGGCGATCGTCCCGGCCGGCCGGTCGTCTGCCGCGGGCGGGCGGTCCGGGCACCGCCGACGCCCGCGCCCGCGCCGTACGGGACTTCGCCGCGGACGCGTTCCGGCTGCCCCCTGAGGCGGACCCGGCCGAAGGGGCCCAGCCCGCCGAGGAGCAGGCCGGTGCATCCCCCGCCGAGGGCGGGACGACGGCACACCCTGAGCCCGCCCCGTCGCCCGGTGCGGACACGGGGCAGCATGCCTCGGCGGCGCGTGGCCGGGCCGTCTCCTCCGTACCGCACACGAAGACTCGCGCGCCCCGCTCCATGGCCGCCCCCGACCGTGACGGCGATCTCCGGCGCACCTTTCCCGCGCTGCCGCCCCGGGAGGCCGCGGAGGAGGGCTTCGCCGGTACCTGGTGGGGGAACGCGTGGGTGACCGCGCTGGAGGAAGGCGCCCTGGACGCCGCCCGGCTGGAACGCGGGCGCGGATACGCCGGGCGCGGTCACGTCGACGCCATCACCGTGACGCCCGGGCTGGTCCTCGCCTACGTGCAGGGCAGCCGCGCCCGGCCGTACCGGGTGCAGGTGCGGCTGCGCACGCTCGGCGACGCCGACTGGGACCGGTTCCTCGACGCCGCCGTCGAACGCCCCGGGCACATCGCGGCGCTGCTCGACAAGGAACTTCCCCACTCCCTGGCCGATTTGGCAGACCGCGGCGTACCGCTACTCCCCGGACCCGGCGACCTGACCCCGCAGTGCAGCTGCCCCGACTCCGGGCACCCCTGCAAGCACGCCGCCGCCCTCTGCTACCAGACGGCACGTCTGCTCGACGCCGACCCCTTCGTCCTGCTGCTGCTCCGCGGCCGGGGCGAACGGGCGCTGCTCGACGCCCTGTCCCGGCGGAACGCGGCCCGTGAGGCACGCGCGGCCCAGGACCGCGGCCCGGCGCCGCTGCCCGGCGTCCGGGCCGGCACGGCGCTGACCCCGCGCGCCCTGCCGCCCCTCCCGGCGCCGTTGCCCGCGCCTCCGCACCCGGAACAACCGCCGGCCTACCCGGCCGCCCCGGGCGGCCCCGACCCCTTCGCGCTGGACCAGCTGGCCACCGACGCGGCCGCCCGCGCGCACGCCCTGCTCACCACGGGGCGCGACCCGGTCGGGGGACTGACGCTGTGGCAGGACGCCGTCCGGCTCGCCGCCGCGCGCCCCGGCTCCGGCCTCACCGCGGGCACGCGCGCGCTGTACGCGTCGCTCGCCTCGGCCGCCGGACGCGACACGGCGGAGCTGGCGCGGGCCGTCGCCGCCTGGCGGCAGGGCGGCTCGGAGGGCCTCGACGTCCTGGAGGAGCCCTGGGACCCGCCGGCCGGCCGTTTCGACCGGGCCCGCCCCCTGCTGCTCGCCGCCGACCTCCCCGCCTTCCGCCCCTGGCGCAACCGCCTCACCCACCCACGCGGCCATGTCCAGCTCAGACTCGGCCGGACGGGGCTCTGGTACGCGTACGAGTCGGAGCCCGGCCGCGAGGACTGGTGGCCGCGTGGCACGCCCGACCTCGACCCGGTCGGAGCCCTGACCGGCCTGGGCACCCGAGTCGATCTCTGACCCCGCCGACCGCCGGCGGTGAAGTGGGCGTTGTCTTCCGCCTGCCGGATGTATAGCCTCACTCATGGCATGTGACATTGCACAGCGAGGTGCGTGCGCGGAGGAGGAGCCGTTGACCCTGAAGGTCGTCGTCGTGGGCGCCGGAGTCGTCGGGGCCGCCTGCGCCTTCCACGCCGTCTCGGCGGGCATGGACGTCACGGTCACCGACCGCGGACCCGTCGGCGCCGGGACGACCAGCCGCGGAGAGGGCAACGTCCTCCTCTCCGACAAGGAACCCGGCCCCGAACTCGCCCTGGCACACCTGAGCCGCACGTTGTGGGACGAGGCCGGCCGGGAGCTGGGACCCGACTCCTTCGAACTGGAGGCCAAGGGCGGCCTGGTGGTCGCGAGCGGCGCCGAGAATCTCGCGGCGCTCCAGGAGTTCGCCGCCCGGCAGGAGGCGGCCGGTGTCCGCGTCGAGCGGGTCGACCGGGTGCGGGACCTCGAACCCCACCTCGCACCCGGGATCCCCGGCGGCGTCCACTACCCGCAGGACGCGCAGGTGCAGCCCGTGCTGGCGGCGGCCGCGCTGCTGCGGGCCGCCGTACGGCGCGGCGCGCGCTTCCACCCCGGCGAGGTCGCCGGGGCGGTGACCGGCCGGGACGGCCGCGTCACCGGTGTCCGGACGGCCGCCGGTGACGTGCTGCCCGCCGACGCCGTCGTCAACGCCGCCGGGACCTGGGGCGGTGAGGTCGGACGGCGGCTCGGCGCCCCCGTCGAGGTGCTGCCGCGCCGCGGCTTCGTCCTGGTGACCGAACCACTGCCGCCGATGGTCCGGCACAAGGTCTACTCCGCCGACTACGTCGCCAACGTCGCCTCCTCCGACGCCGGGCTGGAGACCTCGTGCGTCGTGGAGGGCACGCGCGGCGGCACGATCCTCATCGGCGCCAGCCGCGAACGCGTCGGTTTCGACACCACGATGAACACCGCCGTGGTCGCCCGGCTCGCGGCCCAGGCGTGCCGGCTCTTCCCCTTCCTGCGCGGAGTCCATCTGATGCGCGCCTACCGCGGGTTCCGGCCGTACTGCCCGGACCACCTTCCGGTGGTGGGCCCCGACCCGCGGGTGCCGGGCGTCGTCCACGCGTGCGGCCACGAGGGGGCGGGCATCGGCCTCGCCCCCGCCACCGGCGCGCTCGTCACGGCCCACCTGCTCGGCCGACCCTGGCGCGGCGCCGATCCGGCCGCCCACACCGCCCTTCTCCCCGACCGCTTCGTCACCCCCGGAGGTGCGCCCCAGTGAGCGAGATCGTCGTCGACGGCGAGCCCCTGCCGTACGCCGAGGGACAGACCGTCGCCGCGGCCCTCGTCGCGGCGGGCCGCGTCGCCTGGCGCAGCACCCGCGTCGGACACCGCCCGCGTGGCGTCTTCTGCGGCATCGGCGTCTGCTTCGACTGCCTCGTCACCGTCGACGGAGCCCGCGGGCAGCGCGCCTGCCTGGTGCCGGCCCGGCCCGGCATGACCGTCACGACCCTGGAGGGCGACGATGACTGAGCCCGCGGACCTCGTCGTCGTCGGCGCGGGCCCGGCAGGCATGGCCGCCGCGGCCACGGCGCTGGCCGGTGGACTGCGCGTCGCCCTGCTGGACTCCGGAGCCGCCCTCGGCGGTCAGTACTGGCGCCACCCGCCCGAGCACGCGCAGGCGGCCGTGGCGACCGACGACCTGCACCACGGACTGGACCGGTACCGCGCCCTGTGCGGAGCGCTGGCGGCACACCGGACGGCGGGCCGGCTCGACCTGCGCCTGGGACACCACGCGTGGTCCGCGGTCCGTGAGGGCGACGGATTCGCGGTCCACGCGGTCGACCGCCGCGCGGCGCCGCGGGAGACCGCCGTCGTCCTGCGGGCGCCGAGACTCCTGGTGGCCACCGGCGCCTACGACCGTCAACTGCCCTTCCCGGGATGGGACCTGCCCGGCGTGCTGACCGCCGGTGGGATGCAGGCCCTGCTCAAAGGCAGTGGAGTGGCCGCCGGGAGCCGGGTCGCGCTGGGCGGCACCGGCCCGTTCCTGCTGCCGGTCGCCGCCGGACTCGCGGCCCGCGGCGTCGAGGTGGTCGCGGTGTGCGAGGCGGCCCACCCGCGGGCCTGGCTGCGGCACCCCGGCCCGCTGCTGCGCAACCCCGACAAGTGGGCGGAGGGCGCCGGGTACGCCGCCACGCTGGTGCGCCATCGCGTCCCGGTGCGCCCGCGCACGGCCATCGTCGCCGCGGAGGGCGGCGAACGCGTGACGTCGGTACGGATCGCCTCGCTGGCCCCGGACGGCAGCCCGCGCCCGGGTACGGAACGCCGCGTGGAGGTGGACGCCGTCGGCGTCGGCTGGGGCTTCGCACCCCAGCTCGACCTGCTCGTTCCGCTCGGCTGTTCCCTCACGGACTCGGCGGACGGCAACGCGGTGGTCGCGGTCGACAGGGGGCAGCGCACCACCGTCCCCGGCCTCTACACCGCGGGGGAGACGTGCGGGGTGGGCGGGGCGGCACTCGCCGTGAACGAGGGCCGGCTGGCCGCGGCGTCGGTCCTGGCCGACGCCCGCGCCACCGCCGTACCGGCGAACAGGCGTCTGGCAGCGCTGCGTTCGGCGGTGGACCGGCAACGCGCCTTCGCCCGGGCGATGGCGCTGGCCCACCCGATTCCTCCCGCCTGGTCCTCGTGGCTGACCGACGAGAGCGTCGTGTGCCGCTGCGAGGAGGTGACCGCCGGTGCGATTCGGACCGCCCGCGCCGAAGGCGCACACGACCACCGGCAGATCAAGCAACTGACCCGGGCCGGCATGGGCTGGTGCCAGGGGCGGATGTGCGGACCCGCCGTGCACTGCCTCACGGCGCGGCGCCGGGCCTACGAACCCGCGGAACGGCTCGTCGCGACGCCCGTCACCCTCGGGGCCCTCGCCGACCTCGACGAAGGCCCGCCGGTATCGACGACAGCGGCGGTATCGGCGACTTCGGCGGTACCGGCGGACAGCAGTGAAACCGACAAGGAGTGTCCATGAGCGAGACCCGCAAGCCCTGGCACGGCGTCATCGTCGCCACCAGCTTGCCGTTCGACGACGATCTCTCGGTCGACTTCGGCGCGTACGGCGAGAGCGTCGCCCACCTCGCCGCGCAGGGAATGCACGGCGTCGCGCCGAACGGGTCGCTGGGCGAGTACCAGACCCTCACGTACGAGGAGCGCGACCGCGTCGTCGAGACCGCCGTCGCGAACGCCCCAGAGGGCTTCACCGTCATGCCGGGCGTCGGCGCCTACGGCGCTCGCGAGGCCGAGCGGCACGCCCGGTTCGCCAAGGACGCGGGCTGCCAGGCCGTCATGTGCCTGCCGCCCAACGCCTACCGTGCCGACGACCGCGCGGTGCTCCAGCACTTCGAACGGGTCGCCTCGGTGGGCCTGCCCGTCACCGCGTACAACAACCCCATCGACACCAAGGTGGACCTGCGCCCCGACCTGCTGGCCAAGCTGCACGCCGAGGGGTACATCGTCGGGGTCAAGGAGTTCTCCGGCGACGTTCGGCGCTGCTACGAGATCTCCGAGCTGGCCCCCGGCCTCGACCTCATGATCGGCACCGACGACACCGTGCTGGAGGTCGCCCTCGCCGGCGCCAAGGGCTGGGTCGCCGGGTACCCTCAGGTCTTCCCCCGGGCCTGTCTGGCGCTGTACGAGGCGTCCGTCCGGGGCGACCTGGAGACGGCGCTGCCGCTCTACCGGCAACTGCACCCGGTGCTGCGGTGGGACAGCAAGACGGAGTTCGTCCAGGCCATCAAGCTCGGCCAGGAGCTGACCGGCCGCCGCGGTGGTCCCTGCCGCCCGCCGCGACAGCCGCTCGGCCCGGAGACCGAGGCCGTCGTGCGCGCCGCCACCCAGGCCCTCGTCGACGCCGGGGTGAACTGACGATGCGTTCGACGGTCTGCTACCACGCCGTCGACTCGCACACCGAGGGGATGCCCACCCGCGTGATCACGGGCGGGGTGGGCGTCCTCCCCGGCGCCACGATGTTCGAGCGGCGGCAGCGGTTCGTCGCGGAACGCGACCACCTGCGCACCCTGCTCATGTGCGAGCCGCGCGGACACGCGTCGATGTCCGGGGCCGTCCTGCAACCCCCCACCCGGCCGGACGCCGACTACGGCGTGCTCTTCATCGAGGTCTCCGGCTGCCTGCCGATGTGCGGGCACGGGACCATCGGTGTCGCGACGGTCCTGGTCGAGACCGGCATGGTCGAGGTGACCGAGCCGGAGACCGTGGTCCGGCTCGACACCCCGGCCGGACTGGTCACGGCCCGGGTAAGGGTGCGCGACGGCCACGCCGAGTCGGTGACCCTGGAGAACGTGGCGTCGTACTGCCACGCACTCGACCAGGTCGTCGACGTCCCCGGACACGGGGAAGTGCGCTACGACATCGCCTACGGCGGCAACTTCTACGCCGTCGTCCGGACCGAGGACCTCGGCATCCCCTTCGAGCGGGCGCACAAGCAGCCGCTGCTGGAGGCCGGACTGGCCGTCATGGACGCGATCAACAAGCAGAACCCGGTGTCCCACCCCGAGAATCCGGACATCGACGTGTGCCACCACGTCTACCTCGAAGCGCCCGGCTCGACCGCGGAGCACTCACGGCACGCCATGGCGATCCATCCGGGATGGTTCGACCGGTCGCCCTGCGGCACGGGCACCAGCGCCCGCATGGCGCAGCTGCACGCCCGCGGCCTGCTGCCGGTCGGCCAGGACTTCGTCAACGAGTCGTTCATCGGCTCCCGCTTCGTCGGACGCGTCCTCGGGGAGACGACGGTCGGCGGCCGCCCGGCCGTCCTGCCCTCCGTCACCGGCCGGGCCTGGATCACCGGCACCGCGCAGTACCTGCTCGACCCCTCGGATCCCTACCCGGCGGGCTTCACCCTCTGAGCACGGGACCCACGCCTGCGGCCCGGGGCGGCTTCGCGCCACCCCGGGCCTCGGTGCGCCGGCCGTCCCGCGCCGGGTCCGCGTCGGGTCAGTAGCCGGTGGCGACGGTCACCCCGTCGAAGCCGTCCACCGCGTACAGGCTGATGCAGTGGGCGCCGGCCGCCGGGTGGTCGACGGTCAGGGTGTGGCTGTTGCCTACGCCCGTGTCCCGCCGCGTGTATCCGGTGGTGCCGGGCCAGCCGCTGTCGCTGTAGTACAGGTCCGCGTCACCCGTGCCGCCGGAGGTGGTGATCGTCAGCCGCGTGGTGCCGGCCGGGACGTGGAGGTAGAGGTACGCGTAGTTCCCGGTGGTGGCGGACTGGCCGCTCCGGCGGCAGTTCTGCCCCAGCTCCCTGGCGTCGGTGCCGGTGCACTCGGTGCCGGTGCCGCAGTCGCCGGCGGCGCAGCCCGCCAGCCAGGTGTACCAGTCGTCGTCGTAGCGGGTGCCGATGGTGTCGGTCAGGTGGGCGCGGGCGGCGTTCCAGTCGCCGGCGCGGTAGTGGCCGAGCACCGTGTCCAGGTCGGCGCGGTGCTTCTCGAGCATGTACCGCGTGGCGAGGTAGCCCCAGCGGTAGACGCGGGTGGTGTCGTGGCTGTACGTGGTGTCGAAGAGGGTGCTCAGGGCGTAGGTGCCGCGGCCGGCCTCGGTCATCGCCTCCGTGTACGGAACGCCGCGGTAGGAGTAGGAGACGTACTCGGCGAAACCTTCGACCCACCAGATGGTCGGGGTGGTGATGTTGGCGTCGAAGTCGCCGTACATGTCGAAGCGGCCGTCGAGGTAGTGGGTGTACTCGTGGTTGAGGTTCCAGATCTGGAAGTCGGGGCGCAGCCATTCGGCCTCGTAGGCGATGAAGCGCGGCTGGTTGCCGGTCGCCGACGGGTCGCCCTCCAGGTACATGCCGCCGTTGTTGGTGTCGATTCCGAACATGGCACCGGCGTAGGTCTGGTAGTCGGTGCTCGAGTCGAAGACCACGACCTCGATCGTGTCGTTCCGGTCGCCCGCGACCGGCCCGTCGTCCCGGGCGACCGAGTGGAAGTAGGCGTCCTGGCCGCGCAGGCTGTCACAGCTGGACGACAGCTCGCCCGAGGACATCTGCTGGGCCCTGATGGTGATGCTGGAACTGCACGCGTACGTCACCGGCAGCACGGCCTTCTCCAACTGCGCCGGCAGGTCGCAGGTGCCGTAGGAGGCGCAGTCGGCGGGGTCGTAGTAGGCGGTCATCTCGGCCACACCGACCCAGAGCGGGGCGGTGTCACCGGTGATCGCGCTCGAGTTCAGCAGGCCGGCGGCGAGCGGGCGGACCTTGCTCCGCAGCGCGGAGTGCTGCAGGAACCTGCCGAGTTCGCGTCCGGCGTTGGACGTGAGGTAGGACCGGTCCGTACCCAGGAGTGAGAGGTGACCGGCCGCGAAGCCGTACAGGGCGTCGATCAGGCTGGGATCCGACTGGACGGCGCTCACGAACGCGGGCACCTGGTGGCCCCGGAAGGTCACCGTGTAGACGTTGTTGACCGCGTTGAGCATCCACCAGGAGGAGTTCCAGGAGGAGTCGTAGTCCGCCAGCAGCCGTTTGACGACGTGGATGTAGCGGGCGTTCTCCTCGGCGCTGTCGATGAGGGTCACGGCCTCCGCGAGGGTCTCACCGTTGGCGTCGCCGACGTCGCGGGAGTGCGGACTGGCGAAGAAGGCGTCGAGCCCCGCGCGTATGGCTGTCCGCAGGCCGCTGCCGTAGGAGCCCACCGTGTCGGCGTTGTAGTAGTGCACGTAGTAGCCGGCCCGGAGGTAGAGCACGAGCTGCGGCATGCCGGTGCTCGCGTTGCCGGGGTAGGACGCCGAACCGTCGCGCAGGGCGTACGCGACGGTGGTCATCTGCGCTTCGCGGAAGGCCTGGTGGGCGTCGCTCCCGGTCAGGTTGAACAGGGTGTTGACGCAGTCGGTCGTGGATGACTCGATCTGCCGCACCAGTGCGCTGCCGGTGCGGGTGGTGAAGGCGGAGACGTCGCACGCGGCGGCCGCGGCGGTGGTCTTCCTCCGGTCCGCGGCCTGCGGTTCCGCGTGTTCTTCGTGCTGTCCGTAGGACTGCTTGAGCACGTCCTTGCTCGCCGCCAGCGGAGGAAGCGCCGAGGCCTTCAGCCGCCCCTTGCCCACATGCTCGGTCGGGGCGGTGACGGACCGGCCCACGGGCGGGGGACCGGCGTGCTGCTGTCCCGTGTGCGCGGTCCGTGCGGCGGCGGACACGGAGGCCGCGGGCAGGGCACCGGCCGGCCGCGCCGGAAGACCGACGCCCATGGCGACGGTCAGGGCAAGCGGCAGGGCCGCCCCCAGACGCCGCCGGACACTCGTTTTTCTCACTGTGCCTCCCATGAGGGTGGGGACCACGCGATGCGGGGCCCATGGAAGTGACGGGGCCGTGGATCGGGGAGGGCCGCGCCGTCGAACGGACGGGGGCACGGCCGATGCCTTGCATGCGATTGGCATGACCACGACCTGTGCTATGTACCATTGCACAGGTGACATGGCATCGGGAAGCGGTCTGACGGAATCACGGTCCGACGGTTACCGCAGTCGCCAAGTGGTGTGTGGGAAAAGGGACTTGAGCGCGCTCTCGGCTCAGTCCCGGGCGTTCGTCCGGCCGTCCGCCCACAGTGTGCGGACGTGTGCGAGATGGCGGCGCATGCACTCCTCTGCCTCGTCGCCGCGGCCGGCCACCATCAGGTCCAGCAGGTCGACGTGCTCCTGCGCGGAGGCGACCAGTCGCCCCGCCTCGTTCAGGCTGCCCAGCCCGAACAGGCGCGAACGCTTGCGCAGATCGGCCACCACCCCCACGAGGTGGTGGTTGCCGGCCAGGGCCAGCAGCTCCAGGTGGAACCGGTGATCGGCTTCGAGGTACTTGAGGACGTCGTGCTTCCGGGCCGCGGTGACGATCTGCTCCGCCAGCGGGCGCAGTGCCTCCAGTTGCTCCGCGGTCGCCGTCGCGGCGACGCGGCCCACGGTGGGAACCTCGATCAGGGTCCGGATCTCGGTGAACTCGTCGAGGTCCCGCTCGGTCATCTCGGTGACCCGGAAACCCTTGTTGCGCACCGCTTCGACCAGGCCCTCCCTGGCCAGGTCCAGCATGGCCTCGCGCACCGGGGTCGCGGAGACACCCAGCTCCGCGGCGAGGGTGGGGGCGGAGTAGACGACACCCGGACGCAGGTCACCGGCGATGAGGGCGGCCCGGAGCGCGTCACCGACCTGGTCACGCAGATGGGTCTGCACGGAGATCGCCCGGGACTTGAGATGCGGCATCCGTGCTCCTGCGTCCGACCAGCCAATGACCTCCCACTATACAATGTCACGTTGCGTCGACGGTCGGTGCGGGCCCGCGCTGCCCGGTCAGCGCAGCGACGCCACCCAGGTCTCCACCTCGTCGGCGCCGCAGCCCCGCACCTGCAGAAGTGGGTGACGCGCGGCTACACGTCCGCGCGCGTGCCCGACGGGTTGAAGCTCGCCTGGTAGGCCGTGGGCGTCAGCCCGATCCGGGCGACCAGGTGCTTGCGGAGGGAGTCCGCACTGCCCAGCCCGCTCTTCCGGGCCACCTGGTCCATGGGCAGCCGGGTGGTCTCCAGCAGTTCCCTCGCCCGGTCGACGCGCCGGTGCAACAGCCATTGCAGCGGGCTCAGTCCGGTCTCCGCGTGGAAGCGCCGGGTGAGCGTGCGCACGCTCGTCCCGGCGTGCCGCGCCAGGTCGGTCAGGGTGAGCGGGCGGTCCAGCTGTTCGAGCGCCCAGGCACGGGTGGGGGCGAAGGACGTACCGCGCTCCGGCGGCAGCGGGGTCTCGATGAACTGGGACTGGCCGCCCGGCCGTACGGGAGGGACGACCGCGAGCCGCGCGGCCGCGTTGGCCGCCGAAGCACCGTAGTCGACCCTGATCAGGTGCAGGCACAGATCGATGGCGGCCGCGGCGCCCGCCGAGGTGAAGACGCCGCCGTCCTCCACGAAGAGGAGGTCGGGCTGCACGTCGACGGCCGGGAAACGGGTGGCGAGGTCGGCCGCCAGCCCCCAGTGGGTGGTGGCGCGCAGCCCGTCGAGCAGGCCGGCCTGCGCCAGGACGAACGCGCCCGTGCACAGGGAGGCGACCCGCGCGCCCCCGGCCGCGGCCCTGCGCAGGGCGTCGAGGACCTCCGCGGGAGCCGGCTCGCCCCCGCTGCCGACGGCGAGCACCGTGTCGGCACCGTCCAACGCGTCCAGGCCGTCCGGCACCACGATGTCGGGGCCGCCCACGGTCGGCGTCGGACCGGGCCGCGCCGTGCAGACCCGAACGTCGTAGTGCTCGACGTTGTGGAACACCATCAGCGGGATCGAGACGTCGAAGCTCAGCACGGGCGGCACGACGACCGCGGTGACGCGATGCATGGCCAGAACCTCCGGACGGTTGGCATTGTGGCCACTATGGCACGGGGCCGTGGGACGGCACCGTGGTCGGCATGACAACTCATGTGATCGTCGGGCGCGGGGCAGCCGCGTCGAGGACCGCGCTTCTCCTCGCCGAGGACGGCGAGCGGGTGCGCATGATCAGCCGTACCGGCGGCGGGCCCGACCACCCCCTCGTCGAGAAGGTGGCCGCCGACGCGACCCACACCGGTCGGCTCACCGAACTGACGGAGGGCGCCGACACGCTGTTCACCACCGCCGCGCCGCCGTACCACCAGTGGCCCGACCAGTTCCCCGTCCTGTCCGCATCGCTCCTGGGCGCGGTGCGGCGGACCGGGGCCGCGTACGTCATGCTCGGCAACCACTACGGCTACGGCCCGGTGAGCGGGCCGATCAGTCCCGACCTGCCCCTGGCGGCCACCGGTCCCAAGGGGCGGGCCAGAGCGCGGGTGTGGGAGGAGGCCGCCGCCTCGGGGGTGAAGGTCACCGAGGTGCGGGCCGCCCAGTTCTACGGTGCCGGCGCCTTCTCGGTGTTCAGCCTCATGGTGCAGGGGCCGGTCCTGGCCGGCAGGCTTGCGCTGGTGCCCCAGGAACTCGACGTGCCGCACAGCTACTCCGCGATCGGCGACACCGCCCGCACGCTGGTCGCCGCGAGCCGCACCGAGCAGGCGTACGGCCGGGCCTGGCACGTCCCCACCTCGACCCTGTCGGTACGGGAACTGGCCGGACGGCTCGCCGGACTCGCGGGTGCGCCGACCCCTCGGATGGAGGAGATGACCGAACGCGACCTCACCATGCTGGCGTTCACCGAACCGTTCTGGGCGGAGATGCACGAGGTGCTCACCGAGCCCGGTCACCCGTTCGTCGTCGACCACTCGGAGACCGGGAAGATCCTGGGCGTGCACGCCACCCCGGTGGACGACGTCCTCGGGGAGGTCGTCCCGGACCCGGGGGCGTAGCCACCCCCTGGCACCGGTCGCGCAGTGTCCGGTTCTCGACGGTCCGCGTTAAATGCGTGGACTGTGGCCCCCGTCC
Organism: Streptomyces sp. NPDC001599; assembly: GCF_042893535.1. Taxonomy (NCBI): domain Bacteria; kingdom Bacillati; phylum Actinomycetota; class Actinomycetes; order Kitasatosporales; family Streptomycetaceae; genus Streptomyces; species Streptomyces sp. NPDC001599. Next base: position 81,442 of record NZ_JBIAVA010000014.1, read on the forward strand.
GACGGGAGACTTCCGGCTTCCGAACCTCCGGGAGTGTGACGGTGACGACAGACACGCGCGGACCGGCGCCGGGCAGGAGCGCGGTCGTCCTGGCGCTGCGCCACTACGGCCGGGAACTGCTGCGCCTGCGGCGGCTGGCCCTGCCCGCGCTGCTGCTGCCGGCCGTGGGCAACATCGGCATCCGCTACGTCGCGCCCCTGCTGATCGCCAAGCTGGCCGGGCAGGCCGCCGACGACGGCGGTCTCACCCTCGGCCGGGCGCTGCCGTACGTGCTGGGCTTCGGCCTGACGCTGCTGCTCGCCGAGGCCGTCTGGCGGGTCGGGCAGCACTGCCTGAACCGCGTGGACGCCCTCGGCATGGAGCACCTGTACGTGAGCGGCATGGACGAACTCCTCGCCAAGGACGCCGCGTTCTTTCACGACAACTTCGCCGGCTCCCTGACCAAACGGGTGCTCAGCTTCGGCAAGCGCTTCGAGGACTTCGTCGACACGGTGACGTACCGGATCGTGGGCAGTCTCGTCCCCCTGGTGTTTGGTGCCGTGGTCCTGTGGAGCTACGAACCGATGCTCGTCGTCGGCCTGTTCCTGATGATCGCGCTGACGGTGGTGGCCGCGACACCGCTGATCCGGCGCAGGCAACGGCTCGTCAACGACCGGGAGGCCGCGATCGCCCGGGTCTCCGGCCATGTCGCCGACAGCCTCATGAACATGGAGACCGTCCGGGCGTTCGCGGCCGAGCGGCGGGAGGCGGCCGAACACCGCAGCAGGGTCGCGGACTCCCGGCGCCTGACGCTGAGATCGTGGGACTACGGCAACCTGCGCGTCGACACCCTGATCGCGCCCATGTCCGTCCTGACCAACGTCCTGGGCCTGTTGGTCGCCATCGCCTTCGGCGGCCCGGGGCAGGGGGTGGAGGAGGTCGTCGTCGCCTTCACCTACTACTCCAACGCCACCCAGATCATGTTCGAGTTCAACCAGATCTACCGGCGGCTGGAGAGCTCGACGACCGAGGCCGCCCAGTTCACCGAGCTGCTGCTCGATCCGCCCACCGTGGTCGACGCCGACGCGCCCGCACCCCTCGCGCCGCGGGACTCCGGCATCCGCTTCGAGGCGGTGACCTTCGCCCACGCGGGCGCGAAACCGATCTTCCGGGGACTCGACCTGGACGTACCCGCGGGCGCCCGGATCGGCCTGGTCGGCAGGTCCGGCGGCGGCAAGACCACGCTCACCCGGCTCCTGCTGCGGATGTCGGACATCGACGGCGGACGCATCCTGATCGGCGGCCAGGACATCAGCCTGCTGCGCCAGAGCGACCTGCGCTCGCTGATCGCCTACGTCCCGCAGGAACCCGCCATGTTCCACCGCAGCCTGCGGGACAACATCGCCTTCGCCCGGCCCGGCGCCACCGACGACGAGATCCACGCGGCCGCCGCGGCCGCGCACGTCACCGAGTTCGCCGACCAGCTCCCGGACGGCTTCGGCACACTGGTGGGGGAGCGGGGGGTGAAACTGTCCGGCGGCCAGCGCCAGCGCGTCGCCCTCGCCCGGGCCATCCTGCGCGACGCCCCGGTCCTGCTGCTCGACGAGGCGACCAGCGCGCTGGACTCGGAGAGCGAACTCCTCGTCCAGGACGCCCTGTGGCGGCTGATGGACGGACGTACGGCCCTCGTGGTCGCCCACCGCCTGAGCACCGTCGCCGGCATGGACCGCCTCGTCGTCCTCGACCGCGGACGCGTCGTCGAGCAGGGCTCCCACGAGAAGCTGCTCGCGACGGACGGCGCCTACGCCAGGCTGTGGCGGCACCAGTCGGGGGGCTTCCTCGGCGAGAGCAACGGGTCGGCGGAGCAAGGGGACCACCGCGACGACGGTCCCCCGCGCCTCAGGCCACGGCGGGGATCGAGCGGCCCGCCCAGTGAGGAGGCGGCTCGGTCAGCTCCGTGAAGCGGCACCGCACCGACTCCGGGAACTCGGTGGCCCGCCCCGCCTGCCGGTCGACGTGGACCGCGAGCAGCTCGGACGTCGCGACCGCGGCCGCGTCGGGCGCCGGCTCCGCGTCCGGCCCGGGCACCACGTACATCTCGTGCGTGAAACGCGCCTTGCGGGCCGCCGCGCCCAGCACACGGGTCCGGACGGCCAGATGAGCCGCCTCGGGCACGTCGCGCAGGAAGCGGACGTGGGACTCGACCGTGTAGAGGGAGCAGCGGGTGGACTCGCGGTAGCCGGAGTCCAGGCCCGTCTCGATCATCAGTGCGTCCGTGGCGTGACCGAAGACGAGGACGTAGTAGGCCTCGCTCAGGTGGCCGTTGTAGTCGATCCACTCCGGGCGGACCCTGCTGCGGAGCAGCGGGAGACCGGTCATCGGGAGTCCTCCTCGGGGCCCAGGCGGCCGGTGGCGCGCAGTACCTGGACGACGCCCCGGTCGCGTTCGGCCACCAGGTCGGCGATGGAGCGGCCGTCCGCCGCCTCGTCGCAGCCGGCCACCACCGCGTCGTACAACTCCTTGTCCAGTTCCGGCGCTTCCAGGCGCGTCCAGGGCGACTTCAGGGACGGACCGAAGTGGTCCAGCATGTGCGCCATGCCGCCCTCGCCGCCCGCGAGCGCGAACGTCAGCATCGGTCCCATCACCGCCCAACGCAGCCCGGGGCCCTCGGTGATCGACAGGTCGATGTCCCGGACCGTCGCCTCGCCGCTCGCCACCATGTGCAGCGCCTCGCGCCACAGCGCCTCCTGGAGGCGGTTCGCGATGAAGCCCGGGACCTCGTTGTCCATCGTGATGACGGACTTGCCCGCGACCTCGTAGAAGCGGGAGGCCCAGGCCACCGCCGCCGCGTCGGTGCGCTCGCCGCCGACGACCTCCACGAGCGGGATGAGGTAGGGCGGATTGAACGGGTGACCCACGACCAGGCGCGAGGGGTCCGCGGCCGTCGTCTGCATGTCGGTCATCGGATAGCCGGAGGTGGACGAGGCGATGACGACACCGGGCGGCGTCGCCGCGTCCAGGCGGGCCAGCAGATCGCGCTTGAGGGCGAGCTTCTCGGGCGCGCTCTCCTGGACGAACTCGGCGTCGGCGACGGCCTGTTCCAGGGTGGCGGTGACGGTGAGCCGGTCGGTCGACGCGCCCTCGGCGAGGCCGAGCCGGGTGAGCGTCGGCCACGCCGCCTCGACCAGGCGGCGCAGCTTCGGTTCGGCGTCGGGTGCCGGGTCCCAGGCGGTCACGTCGTAGCCGCGCGCCAGGAAGTGGGCGACCCAGCCGCCGCCGATGACTCCGGCGCCGACACAGGCGACGCGGCGGACGTTCTCGGGTGAGGTCATGAGGGGGGATCCTTCGTGGTCGCGGTGGACTACTTGCGCGGCTTGAGACCGAGCGTGGCGCGAGCCTCGTCCGGTGTCGCGACGCGGGCGCCCATCGACTCGGTGAGGGTCACGGCCCGTTCGACGAGCTGGGCGTTGGTCGCCTTGTTGCCCCGGCCGAGGTACAGGTTGTCCTCCAGGCCCACGCGGACGTGGCCGCCGAGCAGGATCGACTGCGCGACCCACGGCATCTGCATCCGGCCGAGCGCGAAGCTCGCCCAGCGCGCGCCGTCCGGCAGCATGTTGACCATCGACTGGAGCACCCCGGGGTCCGCGGGCGCGCCCCACGGGATGCCCATGCACAGCTGGAACACGGTCGGGTCGTCGAGCAGGCCCTCCGCGAGCAACTGCTTGGCGAACCAGAGCTGACCCGTGTCGAATATCTCCAACTCGGGCCGCACACCCAGCTCCTGGATGCGCCGCGCGCCCGCGCGCAGCATGTCGGGAGTGGAGACGTAGAGGTTCGAGCCGTCGCCGAAGTTGAGCGAGCCGCAGTCCAGGGTGCAGATGTCGGGAAGCAGGTCCTCGACGTGCGGAAGGCGTTCCAGACCGCCGACGAGGTCGGTGCCCGGCAGGTGGGTGAGCGGGTCGTCCGGGTCGATGACCAGATCGCCGCCCATACCGGCGGTGAGGTTGATGACGACGTCGGTGCCGGTCTCCTTGACGCGCTCGACGACCTCCCGGTACAGCTTCGGGTCGCGGGACGGATCGCCGGTCTCCGGGTCGCGTACATGGATGTGGACGACGGCAGCTCCGGCGGCGGCCGCCTCCACGGCGTTCCTGGCTATCTGTTCCGGGGTGACGGGGACGTGGGGGCTCTTGCGGACGGTGTCGCCGGCGCCCGTGAGCGCGCAGGTGATGATGACGTTCTCGGTCATGGGCATGCGGGGGCCTCCCGAGGGATGTGGGCCGGGGCAGGGGCTGGTGCGGCTCTTGGGCTATGGAGCCAGAATCGTGTCGTTGACGTGGGCGGTCAGCGCCGTGTGCATCGCGTCCGCGGCACCGGCGGACGCCGGCCCGCTCACCGACAGGACGTGCGTCGCCAGGCCGTCGATCAGAGCGGTCAGCGTCAGTGCCGCCTCCTGCGGATCGAGCCCGGCGCGGAAGACGCCCTGTCCGACACCTCGGCGTACGACGTCGGCGACGGTCTCGCGCCACTGCCGGTAGTACTCGGAATGCAGACGGCCCACCGCCGTGGAGCGGGCGGCCTCGGCCCACAGGTCGAGCCACACCGCCCACTGGCGGCGCTGCTGCGCGGTGCGCGGCGTCTGCAGCGCGATGAGCTGGGACAGCTCCGCCGCCGCGTCGTCCGCCTCGGCGAGACGGGCGGCACGGCGCGCGGTGTCCTCGTCCATGCACCAGCGCACGGCCGCCTCCAGGAGCTCGGCGCGCCCCGGGAAGTGGTAATGGATCGCGGCGCTGCTGGTGGCGCAGGCGCGGGCGATGTCGGCGACCCGCACCGCGTGGAAACCGTGCTCCGCGATCAGCCGGACCGTCTCGCGGACGATCTGCAGCGGTCGCCCTCCTTCGACACCGGTCGCCGGTGGCGTGGCCTTCTCGCGGGACCGGGTGCCCAGCAGCCGGCCCGCGTCGACCTTGCCCTCGTCGGCGATCCGTGCCAGCTCCGCGACCGTGAAGCGGCGGGTGCCGCTGAGCGAGCGCGACAGCTTGGACGGATCCATGACGACGCGGCGCGCGAACTCGCGCTGGCTGACGCCCGCGGCCGCGATGACCTCGCGGACGCGGGCGGCGGTGTCGGCGTTCGGTGCGCCGTCGAGGACGTCGTCGGTTTCCACGGGCCACGACCTTAGACATGTGTTGCGGAAAACTCAACACGCCTGAAGTAGAAGCCGCTGGCACAGTGGTCCGTTGAGACCCTGACTGTCGTGTCAGTCAGAGGTGGGGGAGGCGGTCGTCAGCGCCCCCGGCGGTCGTCGTACGACAGGCCGTGCCCGACGTGGAAGAGGACCTCGGCCGGGTCGTCGGCCCGCTGGACGGGTACGGGCAGCTTGCCGCGCGGCTCGACCCGGCCGGCGATCACCCGGGCCGCGGCACGCAGTTCGACCTCGGTCCAGCAGTAGGACGCCAGTGAGGCCCGGACGCCGCCGAGGTGGGCGATGTCGTAGGGGTTGCGGACCGCGAGGTGGACGACCGGCACTCCCGTCGCGAGCAGCCGGGACACCAGGGTGCGCTGGGCGCTGGTGGCGCTGACGTTGTCGGTGGTGACGACCACCGCGTCCCGTCCCCGTGCCGCGGCCACCGCCTCGTCGATCTTCGCCGCGTCGGGCGTCCGGCCGGTGGCGAGGTGGGAGGTGCGGTAGCCCAGTTCGTCGAAGGCCGCGGCCAGCTCGGGCACCGTGGTGCGGGTGTCGTCGGTCGGGAAGGCCGGGCTGGCGCCGACCACGAGCAGCCTTCGCTGCCGACGGCGCAGCGGGAGCGCCTCGTCCTCGTTGACCAGCAGGGTGGTGGTGCGTTCGGCGATCCGCGCGGCGGCGAGCCGGTGCCTGCGGGCGCCGACGACCCGGTCGACCTCCTTCCGGGAGGCGTAGGGGCTCCCGTCGAACAGGCCGGCCTTGTCCTTGACGCGCAGGATGCGCAGCACCGACTCGTCGAGCCGCTCCTCGGTGATCTCTCCGCCGCGGACGGCGGCCAGGACCCCGTTGTAGGCGACGTCGATGTCCGGCGGGAACAGCAGTTGGTCCGCACCGGCCTTGAGGGCGAGGACCGGCACGCGGTCGTCGCCGTACTTGGTGCGCACGCCTTGCATGTTGAGTGCGTCGGTGACGATCACGCCGTCGAATCCGAGTTCGTCGCGCAGCACGCCCTGGAGGATCGCGGGCGACAGGGTGGCCGGGTCGTTGCTGGGGTCGAGCGCGGGGACCTGGAGGTGCGCGGTCATGATCGAGTCGACACCGGCGGCGATCGCGGCCCTGAAGGGCGGGGCGTCGACGCGCTCCCACTCCTCGCGGGTGTGGGTGATCACCGGCAGACCGGTGTGGCTGTCCTGGCCGGTGTCCCCGTGGCCCGGGAAGTGCTTGGCGCAGGCCACGACGCCGACCTGCTGGTACCCCGTCACCTGGGCCGCCACCATGCGGCCGACCGCGCGGGCGTCGGCGCCGAAGGAGCGCACGTTGATGACGGGGTTGGCCGGATTGACGTTGACGTCGGCGACCGGGGCGAAGTTCTGACGGATGCCCAGGGCGGCGAGTTCGGTTCCCGATATCAGCCCGGCGGTGCGCGCGTCGGAGAGTGAGCGGCCCGCGCCGAGCGCCATCGCGCCCGGCAACTGGGTGGCGCCGCTGCCGATGCGGACGTTGACCCCGTGCTCCTGGTCGATGGAGATCAGGGACGGAATGGGCGTGGGCAGGGCGAGCGAGGCCCGCTGCACACCGTTCGACAGGTCCGCGATCTGCCGGGGGTCCTGGATGTTGTTCGTCCAGCCGTGGAAGTAGATGACACCGCCGAGGTGGTACTTGGCGATGAGCTCGGCCACGGTACGGACGCCGAGTTCCCTGAGGTTGCGGTCCTGGTCGAACTGGCTGGGGGAAGTCGCGGACGTACCGTAGAAGTACGGGACGAACAGCTGGCCGATCTTCGCCTCGACGCTCATCCGGGAGACGATTCTCTTGAGGCGCCCGTCGCGCCCGTGCGCGACCGCGGGGGTGGCCGCGGCACCCACGACGCCCGTCGCGCTCGCGGCGACGAGGGTCGCGGAGGCGATGACGGTTCGTCTGGACAGACTCCGGTCCTGCATGCGGACATGCTCCTTCCAGCCTTGCCCATCAGGGGAATTGAAGGAAACGTGGAGAACTCCGAACAGCGGGAAACGTAGCCCGCCGATCTGGGCGCGACAAGAGGTCTAGACAAAATAGGTCTAGACAAACGGTCCGGGGCGGATCCCGGTCCAGGTTGCTCGCCCCCGAGCAGCGGTTGGTCACGGTTGAGTCCCGAGCCGGAACTATGGCCTCCGTCACAGCCAGCGTGATCTTGGCCTGGTGAGATCGCCGGATGCTCGGTTTCCTCATCCGCCTGCTGCCCTTCTGGGTCCGCGAGCCCCTGCTCATCGTGGTCGGGTCCGTGTTGGGCGTACGCATCATGTATCTCGCGTTCCGTGACGGCGCATGGGTCCCGGCCGGGATCGGCGCGGCGTTCCTGGTGTTCACCGCCGTGCGCGTGCACACGGTGGTCCAGGCCCTGCGCGCCCGACGGAGCCCTGGCCCGGGGGCCGCGGCGGACGGGGCGGGGTCGGCGAAGTCGACGGTGTCCGATGCTGCTGCCGTCCCGCCGCAGCCGCAGCCGCAGCCGCAGTCGCGGCCTCCGGCGGAGCAGCGGCGCCCCGCTTCGGCCACCGTGGAGAAGGAACCCAACGCGTGGGGTCAGGCCGCCGCTGCCGTGGCCGTGTTCGCGGCGCTCGGAGCCGCGCTGTGGCTGGGCCCGCGCCTGCTGCCCTCCGAGGACGCCGGCGCGCCGCATGCCGTCTCGTGTCCCGGCGGGGAAGGCGAGGACCTGCCGGCCGCCTACACGAAGACGCCCCGGGCCGTGACCGGCGGCGAGCTGTGCGCGGCGCTCAACCGGTCCGACCTGGCCCAGCTCCTCGGAACGCCGACGGAGACGGCGACCGCGGCATCCGGCAGCAGCAACACCGCTCCCCTGACCGACGGGAAGGTCGCCCAGCCGGAGGCGGAGGTCCAGTTCGACACCTACACCGTGCACGTCTCGGTCACGTACAACAAGCTGTCGATCGCTCAGTACGTCAAGCTGATGAAGTACGGCGAGGAGACGGACGTCAAGACTCTCTCGGTTCTCGGCCGGCCGGCGGTACTCGCCTCGGACCACACCATGAGGATCGAGATCAATCTGGGGAGCGGCGGTTCCGGCGGACCGGTGGAACAGGGCCCCCTGGCCCGAACTCTGTCCGTGGCCCTCGACGGAAAGGACCCGGGCGGCTACTACGACATCACCGTGTGGAGCACGTCCGGCGCCCTCCCGGACGACAGCGTCCTCCTCGACATCGCGGAGAAGGTCCTCCCCACGCTCCCCGAACGGACCGTGTGACGGAGCGCCCGGTCAGCTTCTCCTCGGTCGGTCGAGGCGCTTCCCGTCGGGCCGGACGAAGTACCGCTCAAGGGAGTCCGCAGCGCGCGAGGGGTGCAGGCCGCTCACGGCCGCTCCCGGGTCCGGCGCCGGCCCGGAGGCAGCGGGACGGGCTCGGGACCGGGGACGATCTTGTTGGTGAGCGTGCCGAGACCCTCGACGGTGAGGGTGACGGTGTCGCCGGGCTTCAGGGGCGGCGGGCTCTGTTCGCCGCTCCGGCCCCAGAGTTCGGCGAGGCAGCCGCCGTTGCCGCAGGTGCCGGAGCCCAGGACGTCGCCGGGTACGACGCGGGTGCCGCGGGAGGCGTAGGCGGTCATCTCCTCGAAGGTCCAGCTCATGTTGGACAGCAGGTCCTCGCCGGCCTTTTCGCCGTTGACCTCGGCGCACAGGGCCAGGCGCAGGAAGCCGTCGGCGTCCCGGTACGGCTCCAGCTCGTCGGCGGTGACGAGGTACGGACCGAGGGTGGTTGCGGTGTCCTTGCCCTTGCAGGGGCCGAGGCCGACCTTCATCTCGGCGCTTTGCAGGTCGCGGGCGGACCAGTCGTTGAAGACGGTGTAGCCGACGATGTGGTCGCGGGCCCGTTCCGGGGTGAGGTCGCGGCCTTCCCGGCCGATCACGGCGGCCACCTCCAGCTCGAAGTCCAGGACCGCCGATCCGGGCGGGACCGGTATGCCGTCGCGGTGGCCGTAGACCGCGTGGGGGTTGGTGAAGTAGAAGGTCGGGGCCGCGTACCACTGCTCGGGGACGCCCGCGGTACCGTCCACGGAGCGCCGTACGCCCTCGACGTGCTCCTCGAAGGTCACGAAGTCCCGCACCGAGGCGGGCCGGAGCGGGGGCAGCAACCGTACTTCGCAGGCGTGCGGGCCGGGTGGCGCGTCGAGGACCGCGGCGCCGGCGGCGAGCAGGCCGGGGAGCCCGCCGGTCACCTGGATCAGTGCGGTGAGCGAGGTGGCGCCGGGCAGCGGGAAGAGGGCGCCGTCCTCTTCCACTACCGCCACCCGGCGGCGGTCCTGGTGTTCGTAGGCGGCGAAACGCATGGTGCGGCTCCAGCGAGTTGATCGGACAGGCCCTATACCGGTGGGGCGACGAAGACGCCGCGGTCGGGGTCGTTGAAGGACTCCTTGGCGACCAGTTCGTTCATGGGGTTGGCGGTGCCCCACTGGTCGGTGACCTCGGGCTGGGAGAAGTCGTAGACGTGCGGGTGCCAGGTGTCCTCGTCCAGGCACTCCAGCTCGGTGGTGTACTCCACGGTGTTGCCGTGCGGGTCGAGGAAGTACGTGAAGGTGTTGTCGCCGGCCATGTGGCGGCCCGGCCCCCAGATCTTCTTGAAGCCCGCCCGCATGACCCGGCCCGAGCCCCGCATGTACTCGTCGAGGCCGCGCATCTCGAAGGAGACGTGGTGCAGCGCGGTGTGCGGGCCCTGCGCGATGGCCATCGAGTGGTGCCGGCTGCTGATCCGCATGAAGTGCATGACCTCGCCCATGTGCGGCGAGCCGAGCGTGTCGGAGAGGGCGAAGCCGAGGTGGCGTTCGTACCACTCGCGAGTCCGGTTGAGGTCGGGGGAGTTGAGGACGACGTGGGAGAGCTTGACCGGGATGGACTCCTTCTCCTCGATCCTGCGGTGCTGCCGCACCTCCACGTCGGCGGAAACCTCGATGGTGCGGCCGTCGACGTCGAAGAAGCGGAAGCCGTACCCGCCGCCCGGGGTGTCGACCCTGCCCGGCCGCGTGATCAGCTGCACGCCCCCCGCGAGCAGCCGCTCGGCGAGGGTGTCCACGTCGGCGGCGGAGGCGGCGCCGTAGGAGACCAGGTCGAGGCGCTTCTCCTCGGCCCTGCGCAGCCGCACGACGTACTGCTCGGGGGAGCCCTCGGCGGCGAGGAAGGAGATGCCGGAGTCCTCGGCGACCTCGGTCAGGCCCCAGACTCCGGCGTAGAAGTCGAGCTGCTTGTCGTAGTCGGGCACGGCGAGGTCGACGTGCCGCAGGTGGGTGAGCAGGCGTGCGCTCATGGTGTCAGTCCTTCCGGAGGAGGGCGGCGGCGTTGCCGCCGCGGACGGCGTGGAAGTCGGCCTCGGGGAGCCCGGCGGCGCGCAGGGCGCCGACCGGGTCCTCGGTGCCCATGTCGAAGGGGAAGTCGGAACCGAGGAGCACCCGGTCGGCCCCGGCGGCCCGGACCAGTTCCCGCAGCACGTGCGGGTCGTGGACGAGGGAGTCGAAGTAGAGGCGCCTGAGGTAGCTGCCGGGCGGGTGGGCGCAGGCGGCCCCGGCGTCGGAGCGGGTCGCCCAGGCGTGGTCGGAGCGGCCGATGTGGGTGGGCAGGTAGCCGCCACCGTGCGCCGCGATCAGCCGCAGGCCGGGGTGCCGGTCCAGGACGCCGGAGAAGATCAGGTGCGAGAGGGCGACGGCGTTCTCGGTGGGCTGGCCGACGGTGTTGGACAGATACCACTGGTCGAGCCGCTCGTCGAGGGTGCAGCCGAAGGGGTGCAGGAAGAGCAGCGCGCCCGTCTCCTCGGCCCGGGACCAGAAGGGTTCGTAGGCCGGGTCGGAGAGTTCGCGTCCGGGGGCGTGGCTGGAGATCTCCACGCCGAGCAGCCCCTGCGCGAGGGCGTGGTCGAGCGCGTCCACCGCGAGCGCCGGGTGCTGGAGCGGCACCAGGCCCAGTCCGCGCAGCCGGTCGGGGGCGGCCGCACAGTGCGCGGCGGTGGCCTCGTTGGCCAGCCGGCAGACCTTCTCCGCGATCGCCCCGTCGGCCCAGTAGTGGTAGTGCGAGGGGGAAGGGCTGACCAGTTGCACGTCCACGCCCTGGGCGTCCATCGCCGCCAGCCGTACGGTCGCGTCGGTCAGCCGGGGCAAGCGCTCGCGGACCATGGGTGCGCTGACGGCGAGGGCGGCCGGGCCGTTGCGGCGGGCGTCCAGGACCCGCGCCTCGGCGAGCCCTCGTTCCCCCTCCACCAACGCCTCGACCTCCGGCAGCAGGACGTGCGCGTGCACGTCCACCGTGGGAGCAGGCGTCCCGAACCCCGGCGCGCTCACGGCAGTTCCCGCAGCATGGTCATGGTGCGGACCATCAGTCCGGGCACGTCCGCGTCGCGTACGCCGTCGAGCTGCCACTGCCCGATCTGCACGGACGCCTCCACGACCGGGCGGACACGGGTGATCCGCCGCTCGTGGTACGCCTGGAACAGCGCGTCGTCCCACTCGTCGGTCCCCGTCAGCATCCGGGCGAGCACCCAGGCGTCCTCCAGGGAGAGGGCGGCCCCCTGGGCCAGGGTGGGCGGACAGCAGTGCGCGGCGTCGCCGATCAGCACGACCCGGCCGCGGTGCCAGGAACCCTCGACCAGCATCCGGTCGAACCAGGTGTAGTTGACCTTCGCCGGATCGGTGATGTGCGCGGTGATCTCCGGCCAGAACCCGCCGTACGCGGCGGCCAGGCGCCGCATCTCGTCGGCGTACGACGCGGGCGGTATGGAGGCGCGGTCGCGGTTGGCCTCGACGACGTAGGCGTAGAGCGTCGTCTCGCTGGTGGGGCAGTAGCCTGCGATGTAGGCGGGGCCGCCGTAGGCGAGGTCGGTGCGGACGACGCCGGCCGGACGCGGGGCGGCGATCCGCCAGATGGCCATGCCGGTGGGCTCGGGCTTGTCGGCGATGCCGATCGCCCCGCGGGTGGCGGAGCCGAGGCCGTCGGCGGCGACGACCAGGTCGTAGCGGGCCCCGGTGCCGTCGCTGAGGCGTACGGAGACACCGTCGGCGTCCTGGTCCAGGATCTCGGCGGTGGTGCCGAGGCGGACGGTGGCGCCACTGGCGCGCACGGCGTCGATGAGGATCCGCTGGAGTTGCGGGCGCTGCATGCCGACGGTGGCGGGGAGGTCGTCGCCGCCGGTGCGCAGGTCGTCCTGGACGTGCAGGACGGTGCCGTCGGGGGCGGTGAGGCCGACCGAGCCGAAACCGAATCCGGACGCCTCCACCCGCTCCCAGACGCCGAGTTCACGCAGCACGCGCAGGGCGTTGCCCTGGAGGGTGATGCCGGAGCCGGCGGTGGCGTTCCAGTCGTCCTCGGCCTCGATCAGGTCCACCGTGAGACCGGCGCGACGCAGCAGGACCGTGACCGCGTTGCCGGCCGCACCTCCGCCGATCACCAGGACCTTACGGGCTTCTCTCATGGGGAACTCCCTCGTTTCGCTGGTCATTTGACGGCGATCGGGTTGACGGGCGAGCCGACCGCGCCGGTGATCGGCAGGGGTGCGGCGGTGAGCCAGAAGGCGTACGCGCCGTCGGCCGCGCAGTCCTCGGCGAGGGCGTCCAGGTCCCACATCTCGCCGATCAGCAGGCCGATGTGGGGGATGGCGACCTGGTGCAGCGGCTGGAAGGCGTGCTCGAACTCGTTCGGGCGGACCTCGAAGCCCCAGGTGTCGGTGGCGATCGCGGCGATCTCGCCGCCGTGCAGCCAGCCCGCCGTGGTGAAGGACAGCCCGGGCGCGGGCCCGCCGGCGTAGTCGCCCCAGCCCTCGCGCCGGACCCGGGCGAGCTGCCCGGTGCGTACCAGCACGATGTCCCCGCGCCCCACGGTCACGCCGTGGGCCCGGGCGGTCGCGGTCAGGTGCTCCTCGGTGATCGCGAAGCCGTCGGGCAGCTCGCCGCCCGCACCGACGACGCGGCCCACGTCGAGCAGGACACCGCGCCCGGCGACGTGCGCGGCCATGTGCTCGATGCCGGTGACCCGGTCGCCGTCGGAGGTGACGACCTTCTCGGCGGCACGTCCGTTCCACGCCCTGCCGTGGTCGAAGATGTGCCCGAGCCCGTCCCACTGCGTGGAGCACTGCAACGGCATCGCGATGACGTCGTCGGCGCCGCCGATGCCGTGCGGCAGGCCCTGGTTGCCGAGCGCGGCGTCGGTGCCGGTGTCCAGCATGGTGTGCACCGGATTGGTGCGCCTGCGCCAGCCCTTTTGCGGGCCGTCGATGTCGAAGCGCTGCGAGAGGGAGAAACTGGCGCCTCGGCGTATCAGCGCGGCACCCTCACGGCGCTTCGCCTCGTCGAGGAAGTTGAGGGTGCCCAGCACGTCGTCCTCGCCCCAACGGCCCCAGTTCGAGTACGCCTTCGCGGCGCGGGCGACCGAGCCCTCGGGGTCCGCGCGGTCCAGGGTCACTCGGTCACCTCCGCCACACAGCGGGTGCGCTGGGCACCGAGCCCGGTGATGGAGGCGTCCATGACGTCGCCGTCGCGCAGCAGCCGGCCCCAGTGCATGCCGTTGCCGGCGGGGGAGCCGGTGAGCACCAGGTCGCCGGGCAGCAGCCGGGCGGTCTGTGACGCGTAGGACACCATCCGCGCCACGTCGAAGATCATGTCCTTGGTCGACTCGTCCTGCATGGTCTTGCCGTTCAGCTTCAGCGTCAGCCGCAGGTCGCCCGTGTCCGCGACCGACCCGGCCGGCACGATCCACGGGCCCAGCGGGGTGAAACCCGGCGCGTTCTTGCTGCGCAGCCAGTCCGTGCCGATCTGCGGCATGTCCCGGCGGAAGACGGTGGCGCGGTCGGTGAGGTCGTTGGCGATCGTGTAGCCGACGACGTGCCCCAGGGCCTCACCGACGGACACCCGATGGGCCGGGCGGCCGATCACCGCGGCCAGTTCCAGCTCCCAGTCGGGCTGCTCCGCCCACGCGGGCAGCACGACGTCGTCGTAGGGGCCGGTGATCGCGCTCGGCAGGCCGAGGAACACGTACGGCAGGTCCTCGGCCGCCCGCCGGTCCATGATCTCCGCGGCCTCCGCGCGCCGTTCCTCCTCGGGGCGTTCGTCGCCCGGGGCCCGGTGCGCTACGTGCAGGTCGATGACGTGCTGCCGGTAGTTGGCGCCGGACTGGAACACCTGGCGGGGTTCGACCGGTGCGTGCACCCGGAAGTCCGCGAGGGGCCTGCGATCCGGACCGGCGTCGACGGCCAGCGCCCGCAGCCGGGGCAGGACCGTGTCCCAGCTCTCCAGCAGCGCCCGGGTGGTCAGCTGTTCGTCGTCGAACGCGGCGCGCAGATCGAGCACCTCGGCGCCGGCGGTGACGAGGGCGGGGAAGGCGGGGCCCTCGGGAGCGGAGAGGGTGGCCAGGGCGAAGGGCCCGGCGAAGAGGGCGGACGGGGCTTCAGGTGTCACGGACATGTCCTCCTGATGGCGATGGCACTAATCTGGACCCGCCACTCGCGATCACGGAAATCGATTCCGTGGATGACTGCCATCCACAAGACGAATCCCCGCAGGTCGTAGCCGGACAGTCAGGGAAATCGCCGTGAATCTCAGTCGCCTGGACCTCAACCTCGTCGTCGCCCTGCGCGCCTTGCTGGAGGAACGCAACGTCACCCGCGCCGGACGGCGGGTCGGTCTCAGCCAGCCCGCGATGAGCGCGGCCCTGTCCCGGCTGCGCCGCCACTTCGACGACGACCTGCTCGCCCGGGTCGGCGGCCACTACGAACTGACCGCCCTCGGCCAGGTGCTCCTCGACCGCACCTCCACGGCGTACGACGTACTGGAACGCCTCTTCGCCAGCCAGGCGGACTTCGATCCCGCCAGCGAGCGGCGCGAGTTCAAACTGATCGCCTCCGACTACGCCGTCGCGGTCTTCGGCACCGAACTCGCCCGGGTCGTGCACGAGGAGGCCCCCGGCATCCGGCTGCGCTTCGCGCAGACCCCGACCACCGTCGTGGACGCCACGGACACGCTGCTGAGCACGTCCGACGGCCTGCTGATGCCGCACGGCGTCATCAGCGACTTCCCCGCCACCGACCTCTACCAGGACCGCTGGGTCTTCCTCGTCGCCGACGACCACCCGAGCGTCGACGTCCGGCTCACCCACCAGGACCTGGCCCGGCTGCCCTGGGTCACCTACCAGCGCACCTACGACGCCCCGGCCGTCCGCCAGCTCGGCATGCTGGGCATCGAGCCCCGGGTCGAGGTCTCCGTGGACAGCTTCCAGATCATCCCGCTCCTGGTGGCCGGCACCCGTCGCATCGCCCTCATCCAGGCCCGCCTGGCCCGGCTCCTGGCGCCGCTCGCCGCCGTGCGCGTGGTGGAGCCGCCGTACGAGGCCGTGCCGCTGCGGGAGGCCATGTGGTGGCATCCCGTGCACACCCACGACGCGGCCCACATCTGGCTGCGCGAGACCACCGCCCGCGTCGGCAGGCGCATGACCGACGGGCCCGAATGAACTCGAACCGGCGAGGGCGAAACCGGCCTGGCACGCCGGCGAGGCCACGCTCAGCATCGCCAACACCCCGACCATGCCTCGTACGGGAGGCGCTGAAGACGTTCCGCGCCACGCAAGGCCGCGTTCGGAGTTGCAGAATAATGGACGCAAACGGCCCTCGCAGGGTCCGTCTGTACGATGCTCGGGCGTCCTGCCTCACGTACCTCGCCAACTGGGGTGCCGGATCACCTGCTCGCCGGGTGGGCCGGGCACACCAGCGTGAAGACGACGAAGCAGTGGTACGTGAAGCCGGACGTGGCGGACCTGCTTCCAGCGGCTGAGGTATGGGGAGGTCTCGCAAGGGGCGTGTGACAGATCGTGACAGATGAAGGTGTGAACCCGTGACCGAAGGCAAGACCGAGACGCTGCAGTACCGCTTTGACGGGCCAGAACACCTACCAGTCCTGATCCTGGGGCCGTCCCTGGGCACCACATGGCACATGTGGGACCGCCAGGTGCCCGAACTGACCCAGCAGTGGCGGGTCTTCCGCTTCGACCTGCCCGGACACGGTGGCGCCCCGGCCCATCCGGCGGGGTCCGTCGCCGAACTCACCACGCGTCTGCTGGCCACCCTCGACGGACTCGGCGTGCAGCGCTTCGGGTACGCCGGCTGCGCCTTCGGCGGTGCCCTCGGCATGGAGCTGGCCCTGCGCCACCCGGAGCGTCTCGCCTCCCTCGCGCTGATCGCCGCCTCGCCCCGCTTCGGCACGGCCGACGAGTTCCGCCAGCGCGGCGTGATCGTGCGCACCAACGGGCTCGACCCCATCGCCCGCAGCTCCCCGGAGCGCTGGTTCACCGGCGGGTACGCGGCCGCCCAGCCCGCGATCACCGAGTGGGCCGTGCAGATGGTGCGGACCACCGACCCCGGCTGCTACATCTCCGCCTGCGAGGCCCTCGCCGCGTTCGACGTGCGCGCGGAACTCGGCCGGGTCGGCGTACCCACCCTGGTCCTCGTCGGCTCCGACGACCAGGTCACCGGGCCCGCCGAGGCCCGCACCCTGGTCGCCGGCATTCCCGACGCCCGCCTCGCGGTCGTCCCCGGCGCCTCCCACCTGGTCCCGGTCGAGCAGCCCGCGGCCGTCACCGACCTGCTGGTACGGCACTTCACCACCGCCTGGCAGGCCGCCCACGACGCCACCTCCACCGGGCAGGTCCCCGTCCCGGCCCACCCCGCGGCACAGCAGGTCCCGGTCCCGGCCGCCGGGATCCCCGCCACCCCCGTTCAGCCGGTACCGGCTCCGCCGCCGCAGGCCGCGGCCATCGCCGAGATCGCCCCGGCCCCCGTCGTGCCGCCGCAGGCACAGGGGCGGCCCGACCCGTACGACGCGGGGCTCAAGGTGCGCCGCGAAGTCCTCGGGGACGGGTACGTCGACCAGGCCCTCGCGCAGGCGGACGAGTTCTCCGGGGACTTCCAGGAGCTCCTGACCCGCTACGCCTGGGGGGAGATCTGGGACCGGCCGGGCCTCGACCGGCGCTCGCGCAGCTGTGTCACCCTCACCGCCCTCGTCGCCGGCGGCCACCTGGACGAGCTGGCGCCCCACCTCAGGGCCGCGCTGCGCAACGGCCTCACCCCGGGCGAGATCAAGGAAGTACTCCTCCAGGCGGCCGTCTACTGCGGCGTACCGGCCGCGAACGGCGCCTTCCGGGTGGCCCAGCAGGTCATCCGCGAGGAGACGACACCACCGGAGTGAGCCCCTCGGGCGGGGAGGGGGCGCGCGGCGGCAGGATGGAATCATGAAGCTCACCAAGAAGTCGCACGCCTGTGTCCGCATCGAGAAGGACGGGCAGACGCTCGTCATCGACCCCGGCGGGTTCAGCGAGGAGGACGCGGCCCTCGGCGCGGACGCGATCCTCGTCACCCACGAGCACCCGGACCACTTCGACGAGCTGCGGCTGCGCGCTGCCATGGAGGACAACCCGGCCGCCGCGATCTGGACGCTGGAGTCGGTCGCGGAGAAGATCTCGGCGGCATTCCCGGGCCGTGTCCACACCGTCGGCCACGGCGACACCTTCACCGCCGCCGGTTTCGACGTACAGGTCCACGGCGAGCTGCACGCCGTGATCCACCCGGACATCCCGCGCGTCACCAACGTGGGCTTCCTCGTGGACGGCGGCAAGGTCTTCCACCCCGGTGACGCCCTCACCGTCCCCGACCACCCCGTCGAGACGCTGATGCTGCCGGTCATGGCCCCGTGGAACAAGATCGCCGAGGTGATCGAGTACGTGCGCGAGGTCGGGCCGCGGCGCGCCTACGACGTCCACGACGCGCTCCTCACCGACCTGGCCCGCCCGATCTACGACCGCCAGATCGGCGAGCTGGGCGGCTCCGAGCACCTGCGGCTGACCCCCGGCGACTCGGTGCGGCTCTGAGGCCCCGCCCGGGGCGGGACCGCGTTGTCAGTGCCGCCCGGTAGGTTGTGGGACATGCGCATCGCGACCTGGAACGTGAACTCGATCACCGCCCGCCTGCCGAGGCTGCTCGCCTGGCTGGAGAGCAGTGGCACCGACGTGCTGTGCCTCCAGGAGGCCAAGGTCGCCGAGGCGCAGTTCCCCTTCGACGCCCTGCGCGAGGCGGGCTACGAGGCGGCGGTCAACGCCACCGGCCGGTGGAACGGGGTGGCGGTGCTCTCCCGCGTGGGCCTGGAGGACGTGGTCAAGGGCCTGCCCGGCGACCCGGGCTACGAGGGCGTCCAGGAGCCCCGGGCGATCTCCGCCACCTGCGGGCCGGCCCGCGTCTGGTCGGTGTACGTGCCCAACGGCCGCGAGGTGGACCACCCGCACTACGCCTACAAGCTCCAGTGGTTCGAGGCGCTGCGCGCCGCCGTCGAGGGCGACGCCTCCGGCAGCCGCCCCTTCGCCGTGATGGGGGACTACAACGTCGCGCCGGAGGACGACGACGTCTACGACCGGGCGGCCTTCGAGGGCGCCACCCACGTCACCCCGGCCGAGCGCGCCGCCCTCGCCTCGCTGCGCGGCGCCGGTCTGTCCGACGTGGTCCCGCGCCCGCTGAAGTACGACCACCCCTTCACGTACTGGGACTACCGCCAGCTCTGCTTCCCCAAGAACCGCGGCATGCGCATCGACCTGGTGTACGGCAACGAGCCCTTCGCCAAGGCGGTCACCGACTCCTACGTCGACCGCGAGGAGCGCAAGGGCAAGGGCGCCTCGGACCATGCGCCCGTCGTGGTGGACCTGGACCTGTAGCCGCACGCACCGCACACGCACCTACCGCACACACACCTTCCGCGTGCCCTGTGGTGCACATGGCGGTACGAATGACACTGTGGAGGTATGAACTTCCCCTTCCTGGGCAAGCGGCGCGAAGATCACCGGGCGCATGACGCGGAGGGCATCGGCGAGCTGCTCGCCGACTGCGATCTGCTGCGCTCGCAGGCGCTGCGGGAGGGGGTCCGGCTCGACGACTCCGCGCTTTCCCTGGAGCAGCTGGACCAGGTGCTCCCGCGCTGGCGCAGCGACGAGGAGATCCAGACCTGGCTCGGCAACGACGCCGGTCTGTACCTCGGCACCGTGATCGTGCGCACCGTGCCCGGCGCCGCCTGGAGCATCCGGTCCGACGGGCAGCCGGTGGTCCGGCTCGCCTCCGGCCGGGAGTTCGACGTGGTGGCGAACGGCCACGCGTGGGCGGAGGGCGGCGTGCCCGAACTCTCCCAGCTGTACGGCGAGGTGGCCGAAGCGTGAGGTCTTGGCCCTGCTTCCAGCATAAATAGGGGTAATGATCGAAAGGTGCGTGTCGGTCGCATTGGGGATGTTTGTCCCGATACGTTGCAGTGGTCGGGAGAGGACACGAACGCACGGGGGACATGCGCAGGGTGCAGCCGGAGATCACTGCTCGCGGGCGAGGAGAAGGTCAGCTGCACACCGGCGAGCGACTTCGTCGAGCGGCCGCTCGACGACGTGGCACTCGCCGGTCCGCTCGGGCTCAGCGGGAGGTGCCGGAGGGTGCCGTAGGCAGGTACCGGGGCGCCCGCCAGGCGTCCAGCCGGTGCTCCACCGCCGCACCCAGGGACAGCAGTTCGACGTCCTGTCGGTCACCGGCCATGAGGAGCAGCCCGACCGGCAGTTCACCGACGAACCCGGCGGGCACCGACAGCGAGGGGTACCCGGCCACCGCCGCGGGGGTGGAGGACGGGATCACGTCGTTGTCGCCCCGCGCGCAGTCGGTGGTCCACGCGGGCGGGTTCGCCGGGGAGGCGATGGCGTCCAGGTCGTGCTCGGCCATGACCTCGTCGATGGACCGCCGGGAAAGATCGGTCAACTCCGCCCGCATCGCCCGGTACTCCGGAGCGGTGGTGGACGGTGCGGCCAGCGCCTGCTCGAACAGCTCCTGACCGGCGAAGCAGCTCTGCTCCTGCGGGTGGGTGCGGTTGAACTCGATCAGCTCGGCCAGGTCGCGCGGCCCGCCCCGGGTGGCGAGGTAGGCGTCGATGTCCCGGTGGAACTCGCTCAGCAGCGCCGGGAACTCGAGTTCGGCCAGTCGCTCCTGGTACGGCAGGCTCACCTCGACGACCTCGGCCCCCGCCGCGGTCAGCCGGGCGGCCGTACGGGTCATCAGGGCGTCCACCTCGGCGCCGAGTGACGGCAGCCGCCACAGGCCGATCCGTTTGCCGCGCAGAGTGCCGGGACGGTGGACCGCGTCCGTGAGGCTCGGAGCGTCGTCGGTGCGGACGGTGTCACGGCCGCTCAGCACGGAGAGCGTGAGCGCGGTGTCGATCACGTTGCGGGCCATGGGGCCGGCCGTGTCCTGCTCGGCGGAGATCGGTACGACGCCCGACTGGCTGACCACTCCGAGGCTGGGCTTGAGGCCGACCACACCGTTCATCCCGGCGGGGCACACGATGGAGCCGTCCGTCTCGGTCCCGATCGCCACCTGCGCCAGCGACGCGGCGAGCGCCGCGGCCGAACCGGAGGACGATCCGCAGGGGTTGCGGTCCAGGACGTACGGGTTGTTCGTCTGCCCGCCCACCGCCGACCACCCCGACGTCGGCTTGGCCGCGCGGAAGTTGGCCCACTCGGAGAGGTTGGCCTTGCCGAGGATCACCGCGCCGGCCGCCCGCAGCTTCCCGACCAGGACCGCGTCGGTGTCCGGTGGGCTCCCGGCGAGGGCCAGCGACCCGGCGGTCGTCGGCATGTCACGGGTGTTCACATTGTCCTTGAGCAGGACGGGGATGCCGTCCAGCGGGCCGCGGGCCCTGCCGAGGCGGTGTCTGAGGTCGCTGGCGGCCGCCTGGCGCAGGGCCGTCGGGCTGGTGCGCAGCACCGCGTTGATCCTGGGGTCGACGGCCTTGATCCGCCGCAGGTAGGCGAGGGTCAGCCTGAGCGAGGACAGCGATCCCCGGTTCATGCGCGCCTGCAGTTCGGGGATCGTCACCGTGTCCAGATTCACTCCCTTGACCAGCGTCGACTCGGCGGATCGCGCCGAATCGCCGGGCCGGGGACCGGCGGCCTCGGCCCGTTGGCCGGGTGCCGCCGCGACGAGGGAGACCACGACCAGAAGTGCGGTCAGGGCCGCCATGCTTCTCTTCTTCATGGCCGACAGCCCACTACACGGGGCCGCCCGGCACAAGGGGCCCCTCAGTCACGGCAGTTGCCGCACACGGCAGGGCCGGGGATTGATGTGCGCCCCCTTGACGGCCCCCACTCCTTCGCTAAGGTCTAGACCTGCACGCGTAGGTCTAGACCTGCGGTGCGGGGTTGCCTCATCGGCAACGTCGTAAGCCGGGGCAGGCTGATCCGACGTGGACCGAAGGGAACAGTGATGTCATGCGCATGAAAAGACGAGTGGCCGCCGCCGTGGGAGCGCTGGTCGCTCCCGTGGTGGCCCTGAGTCTGCCGGCGCCCACCGCGAGCGCCCACGGCTGGGTGGTCTCGCCGGGGAGCCGACAGGACCAGTGCGCCAACCGCGTGGTGCAGTGCGGTCAGATCAAATGGGAACCGGCGAGCGTCGAGGGCCCGAAGGGGCTGCGCAACTGCAGTGGCGGAGACGCCCGGTGGGCCGACCTGGACGACGACGCCAAGGGCTGGCGGGTCACACCCATCGGCACCACGCACACCTTCACCTGGACCATCGAGGCCCGGCACGCCACCAGCAACTGGCAGTACTTCATCGGTGACCGGAAGATCGCCCAGTTCGACGGGCACGGCGCCCTGCCTCCCGCGTCGGTCAGCCACCAGCTGGACTTCGGCGGGTTCAGCGGGCGGCAGAAGGTGCTCGCGGTCTGGAACATCGCCGACACCGCCAACGCCTTCTACGCCTGCATCGACGTCAACATCGGCGGCGGAAACGACGGTGGAGGTGACGACGGCGGCGGGGACGACGGCGGCGACCAGCCGGGCGACTGTGTCGCGGGAGCCTGGAGCGCCGGGAGCGTCTACAACGGCGGCGAGACCGTCTCCCACGACGGCCACACCTGGCGTGCCAAGTGGTGGGTGACGGGTGAGGAGCCCGGCACCACCGGCGAATGGGGCGTCTGGGAGGACCTCGGCGCCTGCTGAACCGCCGTGGCGCTCCGTCCAGGCCACGGGCGCGGCCGGCCGGCGTACGCACCCGAGCGCGTGCGCCGGCCCGCATCTCAGAGTCCTCTGATACCGCGCCGTTAGCGTCCGGCCGGTGGTGTGCGATCAACCGGTCTCGTGAAGGAGCGCCATGACGGAGCAGTTCCCCGGTGCAGTCCTCGACCTCCTCGACGCGGCGGGCGACCGCACGGTCTTCGAGCACGACGGCCGGGAGGTGAGCGGGCGGCAACTGCTCGGCACGACCCGGCGGGTGGCCGCCGCCCTGCGGCAGCGCGGCCTCGGGCCGGGCCGTGGCCTGGCCCTGCTGCTCGGCGTCGGTCCGGAGGCCTTCGCCGCCGTCATCGCCGCGTACACGGTCGGAGCCCGCGTCGTCGGGGTACGGCCCGGCATGACGGACCACCAGCAGGCGGCCCTCCTGCGTGACGCCGAGGTCGCCGCCACGCTCACGGACCGGCCCGGCACACCGGGCCGAGCGGACCTCCGGCCGCCGGGGGCCGTCCTGCCGCTCGGCGAGCTGCTCGCGGCACCGGACGACGGTCTGCGGCCCCGCGTCCCGGCACGGCCGCAGGACGTCGCCCGGCTCATCCACACCAGCGGCAGCACCGGAGTTCCCAAGGCGTGCGCCCAGACGTACGGGGCGATGACGGCGGCCTGGACGCTGCGGCCGGAGGACTGGCCGCCGGCGGTCCGGGAGCTGGCGGGCCGGCTGGACAGGTTCCTGGTCTTCGGCACCCTGGCCAGCCAGGTGATGCTCGAGTACGGCCTGCTCGCACTCGCCGCCGGAGGCGTTCTGGTCTCCGCCGACCCGCCCGACCTCCCCGGGGCCCTCGTGCGCCACCGGGCGACCGCGAGCGTCATCACGGTCGGACGGCTGAACCGGCTCGTGACGGAGCTGCGTTCCGCGCCCGTCGACCTCGGTGGCCTGCGCGCGCTCATGGTCTCCGGCTCGCCGCTGGAACCGGGCCGGGCGCGCGCGGCCGAACAGGTGCTCGGGCCGGTCGTCTTCCACGGGTACGGACAGACCGAGACCGGCATGATCTCCATGGCCACGCCCGCGGACCCGCCCGGCTCGCTCGGCGTGCCGCCCGTCGACCTGGAGGTCCGGGGTCCCTCCGGCCGCCCCGTCCCGGCCGGCACCGAGGGGGAGATCTTCGTCCGCACGCCCTCGCAGGGTGCCGGGTACTGGGGGCAGCCCGCGCTCAGCGACGAGGTGTTCGTGGACGGCTGGGTCCGCACGCGGGACCTCGGGAGCCTCGACGCCCGGGGGAGGCTGTGGCTCTCGGGACGCGTCCGGGACGTGGTCATCGTCGACGCCAACGTGCACTACGCCGGTCCCATCGAGCGACTGCTCGCCCGCCACCCGGCGGTGGCCGAGGCGTACGTCGTCGCCGTGCCCGACGATGCCACGGGGGAGGCCGTGCACGCCTTCGTCGTCCCCGCGGCCGATCGCGTACCCGCGCTCGACGACCTTCGCGCGCTGGTGGCGGGGCGGCTGGGCGAGGCCTGCGCGCCGACGCGCCTGACCCTCATCGACGAGGTGCCGCTCACCGCGGCCGGGAAGCCGGACAAGCGGCGGCTGACGCGGGGGACCTGACCGGCCGGACCGGCTCCCCCGTGTACCGGCCCTCCCCGTGCACCGGTCGCCCGTGTACCGGCCCTCCCCGTGTACCGGCCCTCCCCGTGCATCGGCCCCCCCGTGCATCGGCCCCCCCGTGCATCGGCCCCCCCGTGCACCGGCCCCCCGTCACCGGCCGCCGACGGCGACGGCCCCCCGCGGACGACCGGCGCGCACCCGGTCCCGCCGGTCCAGCAGGGCCAGCAGCGGTGTCGCCATGACGGTGGTCGTGATGGCGACCACCACCAGGGCGCTGAACATCGCCTGCGTCACGATCCCCGCCGCGAGCCCCAGGTTGAGGGCGACCAGCTGCATCAGGCCGCGCGCGTTCATCAGCGCCCCCACCCGCAGGGCGACCTGGCTGGACTCGCCCGCCGCCCGCGCCGCGAGCCAGCAGGCGCCGAACTTGCCGACGACCGCGACCACCACGCACCCCGCGGTGAAGAGCAGGACCGGGCCCGAACCCAGCAGGGTGAAGTCGGTGTTCAGCCCCGAGTAGGTGAAGAACAGCGGAACGAAGACCGCGCCCACCGGCTGGAGTGTCCCGACCGTACGGTCCAGCCGCTCCGAGCGGGGGAAGACGACGCCGAGACTGAACGCGCCGAACACCGCGTACAGCCCGATGACGTCGGTGTACCAGGCGATCAGGAACAGCACGCCGACGAGGGCGAGCAGGAGCTGGTCGGCGCCCGTGCGCTCGGCGAGCAGCGCCGTACGGTCGCGCAGCCGCACGCCGACGGCGAGCACCGCGATCAGGCCGAGGCCCCCGGCGAGGGCCACCGAGACCTCCCCGGCACTGCCGCCCGCGATGCCGAAGACTCCGGCGAGCAGGACCCAGGCCGCGGCGTCGTCGACCGCGCCGGCCCCGAGGGACAGGGCGCCGAACCGGGTCTTGGCCAGGTCCCGTTCGGCGATGATCCTGGCCAGCATCGGGAACGCCGTCACCGCCAGCGCGACGCCGACGAACAGGCCGGAGACCGTCAGCGACACGTTCGGGGCGAGCGCGCCGGTGCGTTCGCCGACGGCGGCGATGAGCACCACCCCGAGCACCATCGGCACCACCAGCCCCGCCGCCGACACCAGCCCGGCCGACCGGGCGACACCCCGGAGCCGGTCCGCGCGGAAGTCCCAGCCGACGTGGAACATGAACGCCACCAGCCCGATCTGCCCCACCACGTAGAGCACCGGCCGCAGTTCCGTGGGGAAGAGGGCCGACTCGACGCCCGGCAGCAGCGCGCCCAGGACCGACGGACCCAGGACCACGCCCGCGAGCATCTCCCCGACGACCGGTGGCTGCCCGACGAGTTGCAGCAGCCGGCCGACCACCCGGCAGACGACGAGGATCACGACGACCGCGAGGAAGAAGGCAGGACCCAGTTCCGTGGTACTCATCCGTTGCTCTCCCTGCTTGTCTTGCTCTCCGTGGGGTGGGCGACCGGACAGCGTCCGGAGGGTGGTTCCTCGAAGTACCGGGCCGCCGGGCGCAGCCTCCGTGCATGCAGCACCATGACCGTGCCGAGCACCAGTTGCCGCACGCCCCGGGTGACGTCCTCCGCGCCGTCGCGCAGCCGGACGAACCGGCGCAGCGCCTCCAGCCGGCGCCGGCCGGGGATCAGCGGGCGGGGGATCAGCAGACAGGGCGCGCGGTGCGGGTTGGAGCGGGTGTGCGAGGCCGTCGAGTCGAGCCGGAACCGGCTCAGCACCTCGCGCACGGCGACGCGCAGGACGATCGGCGACACGCGCCACGCGGGGCAGGGCCGGTTCGCCGCCACCCCGAACGGGATGTACGGGGCCCTCCTGGCCGCCGGGTCGGACCAGCGGTCCGGGTCGAACTCGTCGGGCCGCTCGTGCCCCGTGGCCTGGTAGTCGGGGTAGCTGAAGCACACCACGGACCCGGCGGGCAGCACCGTCGTGTCGTCGAGCGGCACCTCACCGGTGGTGATGCGGTGGGCGATCCCGAACAGCGGATACAGGCGGAGCGTCTCGTCGATCACGTGCGCGAGGTACCGGTCGTCGTCCGGGCGTTCCGACAGGCGGTGCTGCACCCGCGGGTGGCGGGCCAGGGCGAGCAGGACGTGCGCGGTCGCCTCGGACAGCTGGACGACCGCGGTGTTGAAGAACGTCCCTTGCAGGTACAGCGCCTGCTCGGACGGGGAGAGGGAGGACGGCAGCCGGTGCGGCACGTCCCCGGCGGCGATCCGCTCGCCGAGGTACGCCGTCAGCCGGGCCCGGCGTCGCGGGTGCCGCAGTCCGGTGCACTTGAGGGCGGTGATCACGTCGTCGGCGTGCGCGGTGATCAGGTCCCGGGCGTGCGGCGGGCACGGCCGGCGGAACACCAGCTCGTAGGCGAAGGCGGCCCAGGCGGGCATGAGCAGGTCCCGCAGCCGCACCAGGCTGACGCGGTCGAGCGGGACCGTGTCCAGTACGTCCGCGACGGCCCGCCCGGCCGCCTCGGCGAGTCCGGCGGACGAGCCGGCGAGGATCCGCCGCGTCGTCGCGGCGACCTGGTCGTAGCGTTCACCGGGCTCCAGATGCTCCTGGTGCACCTCGGAACCCGGCGCGAGCCAGTACCAGAACAGGTCGGACAGACCGGCGCCCGCGCTCCGGCCGTTCACCGCGGGATGGGCGTACACCCGCTCGAACACCTCGGGGCCGTGGGCGGCGTTGGGCAGGGTCACCACCCGGTCGCCGTTGACCTTCTCGAAGACGCGCACCCGCAACGCCACCACGGTGCGCGGCAGCCACCACGAGGCGGGCCGCCGGGTGCCGCTCACCACGCCGCCTCCCCCCACCACGCCGCGTCCTCGCGGACGACCATGTCGGCGCCCAGATCGGCGTTGCGGCGCCCGCCGCACAGGGCGAGCGTGTGGTCGTACTCGTCGAGCAGCGTCCGCAGCACCTCGCGGACGCCCGCCTCGCCCGCGGCGGCCAGCCCCCACAGCACCGGACGTCCCACGCCGACGGCCGCCGCGCCCAGCGCGAGCGCGACGGCCACGTCACCGCCCCGGCGCACCCCGCCGTCCAGGAGGACCGGCACCGCACCGGCGACCGCCCGGACGACCCCGGGCAGGCAGTCGACGGACGCCGCGGCGCTGTCGCACTGACGGCCCCCGTGGTTGGAGACGATCACGCCCGCCGCGCCGTGCTCCACGGCCAGTCGCGCGTCCGCCGGATGGAGCACCCCCTTGACCCACACGGGCAGCGAGGTCATGCCCACCGTCTCGGCGAAGTCCCGCCAGGACGCCGCCGGGTGCATCGGGATGTCGGTGAGGGCGCCCGGCGGGGCGCCGGGCAGGTCGCGCATGTTCTCCGCGGCGTAGCCGGGCGGCAGGTCGTCGAACCCGTTGCGCAGATCCCGGGTGCGCCGGCCGAGGAGCGGCGAGTCGGCGGTGACGACCAGGGCCGAACAGCCCGCCTCCTCGGCCCGCCGCACCAGCGCCTCGGTGACCTCCCGGCGCGGGTGCGGGTAGAGCAGGAACCACACCGCCGCGTCCGGGTCCGCCTCGCGGGCCGCCGCGACGACGGCCGGCACCGCCGTCGTCGCGGCGACGCCCGTCACCAGGACGGCGCCCTCGGCCGCGGCGGCCCGCGCCGTGGCCCGTTCGCCGTCCGGGTGCAGCAGGCGGTGGAACGCCGTCGGTGCGACCACCACCGGCGCCGCCCCCCGGGCGCCCGGCAGGTCCACGGCCGTCTCCCGCCGCGCGGCGCCGCGCAGCACCCGGGGCAGCAGCGCGTACCGGTCGAACGCCCGCCCGTTGGCGGTCAGCGCGCGCTCCTCGCCCGCGCCGCCCGCCACGTAGTCGTAGTGGACCGGGTCGAGCGCCGCGCGCGCCGCGTCGTGCAGTTCGCGGAGGGTCACGGCGCCACCGGGGTCACCGCGTCGCGCCGGGCGGCGAGGAACGCCCGCAGCGGGGCCCGGTGGTACTCCTCGCTGTCCCACTCGTTCTCCAGGTTCGACGCGAGGTGGTGCTCGGCGACGAACGCGCCCTGCCGGTACCAGCGCACGACCGGGTGCAGATAGCGGCCGTCCAGTCCGGAGACGTCGTACTGGGACCCGCGGCCGGCGCTCACGTCGAAGGGATCCACGAGGTCGTGGTCCTTGCCGTACTCCAGGGTGATCACGGCGTGCGCCTCGACGTCCCCGAAGTCCCCGGCGGCGACGGCGCCCGGCACGTGCGCGACCGGGACCTCCTCGGCGTAGCGCATCGTGCCGTTT
Organism: Streptomyces sp. NPDC001599; assembly: GCF_042893535.1. Taxonomy (NCBI): domain Bacteria; kingdom Bacillati; phylum Actinomycetota; class Actinomycetes; order Kitasatosporales; family Streptomycetaceae; genus Streptomyces; species Streptomyces sp. NPDC001599. The sequence goes on from NZ_JBIAVA010000014.1 coordinate 109,475, forward strand.
GGGGCGAGCGTGAGCAGGTCGCCGAGGACGGCGAACTGCTGCCACAGCGCCGAGGACCGGTTGACCCGGCCGATCACCGCGTCCACGGCCCGCTCCGTGGTGTCCCCCAACTCCGCCGCGGGCCAGGGCTCCTGGTGGTGGCGCTGCCGCAGTCCCCGGTGCAGGGCCCGCACCATGTAGCGGAAGCCGTGGATGAAACCGGTCGTGGCCTTCCGGAAGTCCCGGCCCTGCATCAGCGTCCCGGCGAAGTACAGGCCGGGCACGTTGACCGACTCGCTCAGGGGCGTCAGTTCCGGGAAGCGGCCGTCGACCATCAGGTCGGGCGTGCAGGTCTCGTCGAAGATCGAGGCGTCGAAGCGGAACCCGGTCGCCACGATCACCCGGTCGTAGCGCAGGTCCTTGACCACGTCCTCGTTGCGCTCGAAGGCGAACTGGACCCGGTAGCCGTCCGCGTCCCGCCGGATGTCCAGCACCCGGCCGTCCAGGAGGGCGTTCTGGGACTTGAGCTGGTAGCTGTCCAGGAAGTTGTTGTAGACCGCCCGCAGGTGTCCCACGTAGTGCGTCCGCCAGGCCATGCGCAGCGAGCCCGAGCCGGCCACGTGGATGACCGCAGCGTTCTCCATCAGGTTCTCGGCGGTCTCGAAGGCGGAGTTGCCCCGCCCGACGATCAGCACCCGCTGATCGGTGTAGCCCGCCGGGTCGGTGTCGATCGTGTCGTAGCGCTCGGCCAGTTCGACGCCCGGGATCGACGGCAGGTTCGCCACCGGCATGCCCGTGGCGACCACCAGGTGCCTGGCCCGCCACTCGGTCCCGGTCTGATCGGTGACGGTGAACCCCCCGGCGTCGCGGGTGACGTGCCGCACCGCGGTGTCGTACCGCACCCGCACCCCGGTCCGGTCGGCGAAGTCCGCCAGGTAGCGCACCAGGTCGTCGGCGGGCGGGAAGTAGCGGGGGCTGTAGCGGGTGAACACCAGCTCCGGGTCGTCGCTCAGCAGCGAGTTCCAGTCCATCCGCAGCCGCAGCTCCGGGTCGTCGTACCCGGTGTGCACCTTGTTGTTCGAGATCAGGTTGCGGTGCCGGGGGAAGCGCGTGAAGAACGCGCCCGGCACGCCGCCGCGCTCCAGGACGACGTAGTCCGCGCCGTCCCGCTCCAGGAAGGAGGCGAGTTGCAGGCCGGCCGGGCCCGCTCCGATGATGAGGTAGTCATGGCTCATGGCACGGAAGGTAGCCACGTGATCTCAGAGCGCTCTGAGATCCCGGGCCTACGTTGCCCGTTGTGCTCACACCCACGGACACACCCACGGACACCGTCCCGCTCACCGGCCCCCTGGACGCGGCCGCCCTGCGCCGCGCGGCGCTGCCCCTCACCGTCACGGTGGACGAGGAGGCCCGCGCCCGCGTCGAACGCGGGCGCCGCCTCTTCCACGCGCTGCGGCACGGCCCCGGCGGCACGGACCGCCGGATCTACGGCGCCGACACCGGCTTCGGCGCCCTCGTCGGCTACGCCGGCCGCACCGACGACGCGGACCAGTGCGACAACACCCTGGCGCACCTCGGCGCGGGCCAGGGACCGGACCTCCCGCCCGGGATCGTGCGCGCCTCCCTGCTGCTGCGCACCCGCTCCCTCGCCCAGGGCCTGTCGGGTGTGTCGGCCGAGGTGGTCGACCGGCTCGCGGCGATGTTCGCCACCACCTTCGCGCCCGCCGTCCCCCGCTACGGCTCCGTCGGCGCGAGCGGCGACCTCATCCCGCTCGCCTACGCCACCCAGGCACTGCGCGGCCGGGGCCACGCCTACGTGAACGGCGACCGGATGCCGGCCGGCGAGGCGCTGACCGCCGCCGGACTGCGCCCCCTCGCCCTCGACGGACGCGACGCGCTCGCCCTGGTCAACGGCACCTCCGTCACCACCGCGGCCACCGCGCTGGCCCTCGACGCCGTGCGCGCCGCCCACCGCTCGCTCACCGCGCTCACCTGCCTGCTGACCGACCTCCTCGGCTGCGACACCGGCTTCCTCGACGCCGACCTGCTGCGGGCCTACGGCCACCCCGGCACCGTCGACGTGGGCGGACGGATGCGGCGGACCCTGGCGGGCGGCACGCCCTCCGGCACCCGCCCGTTGCAGGAGCCGTACAGCATCCGCTGCGCCCCGCAGCTGCTGGGCGCCGCCGAGGACGCGCTGCGCCACGTCGACGGAGTCGTCGCCGCCGACCTCGCCGGGGTGAGCGACAACCCGCTGTTCTTTCCCGGCACCGGCACCGGCACCGGCACCGGCACCGGCACCGAGGACGCGGCCGTGGGGAAGGTCGTGCACGGTGGGAACTTCTTCGGACAGCCCGCCGCGTTCGCCGCCGACCTGCTCGCCTCCGTCACCGCCCAGCTCGGCAACCTCGCCGAACGCCAGCTCGACCTCCTGGTGGACCCGGCACGCAACGGCGGGCTGCCGCCGATGCTCGCCACCGAACCCGGAGCACAGCACGGGTTGCAGGGCGTGCAGCTGGCCGGCACCGCGTTCGTGGCGGAGATCCGCCGCGCCGCGACCCCGGCCGGCATGCAGAGCCTGCCGACGAACCTGCACAACCAGGACGTCGTCCCCTTCGGCACGCAGGCGGCCCTGCGCGCCCACGACACGGCCGAGCTTCTCGGCCTGCTGTGCGGGTCGCTCGCCCTCGGCCTGCGCCAGGCCGCCCACGTCGGCGCCCGCCGCCCCACCGCACCCCGGTGCGGGGAACTCCTGGACTCCCTCGCCGATGCGATCCCCCCGGTCGACCCGGACCGCCCGCTGGACTCGGACGTGCGTGCCGCCGCCCGCCTGCTGGTCAGGTACGCCCGGCCTTGACCCGGCGGGGGGCGAGGCGGGGCGCCCGGCCCCGGGGTGGCGGGACGGAGACGGCCGGGGGACCGCCCAGGGGGAGCCGGATGGTGAACAGGGCGCCGTGTCCGGGCCGTCCGGTCGCGGCGACCGTACCGCCGTGGTGGGTGACGACCTCCCGCAGCAGCGCGAGCCCCAGACCGTACCGGCCGGTGGCACCGCCCCGGTGGAACCGCTCGAAGAGCCGTTCCGCCTCGGCGGGATCGAAGCCCTTCCCGGTGTTCGCGACGGTCAGCGTGACCGTCCCGCGCACCCGTGCCAGGGCGACCTCGATCCGCCCGCCCGTCGGGGTGTGGCCGACGGCGTTGGACAGCAGCTCCCCGACGGCCCGGCGCAGCGCCGACTCGACCCCGTCGACGAACACGGGGCGCGGCGGTCCGTCCACGACGACGGTGAGACCACCCTCCCGCACCCGGTCCGCCTCCTCCGCGACCACCGCACGGGCCAGTGCCACCAGGTCGACCGGCCGGTGCTCCGACGGCCGCGCCGGGCCCGCCGCGAGGCTCGCGGACAGCAGCAGGTCGTCCAGCACCTCGCCCAGCCGGCCGGCCGAACCGACCAGCCGCGTCAGCCCTTCGCGGTGCCGGGCGGGGAGGTCCTGCGCCGCCGCCTGCCGCGCCAGCAGCTGCGCCCGCGTGTACACCTGGGTGACCGGGGTGCGCAGCTCGTGGCTGGCGTCCGTGACGAACCGGCGCTGCCGGGTGAGCGCCTCGGCCAGCGGGGACACGGCGAGCCGCCCCAGGACCACCCCGGTGACGGCCGCCGCCAGCAGGCCCACCACTTCGGCGACGCCCAGCGCGAACCACAGGTGCCGGCGGTCGGCCAGCTGGAACCGCAGGTCGAACACCGCCTGCACGACCTGCCCGTCCGCCCTGACCTGCGTACGCACCAAGTACTGGGTGTCGTCGCGTCGCACCGTGCGTTCCACCGCCTCGTGGGTCCGGCGGACCTGCCGCATGTCGCTCTGCACGGGGAAGCCCGCCGGGGCGTTGGCCAACGGCGTCGCGCCGCGCGCGAACAGCCAGGTGCACACCGGCGGACTGGACAGGTCGCCGCGCTCGGCGCCGTAGCGCAGCTCCCGCCACACCTGGTCGCTCTGGGCCCGCGTCATGACGGTGTCGGCGACCCCGCCGACGACGGTGACCAGCAGGGTGATGATCGCGCCGGTCAGTACGGCGATGCGCAGGCGGGCCCGGCGGACGGCCGCCCGCTCCCCGGACGCCGACGCGCTCACAACGCCCCCAGGCGGTAGCCCAGTCCGTGCACCGTGCGCACCACCTGCCGGCCGAGCTTGCGGCGCAGGTAGTAGACGTAGGTGTCGACGATGGAGGAGGCGGGCGCCTCCTCGAACACCAGCCGGCGCAGCTCCGCCCTGGTGTGGACGGCTTCGGGGTGCGAGGCGAGCACCCACAGCAGGGCGAACTCCCGCGCGGCGAGCGCGATCCGCTCGCCGTCCGCGGACTCCACCTCGCGCCGCCCGACGTGCAGACGTCCCGAACCGATCCGCAGGACGTCCCCGCCCTCCAGGGAACGCCGGCACAGCGCCCGCAGTCTGGCTCCCAGTTCGTCCAGCTCGAACGGCTTCACCAGATAGTCGTCGGCGCCGGCGTCCAGGCCGTCGACCCGGTCGTGCACGGTGCCCATCGCGGTCAGCATCAGTGCCGGGGTGCGGACCGCGCGGGTGCGCAGCCGGCCCAGCAGGTCGAGGCCGTCCAGCACCGGCAGCCGCCGGTCGACGACGAACACGTCGTAGCGCCGGGTGAGGCCCAGGTGCAGGCCCCGTTGGCCGTCGGTCGCCACATCGACCGCGTAGCCCTCGTCCCGCAGTACGTCGGAAAGCATGACGACCAGTTCCCGGTCGTCCTCGATCAGCAGCAGCCGCCACGGGTCCCGCGCGAGCTCCTGTGTCATGTCCACTCCTCTTCAGCCCCGCAACGGCCTCAACGCCCTTGTGGCACAAGGAAGTTCCCGGAGCGGGAGAGCGAGTGTGGGGTGTGTGCGGGGCCCGGAGGAGTTGTGGCCGACGGCTCGCGGGTGGTTCCGGGAACGCTCCTCCTGGCCGGCGACGACGCGCGGTACATGACCGGGCAGACCGTGATGGCCGACGGCGGGGCCGTGAAGCTCCGCCGACCCGGGTACGGCGGTCCCGAGGGGGCGATCGGATCGGCCGGTGAGATCGATACCAGGCGTGCGGACCTCCCGTCCTCGATGCTCATCACGGACGACCGCACGGCAATTGGCATCGATAACATCATCTGTCATAGTCACAGCTACCGATGGCCGGCCCGGTTGCCGGTCCTCCGCGCCACCCCCTGCCAAGGAGCAGCTGTGAAGCGGTCCACCCTGTCGTACGCCGACGGCACCCTCCTGCGGAACGGGCGCCCGCACCGCCTCCTGGCGGGCTCGCTGCACTACTTCCGGGTCCACCCCGGGCACTGGGCCGACCGGCTCCGGCGGCTGGCCGCCCTCGGCCTCAACGCGGTCGACACCTACGTCCCCTGGAACTTCCACGAGCGCACCGCGGGCGACATCCGCTTCGACGGCCCGCGCGACCTGACCCGGTTCGTCCGGCTCGCCCAGGAAGAGGGGCTGGACGTCGTCGTGCGGCCGGGCCCCTACATCTGCGCCGAGTGGGACAACGGCGGTCTGCCCGCCTGGCTGACCGGCACTCCGGGCATGCGGCTGCGCACCTCCCACGGCCCCTACCTCGAAGCGGTCGACCGCTGGTTCGACGCGCTCGTCCCACGCGTCGCGGAACTCCAGGCCGGCCGGGGCGGGCCGGTCGTGGCCGTGCAGATCGAGAACGAGTACGGCAGCTACGGCGACGACCGGCCCTACGTCCGCCACATCCGCGACGCCCTCGTCGCCCGCGGCATCACCGAACTGCTCTACACCGCGGACGGACCGACCCCGCTGATGCAGGACGGCGGCGCCCTGCCCGGCGAACTGGCCGCCGCGACCTTCGGCTCACGCCCCGACCGGGCAGCGGCGCTGCTGCGCTCCCGCCGGCCCGGGGAGCCCTTCTTCTGCGCCGAGTTCTGGAACGGCTGGTTCGACCACTGGGGCGACAAGCACCACGTCCGGCCGGCCCGGAGCGCCGCCGAGGACCTCGGCGGCATCCTCGACGAGGGCGGCTCCGTGAGCCTCTACATGGCGCACGGCGGCACCAACTTCGGACTGTGGGCGGGCGCCAACCACGAGGACGGAACCATCCGGCCGACCGTCACCAGCTACGACTCGGACGCCCCCATCGCCGAGAACGGCGCCCTGACCCCCAAGTTCTTCGCCCTGCGGGACGCACTGACCGCGCGCGACGACGCCGCGGCCCGGCGCCCGCCGCCCGCCGACCCACCGCTGCTGGCCCCCCGCGACCTGCCGGTCACCCGGCACGCCGCCCTGCTCGACGCGCTGCGCTCGGTGTCCGAGCCGGTGTCCGCACCGCTGCCGCTGAGCTTCGAGGAACTGTCCCTCGCCTCCGGCCTGGTGCTCTACGAGGCCGAGCCGCTGCTGCCACCGGGGGACCACGAGGTGGCCGTCACGGGGCTGCACGACCGCGCCCAGGTCTTCGTCGACGGCACACCCGTCGCCGTACTGGACCGCGAGAGCGCCTCGTTCACCGTCACCGGCGCCGGAGCACGGGTCCGGCTGGCGCTGCTGGTGGAGAACCAGGGGCGGATCAACTACGGTCCGCTGCTCGGCCAGGGCAAGGGCATCCTCGGCGGGGTGCGGGTGGAGCGCCGGCTGGTGCACGGCTGGACGATGCGTCCGCTGCCGCTCGACACGTGGACACCGCGGGACACGGCACGCGCCGCGGCCGCCGCCCCCTCGGACGGCCGCGCCGGGTTCGCCACCGCCGTCCTGTCCGTGACCGAGCCCGCGGACGCCTTCGTCGCCCTGCCCGGGTGGGGCAAGGGCTTCCTCTGGGTCAACGACACCCTGCTGGGCCGCTACTGGGAGATCGGGCCCCAGAGCACGCTCTACCTGCCCGGTCCGCTCCTGCGCCCCGGCGACAACACCCTGACCGTGCTCGAACTCGAACGCCTCGGCGACCGCGTCACCCTGCGCGAGGGTCCCGACCTCGGACCGTCGGAGGAGTACGTCGAGACCTTCGACTGACGCCCCGGGCCAAAGGTGACCGGGTGCGGCCCGCCCCCTGGGAGGGCGCCCCCTGGGAGGGGCGAGCCGCACCCGGCGGTGTGTCAGCGGGCGTCGGCGGGTCGTCCGCCCGGCGGGCAGCCCGTGGGAAGGTCCACGGGCACGCCGTACACGCGCATCTCCGCGGCGGCCGCGTAGGGCTGTCCGTCGAGCGCGTCGAGCGCGTCGAGCGCGGTGAAGCGCACGTAGGAGGCGCGGACCCGGTCGAAGGAGACGCGCTGGGTCCGCGGGACGTCCTCCAGGGTGCCGGCGGCCACCGTCGCCACGCGAGGTCCGCGTCGGCGGGAACTGTGGCAGACGATGTTATCGATGCCAATGGATCGCGTCTGGCTAGACTCCCAGGCGGGACCATTACCTGCGACGGCGGCCGGAGCCGCCGTTTCCGTGGAGAGGCGAGCGATGTCACCGGAAACGCCGGCAGCCGACGGGGCGCCCGTGAGCAGGCGGACGGCCGACGACGGTGCCGTGCGGCAGCCGGGCATGGCCGACGTGGCCCGGCTCGCCGGGGTCTCCGCCCAGACGGTCTCCCGTACGCTGGCCGGCCATCCCAACGTCCAGCACACCACCCGCGCCAAGGTGCTCGCCGCGGTCGAGGAGCTGGGCTACCGCAAGAACAACGCGGCGCGGATGCTGTCCTCGGGGCGCAGCCGGACGATCGGCGTCGTGACGCTGCGCACCACCTTCTACTCCCGCGCGAACCTCCTCTTCGGCATCGAGGCCGCGGCGCGCGAGGCCGGGTACGCGGTCAGTACCGCCGCCACGGCGTCCCTGGACACCGCGGCGATCGAGAGCGCGCTGTCCCGACTGGCGGAGCAGGACGTCGAGGGGGTCATCCTCTCGGTGCCGCTGGTGCACGTGAGCCCCAGGATCGAGCGGCTCACCCGCTCGGTGCCGACCATCACCGTCGACGGGTCGAGGACACCGGCCACCGAGATCGTCGCCGTCGACCAGACCCTGGCGGCAAGGCTCGCGACCCGGCACCTGATCGAGCTGGGCCACGAGGTCGTCTGGCACGTGTCGGGGCCCCAGGAATGGCTCGACGCGGCCAGTCGCTGCGCCGGCTGGCGCGACACCCTCGAGGAGGCGGGACTGTCCGTGCCACCGGTGCTGGAGGGGGACTGGACACCCGCCTCCGGGTACCGCAACGGCCTGGTGCTGGGCAAGATCCCCGACGTCACCGCGGTGTTCGTGGCCAGCGACGAGATGGCCTTCGGGGTGATCCGGGCCCTGCACGAACTCGGCCGCCGGGTGCCCCAGGACATCTCCGTCGTCGGGGTCGACGACATCGCGCTCGCCGAGTACTGCTCGCCCTCACTGACCACGGTGGCCCAGCCGTTCGCCGAGATCGGTGCCCTCGCGGTCGCCCACCTGCTGCGGCACATCGCGGATCCGGACGCGGCTCCCGAGCCCGCCTCCGTCGAACCCGTGCTGGTCGTGCGCGCCAGTACGGCCGCGGTCGACGGCCCGGCGGCACGCCGGTCCTGACCGCCACCGGCGCGCCGCCCGGGAGACGTCGCTCAGGACTCACCGTGGGCGTCGAGGTCCTGGGTCCCGGTGACGAGAACGAGTGCGGCGAGAAAATCCTCGAAGGCCCGGTCGGCTCGCGACACATCACCCGTGGTCTCGATGTCCATGATGAGGCCGCGGACGACCGCCAGTACGAGGGTCGCGAGTTCGGGACGGCCGATGCTGCGCATGCCCTCCTGGAGCGGCTGGAGCCAGTCCGTGGTGGACTCGCGGCGGAAGCCCGGCCACAACTGCTGCTCGGCGTCTTCGCGGAGTCTGCCGAACATGGTGAGGTACGGCAGACCGGCCGGGCCGGTCATGACCCGCCAAGCTCGTCGCAGCGTGCTCGGGTAGGGCTCCTCGGGCCGGGGAGTGACCAGTTCGCCGAAGAAGTCGCGCTGACGTCGCCGTGCCCGCCGCAGGGTCTCCCGCAGCAACGCGTCCCGGGTGCCGAAGTGGTAGATGAGCATCCGGGCCGACGTGCCGGAGGCGGCCGCGAACGGCTCGAGGCGGCTGGGAAGCCCGTGCACGAGCGCGTGGTCGACGCAGGCGTCCAGGATTCGGTCGCGGATCTCGGGCTGCTTGTGTCGACCCATCGCGGCACTTTTTCACGTAACCGCGGCTACGTCTACCGTTGATCGTGGAGCTTGGCGCCCGGATTCGAGGAGGAAGAGATGCGCGTTGTGTTCGTGCACGGGGCTTGTGTCCGTGACGGGTCGTGGTGGTGGCACCTGGCGGCCTCGGCCCTGCGCAAGCACGGTATCGCCAGCACTGCCCCGGCGCTGTCGAGCTGCGGCGAGGGCGACCGGCCGGCCGGTCCGGAGGGCCCCGGCCTGGCCGAGGACGTCGCCGCGGTGCGCGCGGTCCTCACCGACGGAGACGAGCCGACCGTGGTCGTGGCGCACAGCTACGGCGGAATCGTCGCCGCCGAGGCGGCCGCGGGCGTGGCAGCGGTCCGCCACATGGTGCTGGTGTCGAGCTACCTGCCCGAGCCCGGCGAGTCCCTGTCGACGTTCGGAGCCGACGCACCGCCGCCGTTCCTGGACTTCGATCCCGAGGGCGGCACGTTCGGCGCCCGGCCGGAGCTGTTCGCCCAGACGTTCGCCCAGGACTGCCCACCGGACCTGGCCCGCGACGCGGCGGCCCGTCTGGTCCGGCAGACGCTGGCCGTGACCGGGCAGCCCGTTCGGGCGGCGGCGTGGCACGACGTGTCCACGACGTACGTGGTGTGTACCGAGGACCGCGGCACCCCAGTGGCCGCGCAGCGTGAATTCTCCCGCCGTGCGGACAGGGCCGTCGAGGTGGAGGCGGGCCACCACCCGTTCCTGTCGCAGCCACAGGCCGTCGCCGACATCGTCCGACACCTGCCGTGACCGCGTGCTCATGCCGTTCCTCCAGGCCATCCCGCGCAGGACACCACTTCGAATCCCCGGTTGGGGAAGACGATGTTCATGAAGAAGTCGTGGACGGACGTGTCGTCGTCGCCGCACCCGTCACGCAGGACCGTCAGGTGAAAGCCGCGATCCGCCGCGTCGTAGCAGGTGGCGGCGACCATCGCGCTGGTCGCGACACCGGCGACGGCAAGCCGGGTGACGCCGCGGGCGCGGAGCACGAGATCCAGATCCGTGCCCGCGAAAGCGCTGGCGCGGCGCTTCAGCACCACGACGTCCTCGGCGGTGACCGGCAGATCGGGTTCGGTGCCGGCCGTGTCCTCGTGGAAATCTTCGCCGGCGTCGAAGAACGACCGGTACAGCGGGCTGTCCGGCACGTCGGCGCCATTGGCCCGGAAGGCGAAGCGCACGAACACCACGAGGACGCCGGCCGCGCGGGCACGCGGAAGCAGTTCGGTGAGCGGCGGCACGACCTCTCGGGCGAACGGGAACCTGCCCGTGATGCCTTGCTGAACGTCGCCGATGATCAGAGCAGTGGTCATGGCAGGTCTCCGTCCGATCGTTCCATCCATCTCGCTCCGTTCCGGGGCAGGAACTCGCCAACCGATCAGGATGGCAACCCTCGTTGTTTCTGCGCCCCCACTCAACTCGAATTCGAGGGACGCCACGATCGACCTGGCGAAGAAGTACACCCACGCGGTCCGTCGACGGGGTCGCCCGGCCCGGGCCGTTGCCCCAGGGCGTACCCCGCGAATGGCGCGGATCAGCCGCGGACCTTGCCGGTCTCACGGGTGAACTGGCGGTGGCCGATCAGCCTGTAGGCGACCCGGGCCGGGGCCGGCAGGACCTTCATGAACCTTCGCCGTTCCGCGTCGTCGGCGTCTTCGGTGATGTGGCCGAGGATGACCAGCCGCCGCGTGACGGGGATCGCGCTCATGCCGTGCTTGCCGAGTGCGTCCCATTCGTTCTGCGTCAGTGTGACGGAGACGATGGGCAGAATTTCCCGCTCTTCTTCGGCCAGGTGCTCGATCAGTGTCGGCATCATGGCGTCGATGCGTGCGGCCATCCGCTCGCCCCGGGCGGCGTCCGCGCTCGCCGTCCACGCGGGCAATTCCGCGTCGATGGCTGTCACGGCGTCGTCGACCTGGGCGTGCTGGGCATCCATCCGGTCCATCAGCCCCGGATCGAGGGCTGCTCGCTCGCGCAGCAGCGGAAAGAGCAGCTCGTCCTCGCCGGTGTGGTGCGTGTGGAGGAAGGTCAGCATCTCCCGGGCGTGCGCACCGATGACCTTGGCTCGCGCACGGTCACCGGCCGCGGCGCGGAACAACCGCGGAAGCAGGCCGAACTCGCGCCTGAGGACGCGATGGATCAGCACCATCTCATGGGTGTCGACGCCGGGCCCGGGCGCACTCACTGCGACTCCTCGACAGCCGCGGCGTTCAGGATGGCTTCACGCGGCGTGATCGTTGGCCGGCCGATGAGTTCGACCAGGTCGCCGCTGTCGGTGAACAGCTCTCCGCGGGCCAGCCCCGCATCGGCATCAGCCACGGCGGCGGCCATCTCCGGGGGCAGACCGGCGCCCGTCAAAGTCGCCGCGTAGTCGGCGACCGGTATGTCCCGGTACGTGATGCGGGTGCCCAGGACGTCGCTGAAGGTGGCGGCGAGTTCGGTCAGCGTGAACGGCGTTCCGCCGAGTTCGTAGGTCCTGCCGAGGTGCCCGTCCTGCGTCAGCACCGCGACCGCGGCCGCCGCCAGGTCATGCCGGGCCGCCGCACTGACGCGCCCGTCGTGCGCACTGCCCAGCAGCGCGTGGTACTGGGTGATCATCGGGAGCTGATCGGTGTAGTTCTCCAAGTACCACCCGTTGCGCAGGATGACGAACGGAGACCCGCTGTCGCGCAGGTACTCCTCGGTGCGGCGATGCGCGTCAGCGAGCATCATCCGCGCGGTCGAGGCGTTGAGGGTGCTGGTGTAGACGATGCGGGAGACACCCGCCGCGCGCGCCGCGTCGATGGCGTTGCGGGCGTTGTCGAACCGCTCACCCACCGTCGTCGTGGAGACCAGCACCAGTGCGTCGGCACCCGTGAAGGCCTCGTCGAGGGTGCCCGGGTCGGCGAAGTCCGCGCGCCGTACGGTGACCCCGTCCCGTGCGAGGTCGGCGAGCTTGCCGGTGTCCCGGCCGGTGGCCACGATCTGCTCCGGCGGCGTTCCGGCGGCGAGGAGCTGATCGACGATGAGCCGGCCGAGGTGGCCTGAGGCTCCGGTGATGACAGTGGACATGGTGTTTCCCTTCGACAAGTATCCGGTGCGGTTGCACTGCGGCGCAGGTGGATTCCCCTGGCGCGGGGGCCACGTGCGGTGAGCCGGTGTGTCAGTTCCAGCCGCCGTCGGCTTCGACGGTGGTGCCGGTGACGAAGGACGCGTCCGGGGAGAGCAGGAACGCGACCGCGGCGGCGATTTCGTCGGGTCGGGCCAGTCGGCCGAGTGCGCTCATCGAGCGGATGAGCGCGGGAAACGGCACATCGGCGAGGGCGGGGTGGATGTAGTGGGGGGCGTAGTCGGCCATGCGGGTGGCGGTGGCGCCCGGGGCGATCGCGTTGATGGTGATGTTCCGCTCGGCCAGCTCGGGAGCGAGATTGCGGACCATGGCCGGAACGGCCGCCTTGCTCGCCGCGTACAGGGCATGTTGCCGGATCGCCAGGCGTGTGCTGACCGAGGAGCTGAGCACGATCCGGCCGCCGTCGGTCATGGCGGCTACCGCCGCCTGTGTGACGAACAGCTGTCCGGCCACGTTGGTCTGGAAGAGGCGGTCGAAGTCGGCCTGGGTGATGGTTTCCAGGGCTCCGAAGTGCTCGATCCCGGCGTTGCTGACCAGTAGGTCCAGGCCGCCGAACTCGGACACCACAGCGCCGACGAGCGCGTGGGTCTGCGCCCTGTCACCGATATCGGCCGGGAAGGCCGCCGCGGCACACCCGCTGTCGTGGAGTTCGCGGACGAGCGCCTCGGCCGCCTTCTGATCGGATCGGTAGTTGACCGCGACCGTGGCCCCCTGAGCGGCGAGCCGCCGCACGATCGCGGCGCCGATTCCGCTGCTGCCTCCGGTGACCAGGACCCTCTGGCCCGCCAGGCTTGATGTCGATGTCATCGCGCTCCCCGCGTTCTCTCTGTCTTGGCCGGGTGTGAACAGACCTTGGCTCGCACAGCCAGGTTCCGCATCAATCCGTCATCCGAATTAGTCAGGAACATTGACTACTGTACTCATGTGGCGACGGTGAAGGCAACTGAAACCGGTCGGCCTCGAAGGACTGAGGGGTGGGCATGCCCGCAGCGCGGCGAGCACACCCCGCGTGCCGCCGAGCCCGGGGCCGGGGCCGGTGGCGGTCCCGCCGGCCGGCGGTTGTCGTAGGGTGTGAACCTCGTGGGACCAGGTGGGCGACGGAGCCGAGAGAGCGGTATGGACGACGAGCAGCGGGTTGATCTAGGGGTGGCGCTGTTCATCCCGTACCGGTACACCGAGGACAGGATGTTCCGGGCCCTGCAGGATGCCGGGTTCGACGACTGGACCCTCGCCCAGTGCCGGGTCTTCCAGCGCGTCGCACCGGACGGTTCGCGCCTCACAGACCTCGCTGACCAGGCACAAATGAGTAAGCAGAGCGCAGGCGTACTGGTCGACCAGCTGGAACGCCTGGGCTATGTCCGCCGGGTCCCCGACCCGACGGACGGCCGCGCCCGGCTGATCGTGATGGAGGAGCGCGGCAGGCGGGCGGTCGAGGTTGCCTCGGCGACACTCGACGAGATCCTCGCGGAGTGGAAGGAGTACCTGGGCACTCGCAACTTCACGTTGCTGCACCAGATCCTGGAACAACTCCGCGAGATCACCGACCCCTACGCGAAGTAGGCCTGCCGCGCCGGGCCGCCGTTCGCCCCGACCCGCCGGGGCCTGTGGGTGCCGCTAAGCTTCGCCTCGCCGATATAGTCAGTGTAGTTGACTTGTCCGTCACTTGTTCGGAGTCCAACCGCACGTTCGGGCCGACGGTGCGGCGTGGTCGTGGATGTGGGTGATCACGGCGTCCAGGGCCGCTTCGAGGGCGTCGGTGGTGCGCTGGGCCTGCGCGAGGACGCTTTGCGCGGAACCCCGCCCCGCGCAGCCTGCATGCCTTCACCGTCGAGCACGCTGGGCGGACTCCCCGCCGCTGTTGGCCCGCACCGGTGACCTACTTGCCGTCGATGACAACGACGGTCTGACGTACGTAGGTACCTTCCACAGCAGCGCGGAGGAGGAAGTCGGCGACCTGTGAGCGCGATGTCGAGGGGAAGACCGGCAGTCTCCTGACATCTTCCAGCACAACCTCGCTGTAGCCGGTGGCGGCTCGATCGTTGAGTGCCCCCGGGTACTCGAGAGTCCACTTCAGATCGCTGGCCCTCAGGAGCACTTCCGACGCGGCTTTGTCTGCGTAAATCTTCCGGAGCACGGTGCGGAATATCGGACCCACGAGGAAGGACGCCTTGGCGAGAGAGTCGCCAACTCCGAACGCGGACACGACTACGAATCGGTCAACGCCGGACGTCTTCGCGGACTCGATCACTGCACGGACCATGTCGGTGATCAGCGTCGGGGTTTCCCGGGCGCTCTTTACTCCAAGTGCGCTGATGATCGCGTCGTGGCCTGGGGCCGCCTTCGCGATGACCGCGGCGTCGGTGACATCGCCCACGACGATCTCGGCGCGCCTGTCGACGTCGGCGCCGGCCTTCCGGGTCAGGGCGGTGATCTGGTGTCCCTGGTCGAGTGCCTTCTTGACGAAGAGAGAGCCGGTGCGACCGGTCGCTCCCAGAACAAGAAATTTCATAACAGTTCGCTCCCAACATGAAGGCGGATCGAGCCGGGCCGGACGGCCGCCGACGGTGGCAGGCCCTGTGTGGCGAGGGTCTAGCGACAAGTGTTAGTCAATGATTCTGACTATGTCAAACGAGATGCAGGTGTCGGGAGGTCGACTTTTCGGGTGTTGCTGCAGTGCGGAGTAGTAAAGATGCTTGACGAAGGTGGCGACTCAAGGAACGAACGGCACAGCCGGAGGCAAGCCTGCGCGCGACGAACGGCAGCGGAGCCTGCGAGTTGGCCGTCGGCCAGGGCATGCCTACCGGGAGCCGGGGCGGCGCGACGGAACCGGTCGTAGCCCGCCCGCCCTACGCCCGGTGGGAGGTGCGGGAGGCGGGTGCGGGGGTGGGCAGGGGGCTGGTGGCCGCGCGGGTGACGTCGCCGACCAGTTCGACGACGTCCGGGCCGTACGCCTGGGAGTTGACGACCTTGAGGAGGAGTACGAAGGAGTTGTTGCCGTGTTTGCGGGCCAGCTTCTCGTGGTGCCGGGCGAGGTAGCGGGTGGCGGCCTGGTTGGTGATCGCGCGCTGGCCGCAGAACAGGAACGCGGGCCTGGCCTCGCGCCGGTCTCCGGCGGTCAGGCGGGCCAGCAGCACGTACTCCGTGACCCCCGCCTCCAGGCGGTAGCGCTCACTGCCGATCTGGAAGGCCCCCCGGTCCGGTCCGGGCTCCGGGTCGACGTTCATCCGCACCCCGGGCAGCATCGCCGCCATGTGGGCGACCATGCGCCGGTTCGGACGGGTTCCAAGAGTCCTACCTTGAACTCACCTTCATGACGGGCGTTTGACCTGCTAGTCGGCCGCAGCAGCGACAGCACGATCGAGGCCGCCGCTGGCAGCATCCCCAGCCCAGGCACCGACACCGCGCCCTTCACCCGGTCGACGGACCCGGTGTCCGCCTTGATTCGCAGGGCTCTCGCGGCCCGGCACGGTGCAGGCACCGTGCCGCGCTCTTGCCGCTCGCTCACGCGCCTGAGTGCCAGTACCTGTGGATCACGAGTGGCGGACGGAGGCGTACGCCCTGGCCGCAGTGCCGTGAGCACCGCACCGAACGCGACCGAGGCTGTCTCCTCGCCGACGAACCGGACGCCCCGGCGGTGACGCCATCCGTCGCGGCTTGCTGTGCGAACGGGGTGGTGCCCTGGGTGACCGCGTGAGCGTGAGGCACGTTCGGCGAGGCGGCCCGGGTCGCTGCGGTCGTGGAGCAGGTCGTCGGTGAACTCGTGGCGGGGGCCCGTTCCTGTCGTACGGGGAGGTGCTGAGCGCGCTGGTGGCCCGTGGCGAACGCGCCCACACCACATGGTGGGCTGCGGCAGCGGATGCCCATTTCGGCGCAGGTTTCCTGCGTTCCGCGGTCAGGATCGTCATGGCCACCTGGGTCCGCACGGTGCCGCGACAGTGGTCTGTCTCTGCGGTTCGAGCGCGGCGCTTTATACCGCCGGGGGGTATGGTGGAATGAGTGTTTTCGACCCTGGAGGACCTGGATGTTCCTCATCGAGATCGCCTGCCCGCGTGGTGCGTTGACCGCTGACGACCGCGAGGAGCTCGCCGGTGAAGTCTGCCGGGTGCTGGTCGGTGCGGAAGAGGGCGTGGCGGAGGAAACGATGCGCCGTGCGCGCGCGATGATGCACGTCGGCTTCCGCGAGCTTGACGGCTGGACCTCGGGCGATGGTCCGTGGAGGCCGGGGAACGTGCCGCCGCTGTGGGTCACACTGACGGTGCCGGAGGCGTGGCGCGCCGAGATGTCGCGGACCACCATCGGCATGGTGCGTCGCGCGGTGCGTCGCCTCGATCGTTCGCACGGGTGGGAGCGATCCGAGGGGCATCTGTGGATCAACGTCGTCGGCATCGTCGACGGAAGTATCGGGATGGACGGCAAGCCCGCCACCGCCGACGATGTCGTCGGCCGCATGACTGCGGAGTACCGTGCGCTAACCGATGCTGCCCGTGCCGACCTTCCCGAAGGGGTCACGGTCGATCCGATGTGCGGCATGCATGTGCGACTGGGGCGAGGGGCCGTCACTCTCGAGCACGAGGGCCGGACCGTGGGGTTCTGCGCGAAGAGCTGCCGTGCGGCATACGCTCGCGAGCACGGGCTGCCCGTCCCTGTGTAAGGGGGCGTTGCGCGCCGTTTGCTCGGCAAGGGAGGGAAGACACCGCTCCCGGAGAGCTGCCGGGTCACGTGAATCGGCATCAATCAGTGTCCACTTGCCGACTTGCCGATATGTGAACGGGCCCGTGCTCACCCAGGCGCGGGGTGGGCACGGGCCCGTTCCTGAGGAGCCGGGCCGTGTGAGCGGTCAGACGGTGGTCTTCACCGGCTCCTGGTCGTCGTCGCCGCCGTTGCCGGCGCTCGGGTCTGCTTTGCGAGCCCGGACGAAGTCGAGGAAGGTTCGCAGTTCGCGCTTGACGACGGGGGCGAGGAGGTAGAGGCCGATGATGTTGATGACGGCGAGGGTGAAGAGGAAGGCGTCGGCCATGTCGATCAGGGTCTGCAGGGTGAGCAGCGAGCCCGCGACGGCGAAGACGGTGTAGACGATCTTGTAGGTGACTTCGCTGGCGCGGCTGCGGCCGAAGAGGTAGGTCCAGGACTTGAGGCCGTAGTAGCCCCAGGTCAGCACCGTGGAGATGGCGAACAGCAGGACGGCGACGGTGAGGATGTAGGGGAACCAGGGCAGGACCGTCTCGAAGGCGTCGGAGGTGATGGTGACGCCGCCGATGTCCTCGCCCGCGCGGGCCTCGCCCCAGCTGGCGGGGTTGGCGATGACGATGGTCAGCGCCGTCATCGTACACACGACGACGGTGTCGATGAACGGTTCGAGCAGGGCGACCAGGCCCTCGCTGGCGGGGTGTTTGGTCTTGACCGCGGAGTGGGCGATCGGGGCGGAGCCCAGGCCGGCCTCGTTGGAGAAGGCGGCCCGCTTGAAGCCGATGATCAGTGCGCCGAGGACACCGCCGGCGACGCCTTCGGGGTTGAACGCGCCCTCGACGATGGAGGCGACGGCGTCGGGGACGGCGGTGATGTTGACCAGGATGACGATCAGGCACGCGACGATGTAGATGCCGGCCATGGCGGGCACGAGCCTGCTGGTGACGTTGGCGATGGAGCGGATGCCGCCGAGCAGGACGATGCCGACGAGTGCGGCGATCAGGATGCCGAAGAACAGGGCGCCGGCGGAGGAGCCGAGTGCGCCGTCCTCGCCGCCGGTGACGGAGACCAGTTGTGCGTAGGACTGGTTGACCTGGAAGAGGTTGCCGCCGAAGAGGCCGAAGAACAGGATGAGGAAGGAGGCGAGGACCGCGAGGACCTTGCCGAGGGTCTTGCCGTTCTTGCCGAAGCGCTCGGCCAGGCCCTTGGGGAGGTAGTGCATGGGGCCGCCGGAGACGGTGCCGTCGGGGTGCACTTCGCGGTACTTCACGCCGAGGGTGACCTCGACGAACTTGGTGGCCATGCCGAGCAGGCCGCACAGGATCATCCAGAAGGTGGCGCCGGGGCCGCCGATGGAGACGGCGACGGCCACACCGGCGATATTGCCGAGGCCGACGGTGCCGGAGACGGCCGCGGTCAGTGCCTGGAAGTGGTTGACCTCGCCGGTCGACCCCTTCTCGTCGTACTTGCCCCGCACCACGTCGACGGCGAGTTTGAACTTGCGGAGCTGGACGAGGCCGAACCAGCCGGTGAAGACGAGGCCGGCGACGACGAGCCAGGCGACGATGAGCGGCAGGTCGGTCCCGCCGACGGGGACGGTGTAGAAGACGACTTCTCCCAGCCACTTGGCTATGGGCTCGAAGAATCCGCTGACTGCTTCGTCGACGGACTGGGTGACGGAGTCGAGTGACACGGTGGTTACCTCGGTGACGCTGGTCGGGCGGGGTGGGGTGTCTCGCCTGGTTGAGCGGTCTCTGGGCGAACGTCGTTGTCCGATGAGCGGACCCGGGGGCACGGTGCGGTGTCGGACCGTGACCGGGCCGGCTTGAGCGGTGAACAGGTGGACGACAGGTCGGCTCTCCGCGATTCGGTGGTTGGCCGATCCACCTGCGAAGTTGCGTTGTTCTACCATGTCTTTGCCATATTTTTAGTGACGTATCTCACGTCACTGCTCGTGACCAGGGGATGTCCCGACAGGTGAGATCCGACCGTTATACGGGCGCGGGAAGCGTGTCGTATGCACCTATGCGGGTGCGGTCGAGGGCTTTGGTACGCACGTCACCGGCGACGTAGGAGGGATGCCGCGCAAGTGGGCTCAGCCTTCTCGGTCGGGCCAGTCCAGGAGCCGGGCGCCGATCGTGGCGGTCTGCAGCATGTAGCGGTGGGCCGGATCGGTGGGGTCGGCACCGGTGAGGTGGTGAATGCGCTCCAGCCGGTACGTAAGGGCCCGCACGCTCAGTGACAGGCGACGCGCGGCCTCCGCGGCGACGCAGCCCGCGTCGAAGTACGCGGTGAGGGTTTCCAGGAGGGGCCCGGCGCCGCCTCGGGCCGTGGTGAGCGGGCCGAGCGTGTCCTGGACGAGGTCGGCCATGGCCTGGCGGTCGCGGGTCAGGACGGGGTAGACGAGCAGGTCGACGGCGCGCAGCACCGGGTCGTCGAGGCCGAGCCGACCGGCCAGGTCGAGGGCGTTGAGTGCTTCTTCGTAGGACTGGACGACGCCGCCGGGGCCGGGGTGGGAGCGGCCGATGGCGACTTGGCCGCCGTCGGTGGCGGCGTGGGCCTGCTTGGCGAAGTAGGGCAGCACCTCGTCCTCGTTGCCCGGTGCGATGCACAGGAGCCGGCCGTCTTTGGTGGTGAGCAGGACGTTGCGGTTCCCGAAGCGTGTCATCAGTGCCTGTTCCACCTGGCGGGCGACGCCGGATCCCTCTTCGTAGGAGGTGGCGCTCTGGGCGACGGCGACTGCGTGGGCGTGGGAGAGCCGCAGTCCGAAGCGCTCGGCGCGTTCGGCGAGGCGGCCCAGGTCGCTGCGGCCGTGGAGCAGGTCGTCGATGAACTCGCGGCGCGCGGCCTCTTCCTGCCGTACGGCGAGGCGCTGAGCGCGTTCGTAGCCTTCGGCGAACGCGTCGATCGCCTGGTGGACGGCGGCGAGGGCCGAATTCGTGGGTGAGGAGAAGCGGGGCCAGATGGCCAGCGCGGCGGCCAGGTGCTCACTGACCAGGAGGCGCAGCCCGTGCCCGGCCTCCGCTGCTCGTTCGCCGAGCGCGCGCCGGGAGTCGAGGTCGTCCCGGGTCAGCCGTCGCCCGGTGGAGGCGGCCTCCGTCAGTATCTGTTCGTAGCCGACCAGATACTCGTCGGTCATTTGCCTGCCTCCCCCAACGCCCCTGAGGCAGTCGTGTGCCTGCGGCGTACTTCCCGTCCCTGCCGTGTCCCGCTGGAGCTTAGCCAATACGTTGAGAGGTCGGTCCAGGGCGTGACGGGCTGGTCCGGTCACGCGTTCGAGTCGTGGAGCCTTTCTACGCCGCGTCCGCCGACTCCAAGGACGGGGAGGCGGGGGGTGGTGACTCGACAACGGCACTGGAGGTCTGGGGCGGCGAGCTGCTGTCGGGTCCTGGGGGCAGGCCCGGGGGCTCTTCGGGAAGGCAGGAGAAGAGTCCTATGAGAACGGCGAGCGCGGCCGCGCCTGCCAGGATGCGGCCGAGGCGGCGTATTCGCCCGCGTGTATCGAGGTGGCGCCATGGGGGTTCGGCGGGTGCGTCGCTGTCGCTCCAGGTGTCGCCCACACGGACGTCCCACTCCGGATGCCCGGCCCGTTCCCGGGCTGATGGCTCTCGCGGTGCCGACCGGGCGATGGCTTCCTCGCTGTCGGTGAGAAATCGTCTCCACACCGAGTCAGGGGTGGGGTTCGGCACCGTTGCTCACTTCCGGGGTGTCGGGGTCTCATGTCGGCGCGGCGCGTCCTGTGGACAGGTGTCTGTCTCGAGGCGGACGAAGGGGATCGTGCGCCCGGCTTCGCGCAGGGCCGACTCGGTGCCGTCGGCGGACAGTCCCAGATAGGCGCACAGGCGGCGGGCGGTGCGGGGGTGGCGCCGGCCGTAGCGCGTCATGATGTCGGCGCCTTCGTCGGGAGTGAGGAAGTGGGCGGTGACGGCGTGGTGGCGGTTGCCGAACTGGACGACCGTCTTCGGCTGGGCACGTAGGTTGCGGTACCAGTCGGAGCGCGGACCGAAGCCGGAGGCGACCGTCCAGCAGCGATACGGCGCCTCGTACGCCACGACGTCGAGAACCATCCGGCGGTCGCTTCCGCTGACCCGGCCCACATGGTGCAACAGCAGCAACCGTCTGCCGAGCAGTGGCCCCAGGCCGGCCCGGAAGAGGAGGATGGGCGCGCGAGCGGCCAGCCTGCGCCAGCCGGTGGGAACGGGGGGTCTGGCGGGGTCCGTTTCGTCAGGTGTCATGCTCGCCTTCCACAGGGTGGGCGGTGTCCGCTCCCCGTCTCGACGGGGCGGAGAACCCGCTGACTATCACTTCGGCAGGCAAAATTTTGCACAGTCTAAATGAAGGTTCCCGGTAGAAAAGACCCATGGTTGAGCGCGAGTCCCGCGAGGGGACCATGGAGGACGTCGATGCGGTCACGCGCGAGGTGCTGACCGCCTCCCGGCTGCTGGTGGCGGTCTCCGCCCGGTCCCTGTCCGCCGTCGAGGACCGGGTCACGCTGCCGCAGTTCCGGATGCTGGTCGTCCTCTCCACCCGGGGTGCCACCAAACTCGTTGCCCTCGCCGACCTTCTCCACGTAGCCCCCTCGACGGCCATGCGCATGGTGGACCGGCTCATCGCCGCCGGGTTGGCGGACCGCCAGGTCAATCCCGACAACCGGCGCGAAACCCTGCTGCGGCTCACGCCGGAGGGATGCCGAACGGTTGAGGAGGTCACCGCCCGGCGGCGTACGGAGATCGCCGTCATCGTCGAACGTCTGAGGCCAGAGCAGCGAAGGGTGCTGATCGGCGCCCTGGCCGCCTTCAACGAGGCAGGCGCGGAGCCCCCCGCCCCGGACGCGGGCACCGAGCTGTCCCCTCTCGGCTGGGAATGACGACACCGTACTCTGTTTTGCACAATGCAATGAAATGAAGGAGCGGGCCCCATGCCCGTTGCGGGTGTGAGGGGCCGCACGTATGAGCAGATTGCACCGTGGTCCGTCCGTCGACGGGTCTCACATGGCAACTCATGTGCGCGCCATGGTCTGGGGGCCTGCGGAGTTCACTGGCCTGCCGCCTCGAATGCTGATCGGAGAGGGGCTTTGCGCCGGAGTCCTCGGCACGGGGCTGATCACGGGTGCCGGGTTCTTCGGCGCCTGGACCGGCAAGTCCGCCTTCGCCGCAGGCGACGTGGGCTTGATGTGCGCACTCGGCCTCGTCCTCTACCTCCTCTTGGTGCGCGCCGGCCGAGCCATGGTGGGGATCGTCGCCGTCCTGGCCGTGGGCCTCGCACTGCACACGCCCTCCAGCGCCCGGACCTGGCGGGGGTGCACACGGTCCACCCGACCGGGGGACGCGCTGGCCCTCGTCTATGACCCGAAAGGGCTGGTACCTCCGCGCGGTGTCGAAGGGGCGACGAGCGTCACGGACGTGCTGAGGAGCCTGGCCGGCTGGGTCGCCGGTCTGGTCGTCGCCTGTGTCATCGCAGTGGTGCGATCCTTCCGCCTGCTTGATCACCCGGTCGCCCCCGGTTCTGATCGTCCTGGTGGCCAGGGGGCGACTAGCACAGAACGTCCGTGAACGGGCGTCGACGCTGGACGTCGGCATTCCCTGAGCGGGCACTCTGAGTGCCCGCTCAGGGAATGCCCGGGCCACGCAGCCGGGCTGGCGTCTCGGTGCTTGCGGACCCGCGCTGGGGTACCCGACTGCCTGATCATCGACGACTTCGACGAGCGGGCAGGTGAATCCGGTGGAGCAGTATGTGCAGCCGGCTGACTGGATCGAGGCGGTGGGCTGGTTCAGCCTGGCTGTGGCCTTCGCCAGTGGGCTCGTCATCCTGGCCGACACGGCCACCGCCAGAAGATGTGGATCATGAATCTGGTGTATCCGGTCACCGCCCTGTACTGGGGGCCGGTAGCCCTGTGGTTCTACTTCACGCGCGGAAGGCGTACCTCGAGGCCGGTGGTCGAGGAGCAGGGCATGCCCGACTCCGACAAACTGCCCCAGTGGGACGTGCAGTCGAAGGCCATCAGCCACTGCGGGGTCGGGTGCACCCTCGGAGACATCGGTGCGGAGTGGCTCGTGTACGCGGCCTCGCTCACGCTTGCCGGCAAGGCGCTCTACGCCGACTTCGCCCTGGACTTCGCCTTCGCCTGGGCCCTGGGCATCCTTTTCCAGTACTTCACCATCGTCCCCATGCGCAACATCGGCCGGCTCAAGGGCGTCTGGGCAGCCATGAAGGCCGACACCCTCTCCATCATCGCCTTTCAGGTCGGCCTCTTCCTCGGCATGTGGCTCTATCAGGAGGTCTTCTTCTCGCCGGGCCTGCCGAAGACCAGCGCTGCCTACTGGATGCTGATGCAACTGTCCATGGTTCTCGGCTTCTTCACCGCGTGGCCGCTCAACGCCTGGCTGGTGCGGATCGGCTGGAAGGAGAAGATGTAGCCCCGGGGAGCGGGCCCGGACAGCGGCACGGTGCTGAAGGCAGGGCGGAGCAGCCCCGAGTCGGCTTCGCTTTGGTGGTCGGCGGTGGTATCCCCAGGATCCTCAAGCTGCGGCTTGTTCATTGCCGGACTCCGGCAATGAACAGTGTTTGATTCTGCTGCACTTCGCCCATGGACCTCCAGTGAGGAAGTTCGGGACCATCAGGTGGTCGGGTGTCGGGGAGTCGAGGGGAGCGCTCCCACTCACACCGCCACAGACGCTGACAGGGGGGAGTGCTGGATGCTCGGACGCAGACAGGCCGAGGGTCGGTTCGTGCCTCGTGGCCGCACGCGGCGCACCACGGGTGGGTCCCGAGCCGGGAGCGGCCTCTGGGCATGTCCGGAGCCTCCAGGGGCGGAACAGGGCAGGACCGCTCCCGTTGTCGTTCACACACCAACCATTCCGGAAGGCGGCCGTGCCATATCCGTGCAGGGCAGGGCAGTGGGTGTGGCGCGCGATGCCCAAGACGTCATTCTGCTGGTACGTCGGCACGGTGTGGAGTTGGAACGCGAGGATTTGGACCGCACTCCCCTCGTCGAGTGGCGGGGAGGCGACTCTGCGGCTTGGGGGCTGTCGGAAAGCGCTTCTTTCTGAGGTCGGACCGGTTGGTCACGGAAGGCGCGCGCCTTTGTTCGGACCGCGGCCCGTGAGGTGCGGTACCGCCTCGCGGGCCGCGGCAGCAGGCTGGGAGCTGCGTCGGGCAGGACGAGGCGGCCGGTGGCTCCTTCTGTGACGGGCGCCGCCACCTTTGTGGCAGGTCTGCTGTGAGGATCCGGTCGGTGCAAGTTGGGGGGCCCTGCGATCCGGTGACCGGCACCTCGGCCCCTTCGTGCACCCTCAAGGCTCTCGGCGGGGTGCGAGTACGTGTCGTCGCGCAGTCAGGGCCGTGGTGCGCTGCCCATCTCCGTGGTGAAGAGGACGGGGTCACTGTCGAAGCCTCGGACCGCTTCCTGGAAATCCCAGGCACCGGAGGTGTTCCGGGTGAACTCCGCCACCGTGGCGGCGGTGGCCCCGGCGACCCGCTCGAAGTCGTCCGTCATAAGTTCCCTGTACCCCTCGGCCACGACCACCCCGGTGTTCGAGACGTCGCCGAAAGTCTTGTGTCCGTCGACCTGATGGATCGCCACTCCCACGACCACGCGTGCGATGGAGGGCGACAGGCGGTCGAGTTCGAACGTCATCTCCTCGACGAAGCCAAAACCCTGACCGGTCCGGCTGTGCCGACTCATGTTGATGGTTCCGTCGGGCGATCGCTTGTCGAACTGGACGACGTAGACGGGGCGCCCGTGCGGTGCGTCCGCGGCGTAGGTCGTGGCGATGATGTCGAGATGGTGAGACGGCCGGTCCCAGGGGCTCGGATCCCACTTGAGCCGTACGTCGACCTTCTTCAGCCCCTTGGCGTCGCTGCTCACCGGCTTGCCACCCTCTCGTTCCAGGCCATGGCGGGGCACTCCCGCACCGTCAAGTATGGTCTGCCGGACATCCGCTGGACCGCTCATGGCGGTGCGCATGTACGCGACCGTGGTGCACCTGCCGTGGGCGCGCGGGCCATGGTCCGGGGCCGGGACTGCCGGCGTCACCACGGAAACGCGCCAGATCCCGGGAAACTGGCCAGGAACCAGATCACCCGGCATGAGTACGAGGAGTACGAACGCGGCCAGTACCTTTGCCCGCGTTGCCGACCTTCCAGGACGCTCGGCAGACATATCGGCTCCGGTGACGGCGCGGCGTCGCGGCCGCCGGCTCCGCTGGGAGGGTAGCTGCTGTGTGCACTGACCAGGACCTACCGGGCCCGCTGGGCAGGACTTACGGGTCGACTAAGGTCGACGTATTGGTCTGAACCATGAGGGGGTGTGGTCTGTGCGGCGGTGGGGGTCCGGTGAGGGGCGTGCCGTGCGGAGCGGGATGGGGCGAACGTGGCTCGCCTGCGTGGTGGCCGGGGGCGTTCTGCTGAGCTGTGGAAGCGCGTACGGCCACTGGCGGCACAGCAGGGCCGTGCGAGCCGTTGCCCGTTGCCTGCAGTCCCCTGCCGCGGCGTCGCACGCCGGGGACGGAGTGCGGGGTGCGGCCGCCGTGCCCGTGGTCGGTCCCGGCACGTTCGTCACTGCGGCCGCCGAAGGCCGGGTGGTGGGCACGGGGGCGCGGCTGCGGCGGTACCAGGTGCAGGTCGAGGACGGCAGCGGCGTCGTGGCGGACGCTGCGGCGCGGGAGATCGCCGGGATCCTGGGGGATCCGCGCGGCTGGGGCAGCGACGGTGTGGACTCGTTCCGGCTCGTGGCCTCGGGGCCGCGCGACTTCGTCGTCAAGATCGCCACGCCGCACACGGTGGACTGTCTGTGCGGGTCGGCCGGCCTGGACACGCACGGTGAGGTCAATTGCAGTGTCGGCCGCACCGTGGTGGTGAATCTGCGGCGCTGGCTGCTCGGTTCGCCGGAGTTCGACGGACCGGTCGAGGAGTACCGGGCGCTCATCATCAACCACGAGGTCGGGCACCGCATCGGGCACGGTCACGAGACCTGCCCCGGTGCGGGTCGGCCCGCACCGGTGATGATGCAGCAGATCAAGGGGCTGAAGGGGTGCGTGGCGAACGCCTGGCCGTTCGACACCGAGGGACGCTACCTCGGCGGCCCGCACGTCTCGTGACCGGTTACGGGCGAACACGGAAAGGACACAGTGCGCGACTCGGCGAGCCTGAGTCCTGTCCTCTGTCACCGAGGAGATGCAGCCGTCGGGGTGCCCTGTGGCGGGTGCAGTGATCTCAGGGCGCCTTGATGGCTCAGCCAGCCGACCGGTTCGTTCTTTCCGGCGTCCAGGACCGGGAGTCCCGTGCCGGAGGCGGACAGCAAGGGATGCAGGGCGTGCGCGAGTTGCTGGTCGGCGGTCACGCGTGGTGGTGTCTCCACGAGGTTGCCCGTCACCGACGGTGTCCCGGAGGAGAATAGGAGGCGCGCGTGTCCGCGCTCGCCGCTCGCCCGGGCATATTCGGGGGCAGACTGCGCGTGCTCATGCGTTGTGCCGGCACACGGCAGCGTGCGGTGCCTGACGCCGCCCGTCAGGCACCTGTCAGAGAGGCGTAAGGGGCGTGTAAAGCCCGTCTTGGAGTGCCGGGAAGTCTGGTCGGCGGCAGGGCGTATCCGTCTTCGTCGATCGGGGTTGGTTCTTGTGGTGCTCGTCGCGGTTTGCTGTCCACATCCTTACCCTTCCTCGTCGGCGGCGCTCTCGTCAGTGACGGGTTCCTCGGGCTGATCCACATCACACCGGATAGCGACATCGTCGCGGTCACCGCCGATCTGGCGCTGTTCGCGGGTTTGTTCACCGACGGCATGCACGTGTCCTTCCCGAAGCTCAGGGAGAACTGGAAGAACCCGGCCCGCGCCCTTGGCCTAGGCATGCCCCTGGCCTTCATCGGTATGGCGCTGATCACTCACTACCTGGTCGGTTTGGACTGGACGGCCTCTCTCCTCGTGGGCGCTGTCCTCGCCCCTACGGACCCGGTGTTCGCGTCGGCGATCGTGGGCCGCAAGGAAGTACCGCCCAAGCTCCGGCAGTTGCTGAACGTGAAGAGCGGCATCAACGACGGGCTGGCCCTGCCGGTGGTACTCGTCCTCATTGCCGCCGCCGGACCGACCAGCGGCCACGCAGAGGCGTCCTTCGGGAAGACCGCCCCGGAACTCGGGCTGGGACTCGCCTTCGAGGTGGTGCTGCCACTCCTGGTCAACGGACTCGTGCGGTTCCCGCTGTTGGGAGCAGAGCCCAAGCTGCAGCCACTGCTGCCACTGGCCACCTGGATCATCCTCTACGCCCAGTGCCACCTGACCCATGCCAACCCGTACCTGGCCGCGTTCTCCGCGGGCGCCATTCTCACCGCCGTGCCGCCCCGAGGCGAAAACGGTCTTCGAACCACTTGGTGAGTCACTCGCGGAGCTGGCCAAGTTCGCCGCGCTGCTGGTTTTCGGCGCCCTGCTGACGCCCCAGCTCTTCGCCGACCTGTCCTGGTCCGGCTACGTGTCAGTGCTCCTGGCGATCGTGCTGGTGCGCCCGGCGTCGATGCTGATCTCTCTCGTCGGTACGCGCTTCGACCGACGGGAGAAGCTGGTGGCCGCATGGTTCGGCCCCAAGGGGTTCGCGTCCGTGGTCTACGGGCTGCTCGTGCTGCGGGCCGGGATTCCGCAGGGGGAGCAGGCGTACACGCTCATCGCCGTCTCCATTGCCTTCTCGATCATCGCTCACAGCAGCACGACGTGCCCATCGCGAGAATCTTCGACGTCGAGGACCTGACCGGCATTCCCGAGCCTGCGAGCAACCCGCAGACACGGGAGTCGAGCGAGGACGACGGGCGCGTCCGCCGGTCATGAACTCGAATTGCCCCGACCGGGACAAGCACCTGTGGGACGGCTGATCGGCACAGGCCGCTGGTGCCGTGGCCGGGAGCGCGATGTACGCGCTGCCCGGCCCCCGCCTACCGCTCTTCGTCCCGGGGGCGGCGCTACTGCACCGGCCCAGCCCTCATGCGTCACACCAGAGGTGCGGCCACAACTCGTCAGAAGAGGTCGAGCTGGGCGGATTCGGTTGCTCCCAGCATGCGGCACTCCCCGGTTTCCCCGTCGACGCGGATGTAGCCCGTGCCGATGGCCATGTCCCGGAGGTCCCCGGTGCGGAGGTAGGCGACCGATTGGCAGTCGAAGTAGAAGGCGGTGCCCACCTGGGTGCGCTCTCCCTCGACGAGCGCGAAGGTCATGCCCTCGTGGCTGACCTCCTGGTCCAGGAACTGCCTGGCCAGCCTGGTTGCCTCTTCCATGTCCAGCATCAGTCTGTCCTCAGGAGGGAGAAGCTGCGCCAGGTTGAGAGATCGGCGTGGCCCGATTGGCCAGCCGGGAAGACGACGTCTCCCTTGAGGCTGACCACGTTGAACACGTGGGCTCGCCGCCCCTTCTGCCCCATCACGATACCTCGGGGAGACCTCCGGGCGCTGAGGACGGAGCGCCGTCGGTCTGGTGACGCCGCCATCTCCAGGCCCGAACCGCAGTTCCCCACGTTGAGGACCGTTGCGGTCTCGGGGGCGACGGCCGTCCGGCGCCATCCGGTCAGCCCGCCGATTACTGAAAGCTGCCGCCCGCCCTACGCCCGGTGGGAGGTGCGGGAGGCGGGTGCGGGGGTGGGCAGGGGGCTGGTGGCCGCGCGGGTGACGTCGCCGACCAGTTCGACGACGTCCGGGCCGTACGCCTGGGAGTTGACGACCTTGAGGAGGAGTACGAAGGAGTTGTTGCCGTGTTTGCGGGCCAGCTTCTCGTGGTGCCGGGCGAGGTAGCGGGTGGCGGCCTGGTTGGTGATCGCGCGCTGGCCGCAGAACAGGAACGCGGGCCTGGCCTCGCGCCGGTCTCCGGCGGTCAGGCGGGCCAGCAGCACGTACTCCGTGACCCCCGCCTCCAGGCGGTAGCGCTCACTGCCGATCTGGAAGGCGCCCCGGTCCGGTCGGGGCTCCGGGTCGACGTTCATCCGCACCCCGGGCAGCATCGCCGCCATGTGGGCGACCATGCGCCGGTTCGAACCGGGGCCGCCCACACAGAACTCCGTACGCTCGCCGAAGCCCTGGCCGACCATGTCCTGGGTGACCACCTGGGCGTGCGCGCCGCAGTCCTTGATCAGTGCGGACAGTTCGAGCAGCGCGAAGACGTCGAAGCGGTGGACGGCCGGTTCGGTGGCCGCGGGGTCCCGGTTGACGACGAGCAGAGACTCGGAGCTGTCCGGCAGGCCGAAGAACGCCTGCTTTCTGCGGAGTTTGCGCTTCCACAGATAGGTACGGGCGAGCCAGCCCAGCGTGGCGCTGATGCCCGCCGCGACCACGCCCAGAACGATGTTGCGTACGTCGTCGGTCATGGGCGCGCATGCTAGCGGGCGACCGCGTACTCGTGTTCGACAGGGCGTGGAGACCGTGTTCAGCAGGCCGCGGGACTGGGCCTCCAGGAAGAAGTGGCCGCCCGGGAATGTGTGCGGGTCGTCGGCCCCGGTCCGGACGGTGATCTGGAGCCGATTACATGGGGGAGCACCATGTCGAGAATCTCCGGGCCGGCCGGCAGCCGGGAGTTCGTGCCGCCCAGCAGCTTCATCTCCGCGACGGCGACGGCGCCCACGCTGTGCCCGGAGAGCTCCAACGGCCCTGTCAGTGGCCTCGGTTCGAGGGTGAGGGTGTCGGCGAGCGCGTTGGTGTCGCCGATGCGTGCTTCCCACACTCGGGCGGAGCCGCCCGAGTGTGGGAAGCACGCCAGGGACACGGCGTCCGCGACGGCGGAGTCCTCACTGCGCATACGCCGCTCCTGGTGCACCACCTGCGTCCCATCACCGGCTGGGGCCTGGTGCACGGACCCCGTGATGACGCCGGGATCGCCGGTGCTTGCCGCGGAGCCCTCGAACGCTGCACACAGCCGATCGATCCGGGCGTGGCGTTCCACGAGTGCTCCCCTTGTCATCGGGCGCGGAGTGTGATGCCGACCCCGAGGAGGGGGCCCGTCCACGGTGTTCGGACTTCCGTGGCGAAGAGCCCCGACGCGGCCGTGGTGATGCCTTAGGCTGCCCGGACGGGCTCTCCCTGGAGGTGCGGATGCGTCGTCCTGTCGCGCGGAATCTGACGGTCCTGGCGGTCTCGGCCGCCGTGGTGGTCTCGGTGGGAGCGGCGGCGCCGCCCACGCACCGGAGCGGGCCCGCCGCCCCGAGCGGGCCCACCGCTCCCAAGACCCCCGTCGCCGTCGGGTACGGCGGCGCGGTCGCCAGCGTCGACCAGGACGCCTCCGCCGCCGGCATCGAGGTCCTCCGCAAGGGCGGCAACGCCGTCGACGCCGCCGTGGCCACCGCCGCCGCGCTCGGTGTCACCGAGCCCTACTCCGCCGGGGTGGGAGGCGGCGGCTACTTCGTCTACTACGACGCCAAGTCCCGCACGGTACGCACCATCGACGGCCGCGAGACCGCGCCGCTCACCGCCGACGAGAAGCTCTTCACGGAGAACGGCGAGCCGCTGGCCTTCGCCGACGCCGTCACCAGCGGCCTCGCCGTCGGCACCCCGGGCACCCCCGCGACCTGGCAGACCGCCCTCGACCGGTGGGGCAGCCGCAAGCTCTCCTCCGTGCTGAAGCCCGCCGAACGCCTGGCCCGGCACGGCTTCACCGTCGACGGGACCTTCCGCTCCCAGACCGCAGCCAACGAGCAGCGGTTCCGCTACTTCCCCGACACCGCCGAGCTGTTCCTGCCGGGCGGTGAACTCCCGGCCGTCGGCTCCACGTTCAAGAACCCCGACCTGGCACGCACGTACCAGGAGCTGGGCCGTGAGGGCGTCGGCGCGATCTACCACGGCGAACTGGGCGAGGACATCGTCGACACCGTCAACAATCCGCCCGTCGACCCGGACTCGGGCTGGAACGCCCGTCCCGGCGACCTGTCCGCCAAGGACCTCGCGGGCTACGAGGCCAAGCTCCAGGCGCCCACGAAGACCTCCTACCGCGGTCTGAACGTGTACTCCATCGCACCCTCCTCCTCCGGCGGAACCACCGTCGGCGAGGCCCTCAACATCCTGGAGCGCACCGACCTCTCCACCGCGGACAAGGCCGGCTACCTGCACCGTTACATCGAGGCCAGCCGCATCGCGTTCGCGGACCGCGGGCGCTGGGTCGGCGACCCCGCCTTCGAGGACGTACCGACGAAGGAGCTGCTGTCCCAGCGGTACGCCGACTCGCGCGCGTGCCTGATCAAGGACGACGCGGTGCTCACCAGTCCCCTCGCGCCCGGCGACCCGAGGCACCCGGCCGACTGCGCGGGCGGCGGCACGGCGGCGCCGACGACGTACGAGGGCGAGAACACCACGCACCTCACGGTCGCCGACAAGTGGGGCAACGTCGTCGCCTACACGCTCACCATCGAGCAGACCGGCGGCAGCGGCATCACCGTGCCGGGGCGCGGCTTCCTGCTCAACAACGAGCTGACGGACTTCTCCTTCGCCCCCGCCAACCCGGCCGTGCACGACCCGAACCTGCCCGGTCCCGGCAAGCGCCCCCGTTCCTCGATCGCGCCGACGATCGTCCTGGACCGGCACCACAGGCCGGTGGTGGCCCTCGGCTCGCCCGGCGGCGCCACCATCATCACCACCGTGCTCCAGACCCTCACCGGTTTCCTCGACCGCGGACTCCCGCTCGTCGACGCGATCGCCGCGCCGCGCGCCAGCCAACGCAACGCCGCGCAGACCGAACTCGAACCGGGCCTCTACGACAGCGGCACCCGGGCGGAGCTGGAGGCACTCGGGCACTCCTTCAAGCTCAACCCCGAGATCGGCGCCGCGACCGCCGTGCAGCGACTGGCGAACGGCAGGTGGCTGGCCGCCGCCGAGAAGGAACGACGCGGTGGCGGCTCGGCGATGGTGGTACGGCCCACTCGCTGAGCGCCGAGGGTCACAGTTCGGGGGCGGGCCGCCGTTCGGGCGTGCGGAACGCCAGCCGCCCGTCCTCGACGTCGACCGTCACCCGGCCGCCCTCCGTCACCCGGCCGTCGAGGAGCAGCCGGGACAGCTCGTTGTCCACCTCGCGCTGGATGGTGCGGCGCAGCGGCCGGGCGCCGTACTCGGGCTGGTAGCCGCGCTCGGCGAGCCAGTCCACGGCCGCGTCGGTGAAGTCGACGGTGATGCCCTGCGCGTGCACCATGCGGCGGGTCTGCTCCAGGAGCAGGCTGGTGATCTGCCGCAGCTGCTCGCCGCTGAGCTGGCGGAAGACCACGATCTCGTCGACGCGGTTGAGGAACTCGGGCCGGAAGTGCTCCCGCAGCGGACGCAGCACCTGCTCGCGCCGGGCCTCCTCGTCCGCCTCCGCGCCGCCCGCGCCGAAGCCGATCCCGGCGCCGCGCCGGGTGATCACGTCGGAGCCCAGGTTGCTGGTCATCACGACGACCGTGTTGGAGAAGTCCACCGTCCGGCCCTGCGAGTCGGTCAGCCGCCCGTCGTCCAGGACCTGGAGCAGGATGTTGAAGACGTCGGGGTGCGCCTTCTCCACCTCGTCCAGCAGGAGCAGCGAGTAGGGGTGCCGGCGCACCACCTCGGTGAGCTGACCGGCCTCCTCGTGCCCGACGTAGCCGGGCGGCGCTCCGACCAGGCGGCTCACGGTGTGGCGCTCCTGGTACTCGCTCATGTCGAGGCGCACCATCCGGTCCTCGCTGCCGAACAGCGCCTCGGCCAGCGCCCGGGCCAGCTCGGTCTTGCCGACGCCGGTCGGGCCGAGGAAGAGGAAGCTGCCGATGGGCCGGTCGGGACTGGACAGCCCGGCGCGGGAGCGCAGCACGGCGTCGGAGACGACCCGTACCGCCTCGTCCTGGCCGACGACCCGTTCGTGCAGGTGGGTCTCGAGACCCAGCAGGCGGTCCTTCTCCTCCTGGGTGAGGCTGCTGACCGGGATGCCGGTCTGCCGGGAGACCACCTCGGCGATGGACTCGGTGTCCACGACCAGGTCGAGGCCCTCGTCGGCCTGGCCGTCGCCGGTGGCCTCGGCGATCCGCTGCTTCAGCTCGACGATCCGGTCGCGCAGCTGGGTCGCCTGCTCGTACTGCTCGTCCGCGACCGCCTGGTCCTTGTCCCTCACCAGCTGGTCGACCTCGCGCTCCAGGGCGCGTACGTCGGTGCCCTTGGTGCGTGACCGCAGCCGTACCCGGGCGCCCGCCTGGTCGATCAGGTCGATGGCCTTGTCGGGCAGCCGCCGGTCGGTGAGGTAGCGGTCGGACATCTCCACGGCCGCGACCAGTGCCTCGTCGGTGTAGCGGACCTGGTGGTGGGCCTCGTAGCGGTCGCGCAGGCCGCGCAGGATCTCGATCGCGTCGGCGGTGGTGGGTTCCGGCACCAGGATCGGCTGGAAGCGGCGGGCGAGGGCCGCGTCCTTCTCGATCCTGCGGTACTCCTCCAGCGTGGTGGCGCCCACGATGTGCAGCTCGCCGCGGGCCAGGGCCGGCTTGAGGATGTTCCCGGCGTCCATCGACCCGCTCTCGCCGCCCCCACCTGCGCCGACGACCGTGTGCAGCTCGTCGATGAAGATGATCAGCTCGTCGGAGTGGGCGCGGATCTCGCCCACGATGTTGTTCATCCGCTCCTCGAAGTCGCCCCGGTAGCGGGTGCCCGCGACCACCCCGGTCAGGTCCAGCGAGACCACCCGGCGCCCGATCAGCACGTCGGGCACGTCGGCGTCGGTGATGCGCTGGGCGAGACCCTCCACGATCGCGGTCTTGCCGACACCGGCGTCACCGATCAGGACGGGGTTGTTCTTGCCGCGCCGGGAGAGCACCTCGACGGTCTGCTCGATCTCGTCCTCGCGCCCGATCACCGGGTCGATCCGGCCCTGCTGGGCCAGATCGGTGAGGTCGCGGCCGTACTTGTCGAGGGTCGGCGTGTTCGTGGTCCGGGCGCTCTCGGTGCGGCCCTTCGCCGCCTCCGGCGTCTCCGTGGGCAGGTTCGAGGGCGCGAACCGGGCCGCGTTCAGGATGTGCCCGGCGGCCGAGTCCGGATTGGCGGCCAGGGCGCTGAGCACGTGCTCCGGGCCGATGTACCCGGTGGCGCTGGAGCGCGCCAGCTCGTGCGCGTCCAGCAGGGCGCGCTTGACGGCCGGGGTGAGCGAGAGCGACGTGGGCGGCGGGACCTCGCCCGGCGGGTGCTGCACCGGGCCGGTCCGCTCGTCGATCTGCGAGGCCAGCGAGTCGGGGTCGGCCCCGGCCCGGCTGAGCAGCCCCCGGGTCGGCTCGGTGGACAGCGCGGCCCGCAGCAGGTGCTCGGTGTCCAGGTCCCGGCTGCCGTGCTCGGCCGCGTACTGGGCGGCGCCGCGCACCAGCTCCCGGGCGGGCTGGCTGAGCAGTCGGCCGATGTCGATCTGACGGGGCTTGGGCCCGCCGAAGAAGCGCGCCAGGAATTCCGCGAACGGGTCGCCCTCCGGGCCCATGTAGCCGCTGGTCATCGTGTACGGACCTCCGCTGCATCGCTGATCGACGTGCCGGGGGCCGGGTAACCCGGCAGACGTACGGTCATGCCCAACATGACACGTTCTGTTCCACCGGGCATGCCGGGAACCCGGGACGGGGCGGAGGGCCCGCCCCGGGTGCGCCGTCTCTCAGAGGCCGTCCCTCGACGTCAGGACGCGCGGGCCGCTGTCCGTGATCGCCACCGTGTGCTCCACGTGCGCCGCCCGGGAGCCGTCGTTGGTGCGCAGGGTCCAGCCGTCGGGGGCCGCGTGGTAGTCGTCCCGGCCGCCGGCGATCAGCATGGGCTCGATGGCGAGCACCATGCCGTGCCGCAGCGGGAGCCCGCGCCCCGGGCGGCCCTCGTTGGGCACCCCCGGGTCCTCGTGCATGTGCCGGCCGATGCCGTGGCCGCCGAAGTCCTCCATGATCCCGTAGCCGGCCGACCGGCACACCGTGCCGATGGCGTGCGCGATGTCGCCGATGCGGTTGCCGACCACGGCCGCCCCGATCCCCGCCTCCAGGGCCCGCTCCGCGGCCTCGATCAGCGTCAGGTCGGCCGGGCGCGGGGTGCCCACCACGAAGCTGAGCGCCGAGTCGCCCGCCCAGCCGTCCAGGAGGGCGCCGCAGTCGATGGAGACGAGGTCTCCGTCCCGCAGCCGGTAGCCGTCCGGGATGCCGTGCACGATCGCGTCGTTCACCGAGGCGCAGATGACGCCCGGAAAGGGCGTCGGTGCGAAGGAGGGCCGGTACCCGAGGAACGGCGAGCCCGCGCCCGCCTCCCGCAGCACCTCGTGCGCCACCGCGTCCAGCTCCAGCAGGGACACGCCCACGTCCGCGGCCTGCCGCACGGCGGTCAGGGCGCGCGCGACGACCTGTCCGGCCGCGTGCATGGCGTCGATCGATGTGTCCGTCTTCAGTTCCACCATGCCAATTACTATACCGGTATTTGAATTGGGTTCGCGACCTGGCGCGATGTGCGGCACGCCCGGGACCGGTACGGGAAACCGGTATTAGAATGACGACATGGTACGCACCCCCCTGACCCCCGAAGAGCGCGAGCGCGGCGAGCAGCTCGGCCGCCTGCTGCGCGCGGCCCGCGGTGAGCGGAGCATGACGGCGGTGGCCGCCCAGGCCGGAATCTCCGCCGAGACCCTGCGCAAGATCGAGACCGGCCGGGCACCCACCCCGGCGTTCTTCACGGTGGCCGCGCTGGCCGGCGCGCTGGGGCTGTCCATGGACGAGCTGGTGGGCAGGTGCGCGCCCGTGCCGGCCTGAGGCACCCGCACTCACCCACAGGAGTGCGAAACGAGATCGACACCGCGCCTTGACGACGATGGTCTTGGCAAGCCCGTCCGGCCAGGCTTACGTTCGTCCCTCTACGGCCTGCTCTACGGGCGTAGAGGCTCTGACGTCGTGTCGAAGGAGCAGCTCATGGCCAACGTCGTACGTGCCGCTCTCGTCCAGGCCACCTGGACCGGCGACACCGAGTCCATGGTGGCGAAACACGAGGAGCACGCCCGCGAGGCCGCCCGGCGGGGCGCGAAGGTCATCGGGTTCCAGGAAGTCTTCAACGCCCCCTACTTCTGCCAGGTACAGGACCCCGAGCACTACCGCTGGGCCGAACCCGTCCCCGACGGACCCACGACCCGCCGCATGCAGGCGCTCGCCCGCGAGACCGGCATGGTGATCGTCGTCCCCGTCTTCGAGGTCGAGCAGTCCGGCTTCTACTACAACACCGCGGCCGTGATCGACGCCGACGGCACCGTCCTGGGCACCTACCGCAAGCACCACATCCCGCAGGTCAAGGGCTTCTGGGAGAAGTTCTACTTCCGCCCCGGCAATCTCGGCTGGCCGGTCTTCGACACCGCCGTCGGCAAGGTCGGCGTCTACATCTGCTACGACCGGCACTTCCCGGAGGGCTGGCGCCAACTCGGCCTCGGCGGCGCCCAGCTCGTCTACAACCCGTCGGCCACCCACCGCGGCCTCTCCGCCCACCTGTGGCAGCTCGAACAGCCCGCCGCGGCCGTCGCCAACGAGTACTTCGTCGCCGCCATCAACCGCGTCGGCGTCGAGGAGTACGGGGACAACGACTTCTACGGCACGTCCTACTTCGTGGACCCGCGCGGGCAGTTCGTCGGCGACGTCGCCAGCGACAGCAAGGAGGAACTCGTCGTCCGCGACCTGGACTTCGACCTCATCGACGAGGTGCGGCAGCAGTGGGCCTTCTACCGCGACCGCCGTCCCGACGCCTACGAGGGGCTGGTGCGGCCGTGACCCGTGACCTCTTCGCCCGCCACCGCGCCGTCCTGCCCGACTGGCTCGCCCTCTACTACGAGGACCCGCTGGAGATCACCCACGGCGAGGGCCGGCACGTCTGGGACGCCGCCGGCAACAAGTACCTCGACTTCTTCGGCGGCATCCTCACCACCATGACCGCGCACGCCCTGCCCGAGGTCACCAAGGCCGTCGCCGACCAGGCCGGGCGGATCGTGCACTCCTCGACCCTCTACCTCAACCGTCCGATGGTCGAACTCGCCGAACGCGTCGCCCAGCTCTCCGGCATCCCCGACGCCCGCGTCTTCTTCACCACCTCGGGCACCGAGGCCAACGACACCGCCCTGCTGCTCGCCACCGCCCACCGCCGCAGCAACGCGATCCTGGCGATGCGCAACAGCTACCACGGCCGCTCCTTCAGCGCCGTCGGCATCACCGGCAACCGCGGCTGGTCGCCGACCTCCCTGTCCCCGCTCCAGACCCTGTACGTGCACGGCGGCGTCCGTACCCGCGGGCCCTACGCGGACCTGGACGACCGGGACTTCATCGACGCCTGCGCAGCCGACCTGACGGACCTGCTCGGCCACACCCGCGCCCCCGCCGCCCTGATCGCCGAACCCGTCCAGGGCGTCGGCGGCTTCACCTCGCCGCCCGACGGCCTGTACGCCGCCTTCCGCGAGGTGCTGCACGAGCGGGGCATCCTGTGGATCTCCGACGAGGTGCAGACCGGCTGGGGCCGCACCGGCGAGCACTTCTGGGGCTGGCAGGCGCACGGAAGGAGCGGCCCGCCGGACATCGTGACCTTCGCCAAGGGCATCGGCAACGGCATGTCGATCGGCGGGGTCGTCGCCCGCGCCGAGATCATGAACTGCCTGGACGCCAACAGCATCTCCACCTTCGGCGGCACCCAGGTCACCATGGCCGCGGGCCTCGCCAACCTCAACCACCTCCTGGAGCACGACCTCCAGGGCAACGCCCGGCGCGTCGGCGGACTGCTCATCGAACGGCTGCGGGCCGTCGCCGCCCAGGTGCCGCACGTGCGCGAGGTGCGCGGGCGCGGCCTGATGATCGGCGTCGAGCTGACCCGGCCCGGCACCGACGAGGCCGCCCCGGAGGCGGCGTCCACCGTACTGGAGGAGGCCCGCGCCGGCGGGCTGCTCGTCGGCAAGGGAGGCGGCCACAGCACCAGCGTCCTGCGCATCGCCCCGCCGATGTCCCTCACCGTCGCGGAGGCCGAGGAGGGTGCCGCGATCCTCGAACGCGCCCTGCGGAGCATCTGATCGCCTGATCGCCGCGTGACGAGCCCAGGAGAGGCCGCCATGACCACGACCACCCCGCAGACCCCGGCCCAGCAGCCCTGGGAACCCGCCCTGTCGGTCCGTCAGGTCCTCGGCCTCGAACGGGTGCGGGCCGGACAGCCCGAGGTGGTGGCCGGAGCACACCGCCTCGACCGGCCCGTGCGCTGGGTGCACGTCGCCGAGGCCGCCGACGTCGGCGTGATGCTCAGCGGCGGCGAGATGGTCCTCACCACCGGCGTGCTGCTCGCCGGCGACGAGGACCGGCAGGGGGAGTACATCCGTTCACTGGACCGTGCCGAGGCCGCCGCCGTCGTGCTCGGCCTCGGCCGCGCCTTCCCCGCCCCGCCCGAGGTGATGCGCAGCGCGGCCGAGCGCTGCGGGCTGCCCATGGTCGTCCTGCACCGGCCCTTCCCCTTCGCCGAACTGACCGAGGAGGTGCAGTCCCGGCTGCTGCGCCGCAAGTTCGCCGCCGTCAGCCTCTCCGAGGCCGTACGCACCGAGCTGACCGGCCTGATCACCGCGGGCGCCCCGGTGCAGCGCCTGCTCGACGAGGTGGCCCGGCACGCCGGCTGCCCGGTCGTCGTCACCAACCTCGCCCACCGCGTCCTCGCCACGGCGGGGGAGCGGGCCGCCGTCGACGACGTACTGCGGGACTGGGAGCGCATCGCCCGCCAGGCCGGTGCCGGCTCGGCCGACGGCTGGGTCCGTGCCGAACTGACCTGCCGGGGGGAGAGCTGGGGGCGCCTGGTGCTGTGCGGCTACCGGGGCGAGCGGGCCGCCGGACGCCTGCTCGCCGACCGCGCGGCCGAGGCGCTCGTCCTGCACCGCATGCTCGCCGGTGACGGCACGCACGCGGGCACTTCCGCGGGCCCACGGGATTCCTGGGACTCCTGGGAGGAGCAGTCCGCGCGGAGCCTGCTCACCGACCTGGTCAGCGGGGCGGTACCGGCACGGCAACTGCTGTCCCGGGCCCGCGCCGCCGGGCTGCCCGTCAACCGGCGCGTCTTCGTCCCCCTCGTCGTCCGCGAGCGGGAGCCCGCCCGGCCGGCCCGGGTGCTGCGGCGCCTCGGCCTGCCCGGCCTCGCCGCCCACCTCGCCGACGACCACGTCGCCGTCCTGCTCAGCCTCGCCCCCGACCAGGACGCCAGGGCGCTCACCGCCCACTTCGCGACCCGGCTGCGTGCGGAACCGGACAACTCCCGCGCCGTGGTCGCCGCCGCCGACGCCCGCGCCGACTGGACCGACGTACCCGCCGGACTGCGCGAGGCCCAGCACGTCGCCGACGCGGTCGCCGACTCCCCGGCCGCCGCCCTGGACCTGCCGCCGGTCGTCCGGCTGCGCGACATCCACCTGCGCGGCCTGGTGCGGCTGCTGCGCGACGACCCGCACGTGCAGTCCTTCGCGGAGCGCGAGCTGGACGGACTCCTGCGCGGCCCCGACCAGGACCTGCTGCCCGTGCTGCGCACCTACCTCGCCACCGGCCGCAACAAGTCCCGCACCGCCCAGCTCCACCACGTCTCCCGGCCCGCCCTCTACCGGCGTCTCGAAGCCATACAGGGCCGCCTGGGCGTCGACCTCGACGACTTCGAGCAGGCGGCCTCCGTGCACATCGCGCTCCTCGCCCACGACGCACAACAGGGGTGACACCGTGCAATGCCCGACCCCCGCAGACGTGACACCGTGCCACTCATTTCGGCCACCGCCGGTCCCTAGTCTCGCCGTACACCGAGCGCCACAGCGAGCGATTCGAGCGAGTGGAGGCCGAAGATGAGCCGAGTGATCCGTGCCGCGCTCTTCCAGACCGCCTGGACGGGCGACAAGGAATCGATGATCCAGGTCCACGAGCAGGCGGTGCGTGACGCCGCCGCCCAGGGCGCACAGGTCATGTGCTTCCAGGAGCTGTTCTACGGGCCGTACTTCTGCCAGGTCCAGGACCCCGAGTTCTACGCGTACGCCGAACGTGTCCCGGACGGCCCGATCGTCGAGCGCTTCCAGCGGCTCGCCCGCGAGCACGGCATCGTCCTGGTGCTCCCGATGTACGAGGAGGAGCAGCCCGGCGTCCTCTACAACACCGCCGCCGTCATCGACGCCGACGGCTCCTACCTCGGCAAGTACCGCAAGACGCACATCCCCCAGGTCCGCGGCTTCTGGGAGAAGTTCTACTTCCGCCCCGGGAACTCCGGCTGGCCGGTCTTCGACACCGCCGTCGGCAGGATCGGCGTGTACATCTGCTACGACCGGCACTTCCCGGAGGGCTGGCGGGCGCTGGGCCTGGAAGGCGCCGAGATCGTCTTCAACCCGTCGGCCACCTCCCGCGGCCTGTCCGGCTACCTGTGGCAGCTGGAGCAGCCGGCCGCCGCCGTCGCCAACGAGTACTTCGTCGGCGCCATCAACCGCGTCGGCGTCGAGGAGTACGGGGACAACGACTTCTACGGCACCTCCTACTTCGTCGACCCCGAGGCGCAGTTCGTCGGCGAGGTGGCGAGCGACAAGGAGACCGAACTCGTCGTCCGCGACCTCGACATGGCCAAGCTGCGCGAGGTCCGCGACCGCTGGCAGTTCTACCGCGACCGTGCGCCGGGCGCCTACTCCCCGCTGACCGCGCCCTGATCCGACCGGGGCCCCTGACAGGAGGGAACAGCAGCATGAGCAGCCGTACCGTCATCCGCGGCGGCCTCGTCATCACCGCCTCCGACGAGATCCACGCCGACGTCCTGATCGAGGACGGCCGCGTCGCCGCCCTCGCCGCGACCGGCACCCCGGCGGCCGGGGCGTTCACCGCCGAGAACGTCATCGACGCGAGCGGCAAGTACGTCATCCCGGGCGGCG
This sequence comes from Streptomyces sp. NPDC001599, assembly GCF_042893535.1. Taxonomy (NCBI): domain Bacteria; kingdom Bacillati; phylum Actinomycetota; class Actinomycetes; order Kitasatosporales; family Streptomycetaceae; genus Streptomyces; species Streptomyces sp. NPDC001599. The sequence continues at coordinate 150,244 of NZ_JBIAVA010000014.1, forward strand.
TCGACGGACACACCCACATGGAGATGCCCTTCGGCGGCACCTACGCCGCCGACACCTTCGAGACCGGCACCCGCGCCGCCGCCTGGGGCGGCACGACCACCATCGTCGACTTCGCCATCCAGAGCGTCGGGCACTCCCTGCGCGAGGGCCTGGACGCCTGGCACGCCAAGGCCGAGGGCAACTGCGCCATCGACTACGGCTTCCACATGATCGTCTCCGACGTGAACCAGGAGACGCTCAAGGAGATGGACCTGCTGGTGGAGGAAGGGGTGACCTCCTTCAAGCAGTTCATGGCCTACCCCGGCGTCTTCTACTCCGACGACGGCCAGATCCTGCGCGCCATGCAGCGCGCCGCCGAGAACGGCGGCCTGATCATGATGCACGCCGAGAACGGCATCGCCATCGACGTCCTCGTCGAGCAGGCCCTCGCCCGCGGCGAGACCGAGCCCCGCTTCCACGGCGAGGTCCGCAAGGCACTGCTGGAGGCCGAGGCGACCCACCGGGCCATCCGGCTCGCGCAGGTGGCCGGGGCGCCCCTGTACGTGGTGCACGTCTCCGCGACGGAGGCGGTGGCCGAGCTGACCCGGGCCCGCGACGAGGGTCTCCCCGTCTTCGGCGAGACCTGCCCGCAGTACCTGTTCCTGTCCACCGACAACCTCGCCGAGCCCGGCTTCGAGGGCGCCAAGTACGTGTGCAGCACCCCGCTCAGGCCGAAGGAACACCAGGCCGCGCTGTGGCGGGGCCTGCGCACCAACGACCTCCAGGTGGTCTCCACCGATCACTGCCCCTTCTGCTTCAGCGGGCAGAAGGAGCTGGGCCGGGGCGACTTCTCCAGGATCCCCAACGGGATGCCGGGCGTCGAGAACCGCATGGACCTGCTCCACCAGGCCGTCGTCGACGGCCACATCGGCCGCCGCCGCTGGATCGAGATCGCCTGCGCCACCCCGGCCCGCATGTTCGGCCTGTACCCGAAGAAGGGCACCATCGCCCCCGGCGCCGACGCCGACATCGTCGTCTACGACCCGCACGCCGAGCAGGTGATCTCCGCCGAGACCCACCACATGAACGTCGACTACTCGGCGTACGAGGGCAGGCGGATCACCGGCCGGGTGGAGACCGTGCTCTCGCGCGGCGAACCGGTCGTCACCGAGCGGGAGTACACCGGGCGCAAGGGCCACGGCGCCTACACCCCGCGCGCCACCTGCCAGTACCTGAACTAGGAGCGGTGCCCATGGACTTCGGACTCGTCCTGCAGACCGACCCGCCGGCCTCCCGCGTCGTGGAGCTGATGCAACGGGCCGAGCGCAACGGCTTCAGCCACGGCTGGACCTTCGACTCCGCCGTGCTGTGGCAGGAGCCGTTCGTGATCTACAGCCAGGTCCTGGCCAACACCAGCACACTGAAGATCGGCCCGATGGTCACCAACCCGGGCACCCGCACGTGGGAGGTGACCGCCTCCACCTTCGCCACCCTCAACGACATGTTCGGCAACCGCACCGTCTGCGGCATCGGCCGCGGCGACTCCGCGATGCGGGTGGCCGGCCGCAAGCCCAACACCCTCGCCCGGACAAGCGAAGCCATGAGGGTCATCCGCGCCCTGGGCAGGGGAGAGGAGGCCGACCTCGGCGGGGGCACCGTCGTCCGGTTCCCCTGGACCAAGCCCGGCGCCGAAGTCCCCGTGTGGATGGCCGCGTACGGTCCCAAGGCCCTGAAGATGACCGGCGAGGAGGCCGACGGCTTCATCCTCCAGCTCGCCGACCTCTACCTCACCGAGTACATGGTCAAGGCCGTCCGGGACGCCGCCGAGGCCGCCGGACGCGACCCGTCCGAGGTGACGGTCTGCGTCGCCGCCCCCGCCTACGTCACCGCCGACGACTCGCCCGAGGCCCTCGCCCACGCCCGCGAGCAGTGCCGCTGGTTCGGCGGCATGGTCGGCAACCACGTCGCCGACCTGGTCGCCAAGTACGGCGCCCACACCGGCGCCGTCCCCGACGAACTCACCGACTACATCAAGGCCCGCGAGGGCTACGACTACGCCCACCACGGGCGCAGCGGCAACCCGGACACGCAGTTCGTGCCGGACGAGATCGTCGACCGGTTCTGCCTGATCGGACCGGTCGAGAAGCACATCCAGAAACTGACCGCCCTGCGCGCCCTCGGCGTCGACCAGTTCGCGCTGTACGACATGCACGACGCGCGGGAAGCCGTGATCGACACCTACGGCACGCAGGTCATCCCGGCCGTCAACGCCTGAGCCACCCGGCCCGCCCCGCACCCGGGGGCGGGCCCCCAGGGCGCACCCGCGCACCCCCCTCGGCACCGCCCGCACGGCCTCTCCCGTCCCACCGCATGATTGGCCTGCCCATGACCGACACCGCGCCCACGGCCATACCGCCGTCCGCCCAAGTCACCCTCCCCGACGGGCGCGTGGAGCTCGCCCCGGGCTCCCCGCCGCCGAGCGGTCCCTACGCCAACGAAGACCTGCTGCCCGTCCCCGTCGAGGGGCGCACCTGGACCACGTACAACTTCTCCGCCCTGTGGGTCGGCATGGCCCACAACACGGCCTCCTGGACGCTTGCCTCCGGTCTCATCGCGGTCGGCATGGACTGGAAGCAGGCGGTGTTCACCATCGCCCTGGCCAACCTGATCGTGCTCGCCCCGATGCTGCTCACCGGGCACGCCGGACCCAAGTACGGCATCCCCTTCCCGGTGTTCGCCCGCGCCTCCTTCGGCATCCGGGGCGCCAACCTGCCCGCCGTCGTACGGGCGTTGGTGGCGTGCGGCTGGTTCGGCATCCAGACCTGGATCGGCGGCGAGGCGATCTACTTCCTGGCCGGCAAGCTGATCGGCGACGGCTGGACGAACGCGGGGACGTTCGGCGGCCACGCCTGGACCATGTGGCTGTCCTTCGCCATCTTCTGGGCGCTCCAGGTCGCCATCATCTACCGCGGCATGGAGACCATCCGCCGCTTCGAGAACTGGGCGGCGCCCTTCGTCCTCGTCGGCGCCTTCGTGATGCTCTGGTGGATGGCCGACAAGGCGGGAGGCTTCGGCCCGCTCTTCGACCAGCCCTCGAAGCTCGGCTGGGGCGGCGACTTCTGGAAGCTGTTCTGGCCGTCCCTGATGGGCATGATCGGCTTCTGGTCCACCCTGTCCCTCAACATCCCGGACTTCACCCGCTACGGCAAGAGCCAGAAGGCTCAGACCCGCGGCCAGGCCCTCGGACTGCCCACGACGATGACCCTGTTCGCCTTCCTGTCCGTCATGGTCACCTCCGGCTCGCAGGCGGTCTACGGCGAACCCATCTGGGACCCGGTCCAACTCGCCGCGAAGACGGACAACGTCGTGGGCCTGCTCTTCGCCCTCGTCACCGTCCTGGTGGCGACCCTGTCCGTGAACATCGCCGCCAACCTGGTCTCACCGGCCTTCGACTTCTCCAACGTCGCACCGCGCAAGGTGAGTTTCCGGGCGGGCGCGCTCATCACGTCCGTCCTGGCCGTGCTGATCTTCCCCTGGAAGCTGTACTCCGACCCGCAGGGCTACATCTTCACCTGGCTCGGCCTGGTCGGCGGGCTGCTCGGCACCGTGGCCGGCATCCTCATCGCCGACTACTGGATCCTGCGCCGCGCCCGGCTGCACCTCGTCGACCTCTACCGCAGGGGCGGACGCTACTGGTACGAGGGAGGCTGGAACTGGCGTGCGGTGCTGGCCTTCGCCGTCGGCGGCGTCCTGGCCGTCGGCGGCGCCGACTTCCACCCCCTGGTCGACGGCCGCCCCGTCCCCTTCCTCGAACCGCTGGCCGACTACGGCTGGGCGGTCGGCCTGGCCACGTCCCTGGTGCTCTACCTGGCCCTGATGCTGCTGCCGGCGACCCGGCCGGGAGCCGGTCCCGCCGCGCGCCCCTAGCCGTTCTGCAAGGCGGCCACGGCCTCCTTGGCCGCCTTGATGGCGCCCTTGTTGATCTCGGTCGTACCGGGGGCCTTCTTCGACTCGAAGTCGCTGCCGTTGTAGGTGATCATCACCAGGGCGTTGGCGGCGCGGACCAGCACCGTGCCCTCGCGGGTCTGCTGCTTGTCCTCGGTGGTGAGGTTGACGACGGAGTAGGCGGCGTCGCCGAGTCCCGGTACGTCACCGCCGCCGCTGCGGTCGGCGACGCGCTCCTTGTACGACTTCCGGGCCGCCTCGTCCGTCGCCATGACCTCGAAGGAGACGTCGAGCCAGCGGTAGTCGTATCCCTTGAGCGCGTTCCAGGAACAGGTGCGGCGCACCTTGGTGTCCGTGGACGGGATCTCCTTGCCGGCCGCCTTGGCGCCCGGCACCAGCGAGGTGACCGTCTTGTCGGCCAGGCTCTCGCACGGCGCCGGTGCGCCGGCGTACGTCTTCGTCGCCGCCTCCGTCGCCGGTGCGGAGGCCGATCTGTGCGTGGTGTCGGGCGGCGTCTTCTCCTTCGCCGCAGGTGACGTGTCCGGCCCGGACGACAGCGCCCAGCCGGCCGTGGCGAGCACGGCGACCGGCGCCAGACGGGCGGTCAGGGCGAGCGGCAGAGGAAGAGAACGCACGGCGCACTTCTCGTGGGGGACGGTGCGGAGGGTGCCCGCACTGCGGACGGGACGCCAGTGTCACACGAGTCCCCGTGGGGCGGAAGGGCGAACTCGGTGCGTGGCCGTGCGGTGACGCAGACGAACGAGTGGCGCCGTCTCCGGTCCGGGGAGCCGTCCGGCGGGCAGGGGACGGCCCGGGTAGCGCGACAGCAGGAAGTCGGCGGCGTCCCGGACCGCGTCGGAACCGGGTTCCCGGCGGGAGCCGGTGACGACGGTCATGGGGTCTCCCGGGCGGTGGGGCGAGCGGCCGGGGAGGTCAGGGCCGTCTCGATGCGGTCCACGGCGGCGAACGCGCCGTACGCGACGAGGTGCACCAGGCAGTGGTCGGTGTGCTCGGGCCGGCGCCACGCCGCGACGTCCGCGTCCGTGATCCGGTACGGCGCGAGCGCGACCAGCAGCGCAAGCCGTGCGCCGGGTCGCTCCCTCCGGTCGGGAAACGGGTCCGGCGTGAGGGGCGGGTGCGAGCCGTCCCAGTCGCGCAGCGTGGCGCGTACCAGATCCTGGTCGTCGGCTTCGAGGAGGCCGGCGCCCATCGGGGCGGTGGCGCCGAGTGCCGCGTACGCCGGGCCGACCGGTGTCCCCGCCGCCCACGCCGGCCCCCGGCCGGGGTCGTCCAGCAGGGGGAGGGAGGCGCCGGGCACAGCGGTTCGCCGTACGGTGCGGGACAGCGAGCGGCCCGCCAGGCTCCGCACCGGGCGCAGACGTTGCGCGCCGGCCGGCAGCAGCGTCTCGGTCACCAGGGACGACACGACGCGGTTGATGAAGTGGAAGGCCAGCACGGTGCCGAGATAGCCGGGAGCCTCCTCGTGCGGGAACGGGTACGGCTCGCGCGCCGCTCCCGGAACGCGGGTGCGTCGCGCCCAGTCGAGTACGCGCGCGTGCCGCTCGTCCGCCGGCTCCTGCCCCCTGGCCAGCCGTTCGGCCAGGGCGTGGTCGCCGGTGGCGTGCAGCAGCATGGTGTGCGCGTCCACGCAGAACCGGCACTTGTTGGCCTGCGACACCCCGAAGGCGGCGACCTCCTTGCCGGTGCGGTCGCCGGGACCGGCGAGCAGGGACTCGCGCATCAGCGCCCAGGCCGGGGCGACGAGCGCGGGCGCGGAGGAGAGGGCCACGAACGGGGCGGGTTCGGGAATGCCGAAGTCCCGCGCCGCCTGCGCGTAGACCTCGGCGACGTGGCCGGTGGCCGCCTTCGGGGGCAGCGGTTCGGTGTGACGGAAGGGTGTGGGCATGCACAGCAGAGTGCGCCGCCGGGCTGCCCGGCGTCGTCGTACGGCCGGATGCGGTCGGCACTGCGCCGCCGGGGCCAGGACGGGCGGTGGACTACTTCGCCGGGAGTAGTCCGCAAGCCGTCCACAGGGCCGACGCGAGTGTCGGCCAGGACGCATAGGGTGCGGGCATGAGTGGGCGTCAGATCGATCGCGGACGGCTCGCCGACGTGGTCCTCGCGGCCGTCGTCGGCGCCCTCGGCACGGCGGTCGCCGCCTTCGACGACGACACCACGGCACTCGACCACGTGCTCGTCGCCCTCGCCTCGGCGGCGCTCGCCTTCCACCGCGCCGCCCCGCGCGCGGTGCTGGCCGCCGCCACCGTCCTCGGCACGGCGTACGTCGTGCACGCGCACCCCGGCCCGCTGTCCGCGCTGCCCGTCCTGGGCGCCGTGCACACCGCGGCCCGGGTCGGCCACCGGGGCGTCGCGGCGGCCGGGGGCGTCGTGTTCCTGGCCGGGTACGTGGCCACCGGCCCGGGCACGCAGCACGCGGCCGAACGGGCCGGACTGCTCGCCGGCTGGTTCCTGTGCGCCGTGGTGACCGGTCTCGCCGACCGGAACTGGCAGGCGTACCTGCGCCAGACCGAACAGCGTGCCCTGGAGGCGGAGCGCACCAGGGAGGAGGCGGCCCTGCGCCGTGCCGGGGAGGAACGGCTGCGGATCGCCCGCGAGTTGCACGACTCGCTGACGCACAGCATCTCCATCGTCAAGCTCCAGGCGGGCGTAGCCGTCCACCTGGCGCGCAAGCGCGGCGACGAGGTGCCGCCCGCGCTGCTCGCCATCCAGGAGGCCAGTGGCGAGGCGATGCGCGAGCTGCGCTCCGCCCTCCAGGTGCTGCGGGCCGACGAGCCGGCCGGCACCCCGGCCCTGCTGGTCGAGCGGGCCCGTGCGGCGGGGCTCGCCGTCGACCTCACGGTCACCGGGGACGAGCGCCCGCTGCCCCGGGCCGTCGACCGGGCCGCCTACCGCATCGTGCAGGAGGCCCTCACCAACGCGGCGCGCCACGCCGGACCGGCGAAGGTGCGGGTCCGCATCGACTACGGCACACGGAACACGACGGATCACGCGACGGATCGCACGGGGGATCGGATGGGGGAGCTGACGATAGGCGTGGACGACGACGGGGCCGCCGATCCGGCCCGCCCGCCGGTGCCCGGCACCGGCCTGACCGGCATGCACGAACGCGTCAGCGCCCTCGGCGGCACCCTGCGCGCCGCCCCGCGCGCGGAGGGCGGCTTCTCGGTGCGCGCACGGCTTCCGCTGGGGGAGACGGTATGAGCGGCGTCGTCCGGGTCGCGCTCGTCGACGACCAGGCGCTGATGCGGGCCGGTTTCCGGGCGCTGCTCGACGCCGAGGAGGGCATCGAGGTGGTCGGCGAGGCAGCCGACGGGGAACAGGGGGTGGCGCTGGTGCGGGCCCAGGTGCCCGACGTGGCCCTGGTCGACGTGCAGATGCCGGTGATGTCGGGCATCGAGGCGACCCGCCGCATCGCCGCCGACCCGGCCCTCGCCCCCGTACGCGTCGTCATCCTCACCAACTACGGGCTCGACGAGTACGTCTTCGAGGCACTGCGGGCGGGGGCCAGCGGCTTCCTCCTCAAGGACACCGAGCCCGCCGACCTGCTCCAGGCCATCGACGTGGTGGCACACGGCGAGGCCCTGCTCTCCCCGTCGGTCACCCGCACCCTGATCGGCGAGTTCGTCGCCCGCCCCCCGGACCGGTCCACCGCGCCCGGCCTGGACTCCCTCACCCGCCGGGAACGCGAGGTCACCGCGCTCGCGGCGCGCGGCCTGAGCAACGAGGAGATCGCCGCCCACATGGTGATCAGCCCGCTGACCGCCAAGACGCACATCAGCCGTGCGATGACCAAACTGGGCGCCCGCGACCGGGCCCAACTCGTCGTGTTCGCCTACGAGTCGGGCCTGGTCGCGGTGCGCGGCACGGCCTAGGAGACACAGGGCGCCTCAGGGCACCCGGGCGGTCCACTCGGCCGAGGAGAACTTGGCGCGGGCCAACTCCCGGGCCCGGGCCAGCTCCTCGTCCGTCACCTTGCCCTGGCTCAGCCCGTACCGCCCGCCGAAGGAGGAGATCATCCGCTCGATCACGGCCTCGCGCGCCAGACCGGTCTGCCGGCGCAGCGGGTCCACCCGCTTCTTCGCCGACTTCGTGCCCTTGTCGGACATCTTCTCCCGCCCGATCCGCAGCACCTGAAGCATCTTGTCCGCGTCGATGTCGTACGACATGGTCACGTGGTGCAGTACGGCGCCGGGCCCGCCTCCGGGACCCACGACGCGCTTCTGCGCGGCGCCCGCGATCTTGCCCTGGTCGGTGGCGATGTCGTTCAGCGGCTGGTACCAGGCGCGGATGCCCATCTCGCCGAGCGCGCCGAGCACCCAGTCGTCGAGGTAGGCGTAGCTGTCCTGGAAGGAGAGGCCCTGCACCAGCGCCTCCGGCACGGACAGGGAGTAGGTGATCGTGTTGCCGGGCTCCACGAACATCGCGCCGCCGCCGGAGATGCGGCGCACCACCTCGATGCCGTGCCGGGCGGCACCCTCGGGGTCCACCTCGTTGCGCAGCGACTGGAAACTGCCGATGATCACCGCCGGGGCGCCCCACTCCCACACCCTGAGTGTCGGCGGCCGCCGGCCCGCGGCGACCTCGGCGGTCAGCACCTCGTCCAGGGCCATGTGCAGGGCGGGGGACTGCGCCCCCTCGTGGATGAGCTGCCAGTCGTAGTCCGTCCAGTCCGTGGCGTGCGCCAGGGCGCGGCGCACGGCGATGCCGACGCCCTCCGAGGTCAGCCCGTACATGACGGTGCCCTCGGGCACGGCCGCGTCGATCCGCGCGGCCAGTCCCGTCGCGTCCGTGTCCGCCGGGGCGCCCTCCAGCGCGCGGTTCACGGCGTCCAGCGCCTCGTCCGGTTCCAGGAAGAAATCGCCCGCCACACGCACGTGCCGCAGCACGCCGTCCTCGGCCTCCACGTCCACGACGACCAGCTTGCCGCCGGGGATCTTGTATTCACCGTGCACCGTTCCGCCTCCGTTCCGCATCCGGGCACAACAGCGCGCCCGGCCGGTGTGTTCCCGCCCTGTCCCCGGTCGTGCGCTCACGCAACCTGTTCGGCCACCCGGTCTCCGACGGGCACGGTCAGCCGCACCTCGGTGCCGCCGCCGCGCGCCGGCCCGACGACGAGATCGGCGCCGATCAGCAGGGCGCGCTCGCGCATGCCGCGGATCCCGGCGCCCTCGGCGGCCCCGCCCGAGTCGTCGAAGCCCCGGCCGTCGTCCCGTACCCGCAGCCGGACGGCGTCACCGGCCCGCTCCAGGGTCAGCATCACCAGGCGGGCCCCGGAGTGCCGGGCCGCGTTGGTGAGGCCCTCCTGGGCGACCCGGTAGAGCACCAGGTCGGCGTTGTCGCCGAGACGGGGCAGGCCGGAGGCGATGTCGTGGCGCACGGTCAGCGAAGGCCCGGTGAACTCGTCCGAGAGCGACCTCAGGGCGCTGCCCAGGCCCAGCTCCTCCAGGACCCCCGGGAGCAGCCGGCGGGCGATGCGGCGGATCTCGTCCAGGCTGGCCCGGGTCGTCTCCTGCACCTGCGAGAGCTGCTCGCGCACCTCGTCGGGCGCCTGGTCCGCGACCCGTTTGAGATCCAGCAGCACGGCGGCGAGGGTCTGTCCCACCTCGTCGTACAGCTCCTGGGCGACCCGGTGACGCTCGGACTCCTGCGCGCTCAGCGTGCGGGCGGCGCTCAGGGCGCGTTCGGCCTCCAGCCGGTCGAGCATGGTGTTGAAGGTGGTGATCAGCTCGGCGATCTCACCGTCGCCGTCGACCTTGGGGCGGACCCGCGGCCGCAGCAGATCGGTCGTGGTCATGGCCCGCGCGAGCTGGCGCAGCGGTCCGAGGCCGATCCGCAGCAGCAGGACGTTGGCGATCAGTATGACCACCAGACCGGCTGTGAGGATCGCGGCCTCGGTGAGCAGGACGGGGGTCGACACGGTGACCGGTCCCAGCAGCAACGCGGTCGCCGCGATCAGCACCACCGAGTTGAACAGCGAGATTCTCCAGAACAGGGGCACGGCAGCAGCGTCCGGGACGCGCGCCGGGGGAGTCCATCGGTTCGCACACCCATTTCCCGCCCGCACCGGCACCTGGGGCCTGTCTGACCATTCCCGTCTGCCGTGCGACGCCATGCACGCTCCCCCACTGCCTCAAGGGCGTGGGAGGTACCCCCACTCGCACGCACCTGACGCCGCGCGGCCGCCCTTCGGGCGACGACGCGAATTGTCAGACAGGCCCTAGCGGCCGGACGGACGGCCGCTCCCGCCGGGAGGTCGTCGCCGCCGACACGACCTGGAACGAGCACTCCCACCCGTGGCACGAACTGCTCTGGAACGCCCACGGCGCGGCCACCGCCGTGGTCGGCTCCCAGGTCTGGTGCGTCACACCGACGCTCGGCCTGTGGATGCCCGCGGGGCAGCTGCACTCGGCCTCCGCCGTCGCCGGAACTCAGGCTGCTCCTGGACCGGCTGGGGGAGCCGGAACTGCCGCCGTGCTCCCGGGCCGGCCCCTCCGACCAGCGCACCGGCTGGACCGGCGCCCGCCCGGCGATCTGGACCGGCGGTGCGGCCTGTGTCGCGGCCGTGGGACTGCTCACCGCCGCCCTGCCCCGGTTGGTCGGCTACGACGCCCGCACCGACGAGGACGCCCTGCGCCGCGCCCGGGAGGGCCACGGACCGCGCGCCGAGGAGCCGACCCCGAGGTGAGAACGACGGACCGCCGCCGGCACGGACGTACCGTGCCGGCGGCGGTCCCCCGGGGGGCGCCCCGGGGTCGTGGCGGGATCAACCCGAGGTTCGTTCCCACTCGCGTGCCGGTGTCCAGAGACCGCCACCGTCACCGCCACCGGCACCACCACCGCCACCGGCCGTCCCGCCGCCGGTGTCCCAGAGCGCGCCCGGCCGGTGCGGATGCCGCTCCGTCGGCCGGAAGCCGACCGTGTAGGTGCGGGTGTACGCGCCGTTGGCCGAGGTCACCGTGATGGTGCGGGTGGTGAAGCCGCGCTGCGAGGACGAGACGGTGGAGCTGCCTTGGACCACCTTCACCCGCGCACCCGACGCCGCCGTCACGGCACCGACGGCCGGGATCCGCCCGCGCTTCGGCCAGTCCACGACGTACGTGCTCACCTCCGGATCGAACCCGTCGAGCGCCACGCCCCCGACGGTGATCGCGGCGGCGTCGGCCACACTGGCCTCGGTCGCGTCCGAGAAGTTGGTCACCGTGACCGAGCCGTCGGCGTTCACGACCACGTCCGCCGCCATCGCCGCCGCCAGGTTGATCCGCTGCCAGCCCGGCCCGCCGGACCCGGTGAGGTCGAGCGGGTACCCCGAGTCCGTCGCGGTCTGCTCCAGGACCTGGGTGCGCTGTTCCGCGCTGAGGTCCGGGAAGGCCGTGATCAGCAGCGCCGCCGCGTCCGACGGCGCGTCGAGAGCCTGCCCGGCCCGCCCGGTGCGGGAGAACCCGTAGGTCAGCCGCTGGGTGTACCGGTCGACCTGCTGCGCCGTGCTCAGCCCGGCGTACGGGTCGCCCGCGCAGTCCGTGAGCGTGTCGCCGTAGCCCTCCTCCTCGCACCGCGCGAGCAGCACGTTCTCGATCTCGGTGTGTGCCTGGCCCAGCAGCTTGGCGAACTCCGGGTCCGCCCAGCGGTGCGCCACCGTGGCCTGGGCCGTGATGCGGCCGCCCATGACGTCGAGCGGGTAGTGGAACCCGAGGACGATCCGGTTGTCCCCGTACTCCGAGGTGCGCGCCAGGATCGACGGCGCCAGGTCGGGCAGCAGCGTGGCGAGGATCGTCCCGGCCTCGTAGCCGCCGTAGGTGTGACCGCTCGGGTACGAGCCCTGTCCCGCGAGGCCGCTGTACGAGCTGTCCTGCGACTCGTAGATCGCCCCGCCGTCCCCGGCGAAGCCGAGCCGCACGTACGGGCGCAGGTACTGGTAGTGGTTCTTCGCCGCGTCGTGGGTGTCGAGGTTCTCGTTGACGCGGGCGAACAGCGCGCTGGTCTTGGGCAGTCGGCCCTCCTTCAGGGCTTCGCCGTACAGCGGGCCGAGCCGGGAGCCGAGGCCGTCGGCCATCGTGACGGTGGCGCTGTTCGACGCGTCCACCTCGGCGCGGTCGACCTGCTGCCGCGTCGCCGCGTTGTTGACGCTCACGGTGATCCTGTCGTTCTCGGCGCCGAGCGCGGTGCCCGCGGGCACCCGGGAGTTGGCGCCGAGCGTGGCGGGGCCGAGGTCGTCGAAACCGGAGAGCAGGTGGGTGAACCAGTCGGATCCGTCCCCGGTCTCGGGCCACGCGTCCGAGGCGTAGGCGGCGTCGAGCGTGTCGTCCGGGAAGGGGGACGGCTCGTAGTCCGCCGGATCGGTGGCCGAGGTGGCCGAGGTGGCGGACGCGGCCGAGGCGGTGGGGACCGTCGCGCCGGGGTCGTCCGAGCTGCCCGCCCGGGTCACCGCGGTCACGGTGGCGGTGTGGGCCCTCGCCCGGCCCGCCGACGTGAGCAGCGCGGTGGAGGTGGTGCCGGAGACGTGCGCGGTGGTTCCGTCGTCGAGGACCACGGTGTAGCCCACGACCGGGAAGCCGCCGTCGCCGGCCGGCCGCCAGTTCACCCGGACCCGTTCGCCGTCGGTGACCACGCCCGTGACGGTCGGGGCCTGGGGCCGGTTGTCGCCGGTGACGGCGGGCTGCGTCGTTGCGCTCCAGGGCGAGTCGCCGAGGGCGTTCACCGCGCGGACCCGCGCCGTGTACGACGTGCCGTCCTTCAGCCGGGTGAACACCGTGCTCCGGCTGTCCGGATCGGCGATCTCGACCTGGTGGCCGCCGCTGAGCGTGATCTCGTAGCCGGTGACCGGCGAACCTCCGTCGTCCTCCGGTGCGGACCAGATGACCTGCACGCTGGTGCCGGAGGGGCCCGCGGACACCGCGCCGGGCGCCGCCGGCACTGTCCTGCGCTTCGTGGTGAGCGAGGACCTGGCGCGATCGAGGGCCGCGTACCGTTCGGTGAGGGTGCGGTCCGTCGCCGCCTCGTCCGCCACGGCCGTCTTCGCCGCGGTGAGCGCCGTGGTGAACGCCGTCCACGAGGCGTTGGTGTAGCGCTCGTCGCCGAGTGCGGACGCCGCGGCGACCAGGCTCTCCAGCCGCAGTCTCGGCAGCGGCACCAGCTGGTTCGCGGCCAGGGTCAGGCTCCGGGTCCGCAGGTCGGCCTCGAGCTGCGTCGCGTCCCCGGCACCGAGGAGGTCGCGGGCGGCGGCGAGTTCGCGCCGGAACACCCCGAAGTCGATCGTGCCGTACCGGTCCGCGTCCTCGGCCAGGTCCTCGTACTGCTCGATCGCCTTGCGCAGCGCGGACAGATCCGTCTGCGCGGGCGCCTCGACGTGGCCGAAGGTGACCTGGCCGAGGTTGGCGACGTAGGGGTGCGAGGAGTCCGCGTTCGTGGTCAGCCGCAGGTGCACGGCGTGCGTGCCGGTGATCGCCTGCGGCAGGGTCAGGCTGGTCGTCCCGCCCGACGACCACGAACTGCCGGTGACCGGCAGCGGGATCGTCGCGTACGGCGTACCGGGGGAGCCCGCGTCGAAGGAGCCCAGGTAGAGCTGGACGGCGGAACCGGTGCCGCAGCGCGCGGAGTTGTTGACGTAGGTGAGCGTGACGGTGTTCTTGGCCGAGTCGCCGAAGTCGACGTCCCCGTAGTCGAGCCAGGCTCCGTCGTAGGTGCCGCCGAGACTGGTGGCGGAACCCGCGTCGCTCCAGGTGGCAGGCTCGCTCTTGAGCCCGCCGCCGCTGTTGCCCTCGAAGGCCGTGGCGTCGAACACCACCGGGGCGTCCGCCTGCCGCGTCAGGGTGAGCGAGTGGACGTTGGCGACGTAGGGCTGCGCGTCGGTCTGGGTGCTGGAGACGAAGACGGCGTAGACGTCCCGCGTGCCCTCGAAGACGTCCGGGTCGAGCCGCACGCTCGTGGACGCCACGGTGCCCCAGCCCGAGCCGGTGTAGTCGAGCGGGACGGTGACGGCCGTCGGGCCGTCCTTCGCACCCAGACGCAGTTCGATGTGCGAGTCCGACGCCGCGCGGGAGCGGGGTTTGTCGTAGGCCACGGTGAGGGTGTCGGCGCCGTCACCGAGGACGGTGTCCCGCCACTCGGCCCACGCACCGTTCGTCACGTTCTCGAAGACGCCGCCCGAGAGCTTCAGCGGGAGTGAACCGTCGCCGGTCGAGGTGGTGTTGGCCGTGGTCAGCGTGGCGAGTGTCGTGATCGGGTCGGACGAGGGGGCTGCTTCGGGCGAGAACTGGTACCAGTCGAAGTTCGACACCCACTGCTGCCCCGAGGGGGCGTGGAACACGAACGTCGCGCTCGACGCCTCCAGCAGGGCCTCCGGGTCCGAGACCGCCGCCCGCACCGTCGTGTAGTACTGCCAGCCGCCGGTCCCGGGCAGGGAGACGGTGGCGACGACCGGCCCGTCGGCGTCCCCGGCGTGGATGTCCACGCTGCTCGGCGGCGCCGTCGCGGCCTGCGAGTTGGCGTAGCGCACGGAGACGCTCCGCGGGGCGACCCCGCCGAAGTCGAGGTCCGTGTACTGCTCCCAGGCGCCCTCGGTGACGCCGCCGAGGTCGCCGTCCGAGTGGAACGCCTCCTTGACGAGGCTGGGCCCCTCCATCCGGTCGGGGTCCTCGGCCTGGAGGACGGCGTAACCGCCCTCGTCCAGGGTGAGTGCGTCGACGGCGGAGCGCAGCGCGTCGTGCGCCGCCATGAGCGTGCCGGTGGGGGAGGCGGAGTCGGCGAGGACGGTCCGCGCGCGTTCCAGCGCCGTGCGGAAGATGCCGTAGGAGCCGTCGGAGTAGTTGCCCTCGCGCACCAGGGAAGCCTCGTCGACGAGGGCGGCGAGGTGACCCCGGTGCACGGCCGCGGCCGAGACGACCAGCGGGTCGGTCACGGACACGCCGGTGCCGGTCACCGTGGAGGCCGGTGTGCCGTGCGGGAAGGCCCGGTCGCGGAAGGTGATGCCGAAGCGCGCGTCGGTCCTGGTGGTGCCGGTGAGCTTCAGCGACGCGGTGCGCCTTCCGGTGACCCGGAGGTCCGCCGTGACCCCGCCCGGGAGGCCGGTCACGCTCGCCGCGCCGGTCCGGGTGAGGCTGGTGCCCTTCCGCGCGGCGAACGACGCCCTGCCGGACAGGCGGAGTTCGACGCTCGCGTCGACGGTGCCGTCCGCGGCGGTGCCCACGGTCTGTGGGCGGGCGGAGACGACGGTCGTCCCCCTGCCCGGCCCGTTGCCGTCCTCCCCGTCGCCCGAGTCGGTGTTCAGCGAGTACGCGGGCTCCGTGCGGGCGCCCCAGGACGAGGGCTTGGAGCCCATGTCGAACTTCAGGGTGCCGCCGGCGACGATCTGCGAGTAGTCGAGCCACGTGTTCGAGAACCGCTTGCCGTTCAGCGCCGCGCTCTGCACGTAGTAGTCGTCCGGCGAGACCCCGTCGGCCTCGACGGTGAACTCGGCGCCGTTGGCGTAGGTGATCGTCGTGGAGTCGAAGAACGGGCTGCCGATCTGGAACTGGCTGGAGCCCGCGGTCACCGGGAACAGCCCGAGGGCGGCGGCGACGAACATGGTCGACATGGTGCCGGCGTCGTTGTCCATGGTCGGCAGGAAGCCGTCCGGGGCCAGTTCGTAGGCCTTGGTCTTCACCGGTGGCCTGAACTCGCCGCCGGAGCTGGGCGCTTCGTTCGTGGAGCCCGTCGCGATGTACCGGTTCCAGGTCTCACCCGTGTAGATGGCGCGCACCCACTTCTGCGTCAGGCTCGGCTCGCCGACGTAGTTGAAGAGGTAGGGGGCCTGGAGGTCGATCTCGTTGGCGTTGGAGTGCAGCATGGTCGAGCCGTCGTCGGCGTCGGAGTCCTCGCCGAACATGTGCCGGATCGCGGCCCGGCCGGCCTGCTCGCCGCCCATGGCCTCGATGAGGCCGCCCATGTCGTACGCGTCGTACCAGTGGTACTGCCAGAGCGTGCCCTGGTAGAGCCTGGCCTCCTCGAACTTCTCGTAGTCGGCCTTCTGCCAGTCGCCCTCGCCGTCGCGCGGGGTGAGCAGACCCACCCCGGTACCGTCGGGCGCGGTCCAGGCGCCGGGCTTGACCAGGTTGTCGGTCGCCATCGTCGCCTGCTCGCGCAGCTTCTCGGCGTCCGCGTCCTCGCCGAGCGCGTCGGCGATGACGGACAGCGCCCACTGGTCGTAGCCCCGCTGGACCGTCGTGCCGGGGTCACCGGCGACGTAGCCCTGCCGCAGCTGCGTCCCGGTGTAGTAGCCGGTGTACGACTTCAGCGCCGGATAAGCCTCGTCGAGCCGGTCGAAGTCCTTGAACCCCTTCGACAGGGCGTCGGCGATCACCACGGCCGAGCGCTCCCAGCGCACCGTCGGCACCGAGTGGGTGAGGCTGCCGAGGCTCTTGCCCGCGGCGTGCGCGTCGGCGAAGAGGATCACCGCGGACTGCACCATGTCCCGGTAGGTCGCCGGGTCGATGTAGGCCTCGACCGAGTACTTGCGGAAGTCGTCCCAGGTGGACCAGCCGTCGTAGTACGTGAAGCCGTTCGCCTCGTGCACCGCGCCGTCGACACCGCGGTACGTGCCGCTGGTGCTGGTGGCGTTCACCGGCAGCGCGTACATGCGGTACAGGTGCGTGTAGAAGTGCCTGGTGAGCGTCGAGTCCGGGTCGGCCTTCCTCGAGGCCTTGACCGCGACGGCGCCGAGCGTGCGGTTCCAGTCCGCCTTCGTCTGCGCGCGCACGTCGGCGAAGCTGCGGCCCGCCACCTCGTTGTGCTGGTCGGTCGCGGCCTGTTCGGCGCTGATCGGCGACAGCGTGACGCGCAGCTCGATGTCGTCGCCGTCGGCCTCGTCGAAGCCGAGCACGGCGCCCGTGTCGGTGCCGTCCTGTGCGGTCGCCTCGCTCAGCACGCCGTCGTCGCCCCAACTGCGCAGCGAGGTCACGGGGACGTTCGTGGTGGCGTAGTAGTACAGGCGGTACGAGGCGCCGTTGAAGGACCCGGCGACGAGCCCGCTGATCGCGGTCGTCCCGTCCTTCAGCTTCGTCGTTTCCAGGGTCGAGCGGGTGCGGCTCGTGAAGTTGTTGGCGAGGTCGAGGACGAGCTGGGGCTTGGCTCCGTCGGGGAAGCCGTACCGTTCGAGCGCCGTGCGGGTCGTCGCGGTCATCTCGGCGTCGATGGTCCCGGCGGGGGACCCGAGCCCCACCCGGTAGGAGCCGGGCGACGCGCTCTCGTCGTCGTGGCTGTAGGGGTGCGCGTAGGTGCTCGTGGCCGGGCGGCTGTCGTACTGCTGCGAGGTCGGGACGACCAGCAGGTCGCCGCCGCCGCCCGAACCGCCCACGCCGTCCAGGTTCGTGGCGGTGAACCCGGCGATGTGGTCCTCGTTGTAGTCGTACCCCGAGTGGTTGCGGCCCGGGGTCGTCATCGGGTTGACCTTGGCCAGGCTGTGCGGGGCCTGGGCGCCGGGAAGGTCGTTGCCGTCGTCGCCCGCGGTGGACACGAACGGGTCGACGAGCTTCGTGTAGTCCGTTCCGCCGGACGTCTCACCGGCCGACGGCGAGGCCTTCGTGACGGGCACGGCGACGGCGCTGCCGCCCGTCAGCGCGGCCAGGCCGAGTGCCCCGGCGAGCACCGCCGCGACCGTGGCCCGCAGGGCGGCCCGGGGGCTGGACGACCGTATCGGCGGTCTCTTGGATCTGTCGGGCATGACGAGCACGGACCCTTCCCTGTTGGACAACGTTGTCAAGCAACTTCCGGAGCGTGCGCTCCGGGTGAACGCTCCGCCATCACATAGGGAGAAGTCATACAACGGGGAAACGGAGTTCGTACAGAGGTTCACCCGGTCGCGAGCGCCGTGGGCGCGGGCCGCCGCCACCCGGTGTCCACGTAGTGGTATTTGCCGATTGCGTGCGGCCCCTCGGCAAGATGTCCGCGGGCCCGTGCGCGCGGCGCGGGTTTTCTTCGCCCCGGACTCCGTACCGGACAGGCATCTTCCGGCGCGCCGAATCGGTGTCGGCGCCATGACGATAGTGTTCCGCTCCAGCGGCTGGGGGGACGCGGAAACCCCCTGTGCGAAATGCGAAAGCGGCATCAGGACATGCGGGGGGGCATGGAGAACAGTCTCGGTTCATCGCGTCGTTCGTTCGACATCTGGAGTGAACTCACCCCGTCCTTCCGCGAAAGCGCCCTGGCCCGTTCGGTCACCGGCGCGCGGAGCGTCCACGACGGAATCAGCGGCTCCAAGGGAACCTGGCGCCCGGTGCGCCCGAGCTTCGTCGACCGGAGCCACTACGACGAACTGGGCCGCGTTTCCGCACGTCTGATGCGGTTGATCCTCGACGCCTGCCGCCGCAGGGCCACCACCGTCGGGGAACTCCAGGACGTGCTGGGGGTGGACGAGGCCGACACCCCGCTGCTGTCGCGCACGGAACTGCTCGGCGACCACCTGCTCGTCGCCGCGCGCCCCGACATCGTCTATCGGTCCGGCGTCCCCAGGTTCGTCGAATTCAATATCGACGGTGCGCTCGGCGGCACACTCCAGGCCGATCTCCTCGCCGCGCGATTTCGCGATCTCTATCGTCCGCTCCTCGGCGGGGACCGTATCGACGCCCCGCCGTCCGCCGTGGATTCCCGCTTCACCGAAATCCGTACGTCACTGGGCCTTTCGGAGGGATCGCGGGTCGCCATTCCCGTGTTCAGCAAGGGCGCGGCACCGGGACTCGAGGACCCCGAGGCCTTTCTCGCCTGGCTGGCCCCGATGTGCGAGAGCGGCCGACAGCACGGCATGGACACCGTCGCCTGTCCGATGGACCGGCTGGAGACCGGCGAGGACGACGTCCTGCTGCTCGACGGGCAGCGGGTGGACGCCGTGTTCCGGCTCTTCCTCAGCGTCGACCAGCCGCCGAGCCGCGGCCTGGACGCCCTGGTCCGCTCCGTGCGGGCCGGCCGGGTGCGGATGCACACGTCCGAGGCGACCTGGCTGCTCAGCGACAAGACCACGATGGCCTGGCTCTGGGCGGACAAGGACGCGCTGCCCGAGGACGACCGGCGGCTGATCGAGCGTCACCTGCCCTGGACGGCCCTGTTCCCCGCGCCCGGCCCCGACGGCGGCACACTGCTGCGGCACGCCCTGGCCCACCGTACGGAGCTGGTCCTCAAGCCCGTCGGCGGCTACGGCGGCGGTGGCGTGGTCCTCGGCCCCGAGGTCCGGGACGAGGAGTGGCGCCGGGCGCTGGAGGACGCCCTGCGGACCGGACGCCACATCCTGCAGACCCATGTGACGCCGGACCGGCTCGCGCTGGACTTCCAGGACCAGGAGACCGGCGCCCTGGAACACGCCGAAGTGCCCTTCGTCGTCGGCCCGTTCCTGTTCGGCGGCGCCCCCTCGGGCGTGCTGGTGCGGCACGGCGTCCCCGGCGGCGGGCCGGTCCTCAACGCCCACCACGGTGCCCTGATGAGCTCCGTGGTGCTGGTGGACCGATGTTGAGTGCCACCCGGAGGGGACGGGACACCCCCGGCAAGGAGCGGCTCGGCCCGCCGTTCCGGCTCTTCCAGTCCGCCGTGGTCTCCTCGGACCTCGCGGACGGCATCTACAAGATCGCGGTCCCGCTGCTGGCCCTCGGGATCAGCCGCTCCGCGGTGGCGGTCGGTGCGGTCGGCCTGGCCGTACGGCTGCCCTGGCTTATCGCCACCCTGCCCGCCGGGGTGCTGGCCGACCGGTACCCGCCCCGCAGCGTCATGCGCTGGGCGTCGGCGGTCCGGCTGCCGCTGGTGGCCGTCATGTGCGCCCTGGCCGCCACCGACCGGCTGCCTCTGTGGGCGCTGGTCGTCACCGCCTTCCTCATCGGCTGCGCGGGCATCTTCGTCGACGTGGCCGCCCAGTCCCAGCTGCCCCGGCTGGTCCCGGTGGGGCAGCTCCCCAAGGCCAACGCCTCCCTCCAGTCCACCCAGATGTTCCTCGCTCAGCTGATCGGCCCGGCCCTCGGCGGCTACGTGGTGGCGCTGGGCTCCGGCGGCGGACTGGCCGCGGTGGTCGCCCTGTACGTGGTCACCGTCTGGGCGCTGGGACTGCTGCCCGCGGCCGTCGCGCAGGCGGCGGCCGGTCACACCCGGCCGGCACCCGAACCGGTCCGGGCGGCCGGGCGCCGTTCGTCGCTCGGATCCCTGGTCGCCGAACTCGGCGAGGGACTGCGCTACTTCCGCGGCCGGGGGGATCTCGCCCGGCTTGCGACGGCCGCCGCCGTCAACAACCTGTCCTACTCGATGTGCCTGACCATGCTGCCGCTGTGGGCGGTGAAGCCCGGACGGCTCGGCCTCTCCGAGACCGGGTACGGGCTCCTGCTCACCTGCCTCGCGGTCGGCAGCGTCCTCGCCGGGCCGATGACCGGACGGATCCTCAAGGCGGTCGGCGACGCGCCGGTCATGCGGTTCGGCGCGCCGCTGCTCGGCTTCTGCTTCCTCGCCCTGGCCGTGCCCGCGGTGCCCGTCGTCGCCCTGGGACTCTTCGTCTACGGGCTGGTGTCCATGGTCTGGAACGTGGCGGTGGTCTCCTACCGTCAGGCGACCATCCCGCTGCCCCTGTTCGGCCGGGTCAACGCCGCCTACCGCTGGCTGACCTGGGGCGTCATCCCGTTCGGCTCGCTGTTCGGCGGCACCCTCGCCGCCACGGCCGGCACCACCTGGGTCTTCCTGACCGCGGGCGCCCTGCCCCTGGTCGCCGCGGCCCTGCTGCCCCCGCCCCGGCCGCGTACGGTCCACGAAGCACCGGCGCCCGACGTGCCGGCGCCCGACGCACCGGCCCGCGAAGCACCGGCGCCCGACGCACCGGCCCGCGGAGCGACGGTGCCCGACGTGCCGGCCGCCGACGTGCCGACCGCCGAAGCGTCGGCCCGCGAAGCGTCGGCTGCGGAAGCGCCGGTCCTCAACGCGTCGGCTGTCGAAGCGTCGGCCGCTGAAGCGCCGACTGCCGAAGCATCGGTGCCTGATGCGCCGGTCCTCAACGCGCCGGGTGACGAGGCACCAGCCCTCGAAGTGTCGGCTCCGGAAGCGCCGTCTCCCGACGCGCCCGCGCGGACCGGTGCGGGTGTCGACGGCCCCGCCGACGTCTCGGCGGGCTTCGGCGCCGAGGCGCCCGTCGGGCAACGCGACCACGCTCCGGGAGTGGCGCGCGGCAGCCGCCCGGGCCCGGACCGACAGGAACCAGCCCTCATCGACGTCCCGGACGCGGCAGCCGCCGACCTGTCCGCCGCACGGGCGGACGCGTCCCGCGCCGCGCGGGACTGACGGGTCCGCCGGACCTCCCCGCGCCCACCACCTCGTACCGCCTTCCCTACCGCAGTCCGCACCGACCACACGGAAATGGTGTCCACGCATGTCGTTCCTGCATGACCTGCTCACGGCGCAGGCCGCCTCGGCCCCGACCCGCACGGCAGCCCTCCTCTCGGACTCGTCGGCCACCTACGGCCAGGTGGAGACGGAGGCGGACCGGATCGCCGCGGCCCTCGCCGCCCGCGGCGTCCGGCCCGGCAGCCGGGTCGGACTGCACATGTCGCGCTCCCTCGCGCTGCTCCCCGCCCTCTTCGGCATCCTGCGCGCCGGCGGCGTCTGCGTCCCGGTAGACCCGGAGGACCCCGCCGAGCGCCGCGCCACCATCCTCGAGTACTCGGGCGCCACGATCCTCGTCACCGAACGCGCCCTCCTCGACGGACCCGCGCCCGAAGGCACCCGGCAGCTCGCCGTCGAGGACCTGCTCGACGAGGCCGCCGAACCGCTCGCCGGACCGGTGGAACTCGCCCCGGACGCCCTCGCGTTCATCTTCTACACCTCCGGTTCCACCGGCACCCCCAAGGGCGTGATGCTCACGCACCGGGCCCTGCTCAGCGGCCAGCGCTGGCTCCAGCGCACCTTCCCGCTCGAACCCGGCGACCGCCAGCTGCTGCGCACCACCCTCAGCATCACCAACCTGGTCCGCGAGGTGTTCTGGCCGGTACTCTCCGGCGGCACCGTGGTCATCGTCCCGCCGGGCGACCACAAGGACCCCGACCGGCTGGTCGAGCTGATCAACAGCGGTTCCGTGACGACGCTGATGGTCGTCCCGGCGCTGCTCTCCGGCATCCTGGAGAACCCCGGCTTCGCCGCCAACACCTCCCTGAAGTACGTCTTCTGCAGCAGCGACGTGATGCCCGGTGCGCTGCCGGAGAAGTACTTCGCCACCGGCCTGTCCGCCCGGCTGTTCAACGTCTACGGACTCACCGAGGCCCTCTACAGCACCTACTGGGAGTGCCTGCCCGGCGCCGTGTACGACGGCTTCGTGCCGGTCGGCCAGCCCGCCGAGCTGACTCCCCGGGTCCTCGACGCCGACCTCAACCCGGTCCCGCCCGGCGAGACGGGCGAGCTGTGCCTGGCCGGCGTGGGCATGGCCGAGGGCTACGACCGGCTGCCCCGGCTCACCGCCGAGAAGTTCGCCGACACCGACGCCGGCCGGGTCTTCCGCACCGGCGACCTGGCCCGGCAGTCCGAGGACGGCCGCCTCGAACTCCTCGGCAGGATGGACGACCAGGTCAAGATCGCCGGCTACCGGGTCGAGCTGGGCGAGGTCGAGGCCCGGCTGCTCGAGGTCCCCGGCGTCACCGGCGCCGTCGCCTCCGGGCTGCGCGGCGCGGGTGGACACCAGCGGCTGGTCGCCCACCTGACCTGCGACGGGGAGCCGCCCACCGCCGCCGCGATCCGCGCCCACCTGACCGACCGGCTGCCGTACTACATGGTCCCGGCCGCCTTCACCGTCATCGACGCGATCCCGCTCACCCACAACGGCAAGGTAGACCGCCGTTCCCTGCACGAACTGCCTGGCGCCCACCTGGAACTGGCCGAGGACTACACGGCCGCGCGCAACGAACTCGAGAGCTACCTGTGCGCGCTGTGGGCCGAGACCCTCGACCTGCCCGCCGTCGGCATCCACGACAACTTCTTCGCGCTGGGCGGCGACTCCATCCAGGGCTTCCTGATCAGCGCCAAGGCCAACCGCGACGGCATCGGCCTGAGCGCCACCCAGGTCTTCGCCACCCCCACCATCGCCGAGACCGCCGCCTTCATGGCGGCACAGGGCGACACCGGCCCCGCCCCGTCGGGCTCCTTCGACGCGCAGGGCTTCACCCTCGCCGACGAGGACCTGGCCGCGGTGCGCGCGGCCGCCGCCGACCCCGACGGCATCGAGACGGTGTACCCGCTCACCGAGATGCAGAAGGGCATGCTGTTCCACTCGCTGCTCGACCCGGACTCCGGGGTCTACTTCGAGCAGTTCCTGTACGCGGTCGACGGCGAGGTCGACCTCGACGCGTACCACCGGGCCTGGCAGCAGGTCGTCGACCGGCACGAGATCCTGCGGGTCTGGATCGCGACCAAGGGCCTGTCCGAACCGCTCCAGGCCGTGCAGCGCACCGCCGAGCTGGGCTGGACCGTCCTGGACTGGTCCGACCGCACCGAGGCCGAGCAGCGGGAGCTGCTGGAGCGTTACCTCGACGAGGACCGGCGCCGCGGCTTCCCCTACGACCGGGCGCCCCTGTTCCGGCTGACCATGGTCCGGCTCGGCGCCACCACGTACAAGCTGGTGATGAGCTACCACCACCTGATCCTCGACGCGTGGTCGCTCTTCGTCCTGCTGCGCGACTCCCTGGAGATCTACCACTCCGGTCTCGAAGGACGGCTGCCCGAGCTGCGTCCGACGCGTTCCTTCGGCGACTACGTGTCCTTCCTGGAGCACGAGGACATCGAGGGCGCCCGGGACTACTGGCTGGAGCGGCTGGCCGGCTTCCGCCGTCCGACCGTCATCGGCCGCTCCGCGCAGCTCGGCCTCTCCGCCAGCTCGCAGGAGATGCACGCCGAGGCCCGCCTCGACCTCGGCGAGGAGCTGACCGAGCGGCTGCTCGCGTACGGCCGCGCCAACCAGCTGACCCTGAACTCCCTGGTGCAGGGCGCCTGGGCCGTGGTCGTGGGCGGGTGCAGCGGCCAGGACGACGTCTGCTTCGGCATCACCATCACCCACCGCCCGGTGGGGCTGGCCGGGGTCGAGGACATCGTCGGCATCTTCATCAACAGCCTCCCGATGCGGGTGAACCTGGAGCCCGAGCAGCCCGTCGGCCGCTGGCTCCAGCAGATCCAGCGCACCCAGGTCGCCGCCCGCTCCCACGACCACTACCCGCTGCCGCTGATCCAGCAGCGCACCGACCTGCCCAGCGGCCAGCCCCTGTTCGAGTCGCTGCTGATCTTCGAGAACTTCCCCCGGGGCACCGGCTGGACCGGCCGCGGCGGCCTCGACGTGCGCCAGGAGCGCTACGTCGGCTGGACCAACTACCCCTTCGCCATCGAGGCGATGCCCGAGGAGCAGCTCTTCTTCCAGGTCAAGTACGACCTGGCGTTCTTCGACGCGGAGTCGGTGGAGCGCATCCTGGGCGCCTTCCGCGGCGTTCTGGAGGCCATCGCCGACGGCGGCACCATCCCGGTGGGCAAGCTCGCCGAGCACATCGCGGCGAACCGGCCCGGCCCGGCGGCCGAACCCCGGCCCGCGGACACCGGTGCGCGGGCACTGTTCCCGGCCCGCGGCACCGCCGCGACCGCCGGGGTCACCACGGCCCCCACCACCGAGGACGAGATCGCGCTGGCCGCGATCTGGGCGCAGGTGCTCCAGGTCGAACAGGTGGACATCCACACGCCGTTCCTGGCGCTGGGCGGTTCCTCGCTGGCGGCCATGCGGCTGGTGGCCCTCGCCCAGGCGGAGGGCTTCGACTTCGAACTGAGCGAACTCTTCGCCGAGGACGGCACCGTCCACCGGCTCGCCGCGGACGCGGACGCGGACGGGGACGGGGACGGGGACGGGGACGGCGGCACCGGACGGTAACGACACCCGGGCGAAGGTGGTGGCCCCGTCGCGGGCGGGGCCACCACAGGGGCGACGACGGACACAGGTCGGAAGGGTACGGCGAGGTGGAAGACACACAACGGGGTACGGGGGAGCGGGACACGCTCGCGCTTCTTCGCGAACTGGCCGAGCAGGGCGTCACGGTGCGCTCCCGCCGCGGCAGACTGTCCGTCGACGCCCCGCCGGACGCCCCTCGGGAGCTCCTCGACCGCCTCACGGCCGCGAAGGAGCCGGTCCTCGCGGCGATCATCGCCCACCCCGGCCTGCCCGGCCCCCGGGTCGCCGCCGCGGACCCGGAGCCCCGGCCGTCCGGGCGCCCCTTCCCGGTGACCGACCTCCAGAGCGCCTACCAGGTCGGCGAGTGGGACTTCCCCGAACTGGCCACCCCGGCCTACATCGCCCACGGCTTCGAGGTACCGGGCCTCGACACCGAGCGCTGGCGCGGCGCGCTGCGCACGGTCCTCACCCGGCACGAGATGCTCCGCGCGGCGGTCGGCCCGGACGGCCGCCAGCGGGTCGTCCCACTCGACGACGGCTGGGGCCCGGCCCCGGTCGACTGGAGCCACCTCGACGCCGCCGAGGCCCGCGCGGCCTTCCACCGGGAACGGGAGACGGCGGCCGCGCTCCTGCCCGGCCTGGCGGACGGCCCCCAACTGGGCTGCGCGGTCTACTCCGCCCGGGGCACCACCTTCGTCCTGCTGTGCCTGCGGCTGTTCGTCCTGGACGCCCGCTCCATCGGCCTGCTCTGCCGCGACCTGGCCGACGCCTACGAGGGGCGGGCGTTCGCCGGCCCGCCCGTGGAGCCCGGGTACTTCGCCCGGTACACCGAGGGGCTCGCCGCCCACCGGGACAGCCAGGCCCACCGCAACGCGGTCGCGCACTGGCAGCGCCGGACGCCCACCCTGCCGGGACCGCCGACCCCGCCCACCCTGTCCCGTCCGGCCCGGGCCCGCTTCGCGCGGGTCCGACACCGGCTGCCCGCGCCGGTGTGGGCGGCGCTGCGCGAACGGGCCCGCGGCGCCGGTCTGTCGGCCAACTCCGTGCTGTGCGCCGCCTACGCCGAGGTGCTGCGCCGCTGGTCGGGCCGGCCCTCCTTCACCCTCACCGTCCTCGTCGCCACCCGCGCCATGCTGGCGGCCGACCCGAACGGCACCGACCCGAACGGCACCGCATCGGCACCGGCCGCGTGCGTGGGGAACTTCGGCAGCACGCTGCTGCTGGAGTGCGACGGCACCGGCGCCACCTTCGCCGAGCGCGCCGGAGCCCTGCAACGGCGGCTGATGGCGGACCTGCCGCACACGTGGCTGTCGGGGGTGGAGGTGGCCCGCCGGGCCCGCCGGGAGAGCCCCGGCGCCGCGGTGGGCAGCCCGTTCGTCTTCGCCTCGGGACTCGACGACGCGGCGTCCGACACGCTGCCCCCGCACCTGCGGGCCGAGGGATGGGAGCTGGTCTTCAAGTCCATGCACACCCCGCAGGTCCTCCTCGACCACCAGGTCTCCGAGGAGGACGGGGAACTCGTCTGCACCTTCGACCACGTGGCCGAGGCCTTCCCCGAGGGCCTGGTGGACGAACTGGCGGCGGCCCACGCCGACCTGCTGCGCCGCCTGGCCGGGGACGACACCCCCTGGACCGCCCCGCACCCGCCACCGCTGCCCGAGGCACTCCTGGCCGCGCGCACCGCCGCCAACCGGACCGCGCGCGACCTCCCGGGCGGCGGGGTCCTGGACGGGCTGCGCGAGGGCGCCGCCCACACCCCCGACCGCGTCGCCCTGCACGGTGCGGACGGGACGACCACCTACCGCGAGGCCGCGGACCGGGTGGGGCGTACGGCCGCCGCGCTGACCGCCTCCGGGGCGGCACCCGGCGAACTCGTCGGCGTGCTGGCGCGCAAGAGCCCCGGCCAGTACCTCGCCGCGCTCTCGGTCGTCGCGGCCGGCGGTGCCTACGTGCCGCTCGGCGTCGACTGGCCGCCCGCCCGGCTCGACGCGCTGCTCGCCCGGCACGGCATCGACAGGGTGCTGGCCGACGCCGAGGGGGCACGGCTCCTCGCGCAGCTGGAACGGCCCGTCCACGTGCTCGCTCTCGACGCCCCCGGGGACCCCGGCGAGCCCCTGCCGCTGCCGGTGCCCGCCCTCGACGACCTCGCGTACGTCATCTTCACCTCGGGCTCCACCGGCACCCCCAAGGGCGTCGCGATCCCGCACGGCGGGCTGCTCAACACCGTCCAGGACATGGTGGAGCGCTTCGGCGTCGGCCCGGACGACCGGCTGCTGTCGCTGTCCGAACTGCACTTCGACCTCTCGGCCTTCGACCTGTTCGGCGCCCTGTGCGCCGGCGCCACCGTCGTCGTGCCGCCCTGCGCCGCCCGCCCCGACCCCGACCTGTGGGCACACTGGGTGCGGCACAGCGGCGCCACCGTGTGGAACACCGTCCCGGCGCTCCTCGACATGCTCCTCGACCACCTCGGCGACGAACGCGCCGCCGAAGTCCTGGGCGGGCTGCGGCTGGTCCTGCTCAGCGGCGACTGGATCCCCCTGGGCCTGCCCGACCGCGTCCGGCGGGCCGCGCCCAAGGCCGAGGTGGTCGCCCTGGGCGGCGCCACCGAGGCGTCCATCTGGTCCAACTACCACGTCGTGGACCGGATCGACCCGTCCTGGAAGTCCGTGCCGTACGGGCTGCCCCTCGCCAACCAGCGCTACCACGTCCTCGACGCGGACGCGGGCTTCGCGGACGTGCCCCACTGGGTGCCCGGCGAACTCTTCATCGCCGGTGACGGCCTGGCCACGGCGTACTACGGGCAGCCCGAACTGACCGCGGCCCGCTTCCCCACCCACCCCCGCACCGGCGAGCGCCTGTACCGCACCGGCGACCACGCCCGCTACCGGCCCGACGGCACCCTGGAGTTCCTCGGCCGCCTCGACAGCCAGGCCAAGGTGCGCGGCTACCGGGTGGACCTCCTGGAGGTCGAGCAGCAGCTGGCGGCGCAGCCCGGTGTCCGGGCCGCGGCCTGCGTCGTCACCGGCACCGGTGCCGCCGCCCGCCTCATCGCCTTCCTCGTCGCCGAGGAAGGCGGCGGTCCGGGCACCGAAGGCGAGCCGGTCCCCGGTCCCGCGGCGCTGCGCGCCCGGCTGGGCACCACCCTGCCCTCGTACGCGGTGCCCAGCGCCTTCCGCACCGTCGCCGCCCTCCCGCTGACCGCCAACGGCAAGCGCGACGCCCGCGCCCTCCTCGCCCTCGCCGAGGAACACGCGGCGGGCACCGGGGGCGGCGGAGGGCACGCCGACCGGGGAGCCGCGTCCGGCCGGGCGCCGCGCACCGGGCGGGAGTCGGCGCTGGCCCGGCTGTGGCAGGAGGTGTGCGGCACCGCCGTCCGGTCGGTCGACGACGACTTCTTCGCCAGCGGCGGCAGCTCGGTCTCGGCGGTGCGCCTGGTCCGCCGGATCGAGGAGGAGTTCGGCGTCCGGCTGCCGCTGTCCAGCCTCTTCGAGGCGAGCACCGTCGCACAGCAGGACGCGCTGCTCGACCGGCACGTCGACACCCTGCTCGTGCCGGTCAGACCCGGCGACGGGGCGGCGGTGGTCCTGGTCCACCCGGTGGGCGGACACCTCCTCGGCTACCGCGCCCTGATCGACGCGCTGCCCGCCCCGTACGCGGTGTACGGGTTGCAGGCCCCGCCCACCGGCCGGCTCCCCGCGACCCTGCCCGAACTGGCGGCGCAGTACGCGCGGGCGGTCGCTGCCCTCGGGCGGCCCGTCCACCTCCTCGGCTGGTCGATGGGCGGCGTCCTCGCCGCGGAGACCGCCCGCCGCACCGACCTCGTCCAACCCCTCTCACTGACCCTCATCGACAGCTTCGTGGCCGCCACCGACGGCGCGGACCTGGACGAACGGGCCGCCGCTGCCGGGTTCTTCACCGACTACCTCGGCCAGCGGGACGGCGCCGCGCCGATCGCCGTACCCGCCGGCCACCCGGACCCCTTCGGACGCCTCGCCGCCACCCACCTGCCCCAGGAGCCGGCCGAGTCCCTGCGCGGTCTCTACGAGCAGTACCGCGCCCTGTACCGGCTGCTGCTCGACCACCGCCCGCGGCCCCTGCCGCAGGACTGCCCGCTCCTGGTCGTACCGGCCGAGCGGGAACGACCGGACGCCTTCGGGGGCCTGACGCCGCTGCACCTCCACCCGGCCGGTCTCGTCCCGCCCGGCGCGCGGATCGCCCCCCTGCCCGAGACGCACTACTCCGTGGTCCGCGACGGTGCCGCCCGGCGGCTCGCGGAACTCTTTCACACCCGTACAGCGAAGGGATCGGCATGACGAGCAGAACGATCAAGGACATCGTGGTCCTCGGCGAGTCCGAGCCGGAGAACGTGCGCCAGGTGCGCAAGGGCCCGGACCGCTGGATCTCCGGCGAGCTGGCCATCACCAACACCCTGCACTTCACCAGCCCCGACGGGGCCTTCACCTCGGGCATCTGGGAGAGCACCCCGGGCAAGTTCCGCGCCGTGTACGAGGAGGACGAGTTCTACCACATGCTCCACGGCCGGGTGGTCATCGCCGACGACGACGGCAACGCCCGCACCTTCGTCCCCGGCGACACCATCGTCGTCCCCGCCGGATTCACCGGCACCTGGGAGGTCCTGGAGCCCACCAAGAAGTTCTACGCCCACTACCGGCCGCTGGACGACGAGCGCACCGGCCCCGCCGTCCAGGCCGGCTGACCCGGCGGAGAGGAACACCATGACCACTGCCCCGCGCGGGGGACACCCGCACCACCGGCTGCTCGGCGTCGGCTACGGGCCCTCGCACCTGTCCATGAGCGCGCTCCACGCCTCGGCCGGCCCGGCCGCCGCCGGGACGTCCCTGCACTTCCTGGAGTCCAGGGACGCCTTCTCCTGGCACCCCGACATGCTGCTGCCCGGCGCCCGTATGCAGGTCGCCTTCCTGAAGGACCTGGTGACCCCCAGGGACCCGACCAGCCCGTACAGCTTCGCCAACTATCTGGTCTCCCAAGGCAGACTGGAGCCCTTCCTCAACCTGGGCACCCTCAACCCGACCCGGCGCGAGTACGTCGACTACTTCCGCTGGGCGGCCGACCGGCTCGCCGGCTACGTCACCTACGGCAGCACCGCCGAGGCGATCCGCCCGGTGACCGGCACCGACGGACGGGTCACCCGCCTGGAGGTGGACCACCGCGGCCCGGACGGTACCCGGCACACGGTCTCCGCCGACCACGTGTCCCTGGCACCGGGCGGCACCCCGATCGTCCCGCCCGGCGTCGAGCCCGGCACCCTCCGGGACGGCACCGTCCTGCACAGCAGCTCCTTCCTGGGCGGCATCCGGCCCTTCCACGACCGCGGCCGCGAACTGCCCTTCCGCTTCCTGGTGGTGGGCGCCGGACAGAGCGCGGCGGAGATCTTCCAGTACCTGGCCGGCGAGTTCCCGGCGGCGGACGTCACCCTGGCGCACCGCGGGTTCGCGCTGATGCCCGCCAACAGCAGCGCCCTGGCCAACGCCATCTTCGACCCGGCCTCCGTCGACCTGTTCCACGGCGCCGGCCCCGAACGCCGCCGCGGCATCCTCGCGGAGCTGAAGGCCACCAACTACGCCGCCGTCGACGACGAGGACATCACCGCCGTCGCCGAACTCCTCTACGACCAGCAGGTGCACGGCGGGCAGCGGCTGCGCCTGAGCCGGTTCACCGAACTGACCGGTGCCCGCGCCGAGGACGGCCTGGTCACCGCCACCCTGCGCGACCTGCTCACCGGCGAGGAACGCGGCGAGCGCCACGACGCGGTCGTACTGGCCACCGGCTACGACTTCCGCGAGGCGCGCGGCCTGCTGACCGGCGTCGACCCGTACCTGCTCAGGGACGGGGACGGCGAACTGCTCGTCGACCGCGACTACTCGGTACGCACCGACGAGGGCTTCGCACCGCGGATCTTCCTGCACGGCGCCGCCGAACACACCCACGGCCTGACCAGCACCCTGCTCTCGCTGCTCGCCCACCGCGCCGGAGACATCCTCGACGCCGTCCTCGACACCCCGGCCGCCGGCCACCAAGACCTCGCCACCCCACTGCTCGAAGGAGTCCACGCATGAGCGGCATCCGGATCCAGCGGCGGGCCGACGCCCTCGTCAAGGAGGAGTACGGCTGCGCGTTCCGCCGCATCCTGCCCTGGGAGTCCAGCGGACCCTCGGACACCGGCATGGGCGTGTGCACCGTCGCGCCCGGTACGGCCACCACCCCGCACTCCCACGAGGACCACGAGCACTTCTACGTGGTGCGCGGCAGCGGCCACGCCGAGGTCGACGGGGAGCGTACGCGGATCGCCGCGGGCGACGCCCTGGTGGTCGGCGCCCACCAGCGCCACCACTTCGAGAACGCCTCGGACACCGAGGAACTGGAGATGGTGTCGGTCTGGTCCCTCGGCCCCTTCGGTGCCGCCCCGGCCGCCGGGCAGGACCACGAGGAGGACCGATGACACCGGCCCCGCGCCGCTTCCTGGTCACCGCCACGCCCCCCACCACCAACGGCGACCTGCACGTCGGCCACCTCTCCGGGCCCTACCTGGGCGCCGACGTGTTCAGCCGCGCCCAGCGGATGCTGGGACACACCGTCCTGTACGCGTCCGGCGGCGACGACCACCAGACGTACGTGGTCACCACGGCCGAGCGGCTGGGCCTGGACCCGGTGGAGCTGGCGGCGCGCTGCAACCGCGAGATCGTCGGCACGCTGGAACTCGCCGGCATCGACATCGACGCGTTCACCAGCCCCGACGACGCCTACCGCGCCGAGGTGCGGGAGTTCTTCACCGGCCTGCACCGGGCGGGCCGGCTCAAGACCCGCACCTGGACCTTCCCGTACTGCGGGCGGACCGGCCGCTACCTCCTGGAGGCCTTCGCCACCGGGTACTGCCCCGAGTGCCTGGTCGGCACCTGCGGCGCGATCTGCGAGAACTGCGGCCACCCCAACGACGTCGACTCCCTGCTCTTCCCCACGAGCACCGGCGCCGGGCCCGCCACCTCCACCACCCAGCCGCGCGAGACGGAGATCCTGGTCCTGCCGCTGGAGGAGTACCGGGAGGAGTTCACCGAGTTCTACCGGGCCCGGCGGGCCACGATGCGCCCGCACGTGCTGCGCTTCGTCGACGAGATGCTCTCCCGGCCGCTGCCCGACTTCCCGGTCAGCTACCCGGCCGACTGGGGCATCCCGGTCGGCATCGACGGCTTCGACGGCCAGGTCTTCAACGTGTGGGCCGAGATGCTGCCGGGCCTGAGGCACATGGCGGAGGCCGCGCGGGCCCGGCGCAGCCCCGCGACGCCCCCCGACGTGTGGGCCGCGGACTCGGGCTTCGAACTCGTGCAGTTCCTGGGGTACGACAACACGTTCTACTTCGCCTTCGCCCATCTCGGGCTCACCTTCGCGCACGGCGGACTGACCGAGCCGGCCGCGATCGTGACCAACGAGTTCTACCACCTGGACGGGGCCAAGTTCTCCACCAGCCGCCGCCACCTCGTGTGGGCCCGGGACCTGGTGGGCAAGTACGGCGCGGACAACGTGCGCTTCCACCTCGCGCTCGGCAACCCGGAGCACCAGCCCGCCAACTTCACCGAGGCGGACTTCCTGGACACCGTACGCACCCGGCTGCACCAGCCGCTCCAGAGCGTCGCGGCGGCCCTGGCCCCGCACACCGGGCGGCCCGTGACGGCCGGGCCGAGGACCGAGGCGCTCCTGGACCGGTACCGCGACCGGATGCGGCGGGCCTACACGCTGGAGACCTTCTCGATGCGGCAGGCCGCCGAGACCACCGCGAACCTGCTCGCGCTGCTCGCCGCCAGGGCGCCGGACGACCCCGGGCTCGCCGTCGCCGGTCTGCGGGCCGCCGCCGGGCAAGCCGCGCCCCTGGTGCCCGGCCTCGCCGCCGCCGTCGAGGCCCGGTACACGGCCGCGGCGCCGGGCACCGTGCCGGATCTGGCCGACCTCCTGCCCGTCACCCTCTGACCGCACCGCTGCGACCACCCCGCTTCCACCCCACCGTTTCCACCCCACCGCTTCCACCCCACCGTTTCCACCCCACCGTTTCGACCACCGCCCGGGCGGCCCGCGCCGCCCCGGCCCTCCCCCTCCCGCGACCCCGAGGCAGAACCCATGCACATCGCGTTCGTCGACTCCAACCCCGCCGCGCTCGAAGCCATTCGGCTGGCCAAGGAGGCCGGTCACCGGGTGACCTACCTCCAGTCCGCCGACCCGTTCTATCCGCCCACCGAGAAGAACCTGCGGATCGTCGCCTCGGTGGACCACCTGGTCGACAACCTCGTCACCACCGACGCCGAGACCGTCACCCGGGTCCTCGCCGCCCGCCACGCGGCCGACCCCATCGACGTGGTCACCGCCCAGCTGGAGCTGAGCGCCGAGGCCGTCGCCGTCGCCTGCCGGGAACTGGGCCTGCGCGGCACGGCGACCGAGGGCGTCCTCACCGCCCGCCGCAAGGACCGGTGCCGGGCCGCCCTGGACAAGGCCGGGCTCGCCTCCGCGCGCCACGCCCTGGCCGGGACCGAGGAGGCGGCGCTGGCCGCGGCCGCGGAGATCGGCTACCCGGTCATCCTCAAGCCGCCGTCGGGAGCGGACAGTCTGCTCTCCTACGTGGCCACCAACCCCGAGGAGGCCGCCGCCGGCTGCCGCGGGGTACTGACCGGACTGGACGCGGTGCCCGTGCAGTGGCACGAGCAGTTCACCCGCGGCATCCTCGTCGAGGAGTACCTGGTCGGCACCCTGGTCTCGGTCGAACTGGGCGCCAGGGACGGTGAGTTCTTCCCGTTCGCGGTGTCCGGGCGGTTCCGCTGGGCCGAGGACGAGGTGGTGGAGCTGGGCTCCTACATCCCCGCGGCGCTCTCCGAGGAGCAGACCGGGGCCTGCGTCGCCTACGCCGCCGACGTGTGCCGGGCGATCGGCCTGGACCTGGGCGTCTTCCACCTGGAGATCATGGTGACCGAGCGCGGGCCGGTCCTGGTCGAGGTCAACCCCCGGGTCATGGGCGGCGCCCTGCCCACCATCTACCGGCACGCCACCGGCACCGACATCTTCTTGGGACTGCTGGCGATCCTGGAACCCGGCGCCGAGGTGCCACTGCCCGGCACGCTCGACGGCTGCGTCGGCGGACGCAAGGTGATGGCCCGCGACGGCGGCACCCTCGCCCCCGGCGCCTCGCTGGACTGGATCGCCGACCGGCCCGGTGTCCTGGAGGTCGTCGGCTTCGACAGCTACGGCACCGGACCCGGCCGGACGGTGGCCGCCGGACAGGTCGTGGCCCGCTTCATGCTGCGCGGGCCGGACCATCCGTCCGTGGTTCGGACGGCCGAGCAGATCCTGCGCCGTTTGGAAGAAGATCTCGGTGTTGCCCTGATGATCGGCGAGAAGGACTGACCATGACCTCCCCATCCGCCCCTTCCCCCGCCGGGCATCCCCGCCTGCCCGGCGCCCTGGACGGCCCCCGGCTCGCCGCCGCGGCCGCCGAGCACGGCACCCCGCTGTGGCTGTACGACGCCGCGACGATCCGCGCCCAGATCGACCGGCTGCGCCGCTTCGACGTCATCCGCTACGCGCAGAAGGCCTGCTCCAACCTGCACATCCTGCGCCTGATGCGCGAGGAGGGCGTCCACGTCGACGCCGTGTCGGAGGGTGAGATCGAGCGGGCCCTCGCCGCCGGCTACCGGGTCGGCGGGGACGACGAGCCGATCGTCTTCACCGCCGACCTGCTGAACCGCTCCACGCTGCGCCGGGTGGTCGAGCTGGGCATCCCCGTCAACGCGGGCTCCCCGCAGATGCTGGACCAGGTGGGCCGGGCGGCCCCCGGTCACCCGGTGTGGATCCGGATCAACCCGGGCTTCGGGCACGGCCACAGCCGCAAGACCAACACCGGCGGCGAGCACAGCAAGCACGGCATCTGGCACGAGCACCTCGAAGAGAGCCTCGCACTGGTCGACCGGCACGGGCTCGACCTGGTCGGCCTGCACATGCACATCGGCTCCGGGGTGGACTACGGTCACCTGGAGTCGGTCTGCGAGACCATGGTCAAGCAGGTCAGGATGGCCGGGCGGGACATCCGCGCCATCTCCGCCGGCGGCGGCCTCTCCGTGCCGTACACCCCGGGCGACCCGGAGATCGACACCGACCGCTACTTCGAACTCTGGGACGCCGCACGCCGGGAGCTGGTCTCCGAACTCGGCCACCCGGTGCGGCTGGAGATCGAGCCCGGACGCTTCCTGGTGGCCGGCTCCGGCGTCCTGGTCGCCGAGGTGCGGGCTCACAAGCCCGTGGGCAGCAACTACTTCGTCCTGGTCGACGCCGGGTTCAACGACCTGATGCGGCCCGCGATGTACGGCAGCAACCACCGCGTCTCGGTGCTCGACGCCGACGGCACCCCGCGCGCCGCCGACGCCCGCGACACCGTCCTGGCCGGACCGCTGTGCGAGTCGGGGGACGTCTTCACCCAGGTCGAGGGCGGGGACGTGGAACCGGTGCCGCTGCCCCGCACCGACGTCGGCGACCTGGTGGTCTTCCACGACGCCGGCGCCTACGGCGCGAGCATGTCGTCCACCTACAACTCCCGGCCGCTCATCCCCGAGGTCCTGGTCGACGGCGCCGAGACCCGCCTGATCCGCCGCCGCCAGACGGTCGCCGAACTGCTGGCGCCCGAGCTCGACGCCCTGCCCGGGGCCGGACCGGGCGGCCTTCACCCCGGAGCGTGACCGGAGTCCTGCCTGGCCCGGGGCCGGGCTGCCGCAGCCCAGTACTGGTCGTTCGGGCACCTCACGTGCGGGGGCCCAAGGAGGGTGCCGGGCTGCGCGAGGGCGGCCACAGAGTACCTGCATGGGATTTTCCGCGCCCGCGCCCGCACTCGAGCGCGGGACGGGCTGTCCACCACGGGACCCACAGCAGGGGCAAGCGCCGGGAGGGCGACATGACCGAGACCATGCGCAGTGAGAGCGCGCGGCACATCGAGCGGTTGTACGCCGAGGTGTACAACGCGAACCGCCTCGATCGCATGCCGGAGTTCTACGCGCCGGACATCCTCAACCACGGGGGCGAGGGCGAGGTGGGAGTCGACGCCCTGCGCAACCGGGTGGGGGCCATGTTCATCGCCTTCTCCGACGCCCAGGTCCGCATCGAGCACATGGTGGCGCAGAACGACCGGGTGATGGTGTTCCTGCACTGGACCGGTCATCTCTCGGGCTCGGACCAGGAGTTGTCCCTGCGGACGGCGAACCTGTACCGGGTGACGAACGGGCAGATCGCCGAGCACTGGAGCGTCGTCGACCAGTCCGGGCTGACCCGGTTCGGACTGCCCGCCGGCGACCAGACGCAGCCCGCGGGCAAGCCCGACCCGAACGCGGGCGAAACCGAGCGGGCCAACACACGGACGGTGCTGACGGTCTGGGAGGAGATCATGCAGCAGCACCGGCTGGAACGCGCGGACGACTTCTACCGGCAGGACTACATCCAGCACAACCCCTTCGCGGCGCAGTCCGGGACCGGCCTTCAGGGTATGAAGGACTTCTTCGCCGGGCTGTTCGCCCTGGCCCCCGATCTGACCGGGGAGATCACGCAGGTGGTCGCCGAGGGCGACCGGGTCGCGGTCTTCTGCCTCTGGCGGGGCCACGAGGCCTCCAGCGGCCGGGAGGTGCGGCTGCACACCGCGGACCTGCTGCGGTTGCAGGACGGGCTGATCGCCGAGCACTGGGACGTCATGGACTACTCGGCGGTGGCGCAGTTCGGGGTAACCCCGTAGGAGACTCCGGCCACGCCGCCACGTCAGTCGCCCCCTTCGCCCGGCACCCCCGACCGCACGGTCAGGCGGGCGAAGAGGGGGAAGGGCAGCCAGGGCGCTCCGGTGACGAGGGAACGGCTCACCTCCTGGCCGCGGAACTCGGGGCGGGCCGCCACACCCTGCCGCAGTGGCGCGTCGGACACGGAGCGGAAGTCGAAGACCACGAGCCGGCCGCCGGGACGCAGCACGCGGGCCGCCTCCGCGACGGTGGCGTGCGTGTCGGACCAGTGATGCATGCTGAGGGTCGAGACCACTACGTCGGCGCACGCGTCGGGCAGCGGCAGCCCCGTGCCGTCGGCGAGGTGCACGGTGATGCGGTTCCCGAGCCCGTACCGCTCGGCGTTGTGCCGGGCCCGGCGCACCATCGACGGCGAGATGTCCACGCCGTGCAGGGTGAGGTCGGGGCGGCTGCGGGCGACGCGCAGGAGCAGTCTGCCCGGGCCGGTGCCGATGTCGACAGCGACCCCTGCCCGGGGGGCCCGGCACGTCTCCGTGGCGGCGTGCCGGTACAGGCCGCTCAGGAGCCTGCCGGAGAGCCGGTCGTACGCCTCGCCGCTGATGCCCATCCCGCCCGGGTCCGGACCGGTGCCCCGGTGCGGGGAAGGGTGCCGGTGCTCGGCGATCCGGTGCAGTGAGCGGTGGGCGGCGGCGAGGACGGTACGCATCATGGGGGGCGCTCCCGCTGTTCAGGGGTGGAGCCCCGGGGCGCGCGGTGCGCGCCCCGGGGCAGGGGGGAGGGGGATGGCTTGTTCAGGCCGTGCCGGGCCCCGGCACGGTGGCCGACCCGGAGGTCTGCTCCTGGTCCGATCGGGCGGGTTTGGGGCGGGGCAGCAGCATGATCAGGAGGACCAGCAGGGCCGCGACCGGCACGCCCCAGACGAACACCTCCGGGATCGCGGTGGCGGTGGCCTCGGGGGTGACCGGGCCCTCACCGGTCTCGCGGACGAGCAGGCTGCCGAAGAGGGCGACACCGATGGCCATGCCCAGGCCGCGGATGGACAGGTTGGCGGCGGTGGTCGCGGCGAGGTCCGGCGGTGCCGCGGCGTTCTGGCTGACCACGACCAGGTTCTGCATCAGCAGGCCGAATCCGCAGCCCAGCACCGCCATCTCGGCCGCCACCAGGACGTACGGACTGTCCGCGTCGACCAGGCTCAGCAGCAGGAAGGACACGACCAGTACCACGGCCCCGGTGAGCAGGTACGGCTTGAAGCGACCGCTGGCGCCCGCCTTGCCGCCCGCGACGGCGGAGACCACTACGAACGGGATGAAGTACGGGTTGAGCGCCAGCCCCGCCTCGGTGGCGCTCATGTCGTACGCCGCCTGGAGGAAGGTCGGCATGAACACGATGGAGCCGTACAGGAGCATCCCGAGGACGGCCGTGGCAGGCAGGGTGAGGCGCAGGGTGCGGTTGGTGAAC
This sequence comes from Streptomyces sp. NPDC001599, assembly GCF_042893535.1. Classification (NCBI taxonomy): domain Bacteria; kingdom Bacillati; phylum Actinomycetota; class Actinomycetes; order Kitasatosporales; family Streptomycetaceae; genus Streptomyces; species Streptomyces sp. NPDC001599. The sequence goes on from NZ_JBIAVA010000014.1 coordinate 188,329, forward strand.
AGCCGCAGCGGCAGCAGCGGGTTGCGGGCGCGGCCCTCCCACCACACGAACAGCGCGACGAGCGCGAGGAACGCCGCCGTCAGCCCGGCGATCTGGCCCGACGCCCAGTCGTACTCGCGTCCGCCCCACTCGGTGATCATGAGCAGGCTGACCACGGCGCCGATGAGCAGCAGCGAACCCGCCAGGTCCACCCGGTCCCGGGCGGCCGCCCGGGGCAGCCGCAGCGCGTAGGCGCACAGGGCGATGGACAGGATGCCGAGCGGGATGTTGACGAAGAAGATCCAGCGCCAGCCGAACGAGTCGGTGACCACTCCGCCGACCAGCGGGCCGCCGACACTGGCCAGTGCGAAGACGGCGCCGGTGGCGCCCTGCACCTTGCCGCGCAGGTGCTGCGGATACAGCTCGGACAGGGCGACGGTGGGGATGACGAAGAGCGCGCCCGCTCCGATGCCCTGGAGCACCCGGGCGGCGATCAGCTGCGGCATGCTCTGGGCCATCCCGCAGAGCAGCGAGGCCACGCAGAACAGGACGACGGCGGCGATGAACACGTTGCGGCGGCCGTAGCGGTCGCTGACCCTGCCGTAGAGGGTGCCGGTCGCCGTGGAGGCCAGGACGTAGGCCGTGACGACCCAGCTGAAGGAAGCGGCTCCGCCGATGTCCGCGGTGATGTCCGGCAGGGCGATGGCGACGACCGTCTGGTCCAGTACGGACAGCAGGATGCCGAGGACGAGACCGGCCGTCGCGAGGGGAACGTTGCTCCCGTGCGCCGGGCCCGGAGCGACGTCCGCCGCCGGGCCGGCGGACGGGTCGCCGGTGGGGGTAGGGGTGCTTTCGGACATGTCCGGTCAGGCCCTCCCAGGCGCGAACGGGTTGGGAAGTTTGAAGTCGACGCTCACCAGGTCCTGGTCGATGACCGTGCCGGCCACGGTTCCGCTGGCGGCGGCCGCGACGACGGCGGCGAGCGGGACCGGCACGGTGGCCCGGCGGGCCATGTCGCCGGCGGCGTACACGCCCGGGACGCTGGTCTGGCCGAACTCGTTGACCTCGACGCAGGCGTCCGGGAAGAGGACGCAGCCGAGCTGCTCGGCGAAGGGTGCCCGCTGACGCAGGGTGGTCTTGATGAAGACGGCGTCCCGCTCCAGGGAGGTGCCGTCCTCGAAGACGATGCGGTGCAGCCGGTCGCCCTCGCCCTCCAGCCGGACCGCCGCCTTGGTGTGGACGGCGATGCGGTTGGCCTCCAGGACGATCTGCATCATGGGGTCGAGCGGCTCGCCACCGGTGCACAGGGCCATGGTGTCGGTGAAACGGCTCAGGTGCAGGGCCAGGCGGACCCGCTCCGGGCCGGCTCCGAGCACCGCTATCCGGGAGCCGCTGGCCTCGTATCCGTGGCAGTACGGGCAGTGGAACGCCGACCTGCCCCACAGCTCGGCCGTGCCGGGCAGGTCGGGCAGCTCGTCGCGCAGGCCGGTGGCGAGCAGCAGCCGGCGTGCCTCGGCCGTGCCGCCGTCCGCGAGGCCGACCTCGAAGTGGTCCTCACCCACGCGGCGCACCGAGGAGACCTCGGTCGCGCGCCGCTCGACCGTCGGGTAGTGGCTCAGGTTCTCCGCGCCCTGCTCCCGCAGGCGCTCCGGCGGCGTTCCGTCATGGGTGATGAAGTTGTGCACGGCCTCCGCGGGAGCGTTGCGCCCCTGGCCGCTGTCGGCGAGCAGCACCGTGCGGTGGGCCCGTCCCAGGGTCAGCGCCGCGGACGTTCCGGCGGGGCCGCCGCCGATGATGATCGTGTCCAGCATGCTCGATTCCGTCCTTTCGCTCCGTACTCGTCCCGAGGCCTCTCGGTCCGCTTGACCTGAACCCAACTCTGCAAGTTAATGTCAACATGAAGTCAAGCGCGGACGAGCAGTCCATGACCATCGGCGAGCTGGCCCAGCGGTTCGGGCTGCGCGCGCACGTCCTGCGGCACTGGGACGCCACGGGCCTGCTGCCGCCCGCGGAGCGGGTCAACGGCCGCCGCCGCTACACCTCGCGTCACATCGCGCGGGTCGCGATGATCGTGCGGGGCAAGGCCGCCGGATTCAGCCTGGAGCAGCTGCGCGCCGTACTGGACGCCCCCAGCCCGGACGAGCGACGGTCGCTGCTGCGCAGGCAGCATGCCGAGCTGGAGAGACGGATCAAGGAGATCGTGGCGTCACGGACGCTGATCGAGCACGCCCTGGACTGCCGGGCGGAGGACTTCACCCAGTGCCCCGGCTTCCGCGGACTGGTGCAGCAGCTCGCGCGCGAGGACGAGGATCCCGCCTGCGCACCGGCCGAGGGCGCGGCGCCCGCCCCGTGGACCACTGAGCACTGACCACTGAGCACCGACCACTGACCACTGAGCAGTGACCACTGAGCCGTGACCGCGGCTGCGCCGGGAGGAGCGGGAAAAGGCCGTCCCGCGCGGGAACCGTCCGCCGTGCCGATCCGACTAGCTGACCATGAATGCAGAACTGCGGCGACGTCCTTTGGCCGGCCACGGCAAAACGGTCGGGTTCGTGCTGGTCCTCGGAGTGCTGGGGGGCCTGTTCTACGGGGTGGGGCAGGCCGTCGGGCCCGTGGCGCCCGAGTCCCGCCCGGGGTGGCACTATCCCAGTGACGACCCCTCCCACGGCGGGCACGCCGGATGACCCCCGGGCCCGGGGCGTTCCCGGCGACACCCTCGCCCACCGGCCACGACGCACCGGTCGACGGGGACGCCGACTCCCTGACCACGACCGACCTCGTGGTCGGCGGCATGACCTGCGCCGCCTGCGTGGCCCGGGTCGAGAAGCGCCTGCACCGGCTGGAGGGGGTCACCTGCGGCGTCAACCTCGCCACCGGCCGTGCCCGCGTGATCCATCCCGCCCGCGTGCCCGTGGAGGACCTCACGGCGGCCGTGCGGCGCGCCGGATACACGGCCGAACCCCTCACGCCCGAGGACACCCCCACCGAGCCCGACGCGTCCGGCTGCCACGACGAGGACTGCGTCAAGGTCGCCCTGATCGCCGTCCTCGCCGTGCCCGTGTTGCTCGTGTCCATGATTCCGGCGCTCCAGTTCCGCAACTGGCAGTGGATCTGCTTCCTGCTGACCACGCCTGTCGCCCTGTGGGGAGCCGACGTCTTCCACCGCCGGGCGCTGCGGGCCCTGCGGCACGCGACCGCCACCATGGACACGCTCGTCAGCCTGGGAGTCGTGGCCTCCTACCTGTGGTCGTGCTACGCGCTGTTCCTGGGCACCGCCGGCACTCCGGGGATGGTCATGCCCTTCTCGTTCGCCACGGACGGGGCGCACGACCACGTCTATCTGGAGGCGACCGTCGGCATCCCCTTGTTCGTGCTGTGCGGAAGGCTGATGGAGGGCCGGGTGCGGCGCAGGACGGGCTCGGCGCTGCACGCGCTCGCCGAGCTCGTGGTCAAGGACGTGACGGTCCTGGACGACGGCCCGCCCGACGGGCCGCCGGTCGAACGACGCATTCCCGCCGACCAGTTGGTGCCGGGCCGGCTGTTCCTGGTCCGGCCGGGGGAACGGGTGGCCGCCGACGGCGTGGTCGTCTCCGGCGGAGCCGCGCTCGATCTGTCCCTGCTGACCGGCGAGAGCGCGCCGATGGAGGCCGGGCCGGGCGACCGGGTCACCGGAGGAACCCTCGGCACCGGCGGGACCCTCGTCGTACGGGCGACGGATGTGGGCGCCGACACCCGGCTCGCGCGCATCACCCGGCTGGTCTGGGAGACACAGGCGGGCAAAGCCAGGGTGCAGCGGCTCGCCGACCGCGTCGCGGGAGTGTTCGTCCCCCTGGTGCTGGCGGTCTCGGCGTCCGTCGTGGGGTTCTGGCTGGGCGCGGGTGCCGGGGCGCAGGGCGCCGTCACCACCGGCGTCGCGGTGCTGGTGGTGGCCTGTCCCTGTGCGCTGGGACTGGCCACGCCCACCGCGCTGCTCGCGGCCACGGGACGCGGAGCGCAGTTCGGGGTGCTGCTGAAGGGCCCCGAGGTGCTGGAACGGCTGCGGACCGTCGACACGGTGGTGCTGGACAAGACCGGAACGCTCACCACGGGTGACATCCGGCTTCTGGACACGGTGACCGTCGAGGGGTGGTCCGCCGCCGGCGTCCTGCGGCTCGCCGCCGCCGTCGAGCAGTTGTCCGAGCACCCCGTCGGCCGTGCCGTCGCCGCGGCCGCGCCCCCGGCGGGCCGTGCCCCGGGTGCCGTCTCCGGGTTCGCCGCGATGACCGGGAGCGGTGTGCGCGGGACCGTGGAGGGTCACGCCCTGTGTCTTCGGCGGATCCCCCGGGACGCGCTCCTGCCCCCGGTCCTGCGGGAGGCCGGCGACAGGGCCGACGCCGCGGGACGTACGGCCGTCCTGGTGGAGGTCGACGGCGCGGGCGTGGCCGTGCTCACGCTCGGGGACACCGTGCGGCCGGGCGGACGGGAACTGGTGGTGCGGCTGCACGCCCTGGGCGTCGAGGTCATGCTGCTGACCGGGGACGGACCCGGTGCCGCCTCCGCGGTCGCACGGGAGCTGGGCATCGACCGGGTGCGGCACTCCGCTTCTCCGGAGGAGAAGGCGGAGGTCGTGGCGGAGCTGCAGGCATCCGGGCGGGTTCCCGCGGTGGTGGGGGACGGGGTCAACGACGCGGCGGCACTGGCCGGTTGTGAGCTCGGCCTCGCCATGGGCACGGGAACGGACGTGGCCATCGGGGCCGCCGCGGTGACGCTGATGCGCACCGACGCGACGGCGGTGGCCGACGCCCTGGAGCTGGCCAGGCGAGCCATGTGGACCATTGGCTCCAACCTGACCTGGGCGTTCACGTACAACGTTCTCCTCATCCCGATCGCGGCCGCCGGCATGCTCAACCCGATGCTCGCCGCCGTGGCCATGTCCGCGAGTTCGCTGCTGGTCGTCGGCAACAGCCTGCGGCTGCGGTCCTGGCGCCCGGCCGGGAAGCACGGCGCGTCCCGGGCCTGAGGGGGATCAGGCCTGCGCGGGAAGCAGGCCCTCCTTGAGCGCGGTCACCACGGCCAGCGTCCGGTTGGGGCTGTTGAGCTTCGCCAGTACGTTGGCCACGTGCCGTTTGGCGCCGTGCTCCGAGATACTGAGCCGGCGGGCTATCTGTTTGTTGCTCAGCCCGTCCCCGACCAGCGAGAGCACCTGCTGCTCCCGGGGCGTCAGGGACACCGGACGCGGAGCCTTGGTGCCGTTGCGTTCGCGCACCTGGGACAGCAGCTCGCGGGCGAGCGTCGAGGGCATGGACAGTTCGCCGTCGCTGATCCGGCGCAGCGCGTCGGCCAGGGCGTTGCGGGTCAGCTCCGACTGCACGAGGAACCCGTCGACGGGCAGCGAGGCGGCGCGGACGATCGTGTGCTGGGACGCGCTCTCCAGCAGGAACAGCACCTTGACGTGCATCGCGGCGAGTTGACGGAGTGGCTCTTCCTGCTGGGCCATGTCATGCCCTGGACAGGACATGATCAGCACGTTTACGGCGGTCCGTTGCAGGTGCTCCACGAGTTCTTCGAACGAGTCGGCCTCGATCAGGTGCCTGACCCTGAGCGAGTCCAGCATCGTGCGCAGTCCGAACCTCGCCACTTCGTTCGGCACGAAGAGCGCGATGTCCAGTCCGTCCTGGGCGGGGGGTGCGTACTCGAGTGCGCTGGTGCGGCCTGTCTCGGTCACGACGTCTTCTCCTGGGGGGATGAGGCAGAAGGTTGTTCCGCTGGGCGGAGTCGCGCGGAAAGCTGTCGTCGGAGCGGACCGCCACGTCGCCACGGCGCCGGTCATGTCCGGTCGCGGCCGGAGCACTGCCGGTGTACCGCGGACGACCGTGCACGGTTCACGGGTCACGATTCACGTGTGGCTACTATGCCGGGCTAGTAGATCGGGTCGACAGTAGTTCACGCCCGGGCCCGGAGCAACGGAGTGAAACACGCCACTTCTCTTGCCCCGGTCACACCCGCGACACCGCCGACCCTGACCGATCAGGCACCCTCGGACGGCGTCTCCCAAGGACCGACGCGGGCCGGCGGCCGTCCGCATAGCGTGGGGCAGCGCCCGGTGCTCCCCGCTACCGAGAGGCCCCGCCCCATGACCGCCGAAGTGCCAGGAACCGAACCGCAGTCGATACCCGACCTGCTGCGCCGCTCGGCGCGCCGCGGAGGCTCGCTCACCGTGCTCGACCGGTCCATGCGGCCGACCCGCCTCACCCTGACCGAACTCGACGACCTCTCCACCGCCGTCGCCGCCAGGCTGCACCACACGGGCGTCCGCCCCGGCGACCGCGTCTGCGTGCTCGCGCCCACCTCGCCGGCGCTCCTGCTGAACCTCTTCGGACTGTGGCGGCTCGGCGCCGTGCCCGTGGTGCTGCCGCACGAACGGCCGGAGCCAGCGGGCTCCTCCGGAGGACTGCTCGCCCAGCGCGTCGTCGTCTCCGGTGCCCACCTCGTCCTCACGGACCGGCCGGACCGGTTGAGCACCCGGGTGCCGGCCGGCTGCCGGGTACTGGCGCTCGACGCCACGCTCTCCGGACCGCAGGGCCCCGAGCCCCCGATGCCCGACGGCCGTGCCCTCGGCCTCCTCCAGTTCACCTCGGGAACCACCGGTTCGTCCAAGGCCGTCCCGGTACGCCAGGGGCAGCTGGTCGGAAACGTCCGCGCGTGCATGGCCGGGCTGGGGATGCGCCCCGGGCACACCTACGTGAGCTGGCTGCCCTTCTACCACGACATGGGCATCGTCTCGGTGGTCGGCCTCCTCGCGCACGGCGTGCACACCGTCGTGCTGCCCACCGAGACCTTCCTCGGCCGGCCGTCGAGCTGGCTGGAGACGGTCGCCGCGTACCGCGCCGAGATCACCGCCGCCCCCAACTCGGCCTACCGGCTCGCCGTGCGCGCCCAGCAGCTGCGCCCCGCGGCCCTCGATCTGTCCCGGCTGCGGGTGGCCATCAACGGCGCCGAACCGGTCACCGCCGACACGGTGGAGGAGACCGTGCGCCTGCTGGGCAAGAGCGGGATGCCCGCCGAGGCGCTCTGCCCCACCTACGGCATGGCCGAGACCACACTGGTCGTGACCGCGGCGTCCGCCACCGCGGCGGTCCGCGTGCTCGACCCCGGCCTGGCGCCCCGTCAGACCGGCGGTCACGAACTGCCTGCCCGCCCGCTGGTCTCCTGCGGGAGCCCGCTGCCGGGAACCGCCGTCACGGTGCACGGCCCGGGCGGCGACCGGCTCCCCGACGGACAGGTCGGCGAAGTACGCGTGAGCGGCCCCGGCGTGACCGACGGCTACTGGACCGGGCCCGACGCACCCCTCGACGGCCTGGGGCGGCTCGTCGGCGACCACATGGACACCGGGGACCTCGGCTTTCTCCACGAGGGCGAGCTGTACATCTGCGGCCGGGTCAAAGACATGATCATCGTGGGGGGACGCAACCTCTACCCCGAGGACTACGAGATCACGGCCGAGGCGGTCCCTGGGGTGCGCGGCGGCAACGTCATCGCGTTCTCCCTGCCCGACCAGGAGCGCATGGTCGTCGTCGCCGAGGGCACCGGCGGCACCGCGAGCCAGGACCGACTCGCCCACGACCTGTTCGAGCGGCTGCGGACGGCGGCCCAGCATGCCCCGGCCGAAGTCGTGCTCGTCCGCCCCACCACCCTGCCGAAGACCTCCTCGGGCAAGAAGCGGCGCGGCGCCTGCCGCGACCGGTACCTCGCCGGCCAACTCGACGTGGTGGCCACCGCCCGCTGACTCCCGCCACAGGCGGAAGCCGCCCCGCCGGTGGGCAGACCCGGCAGGGCGGCTTCATCCACGAACGGGCCGGGGCCCGCGCGCCTCACCGCACGTCGTCGACCGGCACGTCGTCGACGAAGCTGCTGGAGACCTGGGCGGCCAGTGACACCAGTTCGTCGGTCGCCCGCACGTACTTCAGCAGCGTGGGCAGATGCCCCGTCACCATCAGGTCGCCGTCCAGCATCCCCTCGATGGGGTCCGTCTCGCCCTCGATGACGCTCTTCCACACGGAGTACGGCGCTCTGATCACGAACGTCGTGTCGCCCGCCCCCTCCCGGCCCACGTCGTAGGTGGCGGACTTGCACCTGCCCTCACCGAACTCCGTGTGGCACCAGACGTCGGTCAGCAGTCCTCGCTCCTCCTCCGCCTCGAAGACGAAGGCGATCTCGGCCTGGAACGTGCGCGCCGCCTCCTCGAACTCCTCCGAGGAATTGATCAGTCCGACATACGAGTTCAGCCAGTCTGCGCTGGGAAAGACACTCACGGCATCCCCTCAATACGGTTCGGAGCCACCGTTGTACCCGGGTCCGGAAGCCGATCCCAGATCCAACCGGACGCCCGAGTCACAGCACGCTCGACGGGCCCGATCGGCCACCTAGGACGGACTGCGCGCGGCGCACGAACGACGCTCCGAAACAGCGCTGTTCAGGGCCGGACCGAGGCAAGACGCTGAACGGCATGTCCATCATCGAGGCCCAGGGCCTCCACAAGGCGTTCGACGACGGCACGGTGGCAGTGGACGGGGTCGACTTCGAGGTGGCCGAGGGAGAGGTGTTCGGCTTCCTCGGCCGCAACGGAGCGGGCAAGACGACCACCGTCCGTATCCTGACCACGCTCACGCGCGCGACATCCGGCCGGGCCAGGGTCCTGGGACTCGATGTCGACAAGCACCGGTCCAAGGTGCGCGACCGCATCGGCCTCTCGCTCCAGCAAGCCGCGCTCGACCCCCTCATGACCGGCCGTGAGCACCTGGAGCTGATCGGCTCCCTGCGCCGGATGGGCTCCGCCAGGCGCACCGCACGCATCGGAGAACTGCTCACCGGCTTCGGTCTCACCGAGGTGGCCGACCGGCTGGTGGCCACCTACACGGTGGGCATGCGGCGCCGGCTCGACGCGACCCTCGCCCTGCTGCACGCTCCGCAGCTGCTCTTTCTGGACGAACCGACCACGGGCCTCGACCCGCAGAGCCGTCGGGCCCTGTGGGACTTCGTCCGCGGCTACCGGCGCGACGGCGGCACCGTCTTCCTGACCACCCAGTACCTCGACGAGGCCGACGAGTTGTGCGACCGCATCGCCATTCTCGACAAGGGGGCGGTCGCCGTGATCGACACCCCGCAGGACCTCAAGAAGGGCATCGGCGGCAAGGTCCTCACCCTGCCCGTCGCCCCCGAAGCCCGCGAACTGGCCGCCTCCGCCGTCGGCGACGCGGCCGTCCGGCTGGACGACGGAGTCCTCCGCGTCGACCTGCCGGCCGGTGACGACGTCCTGCCGTCCCTGCTCAAGCGCCTCGCCGACGGCGGCGTCCCGCTGTCCGGAGTCACCGTCACCGACCCGACCATCGAGGAGGTCTTCATCCGCCTGACCGGCGAAGGCCTGGAACGCGGCAAGGGCAACGACGCCAACGTCGGCGCGGCCGCCCTCGCCAGGACCGTCGGCACCGGCCGGGGAGGCATCTGATGACCGCGTTCTCCGGCACCCTCGCCCTGCTCAACCGCAATCTCCGCGAGGGCCTGCGCAGCCCCGTGATCGCCTTCGTCTTCCCCGTCCTCTTCCCGCTGTTCCTCATCACCCTCGTGGCGTCCAGCTACGAGCGCATGGCCTTCATCCCGGGCTTCCCCGTCACCCCCTACGCCGCCTACATGGCGCCCGGCCTGCTGCTGTTCACCGGCATGATGGGCTCCGGCTACTCGGCCACCGCTCTGGTCCTCGACGCGCAGAGCGGCTTCCTCGACCGGCTGCGGCTCCAGCCCGTGCGCCCCTCGGCCCTGCTGCTGTCCAGGCTGCTGTTCGACGCCATCCGGGTGGTGCCCGCCGGCCTCGTGGTCCTCGGCGTCAGCGTGCTGCTCGGTGCCCGCGTCGACACGGGTGCGACGGGCGTCGTCCTGCTCCTTCTGCTCTCCTCCCTCTGGTCGGTCGCCTACGGCGGGATCTTCTACGTCGTCGCGCTGCGCACGCGCAATCCGCAGGCGCCGCTGGCCATGGCGCCGCTGTCGGTGCTGCTGCTCTTCGCCAGCCCCGCGGCGGCCCCGCCGTACCTCCTGCAGTCATGGCTGGCCACGCTCACCACATGGAATCCGTTCACCTACGTCATCGAGGGCATCCGCGCCCTGATGACGGGCCCGGAGAGCGGCACCGTCACCGAGGCGCTGCTGAAGGCCGTGGCGGTGCTCGTCGGACTCACCGTCGTGACCCAGATCTTCGTCGTCCCGTCCTTCACCCGTCTGGTGGGCGACTGAGCCAGGCCGCCGCCCCCTCCGTCCGCAGAGGAGTACTCCGTCATGCTGTTGTACTGCTTCCCACATGCCGGCGGTGCCGACTCGCCGTACCGTTCGTGGGGCGACCGGCTCGCCCCGGTGGAGGTGCGGGTCCTCGGCCGCGGCGCCCGCCTTCCCGGGCGGGCGGCCACGACGCCGGACTCGGTGGCCGCCCTGGCCGAGGCGTGCGCCGACCACCTGGCGGCCGAGCGCCGCCCCTACGCGTTCCTCGGCCACAGCCTCGGCGCGCTGATCGCCTTCGAAACAGCCCGGTCCCTGCGAGCCCGCGGCGGCCCGGGCCCGGCGGTGCTGTTCGCCACGGGCCACGTGGCGCCCCATCTGCCGTCGCCGGGACGAAAGCTGGCCGAGCTGCCCACGCCCGAGTTCTGGGCGGAGGTGTGCGCGCTCGGCGGGACCGCGCCGGAACTCCTCGACCACGCCGCGCTGCGCGAGGCGGCCGAACCCGGCCTGCGGGCGGAGTTCCGCGCTTCCGAGAACTACCGGTACATCCCCGGACGCCCCCTGGACTGCCGGATCGTGGCCCTCGCCGGTACCGACGACGACCGGGCACCCGCCGACCAGTGCGCCCCCTGGCGGCTGCACACCACGGGCAGCTTCGCCCAGCACACCGTGTCCGGCGGCCACTTCTTCGTCGCGGACAACCCCGAGCCCGTACTGCGGACGGTGCGCGAGGAGGCCGCCGCTCCGGCACGGTGACCACCGCGCGCACGCCGCGGCGGGGGGGCCCCCCCCCCCGGGGGGGGCCCCCCCGGGGGGGGCGGGGGGGGGCCCCCGCGGGGGTGAGGGGGGGCCGGCGCCCCCCCCCCCCCCCGGGGCCCCCCCGCCCCCCCCCCGGGGGGGGCCCCCCCCCCCCCGGGGGGGGCCCCCGCCGCGGCGTGCGCGGGGAATCAGACCTTGGGTGTCCGGGACTCCAGGGAGTACGACGCCTCGATGCGGTAGGTGCCCTTGTTGCCGCCGCCGCGGTCCACGTTCACGTCCGCCGACCTGACGACCTTCAGGTACAGGCCGTCCGCCTTGTCGAACCAGACGTCCGCCACGGCGTCACCGTCGAGACCGTCGCCCCTCACGTAGCTGTCGATCCGTACATGGTGGGCCGGCCGGACCTCGCCCCCCACCGTGACGGTCTCGTCGCCGATGTATTTGATCTTGATGGCGGCCCTGTTGCCGTGCGCGACGCAGATGGTCTCCTCCTTCCCTCCGGCCCGCACCGCGTCCCCGCCCACCTGGACCATGGCCGGATTGCACTTGTGGGCCTCGTCGCCCTCGATGCCCGCGAAGCTCACCTTCTGCATGTGGGCGAGACACAGGTACTCGCCCTGACCGCTGCACTGCCGGTGGGCGTCGGTGTGTTCCTCGATCGGGGTGAAGTACAGCTCCCACACACAACCGGAGGCGTGCAGGACCCGGGCGTAGGTCTCCTTGGGGAAGGGACGCTCGTACTTGTCGCCGTCGTAGATGATCGAGTCCGCGCCGTCGGTCCGGTAGGTGTAGACGCCGGCCTTCGGTTTGCTGAACCCCTTGATCTCCTTGCTGGGCGACACCGGGTGCGAGATCTGCCCCAGGTCGTCCCGGAGAGCCGAAGGGTGATCGCGGTACTTCTTGAGCGCCTCGGTGAGCGTCACGGGTGTTCCCTCGGGCGTGATGGCCTGGGTGCGGTTCGCGACGATGAACGCTCCGGCCGCGATGAGCACGGCCAGAATCGGCACCAGGCGCAGCAGGGTGCGCCGCACTTGCCGGTTGGTTGAGCGAGACGGGCCTTCCACAGTCGCTCCTTCGACGGTCGGGAAATCCCCAGCACCGTCCCCCGTCGGACGCGGCCCGCCCACCCCAGCACGACGTGTCCGAAGAGCCCTGCCCTTGGCCCCCTCGAAAGAGCACGGTACGCGTCCCCGGCCGCCCGCCCTTCCCGCCAGCCCTTCAGGGCTGTCGGAGTCCTCGTCGGCGCGTGAGCCTGGCCGGGACTCGCATGCCCGCGAGCCCGCAGCCGCAGGCGGCGCTCCGCTCGCGGCCGGCGGGTGGCCCGGGCCCCGTCCCGCATCGTCATCCGGAGGACCCAGTGCACCCGACCAGCAACGGCAACGCCGGCACGCGCTCCCTCGACCGCGGCACCCTGCTCGCCCTCTCACCGGCAGACCGGATGCGGGACATCAGCGACTACCTGCGGGACTGCCACCGCCGGATCACCGGCCGGGAGGCACCCGCCGACCTCGACACCTCCGTGTTCCTGGAATCCCTCCAGGCCACCGAACTGCAGATCACGATCGAGGCCGAGCTGAACGTGTCCGTCCCGCTCACCGAACTCGTCGCCATGCCCAGTCTCCGCGCCCTCGCCGAGGCCGTCGACCACGCCCTCGTCTCCGCCTCCGAGGCACCTCTCGCCGAGACCGAGAGGGAGCTGACCCTGCGTCCCGATGTGGCGGGGTGGGGTGAGCCGTTCGGGCTGACGGATGTGCAGCATGCGTATTGGCTGGGGCGGTCGGGGTTGTTCGAGTTGGGTGATGT